>NZ_AUEZ01000060.1 GCF_000426245.1 Bradyrhizobium sp. Ai1a-2 | reverse complement strand
GGGCTGCGATCATCATGAAGTCGGCGCGCTCGATGCACGCCTTGGCGATGCGCCGGGAGGAGTAGATGCCGCTCGCATAGCCGTTGAGCAGCAGCGCCACCATCAGGCGCGGATCGAACGGCGGCTGGCCGAGTGCACTCGTGTAGCTGCTGATAATCTCGGTGAGGTCGAGGCTCTCCCGCACCAGTTCCACGATGAACCGTGACAAGTGGTCCCTCGGTACGAAATCCTGCACGCTGGGCGGCAGAAGCTGCGGCTGATCAATCTTCCAGAGGCGAAAATACTTGCTCATCGCCGCCAATAAAATCAGACTCCCACCCAATTGAACAGGGACTACTCGGACAGGCTCCTAGTGCCCGTCATTGTTCCGATTTGAGCACTTCATCCGGACGCTTGTTACGTCGAGCGCCGAACTACATCGATCGCAATCGGTCAGCGCTCCCTCCCGCTCGATAGGCCCTCGTTGTCGCCTTCATTTTAGCTGAGTCGCGGCGCTCAATTTGCGCCAGGAAAGGTGCAAAACTGCACGACCGATGTTCTTATTCTGAAGAGAAGCCTAAGCCGCGTTCAGCCGCTGTATCGGCAATCAATGCCGTCGCGGCCTGCGCACTTGCCCCTGATTTACGAATGGCAGAGAGGACCGTCGCAGCAGTATTCCCCGCTGCTATGGAAACTATACATGCGGGCTATTGGAAAATTTTGTCCCGCGCTGCGATCAATGGGTGCCACTGTCGCAGATTTCATCGAGTAACGCCCAGCGCAACCTCAATCCGAATCCAATCTCCCCGAACATACCGCATCGGGCAACTTGATCCTGCGAAGAATTTCAATGCGTGGGTGTTCGTCGGCTCACCGCTCACTCCTTACGCGCTCAAGAGGCATCCATGGCTTTCACGTTAAAGATCAACGGTACACCCCATGATGTCGATGTCGACGGCGACGCCCCGCTGCTGTGGGTGCTGCGCGATGTGCTCGGCATGACCGGGACCAAGTTCGGCTGCGGCCAGGCGCTGTGCGGCGCCTGCACCGTGCATATCGACGGCCAAGCGGTCCGCTCCTGCCAGACAACGGTCGACAGCGTTGGCGACAGCGCGGTCACCACGATCGAGGCGATCGGCCGGGCCCCGCAGGGCGCGGCCTTGCAGAAGGCGTGGCTGGAGCTGGAGGTGGTGCAGTGCGGCTATTGCCAGTCCGGCCAGATCATGTCGGCGGCGGCGCTCCTGAAGGACACGCCGAAGCCGACGGATGACGACATCGACGCCGCCATGTCGGGGAATGTCTGCCGATGCGGCACCTATCAGCGCATCCGCGCTGCGATCAAGCATGCTGCGGGAGTTTGACATCATGGATAGGCTTACTCTGAGAGAGCAGATCGCCGATGAAAAAGCGATGTCGCGGCGTGCCTTTCTACAGGGCACAGGTTTGCTGCTTGGTTTTGCGCTGACCGGTGCAAGCACGGAGTCCGTCTTCGCGGCGCCTGCTTCGCAGGTGGTCGAAGACGAGGTCATGGGTGCTTTCGCGCCGAATGGATTTATACGGATCAATCCAACCGGCGCCGTGACCCTTGTCATTCCGATGATCGAGATGGGGCAGGGGGTTTACACGTCGCTCTCGATGCTTCTCGCTGAAGAACTGGAAGTGAAGCTTGACCAGATTCAGGTTCAGCATGCGCCGCCCAATCATGCGCTTTACGCCAACTCGATCATAGGCATTCAAAATACAGGTGGTTCCGCCTCTGTCCGCGCCTTCTGGATACCGCTGCGTCAGGCGGGGGCGGTAGGTCGAAATCTGCTGATAGCAGCAGCCGCAAAGCGCTGGAATGTCGATCCAGCGACTTGCCGCGCCAAGGGTGGCGTCGTATTTGATGCGTCGGGCTCGAAGCATCTGAGCTACGGCGAACTTGCGAAGGCCGCGGCGAAATTGCCTGTGCCGCCTGCGGCAAACGTCAAACTGAAGGATCCGAAGGATTTCACGCTGATCGGCACGCGTGCCAAGCGCGTGGATTCGGCAATAAAGGTCGATGGGCGCGCGCTCTACGGCATCGATACGCGACTGCCGGGTATGAAGGTTGCGGCGGTTGCTATTTCGCCTGTGCTCGGTGGTAAAGCGAAAACGGTGGACGAGAAGGCCGCGCTGGCAGTGAAGGGCGTCCGGCAGGTGGTGAATATCGATGAAGCTGTTGCCGTGGTAGCGGATCACATGGGTGCGGCGAAGAAGGGGCTCGAGGCCGCCGCGATCACGTGGGACGACGGGCCGAATGGCAAGGTCAGCAACGCCGATATCGTCAAGCAATTGGAGGAGGAATCCAAAAAGCCGGGCGCGGTTGCCCGTAACGTCGGTGATGTGGCGAAGGCGCTTGCGGAGGCAGCGCAACGGGTTGACGCCATCTATCAGGTGCCTTTCCTGGCCCATGCGGCGATGGAGCCGATGAACTGTACCGTTCATCTGCAGAAGGATCGTTGCGACCTTTGGGTCGGAACACAGGCGCCTACGATCACGCAGTCTCAGGTGGCCGAACTCACCGGCCTGCCAAAGGATGCGATCAAAATTCACAATCATCTGATTGGTGGCGGCTTCGGCCGACGGCTGGAAGCCGATGGTACGATCCTCGCCGTCAAGATCGCCAAGCACGTCGACGGCCCGGTGAAGGTGATCTGGAGTCGCGAGGAAGACATCCAGCACGATATGTATCGGCCGTACTATCTGGATCGGCTGTCGGCCGGACTTGATGCGGCCGGCAAGCCGGTTGCCTGGACGCATCGGATCGCCGGCTCCTCAGTCATGGCTCGCTACTATCCCCCTTACGTCAAGGACGGATTGGACCCCGATGCCGTAGAAGCGGCGGCCGAGCCGCCCTATGAACTGCCCAATATCCATGTCGACTTTGTCCGGGTCGAGCCCCCTGGTGTCCGGACGTCTTGGTGGCGCGGTGTCGGACCGACTCACAATGTTTTTGTGGTCGAAAGCTTCATAGATGAGCTCGCGCATGCTGCGAAGCAGGATCCCGTCGCTTATCGCAAGGGATTGCTTGGCCACAATCCGCGAGCGCTTGCCGTTCTGTCGCTTGCTGCGGAAAAAGCGGGGTGGGGATCACCACTTCCCGCGCGGCATGGCCGCGGGATTTCGGTACAATTCGCATACGGAAGCTACACGTCGCAGGTTGCTGAGGTCGAAGTGGCGGCCGATGGCTCTGTCAAAGTCAAGCGGATCGTCTGTGCGATTGATTGCGGCATGTACGTCAATCCCGATACGATCGAAGCACAGGTTCAGGGTGGAACGCTTTTCGGGCTGACCGCTGCGCTCCATGGGGCAATCACTTTCAAGAATGGACGCGTCGAGCAGAGCAATTTCGACAGCTATCTGCCGATGCGTATCGACGAGGTGCCAGTGGTGGAGACGCACTTGATCAAGAACGCGGAAGCTCCAGGTGGCATCGGTGAAGCTCCGACAGCCATTGTCAGTGCTGCAGTCACAAATGCGATCTTCGCTGCCACCGGCAAGCGCCTGCGCAGCCTTCCGATCGATACGGATTCGCTGAAGTCATCGTCATAGTCTTTGCCCGTCATCCCGAACGCATCGCAGCGCGCACGGGAATGACGGTCCGGGACCAGAGCTCCCAAGCACAACGACTATAGGAGCCCTCGCGTTCTCCGCTCGGAAGAAATCACCTCTCAGAAGGACGCCGTCTCGGGTCGCAAACTCGATCCGCTTCGAAGCTGTCATGTGGGCTCCCTACGTAGTGCCTGCAACCGAATTACGGCCTGGTCCGTTCAGGGGTCCCAATTCGTCTCAAGACGTCGCGCGAATCGATGGCAAGAGACGAAGTTCAGTGGTACGAACGAGCATGGCGACGCCCTCGCTGATCCTTAGAGAACGGGCTTCGGAGCATTATCGGCGCCGGTAGCCACGCAGTAAAGGGCCACTACAATCATGCGGAATACCCCGAAAGCAGTTCCAAGGCAGGCTCTCGTCGGGCAGAACGTTTCGCTGCCCGCGAGCTCCACTGTCAAATTGTCTACAACAGACCTCAACAACTTGATGCAGGCGCTCAACATCGATGTCATCGCCCTGACTGAGCTTCTGGTGCCGCACGGCCATCGAGCCGAAATGGGAATGATTGACGCACCCGGGATCCACTACAACTTGAGTGGCGTGGGACGCATGTCGATCAACGGCGGACCAAAGATGCCGTTGAGCCCTCATTTGCTCATCATCGTGCCGCCAAACACTCCATTCATGATCGAGGTTGACGGTGGAAGTGGCCCACTGAAGCTCATTTCGAGAGACTGCTGGACTCGTCAAGACGGCATCCTCCGCATCGCTGCGCCAAACGAGCAACCCGAAATCGTTCAGATATGCGGCTTTTTTAACGCATCCTTTGGTCAATCTGTGAGGCTGTTCGGAGAACTCCGCGAACCGGTGATCGAGCAGTTCGAGCCTGCGGACAAGATCGATCTGAAGCTTCGCGAGGCTATGGACGAGCTGCTACAGCAAGAGGTCGGCGTTGGAGCCATGACGGCGTCTCTGCTCAAGCAAATCGTTGTCTCATTGGTGCGACGGTCCCTTAAGTCATGCCAGCGGTGGACTGAGCGATTCTCGATACTTGCCGACAGGCAGGTCACCCGTGCTTTTGCAGATATGGTGGCGCGGCCGGGAGCCGCCCATTCAGTTCAAAGCTTGGCACACAGTGCAGGATTGAGTCGTTCGGCGTTCATGGCGCGATTCTCGGACATCTTCGGACAATCCCCGATGGTCATCTTGCGAGACTTGAGAATGCGCCAGGCCGCGATCGATTTGACGACAACGACGATGTCGATCGACGTCGTTGCTCTTAATGCAGGGTACGAGAGCCGTTCAAGTTTTGTGCGAGCTTTTCGAAAGGCGTATGAACGAGATCCGAGCGACTATCGGCGGATAGCCAGGGAGGGCAAAGCCCAGAAGGATATCTGAGAACGAGGTACGATCTATAGCAAGAAGTGGGCCGCCCGTCACGGCGTGTCCCCCGCTTTGCGTCATACAGAAATGCACTCTACGACGCATACCCTAAGCATCCTAGAGGGAGTGCCTGACGCGTTGGACGTGTGCGGCACCAGCTCCTTGTGTACCGAGGTCATCACAAGCGGAGGGATTTTTGCGGGGGCGTAGGCAGTCGAGCTTCGCGGGTGGGCGTGCACTCGGGGTCAAGCTCTCCTGGTCGCCTCGAACAGGAACCATGAGCGGCTTTCCGCCTCATCGATCCAGTTTTCGATCAGGCTGGCCGTGGCGACATCGCCATGCTCGTCGCAGACATTGTGGGTCTGCCGCATGCGCTGGGTGAGCGCAAAGTTGTCTTCCTTCAGCTCGGCCAGCATGTCTTCGGGCGTGACGAAATCCGCATCATTGCCCTCGATATGCTTCACCCTGGCGATGGGGCCGATCGAGCGGGTCGTCGTGCCGCCGATTTTGCGGGCTCTTTCCGCGATCTCGTCCGTCATCGCGAAAATCTGCGTGGCCTGCTCATCAAGGAGGAGGTGATAGTCCCGGAAATGCGCGCCTGATATGTGCCAATGGATGTTCTTGGTCTTGACGTAAAGCGCGAACACGTCTGCCAGAAGCACAGTGAGGGCGCCCGAAATATCCTTGGTGGCATTGGAGCCGAGATTGCTCGGCGTGTCGAGTGGCGCCTCGCCGCGCGTTTTCGCGTCTTCTATATTCATTTTGATCCCTCCTTCGGTATTGACGCAGTCCTGCTGTTCGCCGGAGGATGCTTCTGAATCAGCAATTCTGCGAAACTGTTCACCGAGTGGCAGTGGGTCACGATCACGAACACCCCGCCCGCCTATTCCTTACAAGAGTATAGACACCTCCCGCGCCCCCCCCCAGCGGGCGTGGGCGGGGGACCGCGGCCATCGCTGTCGTCGGCTCGCGCCAGAACTCCCTAGGTCCGCTTCAGATCCTCGACCAGCATCGCCGCGGCGTGGCGCGCAAGCGCCTGGGTCGGGGCGTTGGTATTGCCGCTAGTGATGTTCGGCATGATCGAGGCGTCGATCACCCGGAGGCTGTCGACCCCGCGGACCCTGAGCCTTGCGTCGACCACCGCTCGCGCATCCTGGCCCATCCGGCAGGTGCCGACCGGGTGCCACATTGTCGTCACGACACGCTTCACCCATTCGCCGATCTCCGCGTCCGACTGGATATGCGGGCCGGGATCGATCTCCTCCTCGATCACCGACGCTAACGACTCCTGGGCCATAACCTCGCGGATCGCGCGCACCGATTCCACCGCGACCCTCAAGTCTTCGTCCTCGCCGATGAAGTTTGGGTTGATGAAGGGCATCGACGTCGGGTCGCTGTCGGCCAGCCGCACCCAGCCACGGCTCTTGGGCTGAAGCACCACGAGTTCGAAAGTGATGCCCGAGCGGTCGCCCGCCGGCCCGAGTTGCTCGTTCAAGACGATAGGAGCGTGATAGCATTGGATCGTCGGTTCGGCGGTGAAGTCGGACGGATTCCAGTGGGTCACCGTCTCGATGCCGTTGCCCGACGCCGGGCCATCCTTGGTGACGAGATAACGCAGGCCCGCCTTCACAGTGCCGATTCCCTGCGCGGCCGCCTGATAGCCGAGATCGCCCTTCACATAGGCACGGACCGGTACCATCGGGTGGTCGTGGAGATTTTCACCCACCCCCGGAGAATCGACGTTCACGGCGATGCCGTGCTCGCGAAGGTGCTCGGCCGGTCCAATGCCCGAGTGCATGAGGATCTTCGGGCTATGGACGGACCCGGCCGACAGCACGACCTCGCCGGCCTTGATCCTCTCGAGGCCGTTGTCCTTCAGCTCGATGCCGGCAGCCCGCTTGTTTTCGATAAGAATCCGAATGACGGTCTTGCCGGTGAGAAGAGTGATGCGGCCCGAGGCGAGGTGCGGACGCAGATAAGCGTCGACCGCACTGCACCGGCGCTGATCTCCGACCGTCGACTGCACCGGCGAGACGCCGACTTGGCTCTTGCCGTTATAGTCGGAATTATAGGGAACCCCATATTCCTGGAATGCCTTGAGGCAATATTCGTTCAGCTTATTGATGCCCTTGGGCAACTGGACCGCCAGACCACCATTGATGCCGTGATATTCGTCGTGGAAGGTGTCGTTGCGTTCCTGCGCCATGAAGACGGGAAGCAGGTCTCTATACGACCATTTGCCGGTGTCGCCGACCGCGTCCTGCCACGCGGCGAAGTCGCGTATCTGACCACGGACGTAGCACATCGCGTTGATCGAGGAGCCGCCGCCGAGTACCTTGCCTGAGCGATAAGCTCGCTTGGTGCCATGCTGGGGCACCGTCTCGTATTTCCAGACATGCCGATCGTGTACCAGTATATTGGCGAAGCCAGCGGGAATGTGGATGAACGGATCGCGATCCAGGTCGCCTGCTTCGATCAGCGCGATCGACGCATCGGTGTGTTCGGCGAGATAACTCGCAACGACGCAGCCGGCCGCGCCCGCGCCAACAATGACAATGTCGTACTCCTTTTGAGACATCAGCGTCTTTCTATTTCGCGCCATTAGTATCGTTGAATCAATACCCGGAGCTGGCGCGGCGCCATCACGGTGCCTGATCCTGAGATTGATTGGACCATGCTTTTGGAGAGTGCCCTTGCAACGCCCGCGGGGGAAATCACCTCTCGCCATAGAGTCGATAGACGATCGTTATTGCCGCTCGCCGCGCGACGTGATGCCGTCGCAAGGAAGGCCACTAGCCACGTCGCACCTCGAAACCGACGTTTTGGTCTTCTCAAATATCTGAGACGAGATGGCGATCAGCGAAGCTCCAGTCCGCCGAGAAGGTGCAGGTCGAGCGAGACGCGCGTTCCGCGCTCCTCAGGGTGACGGAGATAGTGTTCCGGCTTCATCGCGCATAGGCGTCACCGCGACTCACTCCGCCGCTGCCGCGGTCGTCTGGGTCGGCTTGCCCTCGTTCTTGCCTTCCGCGAGGTTGCGCACCACCATGTAGAAGATCGGCGTGAAGATCAGGCCGAACAGCGTGACGCCGAGCATGCCGAAGAACACGGCGACGCCAACCGCCTGACGCATCTCCGAGCCGGAGCCGGTCGATACCACCAGCGGCAGCACGCCGAGGATGAAGGCGAACGAGGTCATCAGGATCGGCCGCAGGCGGAGCCGGCAGGCCTCGATGACAGCCTCCAGCCGCGACCTGCCCTTGAGCTCGATGTCGCGCGCGAACTCGACGATCAGGATCGCGTTCTTGGCGGCAAGTCCCACCAGCACCACGAAGCCGATCTGGGTCAGGATGTTGACGTCCTGGCTCATGATGCGCACGCCGATGGTGGCCGCGAACAGGCACATCGGCACGATCAGGATCACCGCGAATGGCAGCGTCCAGCTACCATATTGCGCCGCCAGCACCAGATAGACGAACAGCACGCAGATCGGGAACACATAGAGGCCGGCATTGCCACCCGTCACCTGCTGATAGGACAGATCGGTCCATTCGAAGGAAAAGCCGCTGGGCAATGTTTCGTCGGCCAGTTGCTTGATGGTGTTGAGCGCCGTCGTCGAGCTCACGCCCGGCGCCGGCTCACCCTGCAGCTCGGACGCGGAGTAGAGATTGTAACGCGCGACACGATCGGGGCCCGAGATGTTCTTGAAGTCCACGACGCTGCCGAGCATCACCATGTCGCCAGCGGCGTTGCGGGTGCGCAGCCGCGCCAGGTCGGAGGTCTCCTTGCGGAATGGGAGGTCGGCCTGCGCCGTAACGTGATAGGTGCGGCCGAACAAATTGAAGTCATTGACGTAGGTCGAGCCGAAATAGGTCTGAATGGTGTCATTGATGTTGGCGATCGGCACCCCGAGCTTCTGCGCCTTGACGCGATCGATGTCGACGAACAGCTGCGGCGTGTTGGCGAAGAACGGCGAGAACACCGACGTGAGATTCGGTGACTTGCGCGCGGCCGCCACCAGTTCGTCGGTCGCAGCCGCCAGCAGCTCAGGGCCGCGGCCTTGCCGATCCTGGATGCGGATGGTGAAGCCGCCGCCAGTGCCGATGCCTGGTACCGCCGGCGGTGGAATGACGATGATGAAAGCGCCCTGGATCACTGACAGCCGCTTGCGCAGATCGGCCGTGATCGCGTTGGCCGACAATCCCTTCTTCAGCCGTGCCTCCGGCTCTTCGAACACCGGGAACAGCGCTGCGGCGTTGCCGGCCTGCGTGCGCGTAGCGCCGGAGAAGCCGTTGAACGCCCCGACATGGTCGATACCTGGCGTATCCAGCGCGATCCGCTCGATTTCGTGCACCACCGCAGCCGTCCGCGCCAGCGACGCGGCGCCTGGCAATTGCACCGAGATGATGAGGTAACCGCGATCCTGTTCGGGAATGAAGCCCTGCGAGGTGGTGGCGAGCAGCCAGCCGGCGCTGCCGATCAGCGCGAGATAGATCACAAGCATCACCGCCGTATGCCGGATCACGAAGTTGGCGGCGGCCGCGTAGCCGTGCGCCAGGCGATCGAAGATGCGGTTGAACAGCGCGGTGAAGCCGTCCCAGCCGCGCGCAATGATGTTCCAGCGCGCCGGCGGACGTTTCTCCTCGTGCGGAGTAAGGATCTGCGAGGCCAGCGCCGGCGACAGCGTCAGCGAGCAGAAGCAGGAGATCGCGGTCGCGACCGCGATGGTGACAGCGAATTGCTGGAAGAACTGGCCGGAGATGCCACCGAGAAACGCTGTCGGTACGAACACAGCGCACAGCACGAGCGCGATCGACACCAGCGCGCCGCCGACCTCCTCCATGGTCTTGAGCGCCGCCTCGCGCCGGCTCAGACCGAGCTGGAGATGTCGCGCGACATTCTCGACAACCACGATAGCATCGTCGACCACGATGCCGACCGCGAGAACCAGACCGAACAGCGTCAAATTATTGATCGAGAATCCGAGCGCCGCCATCACCGCGAAGGTGCCGACCAACGACACCGGAATCGCGACGATCGGGATGATCGCGGGGCGCCACCCCTGCAAAAACACCAGCACCACGATGACGACGAGCGCCATCGCCTCGTAGACCGTCTTGATCAGCTCATGGACCGATTGGGCGATGAATTCGGTGGGGTTGTAGCCGATATCGTAGTCGAGCCCCTTCGGAAAGCTCTCCTTCAGCTTCGCCATGGTGGTGGAGATAGCCTTCGCGGTGGCGAGCGCGTTCGATCCGGGCCGTTGCGTCACCACCATTGCGACGGCCGACTTGCGCAGTATGCGGCTGCTGGTGGCGTAGGACAGCGCACCGAGCTCGACGCGGGCGACATCGCGCAGCCGCAACGTACGACCATCCGAGCCGGCCTTCACCACGATGTCCTCGAACTGGCTGATATCTTTGAGGCGCCCAGTGAAGACGAGGTTCGGCTGGAATGCGCGATCGACAATCGGCGGCTCAGCGATCTGTCCGCCGGCGATCTGCAGGTTCTGGGCGCGGATTGCCGCCAGCACCTCGCTCGATGTCAGACCGACATCAGCAATCCGGTCGGGATCGAGCCACAACCGCATCGAGTAGTCGCGCGCGCCAAACATCTGGATGTCACCGACGCCGTCGAGCCGCAAAAGCTGATCGCGGACCTGCAGCAGCGTGTAGTTGGAGATGTAGAGCTGATCGAACGAGTCGTCGGGCGACAGCACGAACACAGCCATCAGGATGTCGGGCGAGTTCTTGCGGGTGACGACGCCGTTGCGCTGCACCTCATCGGGCAGCCTCGGCTGCGCGATCGCGACGCGGTTCTGAACCAGCACCTGGGCCTTGTCGAGGTCGGTGCCGAGCTTGAAGGTGACGGTGATCGTGAGCTGGCCGTTCGAGGTCGCCTGGCTGTAGAGATACAGCATGTCCTCGACGCCGTTGATCTCCTGCTCGATCGGGGCGGCGACGGTGTCGGATACGGTCTGCGCCGAAGCGCCGGGATATTGCGTGGTGACGGTAACGGTCGGCGGCACGACCTGCGGATATTCCGAGACCGGCAGCGTTTGGTAGGCGATCGCGCCGACGATCAGCAGCACGATCGACAGCACCATCGCGAGGATGGGCTGGTTGACGGAAAGCCTTCCGAGATTCATGGCTTGGCACCTGCCGGAGCCTCGTCGCCTGCCGGCGCCTGCGCCATTTTCGGTGCCACCTTGGCGCCGACGCGGACACGCTGCAGCCCGTCCACAATGACGTGATCCTCCGCCTTGAGGCCCTCGCGAATCACGCGCAGCCCCTCATCGAGCGGCCCGAGCACAACCGGCCTTGCCTCCACCGTGTTGTCGTCCTTGACCACGAACACGATCTTGCGCGACTGGTCGGTGGCTATAGCGGTGTCCGGAATCAGCAGCGCCTCGTAGGGCGAGGAGCCGATGATCCTGACGCGGCCAAACTGCCCCGGCAGGATCGAGAGATCCTTGTTCGGGACGATTGCGCGGCTGCGCAGCGTCGCGGTTGAGATGTCCAGCCGATTGTCGAGGAAGTCCATCTTCCCCTCATGCGAGGGCTTTATCTCGCCGGCGAGTGTCACCTGCACCGGGTTCGGGGTGTCGCGCGAGCTCGGACGCTTGCCTTCGAACCAGAGCTTGCTGTTGCGCTGATAGGTCGCCTCGTCGACGTCGAAATAGATGTAGATCGGGTCGAGCGACACGATCGAGGTGAGCAGCGTCGCGCCGCCCTCGCTGCCCTGCACCAGATTGCCCGGAGTCACCAGATGGCGGCTGACGCGGCCGGTGATCGGCGCCAGCACATGGGTGAATTCGACATTGAGCTGGGCGGCCTTCAGCGCGCCTTCGGCCTGGGTCTCGGCGGCGCGCGCCGCCTGCAACGCCTGGCGGCGCTGGTCGACGACTTGTTCGGAGACAGCACTGGTCTGCACGAGGTTCAGGCCGCGCTCGAGATCGCGCTTGGTAAGCTCTTCCTTGGCGCGTGCATCGGCCAGCTGCCCCTCGGCTTGCAGCACGACTGCCTCGAACGGGCGCGGATCGATGATGTAAAGCAGATCGCCAGCGCGGACGATCGCACCATCCTTGAACTCCACACTGTTGACGAAGCCGCCGACGCGGGCACGGACCTGAACCTCCTCGATCGCCTCGAAGCGGCCGGTGAACTCGTCCCAGTCGGTGACCGTACGCTTGACTGGTTGTGCGACTGTCACGGGCGGCGGCGGGGGCGCGGCCGCCTGCGATTGCGCCTTCTCGTTGCAGCCAGCGAGCGCCAGCGCAAACAGCATGCCGATCGGTGCGCTGCCGCATCGTGGAAGGCGACGAAACGAACCGCGATCGAGCCGGGTCGCCGGGGCAGGATGCTCCGTTCTGTCAGTCGTACTCACTTCCGTCTCTCCAAGGACCTAGGATGTTGCAATTGAATTGGACCGGTCGACACCGTTACCGTCGGGCCGTCTCGATACAGGCAGCAGCATTCGCACCGCCGTTCCGATGCCGACCTCGGACTTGATTTCAAGGACGCTGCCGTTTTCTCGGACAAATGCTGAACCTGGCCGAGACCGAGACCCGAACCTTGCCACGCGGAACCGCAAGTTTCGGCACGACGATGCTTTGGAGGATGACCTTGCAACGCCGGCGAGGAAAATCACCTCTCGCCATGGAGTCGATAAACGGTCGTTATTGCCGCTCGCTGCGCGGCGTGATGCCGTAGCGAGGAATGCCACAAGCCGCATGGCACTCGAAGCCGACGTTTTTATTCAGGCTTCCAAGCGGCGTTCAGTGGCTAAATCTGCAGCCGATGCCGTTGCGGCTTGCACAACTGGTACCGCGAGATTCGCGTAGCGAGCCCCGAGAGAAGTTCTTACATGGCGTACGGAACGGCAAAAAGCGCGCGGGGCACTGTGGGTCATTCATGACCGGCATGAGTAACGGCGCTGACTTCACAGAGCATTCGTGGCGGTTATGGATATGATAGCTTTACCGGAATGGTCGCCGGATTTAGTTGCTGAAGGCACTGGCTGGAGAGGACGCGGCGCTGCAATCTCGCACGAACTCCAAGACTTATTTTGCGCTGCTGCCGGCGTACACACTCGTCGAGGCTGGTGGATCAATCATTCGAACGATCGGGACCTAATCATGACCAAGATCCGCGAAGTTGTCGTCGTAAGCGACCCAATCAACCATGGCGCGCTGGTTGGCCACGTCGGCGAATCTCAGTTTTCTGTCGGCGGCCCGGATGGCGTCGGCCACATATCTTCTGGTCCCAATCCTTACGACCTTCTTGGCGCATCTCTCGCCGCATGCACCGCTATGAGCGTTCGTTTTCAGGCTCGGCGCCAGAAACTTCCGCTGGAGCGAGTGGAAGTGAGCGTCAGCTTCCACCACGGCGCCCAGGGCGAAAGAGATTCGTTCGAGCGCACCCTCGTGCTGGGGGGAGAACTCGACGCGCAACAGCGAGCGTTCTTGCTGGAAGCCGCAAACCTTTGTCCCGTTGGCAAAATTCTCGGTATTAGTGCGGATATTAACACACGCCTCGACGCTACCACGTCCGGCCGCGACGAAAGCCCTCAGGCCAACTATGAGGATGATCTGGCTGAATTCCAAATTCCGAATATCAATCCGGATTGAGCGTCTCTCGTGCCGTCGATTGCTGCACCGGGGCACCGCGGCCTGTCATGCATACCCCAACTCTCTCTCACGCGTGTCCTCGCGCGGCATTGGCTCCGGTTCACTGCTGCGTTTGACGCACTTTGATCTTCGCGCGCCGCGTCGATGGCATCGATTCCATAGCTACAGGTCATTGGACCATCGAGTTTCGCGGTCGTATTTTTGCTCGCCTGCAAGGGAATTCGGAAGATGACGACATACCACACACAAGGAGGTGGACGATGAAGGCGATCGTCGTAACGGACAAGGCGGCGGGAACGGCCGGGATGAAGCTGGTGAAGCGGCCCGAGCCGCAGGCAGCGATCAACGACGTCGTCGTTCAGGTTCATGCATCGGGATTCGTCGGGACTGAGCTGACGTGGCCCTCGACGTGGACCGATCGCCTCGACCGTGACCGGACACCGTCGATTCCCGGGCACGAACTGGCCGGAGTGGTCACCGCCCTCGGCTATGGCACGACGGGGCTGTCAGTGGGACAGCGGGTGTTCGGCCTCACGGACTGGACTCGCGACGGCACCTTGGCGGAGTACGCGGCCGTGGAGGCACGCAACCTCGCGCCGCTGCCGGGCGACGTCGACTTCACGGTGGGCGCGAGCCTGCCAATCTCGGGCCTGACTGCGTGGCAGGGATTGTTCGAGCACGGCCGCCTTCAGGCGGGGCAGAGCGTCCTCGCGCACGGCGCAGCCGGCGCGGTCGGGTCGATGGTGACGCAACTCGCACGATTGGCCGGCGCTTACGTCATCGGCACCGGACGTGCAGCCGATCGTCAGAAGGCGCTCGAGTTCGGCGCGCAGGAGTTTGTCGACCTCGACAACGACGTCCTCGAAGACGTCGGCGGAGTCGATCTGGTGTTCGATGTCATCGGCGGCGACATCGGGAAGCGTTCCGCGCGCATGATTCGAGCTGGAGGAACACTTGTGTCCATCGTCGGGCCGAGCGAGGCGCGGCCTGACCACGGCCTGGCGGTCGACTTCGTTGTCGAGTCCGATCGTGCTCAACTGAGTGAGATCGTCCAGCGGGTGCGGGACGGACGACTGCAGACGAACATCGGCAACATCGCGACCCTCGACGAAGCCGTTGCCGCTTTCAATCCGAGCAAGCGGATCAGCGGGAAGACGATCATCCGCGTTCGTCCGTGAGCGACACGCGCCTTCGATGCACGCGGCTGGCTGCGTCCTATCCTTCGGCGCAGCCGCGATGATCTATGCGGCCCGCTCGCGAGGCCTGGGTTCGACGCCGATGATCGGTTTCGATGCCGAAGTAGTGCACCGCGAGTTCGGGCTGGCTGAGGACGAAGTGCCGGTCATGCTGTCGTCAATAGGGGAGCGTCCGGGAAACTGGCCGCAGAGGCCGTGCCGTCCGGTGGCCGATGCGTTGAATCTCGTATAATTTTGTTTCTAAAATCAATAACGTGGGGGGACTACAATGCCAAGATGTGCCGCTCTAAAGTCGGAACAGGTGCCGGCCGATTCGAAACCGAACCTCGATATGTTCACCAAGAACATCGGGTTCACTCCAAATATGATGGCGACCTTCGCGGCGAGCCCGATCGCGTTCAACTCATGGGCCGCTCTGCTCGGCTCCTTGAGCAAGGCGCTCGACGTGAAGACGCGTGACAGCATCGGCCTCGCTGTCTCCGAAGTGAATGGCTGCGACTACTGCCTGACGGTTCACAGCTTTACGGCCGATCATATGGCCAAGCTACCGGCCAATGAAATCATTCTCGCTCGGAAGGGCCATGCCAGCGACCCGAAGCGGGACGCCGCCGTCCAGTTTGCGCGCAAAGTCATCGAGACCCGCGGCAAGGTCAGTGACGCCGATCTGAAAGCCGTCCGCGATGCCGGCTACACGGATGCGAACGTCATCGAGATCGTCGCGCTGGTTGCCATGTACTCCCTGACGAACTTTTTCAATAACGTGTTCGATCCCGAAAATGACTTTCCCGCCGTTGCGCCGGCAGGCTCGATCTGAACTCTATCCGGTCGCATCGACCATCTCCGAGGGTGCTTGGAGCTTTTATGTGATCCGAGCGTAACGCCGCAGCCTCGATGCACCCAGGAAAGATTCTTGGGAACGCGTCGGGGCTTTTGGTATATGCCGACAAGGTTGGGATAATTTAGCATGCCACGATCATCTCCGCGGCATTGCTTCCTCTCGACCTTGCCGGCCGGCTGACTACGGACACAGCACGGGTCAGTCTCGCGGGATGAAGTCGATGTGGGGCCCGGCTCGATAATGAACACTGCGAGCGTCGCGAGACCGCAGGTGCCTGCGGCGATTGACGTCGCCATGTGAAATCCTGAAAACAGCTGAGGACCGCCCTGCTGCAGGACGCCGCCGAGCAGGGCAATGGCGAAGAGCGACCCGGCGCGCGAGACCGCGCTGTTGACGCCAGATGCGGTTCCGACGCGATCGGGCTCGACGGAGGTGAGGACGAGGGTCGTCAACGGCGCGATCGCCAGGCTCATGCCCAGCGCCAGCAACAGGATGGCGGGGAAGATGTCTGCCCAATAGGTCGCGCTCGGACCGATACGCAGCGCCATGGCGCATCCCAAGGCGACGACGGCGCCACCGGCGAACAACGGCAGGCGCCGGCCGAACCGGCGGCAGAGCATACCAGCGAGCGGCGAGACGACCGTAATCAGCACTTGCAGAGGAATGAAGGCCAGGCCCGCCACCAGCGTCGGCAGGTGCGCGCCCCGGATCATCAGGAACGGGATCAACGTTAGCATGACCGTGAACGCTCCGAAGAGGAGCGCGGTGAACAGGTTCGCGCCGACGACCGACCGCGAGGCGAAGAGGGACGGGGGCAGCATGGCGTTGTCGCCTAATCGCCGTTGGGTCACGATGAGGCCGGCTAAGCCGCCCACACCGACGATCAGGGTGACGAGCACCCAAAGGTTCGGACCGGAACCGTTGGTCAGGTTGGTCAGCCCCGCGCCCAGCCCGCCGAGCCCGACTGTCGAAAGGACCGCGCCACCGACGTCGACCCGGGCGTGGCTGGTCGGGACGTCCTTGGGTATCCACACGGCGCCGACGGCCAGCGCGCCGACGACCACAGGCAGGAGCATCAGAAAGGTCGTCCGCCAGGACCCGTGATCGAGGATCGCGCCCGCGATCGCGGGCGCGACGCCGCTGGCGACAGCCGCGGCGGCGGACCAGATGCCGACCGCACGGGCTTTCTCGTCGGCGGGAAAAGCCTGCCCAAGCACGGAAAGGCCGTTGGGCAGGATCATGGCTTCGCCCAAGCCTTGCAGGAAGCGGCCGACGATAAGCGGTGCGAAACTCGGTGCGAAACCAATCGCGGCCGCGCCCAGGCCGTAGAGAGCGATCCCCCCGAGGAAGATCCGCTTCTGTCCGAACCGGTCACCCAAAGCGCCGGCGACCAGGGTCAGGGCCGCGAGCGGCAGGAACTCGGCGTTCATCACCCACTGCAGGTCGAGCGGCGACAGGCGCATGTCTCGTCCAATCGCCGCGAGCGCGACCGTGACGACGGCGCTGCTGACGAACACGAGGCAGCAGCCCAGGCTCGACGCGGCGAGTACCTTGGTGCTGCCCTGCGCGCCGACGGCCTTAAGCTCGGAGAGCGCAAGGCCGCGGTCGGTCAGGATCAGGGACGCGCTGCTCACGACCTAATCCTCAGGTAAGGTCGCGCGATTCGCGGCGCGAGCTCATTGACCAGCAGCCCGAAGCCAGCAGCAGCTGCGCCAGCACGGTGTCACGGTGATCGTCGACGCCAGTCTGAAGAGCGGCTCCATCACTGAGAGCTGCCGTGGCCCACATACGTCAGGCGGGATGTCGTACCGCCGTGCCTTGATTATTGTCGATAATGTACCGCCAGAACCCATCCGCGCCGCGCCGCATGATGTCGCTCGCTGTGCCGTGCATGTGCACGATCTTGCCGTCAGGACCTGTTCCGTCAATTGACCAGTCCAGCACAATCTGGGCGGTGTCGCCGCCGACGAACACATGGCGCACATTTGCCTTCAGCGGCAGGCCGAGCTTGATATCGTGCTCGAGTATGGCCGTGAACTCGGCGCGATCAGTGATGGTTCGCCCGTCGTTCGCGACGAATACCGCCTCCGGGGCGTACAAGGCCATCATTGCCTCGATCTTTCCGGAGTTAAATCGCTTGAGCAGAGACGGGATAACGCCTTCGGGTTTAGTTGGGAGTGGAAAGCTCTCGGACATCAGGGTCTCCTGTTTTCTGCTGGGCGCTATTCGGTAAGATTTGCGAATGTCGCAGTTATTGATCGCAGTGCCGGACGAATTTTTCCAATAGCCGGCGCGTATAGTTTTCATAGCGGCCGGGAATTGTGCCGCGACGGTCCTCATCGCCATTCGTAAATCAAGGCAAGTTGCGCAGGCTACTGCGTCACGCCCGCGCGGCGAGCCGCAATAAAGATCGCCTATCGATTCTATGGCGAGAGTGATTTCCCTCTCCGGGGTTCGACCGCCACAGTGTGAGACCCGCTTTCAGAAACACCTACAACCTGAAGCGAGACTGCAAGTGACCACCCCTACAAACCAGAGACGGCGAGCTTGTCGCCAGGAGGCGCCAGAATCGAAGCCATCCTCACAGGACAGTCCCCGTGCCGAGGTTCGCTCGCGGGGCGACGCTCACCTCGGGCGCATTGAAAACTGAGGTCGTCAGCAGGACCGCAGCGGCGAGAACCCAGTAGTACCAGGCATCAAGCCCGGTGAAATGGAAGGCGAACGGGGCAATGACGAAGACCACGCCCACGGTGCGGTCCACCCAGAGATGCAGCCAGTAGGGGATGACCCGGACGAGCCCCGTCGGGTGGTCCGTGAGAGCCGCCAGCAGCAGTGCCGCGACGCCGGTCACCACCGAAAGCCACAGCGCGACAGGGCCGCTCTGGCCGAGTTTCAGCAGGAATGGCGCGACCATCAAGACGATGGCGACAGGATAGTCGATTAGGTAGGCGTGGATGGATTTTGTGATGAAGCGGAAGGACATGGCGTAACTCCTGCGTCTGTGCTGCTCGATCGAGTTCTTGCGACACCGAGAGTAGAGGCTGCGCACACGAACGGCGGGTCGACCGCGTTGTGATCGATGAGCCACCCGTGCTGCCACCGAGTTATCCCGATGATGTGCAGGGTGAAAGTATTCCCGTCTGCGCGCTGTTAGAAATGCCGGATCGTTATTGTTTTCATTCCACTCCGGGGCCCGCGTCTATAAAGCTTTCAGACGCCAACGATCCCCGCGCAGGATCAGGGTAAGCGCTCGGGTAGAAATTTCTTCCGTTCGAACGCTTCCTGTTTGCCCATCCTAACCGATACCAACCTAGCACCGGCGGAGCTGAGTAGCGATTTAAGCTGCTTCTATCTGACTTTCGGCCGCAACCGGTAAGCAGAGCTTTATGCATGTGCCCTGTTGCGGCGTGCTGTGAACTTCAATGTGGCCGCGCGCCTGATCAACAAAATGGCGTATCATTGGAAGTCCAAGCCCTGTTCCAACACCTTGTGGCTTCGTTGTAAAGAATGGTTCGAATATCTGTTCCAGGACGTCGGAGGTAATGCCGCATCCAGAATCAGTGACGCATAGGGAAACATACTCTTGGCTATCGTCGCCTTGGGGCGAGTAAGTCTCGCTGGTCTCGATTGTAATAATACCTCCCTCGGGCATAGCGTCTCGGCTGTTTATCACAAGGTTTATGATCGCACACTCGAGCAGGTGAGAATCACATCGGATCCGAGTTGCTGAATCCGATAAGGCCAAGCGTAGCACGATTCCTTCTCCGACGACGCAGCGCAGCAGATCATTCATTGAAAGGATGGCATCGTTAAGTTGAAATAGATTGTCTGATTGATGAAGCGTTCTACGCGCAACGCTCATGAGACGATGCGCGAGCTTGCTGGCGCTAACTAATGACCGTTCCGCAATTTCTACAAGAGAACCGAGGTCAGACGTGCACCCCGCGGCAACGCGCACACGTATCAGGCTGAGGGCGCTGGCCATGTTCTGCAATCTATTATTGAAGTCGTGAGCAACCCCGCTTGCGAGTACGTCCATCATATGCATGTCGTTGTCTCGCCGAACGGTCTCATGGAAACTCATGCAATTCGCGCCTCCAGCCTTGAAGTCCGCTTCGCTTTGCAGCGCGCCAATGACCTCTCGCAACTCGCTCACTTCCGGCGGTCCTAAAATTGCTTTCCCGCCTTGAAGGCCGCGGCCCGTGCCGCGCACCGCGCCGGCTTCACGAGTAGTCACCGCCGCTCTGCTGACTGAGGTTGCCGAGGTAGTCGCGCTTCCCGATCTTCGCTCCGAGGCGCCGAAGGATCGCGTGCGCAATCGAGACGTGGAAGAAGAAGTCGGGGAGTACCAAGTGCCGGATATAGTCGTCGCCGCCGAACCAGCCGCGCACGATAGGCGGCGTCAGCTCGTATGTGTGGGACTGCGCGCTGGCAATCTCGTCCGGCTGCACGCTTTGCAGGAAGCCGCGCGTCTCAAGAAGCCGTCCCTTCAACGCCGGATACAGCATCGGGGTGTTGCGGGGTGCCGGCGTGTCGCGCTGCATCAGCTTCGCCATGTGCGCGTCGACCTTGTTGCAGCTTACGGAAAACTGCTCTCCGAAAGTCAGCATGTCGGACGCGAGCCGCTCGCCAAGGATCCTTCCAGGCTCAATCCCCCTGGTCCGCTCGAGCGCTCGGGCGTGGTCGAGATAGTCGTCCATCACGTTCAGTCCGTGCACCATGACAGGAACCGTGATGTCATACACCGAGAAGGACACGTCGAACTCCATATGCTCGTCTGTACTCTGAACGGCGGTTGGACCCGAAAGGTCGATAACCGAAACGAATGGTCACAATAGGCTCTTCAATCTTCCGGCTTGCCGCACCAGCTTGCGGGATTCGACATCACCTCCGCGAAATTGCGGCCAGCGCCCACGCATACGGTCGCCTAGTGACGCAGGACGGGATATCCATTCACATAAATCCAGTCCGTGGCCTCGGCAGGCACGTGGCACCCCTGGCAATCGGAATGGTAGTCCGTCGAGGTGGTTTTGAGCGGCTTGTCCGCGTCGAACCACGACCATCCCCACCCGTCGCCCCACAACGGGTTGCCGGGGTGCGTTCCCTTGCTGTCTCTCACCATGACGAACCAGCCCTTGAGCTTGTCGGCGTGGCTTACCGTGCCGGTGGTCATCTCGTTCGTCGAAGTCTCGAAGACCTCTTTCACCAGAACGGCGCCGTCCGGGAAGTGCCCCGTCTTCCGGTAGGCGTCGATCGCCCCCGGGGAAGCGTAGACGGCGTGGATTTCTTTCGAGCCCTGGCCGCCGTCGGCGGCAATCGCCCAGCTCCCGAGCGCTTGGTAGAGGGTTTGGTAGTCCGCCGGCACGCGCAGGTGCCCGGCGGCGTCCACCACGTTCGCGGTCGGGCCGGCCGGAGCCGACCCGCTGATCTGCGCGAGCGCCGCGACGGTGCCGGCGACCAACGAGACGGCGACAGACAGGCCGACAGTCCTCGATAATTTCATGGGGGTCTCCTTTGCTGCTCGCGCACGGCACGGCGACTCGGCGCAGCGGCTTCAATCAGTGTTTCAATCGCTGTGAAGGCGACCGCGTGTGCTCGGCCATCCTAGCAGACCCATAGATCGGGCGCCGCCGGCGAAATGAGAAATTCCCTTTGGACATGCATTCGATAGTCGGAGGTATCGTCCAAATGCGCTATGCGCGCCGGCGTCCCATCCGTCCGCGATCAGCCGTCGAGGAGTGCGCCGTACTCGGGGTGCCGGGCGGCGTAGGAGGACATGAAGGGGCACTTCGCGATTGCTCTTTTCCCGTCGCGTCGCAACGCTTCGAAAACGCCGTGCGCCAGCCTCGATCCGTACCCTTGGCCGGACAGCTCTTGTGGCACCTCCGTGTGCAGCAGGACGACGCGACCGTCTTCGACCTTGTAGTAGGCGACTGCGAGCGCGCTGTCGCCGAGGGGCATTTCAAACCGGCTCATTGTCGGATTGTCCCGGATGTCGCTTTCCACCTTCCGCCTCCCTCACCAGGGCGTGGAAGCGGCCTGGCGCAGCGCGGCCAGGATTTGCGCCGGCTCCTCCCGTATCGTGAAGTCAGGCTCGACGAACGCGCTGCGGATCCGGCCTTCTGCGTCGATCACGTAGGTCGCGGGAATGGGTAGCATCCAGACCGATGACCCGTGTCGGGCGCCGAAGTCGAAGCCTAGCCCGGAATAGTGCGCTTTGGTCTCGTAAGGCACCCGGAAGAGTACGCCATACGACATGGCAACGCCGTAGTCGACGTCGGAGAGCACCTTCAGGTCCAAGCCCAGGCTCCGCTTGAGCTGCCGCGGGAAGTCCCTCGTCTCGGGTGTCACCACTGCGAGGTTCGCGCCGACGCTCGCGAACTCTTCCTTCGCGGCCTGGAGGGCGCAGAGCTCAGCGGTGCAGAACGGACACCAGCCGCCTCGGAAGAAACTGAGGACGAGGGGGCCGTTGCGGCGCAGCTGTTCAGAGGAGTGGAGACGGCCGTCGGCGTCCGGCAGGAGGAAGTCCGGCGCGTCGTCTCCGACCTTCAATGCATGCGATGCCACGTCTGTATCGCGGAGCCAGCCTACGAGGTGGTTGTATGACTCCCAATCCGCGGCGCTGAACGTCGTCAACAGCTCGGTGCGAATCCGGGCGAGTGTCTTGTCGGTCTGGTTTGGCATCGGTGGAGCGTCGTCAGGCTGCTGATCGATTGGCTGGAAGCGGTTGGCCGTCGGCGTGCGTGTCGTGATCATGCGGGCGCGCTCGCCACCTCCGGGACCGTTGCGTGCGGCACGCCCCGGTTGGGGACTTCGAACGACCAGTCGCGAAGCCGCGTGACCTTGACGAAAGCGTCCAGCGCCGGCGAGTAGCGGCGTCCCTGCACAGCCAGTAGCCGCACCTCCCGCGAAACCGGGTCGCCTTCGAGCGGAATGGTCTTGAGCGTCGGAAGGCGCGGCATGTGCTCGGGCGCGAGCATCACGCCGAAGCCAGCGGCGGCCATGTGCTGCAGGTGTAAGTCGTGACTGCTGCAGTGGCCGAGGTGGGGCGGTTCCTCGGGGAAATACAACTGCTGGATCTTCGGGGCGACGTCGCATTCGGCGCGTTCCAGCAAGACGGTCTCGCGGAGGTCGTCGATCCCGATCGAGGGACGGTTTGCGAGCTCGTGTGTCGGCGCGAGAACCGCGACGTAGCGCTCCTCGAACAGCGACCAGTCGTCGATGCGGGCGGGCACGTCCTGCACGTCCCCGACCATTGCGGCGTTGATCTCCCCCTCAAGCAAGAGGTCGACGAGCTTCTCCGCCGCGCCCTCGCGCAGCTCGACGTGAAGTCCAGGGACGAATTTTGCGATCTCCGCGATCGGATCGAGGACGAGCGACGCCGAGATGGAAGGGGCGAGGCCAATCTTCAGTGGCGCAACCTCTTTGCGTTGGAACTCCTGAGCCCTGCGACGCACGGCCTCTGCCGAGGCCAGTGTGCGCTCCAGCATCGGAAGGACTTCCTTTCCAAGGTCGGTGAGCTGCGTCAGCTGGCGTTCGCGGTAGATCAACTGGCCGCCGAGCTCCTGCTCGAGCTTCTGCACCCCCTTGGTCAGGGCGGGCTGCGTGACATTGCACTGCTCGGCTGCGCGGGTGAAGTTGAGCGTGGACGCGACGGCGAGGAAGTAGCGAACTTGATGAAGCTCCATGGGTTGTTCTCCGTAGCACTCGACGACGTGACGGGGCACGTCGCAATCATGGGGCGTAGATGCGACTTGCATGCACACGTTGGAACGGCCCGGTCTATTGATTTGGACGCACGGACACGCTTTCTGGAGCCTCTGAGAGTCGGGCTAGTGCGCGGCGAGATGGGCGAGGACCGGGATCAGTGGTGAAGCCGCCGTTGATCGCGTGGGTGATCCCCGTCGCGTAGCCCGACTCGTCTGAGAGGAGGTACTCTACAAGACCGGTAACGTCTTCCGGTGTGCCGTAACGTTTAAGCGCGACGGACTCTGCAAAGCTTTGATCAGTGCCCGCAAAATCTGAACTGCAAGGGTAAAGGTCATCTTGCTTGCGATTACCCCTGGGCTGCAGGCATTTGCCCTCACCCTACGTAACGAGCTGTGCGGATGCCTCACCAATTTCGAATTCACGGAGACAAGCGCCCATGACGTCTCAGCTAAGCCACGGCGCCGGCTGGCCACTCTGCATAATGTGTCTGTGGACGCCGCCGAGCGGCTTCACACCGGCTGGCGTCGCAGCGTTGCAATCCATGCGTTGCGCCATCTGACATCTCCCGTTGATCGCGCCGTCTGCATTGAACGGTCTTCATGGACTTTCTCCTCTTGCCACTCGGGAAGTGCTCCTGTGCTGAACTAGACAAAAGTACCAAGAATGCGAAATAGTAGTGTACTACGGTGGCATGACGAAGACCCTGCACATGAACGTCGACCGCTCCGCCAACACACCGCTCGCCGAGCAGATCCGACACGGAATTGCGACCGCGATCGAAGCGGTGTGCTCGAACCGGGCGCCCTATTGACGGGACGATCAACAGCGCCGAGCGCTTCTCGTCGTGCCAGGTTGCGGTGTCAGGCGTGGAGGGTCGCGCCGCCCCTGGCATCTGCGTAGTACTGAGGCGCCTCGCGACGGTCGTATTTCCCGTAGTCGCGCACGATCCGCACTTTCCGGACCCTCGCCTTGTCATTCGGCGCGGAAGCGTCTTCGTAAGCCTGCGCCGCAACACCGTCCTTCCAGGATATAAGCAGAATCAGGTCGCCGGGCGTGAGCATGGCGTCGAAGATGTCCCAGGACGTGCTATCGGCTGCCCACGGATTCAGGCCGAGCCACTCGGCGCAGTCGTACGGGTTGTTAGTCTGCTTCCACTCCGCGGGGCGCGTCGCGTTGATCAGCGTGACCGTCGTTCCCTCTCCGACTTCGGTCTCGTCGAGCCGCTGCTCCGTGAGGGCGTACCCCCGGGGCACCTGATTGTCGGCAGTGATCTGGCCGACGCGGAGGTGGTAGTCCGCGAGGATTTCGTCGCGGCCCTTCTGCTGGACCTCATGATGACGCATGCGGGTGCGCCAGCGGACGAGCGACTTCTCGTCCCGCCAGTTCGAAAGCGAAAGGATCCAGCCCTCGCGGGTCAGGCTCTTGTAGCGGATGTTGTCGACGAAGCCTTCGACCTGCTCCAGCTCGGCGCGCAACATCTTCGCGTTGTCGAGGTAGTCATCCCAGTTCCCTTTATTGGGGAGGACCTCGAAAATCACTGAAAACATGATCGTATCTCGCTCCTTGAGTGCTGCGACGTGGTCGATCGCGACGTCGAAGTGCCCCGCCCACGCGCCGCGTTCGCGGCAGAAGACAGGTGTTGTGCGCTGCATGAGCGCGGTACCCGCCGGAGCATGGGATTCCGCGCGGCGAACGGGAAATGACGTCACGCTATAAAGTCGATAGCTGCGCGTTATGATGGCCGTAGGTCTTCCGCATCGGACTCGCGTGCACCCGAGGCCGACTGCTCCAGCAGTTCGGTCAGGACCCTGAGATCACCGCACGCCGCTCGGGCGTCGCCGAGAGTTCCGCCCGGGCGAGTCCTCGCAGAGGAAAGCGCCGCACTTCCGCCGCAGCGTGCCAGGCGTCTTTCAGTCGATAACAGTCGGCTATCGACTCCATGGCGAGAGGTGATTTTCCTTTCGACCGCCATGGACTCAATCTTCGACCTGTCGTCGGCCGGCCGGGCAGGCGTTTCCAAGCGCCACCGACATCTCGGCCGCCAGGATCGCCGTGTTCGCCGCGTCGATTCTTTCGGCCTTGTCGTTGGGACTGCCCCGCTCTGGGGAGCTTCGCGCCAGGAGCTTGAGAGGCGCCGCAGAGCGCCGGTACGCAAGTGTCATAGCCCGCCGGTGTTAATGCGGGATCGTGAACGGGAGGTCTTTCGATGATTCTACCTACCGGTACGACAGTAGCCGTCGCCGACGGCGAGACGATCCGTCTGTTCCACAATACAGGCGTGAAATCTGGGGTGCACTTGGTCGAGATCACGGCGGCTCCGCCCGTGCCCGCCCACTCAGGCTCGGGTACGCGGCGTCACACCGGCTCTGCCAACCCCGATGGCAGGCGGCTCGTCGAGGACTTCGCGGCAGCGACGGCCGCGTTCCTGAACAAGCTCAGCCTGGACGGGACCATAGAATACCTGGTCGTTGTCTCCGACCCCAGGACCCTGGGGGAGATGCGCAAGCACTTCCACCGCGACCTGAGAGGGAAGATCATACGCGAGCTCGCGAAGGACTTCAGCCGGCGTCCGCTTGAGGACATCGCCTCACTGATCGCGGACGCCTGACGCGCCTTTGGAAACGGCCGCCGCCGGCCAGGACTTGCTACTTCGACGTCGCACGCGCCAGAAAGTCCGTGAGCGCGCGGCGATCCTCGGCTGAGCCAATTTGCTGCTCCGGCATCTTCGTGCCGGGCGTATAGGCATTCGGTCCGATCTCGAACAATTTTGAGACGGTTTCCGGCGTCCAGACGATGTCCATCGTCTTGAGCGCTTCGGAGAAGCGGTAGCCCGGCAGCGAGGCGATCTTTCGGCCGTAAATTCCGGCGAGCGTTGGGCCGGCACGCTGGACTTCGGTTTCCGACAGCGTGTGGCAAGCGACGCAGGCCCTGAAGATTTCGGCGCCGTGATCGCCGGCATAGGCGGCGAGCGGATCGGTCGATGTGCCAAACACGTTTGAACCGACGGCATCGCCGGTCAGTGCATTCCAGCGCCTGATCTTGCCGTCAGCGCCGCCGGTCAGGAGCGTCGCACCATCGGGAAGGAACGCAACCGACCAGACCGCCAGGTTGGGACCGACGAGCTTACGCAGCGTGCTGCGCGCCTTGCGATCGACGATGGACACGGTGCCACGAACGCCGGCCGCGGCAATCATGGCGCCGTCACCCGAGATCGCCAAGGCGACGATCGACGTGCCGCCGGTCGCGACGTCGCCGCTCTCCTTCCCGTCAGAGGTCATCATGCGGATCCTACCGTCCGCCGCGCCTGTGACGATTTCGCCATCCGGCGCGATCGCAACTGCGTTCAATGGCGCCGGCAACGTGGCAATCTCGGACGTACCATCCGCCAGGCGCCAGACCCTTACCGTTCGGTCGTAGCCTACGCTTACGACCGACCGTCCGTTAGGCGAGAAGGCAACGCCGTTGACGTTCTGCGAATGCCCCTCGAGCACGCGCGACGTGCCGTCCGACAATGACCAAAGCCGCACCGTACCGTCCCAGGAGGCGGATGCGATTGTCGACACATCCGGCGAGATGGCAAGGGCAACGATTGGCCCCGTATGGCCTTCAAAAACTTTGTCAGGTTGCTGGCGGTCTGCCGTCCAGATCGCGATGCGTCCATCCGCGCCGGCCGTTGCCATTCTCCTGTCCTTGAGAAAGGCGACGGCGTTCACCGCGTCCGAATGAAACCGAAGCACTTGCTCCGCGGCTTCGGTCGTGAGCGACCAGCGGATCGCGGCAGTGTCAAAGCTTCCCGACAGGGCCGTCTTACCATCGCCTGAAACGGCAATCGCTCGTACAGGTCCGCCGTGTCCCATCAATTGGGCAGATGCAGTTCGCGGAACCAGAAGCAGCGAAGTAGTGAGAACCGCGGCAATGAGACGCAAAATCACACTCATTAAGTCTTCCCACGCGATTGCGATGGACTTCGTTCCCATCCTGCCTACCTTTCTCTAACGAGGCGACGGATCTTCCGCGTTGTCAGTAGCTATTTTTGCGGGGCTACGATGGCCTTATTTGAGAGAGATTGCAGCGGGTAGCCGGAATCGAACCGGTCGTCATTGGTTTGGAGGACCGAAGCTCCCAATCCTAAAGAGAATGTTTCAAATGCCTTTCGGTCATGAGCTCCTCCATACTCCGTTGGAAGGTCGGGATCTGGACCGAATTCAGGGGTGACCGGGGCACCAAGTCGAAGCCACGCGGCACCGTCGTGAAGGGTCAGGTTCATTTCCGTAGTTTCGGCCGTGAACATAGTTACAGTTTTGGGGCGAGCTGGTAAAAAGACGAACGTGACATGCAGACTGCATGCCCATCCCTGGGAACGCTCGTAGGTTCAAAAACCGTCTACGCCCCGTTGATCGTTAGGTTGACGTAGCGCAGATGCGCGGATCGCTCTCAGGCGGGTGCAATTGTATTTGGATACGGAGCACCAAATGGATTCGACGCTGGAGCTTGCGGAACGGCAGATCGCGGAGCAGCTTTCGAACCTGGCGCGCGAAGCGGAGATCGGTCCTTCGGCCCCGCCGACCAGCATGAAGACATCTCGCGCGCCACTGGCAACGGTTCATCAATTAGCGAATTGGCGCTACCTGGAATTAGCGAATTGGCGCTACCTGGCTTTCGTCTGCTCTCTGGTTGCAGTATCCGTTTGTGCTGCTGCTTGGCGGTGGTCGTCCTCCGCTCATACGGCGACGATGGCTCCCTCGGACGCAGCACCTCCGACACAGGCCCTGCCGGAAGCAGTCGTGCCGTCTTCCGTCGCCCTATCTTCCGACTTCGCGCAGCAGCTCCAGCCGATGACGCGTGATCTCGCTGCCTTGAGGCAAGATGTCGAACAGCTTAAGTTGAGGCAAGAACAACTGGTCCGCGACAATGAAAATGTCGTGAGCCAACTCAAGGCGAGCCAGGAAGAAACGGCGCGTAACAACAGCACCATCGACGAGATCAAGGCGATCCAGATCCAGATGGCGCGCGAAAACCAGACGCTCACCGAGCGCCTTAACGCGAGCCAGGAACAACTCGCCCGCGTCATCGCCAACGCTTCAGCGCCAAAGGTGACGTCTGAAGAGTCAAAGGTGAGCCCCGAAGAGCCAAAGGTCATGCCCGAAATACCACTGCCGCGTCCGCGGCGGTCGGCCAGTGTTGCCCAGGCGCCAAAGCCAGGGCCAACCCCGGCAAGAGCGCAAGCCGGAAAACCGCAACCGTCGTTCGCCTGGCCATGGTCAGCGCGCTAATGCCGTGACCGACCTGCTCCCTGCGACGGCACCTAAAGTTGTAGCGGCTCGCTGACTGGGGACCGCGCATTTGGCGCGTACTCTGCTAGCGTGGCTGCGGATGCACGAAAGCGGCACAGCGACGTCGATGGTCTGAGACGAGCGCGAAGAGCACGAACTCGTCATGATCGAAATAGCTCGCGCATCCTGGTGGCGATAGCCGGGATGCCTTTGGGGAAGTGCAGCACTGGATAGAGGTGCTTGAGTTTGCCACGGCTGCTCCGCAGCTACTCAAGGGGTGGCCGCCGGGAGTCACGCCTTTGAAATTTCCTGATTATGGTTTCGATGTGGATGTTCCCCGTCGAAAGAAGTTCCGGGAGAACTCGTTCCCGGGAACGCCGTCCAAACGCCACAATGGTAAAGAGTCGCGCGCTGTACTCTTCGGATGGGCCCCCAGTTTGCAGAGCAGTTTTTCGTGGCTCTTTTTTTGAACGTCGTGGTCTTGTTCGAGAAATAGAAGATCACGAAAGCGATTTTTTTTGATGCCCTACATTGTCCATCATGATGTCTATCAATTTCGCGTGTGGTGCCTGTTGACTGCGGAGACAGGGGATCGCTGCCTCTGAGTTGCAGAAACTCGGATTGTATCAATAGGCGAGCACGGAGCGGAACAATCAAGCAAATCGTGGTGCGACGATGCCTGCCGCCTTTGCTGTGGCGGGCAAGGCAAAGGCATTTTCTCGCTGCGGCGCGATGCATTCTCCGTTCGGGTTGTGTCGCCGTCGTCGGTTGGTCGCTGTGCGAGCAGGCTTGTGCGCTCGATTTCTTTGGCTTGTTCGGTTCCGACGATCCACCGCCGGTTAGCGCCACGACGCTATCCTACCGCGTGGAGATCGAAGCCAAGACAACAGATGGGAAGCACGATAGCGATGCCGAGCAGGCATTGCGCGACGCTTCCGGCACTCATCGCCTTCGACAGGAACCTCCGCCGGATGGCGAAGATCTCGTGCGCCGGCTTCAGGCTGATATCAATCCGCTGCTCGATGCCCTTTGGGGGCTTGGTTATTACAACGCTCAGATCGATGTAACGGTGGATGGAGTTCCAGTATCGCTCGATGAGACCGGACTCGCCGCTGCAGCGCGTCGGGCCGACACCTTTCGCAATCGGACGGTCGTTCCCATCAAGGTTGCTGCGCGACTCGGCCCGTTGTTCAAGCTGCGCACCGTCGATGTCGACTACTCGCGCGACCAAGCGCCGCGTGGATTGCCACGCAGCGCCTTTGCGCTGAAACCCGGCGATCCGGCTATCTCGGCCGACCTGCGCGCCGCGCAGGTGAAACTCGTTGACTGGTTCCGCAGCAACGGACATCCGCTCGCAAAGATCACCGACGTCAAGGCCACCGTCGATCACGCGGCCGCCGCGATGGACTTTAGGCTGCGGGTCGAGGCAGGCCCCAGGGCCGGCATCGGCGCCGTGGCGATTTTGGGCGGAGATGTCGACCCGAGGATGGTGGCCACGCATGTCCACCTGAGGGAAGGGGAGCCTTATTCGCCCGAGCGGCTCGCCTTGACGAAAACCTCGATCGCCAAGATCCCGGCCGTCGGAGGAATTCGCATCCGCGAGGCCGACAAGCTCGACGCCAATGGGAATTTACCGGTCTTCATCGATCTGACCGAAAGGCCCAGGCACGCAGCCGGCCTCTCGGCGAAATATTCGACGGTCGATGGTCCAGGCATTGCAGGCTATTATGAGGATCGGAACATATTTGGCGGCGGCGAGCGCCTGCGGCTCGAAGCGGGCGCCTCGCTGTTGCAGCGGATCGATGGCACTTCCTTCAACGGTTTCAGCAATCTCCGTGCTTCGGATTTTGGCGCGCGATTTACCGGAACCTTCATCAAGCCGGGCTTGTTCGGCACGGCCAACGATCTTCTGATCGAGGCCACCGCGTTCCGCGAACGCGTCGGCAACAACGACCTCGGCGGTTACGCCGACGATACGGTGCGCGGCACGTTCGGCGTGATCCATCGCTTTTCCGAGACGGCTTCGTTGCAGGCCGGACTTCAGGTCGAGCAATCGAGATCAGAGGACGTGCTGGGGCGGGTCGATGCGACGTTGATCGGCTTCACCGCAACCGGCCGCTACGACACCACCGACAATCCGCTCGACCCCACGCGCGGTGTGCGCCTCTCGGCGACCGTCAATGCCTATCCGAAGCTGATGGGTTCCACGATCGATCTCTTCGAAGGGCGGGTCGCGGGCTCGGCCTACTATGCGCTGGACGAGCAGGCCGACTACGTGCTGGCAGGCCGGTTGGCCGCGGGCTCGCTTGCGGGTGCGCCGCTCGCCGACATTCCGGACGCTCACCGATTCTTCGCGGGCGGCGGTGGATCCGTACGTGGCTACGGCTTCAACACCATCTCGCCGATGCTGTTCGGTCAGATCACCGGCGGCCGCAGCCTGATCGAAGGCTCCGCCGAAGTGCGGGTAAGGATCACGCCCACCATCGGCCTTGTGCCGTTCTTCGACTTTGGCACCGCGTCGAGCTCATCCCTGCCGGGCTTCAACGACTATGTCGGCTACGGGGCGGGGCTCGGCCTGCGTTACCTCACGCCGGTCGGCCCGATCCGCCTCGATGTGGCAACACCGCTGAATCCCCGCCGCGGCGACAGCCGCTACGCGATCTATGTCAGCATTGGGCAAGCGTTCTGATGCGCATACGGCCGCTCATCATCTGTTCCGCCGTCGCCGCCTTGGGCCTTGTCGGTGTCGCGGTGCTTGGCATCGTTCTCTACGGAATGGCGAGCGAAAGCGGGGAGAACCAGCAGGACGTGCTTGCCAGCCTCATCTCGCGGTCGCTCTCGACGTCGGCGACCGAGGTCCATGTCGGTGCTGTTGATGGAGTCTTGTCCTCAGATGCCACGGTCCGCGACGTCACCATCACCGACAAGGAGGGCGTCTGGCTGGCGCTCGACAAGGCGCGCCTCGTCTGGCGACGGAGCGCACTGCTGCTGGGGCGACTGGAGATCGATCGTCTCGAGATCGGTACGCTTGAGGTCAGGCGAAAGCCGCTGCCGTCCGATCAGCCGGCCGCGCAATCCGATCAGCCGATCCTGCCCGATCTTCCGGTGAAGGTGCAGGTGAAGGCGTTCGACCTGCACGCCCTGACGCTGGGGCAGTCCATTCTGGGCGAGGCTCTGAGCGTCACGGCGACCGGCAATACCGAGTTGGGCTCGCCCGCTGAAGGGCTCGTCTTCAATCTCGATGCCACCCGCAAGGATTTTCCAGGACACTTCAAGGCCGCTCTCGCCTACGTTCCGCAGGGAAATGCACTCACGCTCAACGTCACGCTCGACGAGCCCGCGCACGGGCTCATGTCGAAGCTCGGCCATCTGCCGGGCGAGCCGCCCGTTACGTTCGCGCTGGGCGGCCGGGGCACGCTCGACAACTTTCGTGGTGCCCTGAAGTTGCAGGCCGGCCCCACGATCGACGCGACCGGCACGATCACGCTTGATCGGGAAAGGAGCGGCCGCGTACTCGCAACCCGGCTTTCCAGCCATCTCGGGCCGTTGCTGCCGGCGATTGCCGCGCCGGTCTTCGCTGGAGAAACCAATCTCGAGAGCATGACGCGTATCGGCGACGATGGAAGCATTGCGCTGAATGGGCTGACGCTCACGAGCCATCTTGCGCGGCTCGATGCGAAGGGTCTGCTCGGGGCCGACAAGATGATGGATTTCGCGGCCTCTATCCGCGCCCTGCCAAGCAACGGTGAACTGACCGAAACCGATCAGGGCTCTATCCGCAGCCTCGTCTTCGACGCGCGCGTCAACGGCCCCCTCAAGGCTCCCACGGGTTCGGTCAAGCTCGCGCTGTCGGGTGCTCGTCTGCCGGACGGAGACGTCGAGACGCTCGACGCTTCCGTCACGGCCGCCCCGCGTACTGAGGCCGGCGATCCCGCAACGCGTATCATCCTGGACGCGAACCTGCGCGCCTCCGGCATCGCGCTGCGCGACGCCAGTCTGGCGGCAGCGATCGGCAGCACCGCATCGCTCCTGCTCCACGGCGACACGGATCTAGGCGGCCACGCCAAGATCGAGCGGTTTGAGATCGGCACGTCCACGGTTCAGGCCACTTATACAGGAGATGTCAGCGCCGATCGGTTGCAGGGCCGTGCAACCGGAACGCTGCCTGACCTCGGCCACTTCGCCGACCTTGCCGGGCTGAAGCTCAAGGGCTCTGTGGCGTTCGGTCTCGATCTCGACGCCGACCTCCAGCGCGGCGGCTTTGACGCCAGATTGTCGGGTACCGGTGAGAGGCTTGCGACGGGACTTGCGGCGCTGGATGGGCTCGCGGGGGCGCGTCTCGCACTGGCGGCCGATCTTTCCGCCGACGGCCGCGACGCCTACACGGTCCGTGGAGCTTCGCTCGACGGAGCCCACATTGCGGCTCGGGCTAACGGAACGGTTACCCGCGAGTCGAGCGACCTGTCGGTACATGTGAATCTGCCCGACCTCTCGGCGGCCGATGCTCGCCTCGCGGGTACAGGGACTTTCGACATCGGCCTGACCGGCGGGCTCGCGCATCCCGGCGTTTCGTTCGCGGCTTCGGTGGATCGCGCCACCGCCATGCGGAGCCCCATCCCGAATCTGAAGCTCGCCGTAACGGTCAACGACATCAACGGGCTCTGTGCCATCGATGCCAAGCTCGATGGCTCCATCGAAGGCAAGCCAGCGCGCGGAATCGTTCAGGTGAGCCGCCGATCGCTGGATCGCGACGGTCGTGGAGTTCCCGCTTTTGCAGGATGGGACGCAAAGACCCTCGACATCGAGATCGGCTCCGTTTCGCTGAAGGGCGCAGGTACGGTTGACGCACAGAATGTGGCACGCGGACAAGTTCGCTTTGCCGCGGGGTCGCTCGCCGACCTCTCGCCGCTCGCTCTTGCGGAACTTGGTGGTTCGGCTTCACTCGATGTTGCCGCTTCGGCCGATGCCGGTCAGCAATCCGTCCGTCTCGCGGGCAAGGGCACGAGAATCCGTGCTGCCGGTGCGGTCATCCGCAGCTTCGATCTGCGTGCCGATGGTGCCGATCTCTATAGCCGTCCGGTGCTGAACGCGGATGCCCAGGTCAACGGTGCCACGTTCGGCGGTCAGACCGTCTCGAACATCACGCTGACGTCCAAAGCTAACGCCGATGGGAGCGCGATCGTTTTCTCCGCCAAGGCTGCCGGCTTCGATCTCAATGCCGCAGGCACTTTGGCATCGAGGGATCGGACGCGGTTCGATCTCAACCGCTTCAGCGCACGGCGCAGCGCCAAGGCGATCGCGCTGCAGGGGCCGGCGAGCTTTACGTTCGACGATGGCACGGTGCTGATCGAGCATCTCGCCCTCGGGATTGGAAGTGGCCGTTTCACGGTCGACGGCAAGGCCGGTAAGGCGCTTGACCTCAAGGCCGTGGCAAGCGCGATCCCGCTCGGCGAGGCCGATGTCGCTATGCCGGGTTTGGGTCTCGCCGGGACCCTCAACGCCTCGGCCACGATCGCCGGCTCCGCGAGCGCGCCGGTGGGCCAGTACAAGGTGGCCGTGAAGCAACTCACGGCGCCGCAGACCAGGAGCGCGGGCCTGCCGCCGATCGACGTCGCCGCGGAGGGGTGGCTCGACGGAAGCCGCGCGAGCCTGAACACCACAGTTGCCGCGGGAAAGGCCGGCGCGATCACGACGTCGGGCACAGTGCCGCTCGACGCTGCGGGTCCTATCGCGCTGACCGCGAAGGGCCGTGTCGATGCTGCTGTCGCCAATGCCGCGCTGTCCGCCTCCGGCCGCACGGTGTCCGGCACCGTCGCGCTCGATGCCCGTATCGGCGGCACGCGAGCCAAGCCCCAGATCGGCGGGGTCGCCACCTTGAGCGGAGGTGCCTTCCGCGACAGCCTGCTCGGCACACGCCTCGATAACATCGAGGCGAAAATCGCCGCCGAAGGAGAGCGTATCGTCGTGGAGCGCCTGGCCGCGGTGACGCCCAACGGCGGCACGTTGTCTGGTGCCGGCCAGGTGCGGGTTGCCCCGGATGCAGGCTTCCCAGGTACGGTCTCGATCCGTGGGCAACAGGCGACTCTCGCCGCCAGCGCGCTCGCGACCGCTCAGGCCAATCTCGCTATCGACGTTACAGGCGCCCTGGCACGCGATCCGCGGATCGCCGGTCGCATCGACTTGACCCGTGTCAATGTCGATATTCCGGATCGCCTGCCTTCGACGCTCAAGCCGATCGACGGCATCAACCATGTGAACGCCTCTGGCCAAGCGGCTGCCCGGCTCGCGGCTGTGCGCAAGGTCGAGGCGTTGAAGGGCGACAAGGGGCGCCCGGCGCTCTTCAACGCCGCGCTCGACGTGACGGTCTCGGCGCCGAACCATGTCTTCATCCATGGTCGCGGAGTGACTGCGGAACTCGGCGGCTCCGTTCGCGTGGGCGGTACGACCAACAGTCCGGTGCCGAAGGGCGCCTTCTCGCTCTACCAGGGTCAGTTGGTGGTGCTCGGAAAGACGTTGACCTTCACCAAGGGCAATCTCTCCTTCAACGGAGATCTCGCGCCCGAGCTCGATTTCGCGGCAGAGCTAAAGGCCTCCGATATCACTGCACAGGTCGGAATTTCGGGACCTGCAGCCGCGCCGGTGTTTGCCTTCCACTCGCAACCCGAGTTGCCGCAGGACGAGATCCTGTCGCGTATCCTCTTCCAGAAAGCCTCGGGCAGCCTAACGAGCTCGCAGGCCCTGCAGCTCGCAGGGGCGGCGGCTCAGTTCGCAAGCGGTGGCGAGGGGACCGTGGACCGCATGCGCCGTTCGCTCGGGGTCGACAATCTGGACGTGGGCGCCGGGGCGGGTGGCCCGATGGTCGGCGCGTCGCGCGCGATCGGCGACAGGCTGAGTGTGGGTGTGCGGACGGGTGCGAGCCCCGGCCAGTCAGGAGTGTCGGCCAATGTCGACGTGACGCGCCACATCCGCGTCGAGTCGGATGTCGATGCGAAGGGCTCGACATCCGTCGGGGTCGGCACGCGATTCGAATGGTAAAGCGAGAGCGACTTCTGCGACCGATGCCGCCGGTTCCGTGTCCGATAACGCACTTGGCGCCCGAAGGTACCTAAGACATAGGTGACAACCTCGTGCCGAACGGGTTGTCGAGGGGTTGGAGGGTTTTCTGCCCCAGGTCGAAGTATCCCAGATCATAATGCATGAAGCTGACGAGCCAAATGCCGTCGTCGACTTCCTTGATGCCGAGCCGCTGACCTGCCAGCACAGTTGAGATGTTGATCTTCTTGCGGTGCAGGCAGAGCCGTCCGCAAGCTGTGACGAGCACGTCGCGGTCGTGGAAGGGATAGACCAGATCGGACAGACCGTCGTAGGGGCGCGGCGAGGCTATGTAGAGCTCTGCGGGACACTTCATGTCGAGCGCCTCGTGTGGCCGTTCAACATTGAACCCCCGAACGAAGGCATCGAAGCGCTCCTGCTGTTGCAGGCTGTTGAGGCCGGGCGGCCGGGTTGCTTCCTTCTTGAGGGTGAGGTGTATGCGGCGACGGGTGAGAGTCCCTCCTGCCGTCCTCGCTGCAGCAAGCGTTAGGGCGGTGCATCTTCGTTTCCTCAATTGCATTTTGGGGGGACGGATTCTGGTCTAGAAGGGGGCTACGATCGATGTGACGGCTGGCGGTTGTTCCTTGGGGGCGCCGTGTTTGGTCGCGCGAATGATAGTCGGGGCCGCCTATGCGTTTCTCCTCCGTCCGAGCCGGAATTGCGGACGCCAGTCGGACCTTCCGTGGTCGGCGAAAGCGCTCCCCTCTGACAACGCATCGACGCGGCGCGCTCGCGGCCGTTCTGCTTGGCGTGCTGCTGATCGGCGCTACCATCCCGTCCGGCGCGGAGCCGGCAGGATTGGATGTGCAACTTGCCTTCGACATTCCAGCGCAGGACATCGACCTGGCGCTCAAGGCGTATGCCACAATCACGGGATTGCAGATCCTTTATGAGCCGGCCGTGACCATGGGGCGGCGCTCGATGCCCGTGAACGGGGCCATGACGCCGGAGGCGGCGTTGTCGGTCTTGCTTGCCGGGTCAGGCCTGGTCGGTCGTCGCACGGATGTCGACGCCGTGGTTGTCGTGGCGGGGGCGCCCCCATCCGTCGATGTGGTAGACGCAGTTTTCCTCGGCGCCTTGCAGGCCGGCATTTTGCGTGGGCTTTGCCGCGACGAGCGCACGAGGCCGGGCGCTTATCGTGTTGCCGTCCAGGTCTGGTTGACGCGGAATGGCACGATCCGGCGGACCACTCTTCTCGGCTCGACCGGAGAGGCGCGTCGGGATGCTGCGCTGCTTCGCGCTCTCGATACGGTCGTGGTCGGGCATGTGCCTGCCTATGCGGCGGAAAGGCCTCTGACCATGACGATCAATCCGGGCATGCCCGGAAGCGGCGCGGCGTGTGGCCAGTGACGCAAGAGCCTCCAATGGGCCCTGTGGTTATTCTGTAATAATTCGCTGGTATTGGCTCGCGTCCATGCCCAGACGAGAACCGCAAGCGGGAGCTTCGATGGGGTTGGAGCGTCGTTCTGCGAGTGACAATGGTGCCGACCGAAAATGCGACCTGGGCACTGCTGCGCGATGTGCTGGCGGAACGATATGATGAGTTGAGAAAGCGGTTGAGCCGGTGGCTCGGCTCAGACGAACTGGCGCGCGAGAGCCTGAACGAGACCTGGCTGCGGCTGCACCGCGAGGACAAGCCCGGGCCTGTGCACGACCCTGCCTCTTATGTGCTGCGAACCGCCGCCAACATCGCCACCGATTGGCGGCGCGGAGACAAGCGGCGAGCCAAACGATCCGAGGTTCGGGAGGTGATCGAGCTTGCCTCGTCCGCTCCGGATGCGGAGCGCGAGCTTGGGGCGCGGCAGGAGTTCGAGATGCTGCAGCGGGCCATTCACGAATTGCCGGAACGAACCCGCAAGATCCTGATCTCGGCACGCCTGCACGGGCGTGGACAACAGGAGATCGCCGCCGAATTCGGCATCTCCACCCGGATGGTCCGCCTCGAACTGAGGCGAGCGCTGGACTTTTGCGAAGCCCAAATGCAAAAAAGTCCGGACGATCACTTCCTGTCCGGACCGCCGCAGTCGTCTTGGAAGAAATGACTTGGTAGATAATGACAGGGCAGAATCCCTCGGCGGTGATGACTCGGCAGCAAGGATGACTTGGCTTTCGCCAGGACCGCTCGATCGGCGCTGGGCCACGGACAGGACGGTCGACATCCGGCCAGTCGCGGTGGTCGGGGACGTCTTGTTCGGGCACGGCTTGGCGAGCGCAAGCGGCACGGCCGGCATTGGGCCATGAACATCCAGGACGATGACGACAGGACGCTTCGCGACCAAGCCAAAGACTGGGTCGTGCGGCTCACGACGGGCGGAGCGACGCAGCACGACCTGCAGGCGCTGGCCGAATGGCGCGCCATAAGTCCTGCGCATGAGACCGCCTTCGCGGAGGCGTGCCGGCTCTGGCAGGCATTGGGGACTCCGCTTGCTGTGGCTGCCGGCCAGCCGCAAGCCGATCCGATGCCTGCGCGGCACTGGCGACCGATTGGCCGTCGCGCGTTTCTCGGGGGGACGGCTGCGGCCTCGGTGGCGGCGATTGCCGGCACAGCGGTGCTGCGTCCACCGCTCGGCCTGTGGCCCTCGGTGATGGAGCTTGCCGCCGACTATCACACGGGCATCGGCGAACAGCGGCGGATCGATCTTGCCGACAAGGCATCGATCGAGATGAATACCCGCACCAGCCTCAACATCCGAAACGTCGCCGATGCCGATATCGAGCTATGGGCCGGCGAAGCCGCCGTTACTCTTGGGCCGCAACGCGTGGTTGTGGCTGCGGCCGGCGGGCGAACTGCCGGTAGCGGCGCCGAGTTCGTCATTCGGTGCGACGGCTCGAGCGTACGAATCACCTGCCTGCATGGGCGCGTTTACGTCGCGCATGCGGGGCAGAGCGCCGCGCTGTCGGCACCGGATCAGTTGACGTATGGTCCTGCCGGTCTCGGGCCGCCGCGAGCGGTCGATCCGCAGGCCGCAGCCGGATGGCGCGGCGGCGTACTGGTGTTCGACAATGCGCGCGTGTCCGATGTCGTCGACGAGGTCAACAGATATCGGCATGGGCGGATTGTACTGACCAATACTTCGCTCGGCGCGCGGCGCGTGACGGCGCGGGTCGGATTGTCACGACTGGATGCGATTCTGGGCCAGCTTCGGGATGTCCTTGGAGCCAAGGTGACGCTGCTTGCCGGAGGGTTCGTGCTGCTGAGCTGATCCGCGCAAACGTGGTTCGAATGCGGGGACCAAAAAAAATCGACCTCCGCATTTCCTCTCGCGCCTCGCCCAGACGTCTTCAGGCTATCGACAGCGGTCGGACAATCTTGCCGGCCGCGATCCGCTTGAAGGAAAGACGCATGTCCGCCCGCATCGCATTCCCGCCCGTCGCGTTCCGCGCCGTGAGCCTGTCCCGCTCGATATTGCTTGCCGGCGTCAGCGCGGCGGCTTTGCTGGCCGGAACATCGGTGCCGGCAGGAGCGCGGCCTCTGGGCGGAGCTAACACGAGCGCGACTGGAGTTGCGGCCGCCGCCGCACAGGCGAGTGCGCAGGCTGCCGCTGCGGTGGCGGCGCAGGCGATGAGCCGGGCCAACGCATCAATGCAGGCATTGAGAAATGCGCAGGACGCGGCCCGCGCGGCGGCGCTTTCCGGAGCGAGCAAGCTTGGCCAGCAGCTTCCCGACGTGCCCAACGGGTTGTCGTCCGGCGGCCTCAATCCAACCGGCAATCCCAACGCGATCGTTGATGGACAACCTGCCTGGACCGGCGCCGATCTGCCGACGCAATCCGTATCGGCGAATGGCCGTATCCAAGTGGACATCGTGCAGCGGCAGCAGAAGGCGATCTTGACCTGGGACAAGTTCAATGTCGGGCGGGAGACAGACCTCTATTTCAATCAAGCCGCGGGCGGTGGCGACGCCGCCAATTGGATCGCGCTCAATCGTGTCATCGATCCGAGTGCCATGCCGAGCCAGATCCTCGGCACCATCCGGGCCGAAGGGCAGGTCTACATCATCAATCAGAACGGTATCATCTTCGGCGGTGCCAGCCAGGTGAATGTTGGCGCGCTGGTGGCCTCGTCGTTGTCCTTGTCGAACCAGCAGTTCATGGCCGGCATCAACGCCCAGTTGCTGATCTGGAACGACGTCGCCGCAAGCAGCATCGCAATGCCGCAATTCGGCTATCTCGGCCAGCAGAAGCCTAATCTTTCTGTCGGTGTCAACAACCCCCAACAGATCCCGGCGGTCGCCATCGGCCGTCCACCCGGCGACGTCACGGTGCAGGCCGGTGCCTCGATCGAAACTGCGTCCGGCGGTAAGGCGATGCTGTTCGCGCCGCGGGTCAGCAATGCCGGGCGGGTTGCGGCGCCCGACGGCCAAGTGATCATGGCGGCCGGCGAACAGGTCTATCTGCTCACTGACCAAACCGGCGTTCGCGGCCTCGATGTTGCGGTTTCCGCTCCGATGCCGTGGGCCTTCAACTACGATACGATGGCAATCGCCACTGGGCAGTTGAACTTCCCGGGCAACGCCTTCACGAACGACCTGAAGAACCTGGTTCTGCCCGGAATGGAGCAGCGCGCCGAGACGGTCGGTTACCAGGTGCTCAACACGGGTCTGGTAGAGACGACGCATGGTAACATCACGCTGATGGGCCGCGAAGTCGTCCAGAACGGCGCACTCATCGCCTCCACCGCCCTGAACAACCGCGACGGCTCGATCCGGCTGCGGGCCTGGGGTGAGGGCATGATGTCCTACAGCAGCACGCTCGCAGGCCTCCCGCTGAAATACTGGTCCGCGGGCACCCTGGTGCTGTCGCCGGGCAGCGTCACCACGGTGGTGCCGGATCTGACCGACACTAGCCCGATCGAGGCGACGGCGGCGCAGACACGCTACACGCCCGGCCGCGTCGAACTGCGGGGCAAGCTGATCGATATCGAAACACGGGCGAACGTGATCGTTCCGGCCGGTACCATCAGCATCGTCGCCAGCACCTCCGCTCTGTCAGGGGATACGGTGACCAATCCAGAGCCGACTATTCGCGACGGCAGCCGGATCTATCTCGGCGAGGATGCATTCGTCAGCGTCGCTGGTCTGCTGGACGTTCCGGTGGCGATGGAAAGCAACCTCGTCGCCGTCAACATGCGCATCAACGAATTGCGCGATTCGCCGCTCTACAAGGACTCCTGGCTGAGCGGCGTGACCGTGTATGTGGACAAGCGCAAGAAGGGCACTTTTTCCGACGGCCCAATGGCCGGCGTGAACTGGATCCCCAACTCGCCTGGCGCCTGGGTTGGTACGCCATTGGGCGACGCGAGCGGCTGGATCGGCAACGACCTCACCACGCTCGCCCAGCTAATGACCGGCGGTGGCAAGATCGCCATCAAATCCAGCGGATCGCTGATTACTCGCCTCGGCTCGATGCTCGATGTGTCCGGCGGCTCGATCCGCTATCAGGGCGGCTATGTCAACACCACCAAGCTGATCGGCTCCGATGGCCGCATCTACGACATCAGCCAGGCGACCCCGGACCGGGTCTATGTCGGAATAGCCAGCGGTTTCACCGTGCGGCACTCGGGGAAAATCAACGAAATCTTTGCCAACCCGCTGCTCGGACGCGCCACCTGGGAGGCGGGCTACACGGAAGGCCGCGCTGCGGGTGAGATCAGCATGTTTGCCGGCGAGGGCACGGTGCTCGAGGGCAGCTATTACGGAGGGGTCATTATCGGCGAGCGGCAGGCGGCATCCGGCCAGGTCGCCAAGGCTGGATCGTTGAAGTTCGGCGAAGCCTCCGATGCGGCGCGTACCTGGCTGCTTGGCGACCTGACCTTCACGAAGGATCCAGTATTGCTTCCGGCCGACTTCAACGCGAAGACGCCGCTCGATTCTTCATGGTATTGGGGTACGTCGGGTGTGAGCGGAGCTGCTGACGACGTCACGTCGTTCCGCAAGCGCGGGACCTACATCGACACCGACGTGCTGGGGCAGTCGGGTCTGGGCAAGATCGATCTCTACGTCTCGACCGGCTTCACGCTGGGTGCGGGCGAGAAGTTGGAGCTGGCGCCAGGTTCGACTTTTTCGGTGTTGCCGAATACGGCCGCCCTCTACCCAGCAAATCAGTTCCAGATCGACGGCACCATCCGCAGTGCCGGTGGAACGGTGAAATTGTCAGGAAGGTTCGGCGCCTCATCGGTGATCGACGTCAGCGGTCGGGTGGTCAACGACTTCGCCGGCGAAAGGCGAGGGCAGCCGTTGATCACGGGAGGGAACGTCGCGCTGAATGGCGAATTCGCCGCAGGTGCGACAATCGATGTCTCGGGCGGCGCCTGGCTGACGCAGAACGGCAGCAAGAACATGTTGAAGGTCGGAGACGCCGGCACGGCGACGATCGGGGGCGTGACCTCCGAGGAGCTCGCCGGCCTCGATCTGCGCGGCTATGCGGCGGGCTCAGGGGCCACCCTCGAGCTCAATGTCGACGGCGCTGTGCAGATCGGCGGATCTGCGCCGGCGGATATGTCGATCCTCCATCTCCCGCCGACGCTATTCGGCGAGCGCGGAGTCCGCGTGCTCAGTATCAGTGGCGGTAACGTCATCGTTCCCGATGGCGTCACGGCGTCCCTGGTGCCGGTCAGCGTTGCCGGCGTCAATTTCGATTTCGCGTCCGGCGCGCCGATCACCCGCGATCGGCACGCTTCAGGTGCTCAACCAGCAGGACCGCCTCACCCGCCAGGCGGGCGCCATCAATATCACCTCGAGCGGCGCGGTGACGATCGGCGCCGGAGCGACGCTTGCCGCCGATGTCAAAGGGACCATCGCTATTTCGGCGACCACGCCGGGTAGCGGCAGGCTCAACCTGCTCGGCACGCTGGAGGCGCCGGCCGGCACGATCGCCATCAATACCGCCTTCATCGATCTGGCGCGCTCCGGCCGGATCAACGCGCGAGGTGTTGATGCGACCTACGCCAATCCGGCCACCCGGCAGCGCGCTGGGCAGGTGCTGAACGGCGGGACGGTCAACTTGGCTGGTGTCATGAAACTGGCCGCCGGCTCGGTCATCGACGTGTCCGGTGCACGCGGCACGATCGAGATAGGCAGCCGCCGAGCCTGGACACCCATCGACCTCTACAGCGACGGCGGCTCGATCACGCTCACGAACGGCAGCGCGGGCCCTTCGTTGGTGGATGCGACGCTGATCGGAAGGGCCGGCGGTGCCGGCGCGGCCGGCGGCACCTTGTCGATCGCCGACACGAGCTTGGCGAGCGGACCAAAACAAAACGCGGCTCAGATCGGTAACTTCCTCGGCAACTTCTCTAAGCCGACGAGCTACCCGGCGGTGCAGACGCGCTACGACTACGACCCGGTCACGGGTCAGTATGCGGTCAATCCCACAGGCGAATACATCTTCGTCGGCAACACGTCGACCGGCTTCACCGACATCGACATCTACAACGAGATTCCGGCATCTAAGGGCGCCATCAAGCTCACCACGGCGCTCGTCACCGCGATCAGCAACCTGCTCACGACCGCGCCGGGCACCACGCGCATCGTCAAAGGTCTTGCCGCAGATGCTCCGGCCGAAGCGGCGGTTCTTCCGTCCACGGTCAATGCCGGCATCACGCCGGACATCGCCTACCTGCTCGACAAGTACTTCTATGCAGCGCCTTCGCGGACGGGGACCAGCCCGAATTTCGTCTACAAAGTAGGCGCCAAGATCAATGTCGACAATCTGACGCCCGTCGGGATGACGATCGGTGAAGCGTCGATCACGAGTGGAGGATTTTCGGCCGTCAACATCAACGCCCCGAACGTTCTGAAACTCGCCGACGGCCTCAATCTGCAACTGCCGGCCAGCCGCCTCAGCATCTCAACGCCAAGGATCGCCGCGCCCGTGACCGGCGCCAACGCCGAGATTCGTGCTGCCTATCTGGCAATCTCCGGCTTCAACACCACCATGCCGGCCAATGGCACGCCGACATCAGGATCTCTGACGCTTGGCGCATCCCTGATCGACATTGCCTATGCGGTCACACGGGGCTACGGGCAGACCACGCTGGTGGCCGACAACATACGTTTCATCACCCCGTCGGTGGGCAGTACGCAGCTCAACGCCGACGGCACGCTGGTGCTGAACGCGGCGCAGATCTATCCGGACAACCTGACGGTCGCGACGGTCACGGCAGGAAGCCGGATCATTGTCGGGCAGAACGGTGTCGCTACCCCGCCCTTGTCGGCGGCTGGGTCTTTGACCCTGACCGCGCCGCAGATCGATATCAATGGTACGCTGCGGGCGCCGTTCGGCGCCATCCGGCTGGCCGGCAGCGCCATCACGCTCGGCGAGCATGCGGAGCTGTCGGTCTCCGGCGATGGTCTCCTGCTGCCGCACGGCAATCTCTACAACAAGGACTTCTGGGCGCTGCCGGGCAATTCCAACGTGACGGCGCCGCCTGAAAAGAAGATCACCCTGGACGCGCCGAGCGTGATCCTGCAGGCCGGATCGAAGATCGACATCGCCGGCGGTGGAGACCTCTATGCGGCGGAATTCGTTCCAGGCCCCGGCGGCTCGCGCGACATTCTTGCGATGCCGGGCATGTATGCCGTCATGCCGACCTCATCCTCGGTGATCGCGCCAAGCGGCAGCACGCCTGCGACCAGCACGCGCATCTGGCTGGAGGGCGGCAACGGGTTCGCGGCCGGCTGGTACACACTGCTGCCGGCGCACTATGCTCTGCTGCCCGGCGCCTATGCGGTGCAGGTCGTCGCCGGCAGCGAGGGCAACGCGGTCCGGAGCACGGTCACGCTCAACGACGGCACGCTGCTGATGGCCGGCCGTACCGGCGATCTCCTCACGGGCGTCGAGCGCCAGATGGCGGCGACCTGGCGCGTGATGTCGGGCGATGTGGTGCGCGCGTACTCCGAATATAACGAGGCCACCGCCAACGCGTTCTACGCGTCGGACGCCTTCAAGCTCGCGCAGTACCGGGCGACCGGCATCGAGCCGGTGACCCCGCGGCTGCCGCAGGACGGCGGCGCGCTGGTGCTGAAGGCGACGGAAAAGCTGATCCTTCAGGGGCTGGTGCAGTCGCAGGGCGCCGCCGGGGGCCGCGGCGGGCTGGTCGACGTCGCTGCGGCCAAGATCGCCATCGTCGGGCGTGGCCAGGTCAGGAGTGCCGTACCGGCCGGCTATCTGGTGCTGGATGTCGATCAGCTCAACGGCTTGCAGGCGGGCAGCCTGCTGATCGGCGGCACGCGCAGCGGTACCGTCCAGGGCCTCGGCGTGACGGTCACGGCCGGCAGCATCATCGTCGACAATGGCGCGGTGACGGGTCCCGGCGGCACGATCGCGGCCAGCGCCCTCACCGGCTCGGAAATCATCCTGGCCGCCACCGGCAACATCGACATCGCTGCCGGCAGCATCATCGTCGCGGATCGCGAAACCGTTGGCGGCGCCGGCAACCTGATCATGACCCAGGCCGAGACCGCCAAGGACTATGGCGCCCTGGTGCGGGTGTCCAATGGCGATGTCGTCCAGGTGGTCCGCACCAATGTCGACCCGACAGCGACCCGCGGCCTCGTGAGCATCGGCATCGGCGCGCGCCTCGACGGCGGCAAGTCGCTGCTGATCGATTCGACAGGCGATACCGTCGTCGCAGCGTCCGCGGTGCTGTCCGGCGCCGACATCACACTTGGCGCGAGCCGGATCGGATTGGGCGGCGGGAGCGGCGGCATGGTGTTCACCGAGGCGGCCATCGCCCGTTTTGCGCAGGCCCGCAATCTGACGCTGAAGAGTTATTCGACGATCGACATCTTCGGCAGCATCAATGTCGGCGCGACCGGCCTGAAGTCGCTGACTCTCGACGCTGCTGCGCTAGCAGGCCGCGCCAGCGGCGCGACCACGTTGATCGGCGACACGATCGTGCTGCGCAACAGCGGCGCCAGCTTCAACGAACCCGCGGTGCCGGCTCAGGCGAGTTTGTCGATCGTGACCGATACGCTGGTGCTTGGGGTGGGGGCGAAGTCGTTGCGCGGGTTTGCGTCGGCGAGCCTGGCCGCCACCGGCCGGATCATCGGTGAGGGCAGCGGCAGCCTCGATGCGAACACTGCGAACCTTTCTTTGATCACACCGCTGGTCACTGGCCACAACGGCACCAATCAGTCCGTCACCACGACAGGAGCTTTGGTCATGGCGTCCAGCGGGGTGTCCCCGGCGGCGCGCGATGGCGACAGCCTCGGCTCGCGCTGGTCGTTCACCGGCCGGTCGGTTGATGTCGGCACCCGCATCGATGCGCGTGGCGGCACGGTCGCGATCACGGCCATCGGCGGCGACGTCGTGCTTGGCGCGGGCGCGCGGGTCGACGTCAGCGGTCTGGCCAAGAACTTCTTCGACGTTACCGAATACGCCGATGCCGGCACGATCACGCTCACGTCGGTCGCCGCTGGGGTGGACGCGCTCGGTCGGCCGATCGGCGGCAACGTGGCGGCTCTGGCGGGAACGGTTCTCGATCTATCCGCCGCGGCCGGCGGTGGTGATGCCGGCACGCTGTCGGTGGTGGCGTCGGGGGGCGGCGGGGTGGCGCTTGGCGGAGCCATCGATGCCCACGCTGCAAGCGGCAAAGGTGGCTCGTTCGCGCTCGATATCGCTGCGCTCGGCGACTTTGGTGGCTTCAGCCAGCGCCTGGAGAACGCCGGCTTCAGCGGTGCGCGCGATTTCAGGATCCGCGCGGGCGATGTCAGGATCGACGGCTCGACGGTGGTAGACGACTTCTCGCTCACCGCCGATGCCGGCCGGGTCACCATCACCGGCGCGATATTCTCCCGCAAACCCTATGGCGGCAGCGTCACCATCATCGGCGGCAATGGCGTCACCATGGAGGCAGGTGCGAGCCTCGCCGCGATGTCATCCACCGACCTCGGTGGCGGCCGCGTGACCATCGACGCCGGACAAGGCCGGCTCGATGTGCGGGGCGGCGCCATCGACGTCTCCGGTGGGGAAGGCGGACGTGTCCACTTCCGCGCGCGCCAAGTTGCGGGACCTGACTATGTCGCGGTCGATCACCTCGCCGCCAGCATCGCGGTCGCTAGCGCGGCAGTGCTCGAGGGCGTTAAAGTCTATACGGCCAGCGCGACCAGCGCGGTCCAGACAGCGGCGGAGAGCGACGCCGACGCGTTCATAGCTCAGAGCGGCGCGATCGCCAGCCGCCTCCGCGCGCCCGGCATTGCCGTCGCTGCGGGAATCGAGATCCGCAGCGCCGGCGACCTCACGGTCGACCAAGACTGGAATCTGGCGAACCGCGGCAATCATCTGGGCACGCTGACCTTGCGGGCGGCGGGCAACCTGATCGTCAAAGGCAACATCAGCGACGGCTTCTCCAGCGCCGATAGCAGCGGCACCCTGCTGGCACAGGACTCCTGGAACCTGCGCCTGGTTGCGGGCAGCGATCTCGCCGCGGCCGATCCGCTGGCGCTCACGCCCTTGGCCGGGCTCGCGGCGGGCGCCGGTTCGATCATCGTCGGCGACAGTGGCACCGGCAAGCTGGTGCGCACCGGCACCGGCGATCTCGACATCCGCGCCGGCCGCGACCTGAAGCTCGCGCACTACGAGTCGGTCGCCTACACCGCCGGCCGCAGGGACACCACGGTGTTTGCCGACTTCTCCACCGCGGATGCCGCGGCGACCTATGGCATTCTTGGCGGCGACCTGCGCATCGCCGCGCAGGGCGGCATCAGTTCGGCCCTGCCGGTCGACCGTGCCAACAACATGCAGCTCTACACCGAGTGGCTGAAACGTCAGGGCACCGTCGACACGTCGCAGATATTCACGTCCAAACAGAGTTCCTGGTGGGTGGATTACCACGCATTCAAGCAGGGCGTGGGCGCGCTCGGCGGTGGCAATGTCAGCGTGAGCGCCGGCGGCGATCTCGACAATCTCCTGGTGGCGTTGCCGACCAACGGACGCGTCCGCGGCGGCCGCACCGCGGCGGAAGCGAAGACGCTGGAGCTGCGTAACGGCGGCTCGATGACCGTCGACGCCGGCGGCGCGGTGCGAGCGGGGTTCTACTACATCGGCCGGGGTGAGGGCACGATCGATGCAGGCGAATTTGCCATCGGTCGTCAGGTCACCACGACGAGCGGCGCAATTGTCACGACGTATCAAATCGCGCCGGTGCTGTCGCTGGGGGACGCCGCGCTCAGTGTCAAGACGGCCGGTGACCTGCGTCTGCAGACCGTGCTCGATCCGCTGATGGTCGGACCAGCCACGTCCAACCTTCGCCTTGAGCCTGCATACATGTCCGGCCAGACCGAACGCACAGCGCTCGACCTCACATCGACCGGCGGCGACGTCATTCTCGTCGGTCAAGGCAAATATATCTCGAAGGATCTCACCGCCACTGGAACCACCTGGCCTTTTGTGCAGGAAACGATCTATTCGGCCAACATCTATCCGTCGCGGCTGCGGATCTCGTCACTGAGCGGCAGTGTATCTAACCTCGGCGAGATCTATACCATTCCGAGCAGCGAGCCTGAGGTGCGCATTCTCGCTGAACGTAACGTCGCGTTGGGTTCGATCTTCATGTCGCGCGCGACCTTCGAGATGTTCCCTTCGCAGTTCGTGCCGGTCGGTGGCAACGGCGAATACATCTACACCATGCCCTTCAGCCAGCTCTTCTTCAACAGCATCGCCAAATTGGGCAACGCGAACGCCTACGATCTGTATATCGCCAGATTCCGCAATCCGCTGCACCTTCCGAACGAGAACGACTTCGAGCCGAGCCGGATCTATGCCCGCTCGGGTTCGATCATCGGCCCGGTCGCCACCACGACGTTCCGAAGCACGACGATGCGGGCCAACGAGCAGACCTGGCTACGGGCAGGCAAGGACATCCGCAATGTCACGCTGGACCTGCGCAACCTTCACCGCACCGACACGACATGGCTGGAGGCCGGCAACGACATCATCAACGCCGACCTCTCGGTGGAGGGGCCCGGCTCAGTGCTGCTGACCGCCGGACGCGACGTCTACAACCCGCGAACGGTGAGCATCGGCAATCGCCAATTCGACGGCAACAATCGCCCGATCGTGGGGACGGACATCCTCGGCCTTCCTGCCGAGGGGGCGTCCATCGACGTGATAGCCGGGCTGAACGGGAAGTCTCCGGACTATGCGGCGTTCATCGCGACCTATCTCGATCCGGCGAAGGCCGCTGCGATGCCGGCCTATCTCACCACGGTCATCGACGGGCAGACCGTGCCGCTGTACCTGACGGATGCTTACGACGCCAAGCGCGACGGCAAGCAGATCCGGTTCGGCCTGGTTTCTTTTGTCGCAAGCGTCACCGGTCGGACATGGTCGCCGGCCGAGGCATGGGCAGTGTTCCAGACCTTGCCGGCGCTCACGCAGCAGCGCTTCGTCCGGCAGGTCTACATGCAGGAGCTGCGCGAGGCGGGCCGTGACCAGAACGGCGGATTGCTGACTGGTGGGTACAATCGCGGCTATGCGGCCATCGCCAGCTTGTTCCCAGGCAACGATTGGAAGGGGAGCGTGATCAGCCCGTCGGTCTATTTCCGCACCATGGCGGGTGGCGATATCACCGTCATGGCTCCCGGCGGTGGCTTCCAATTGGCTTCGCTGCAGACAACGGTTAAGGAGGGTGACGGCGTGGTCACGCTCGGTTACGGCAATATCAACATATTCGCGCGTGACAGCGTGACCGTGAACCGCTCGCGCATCCTCACCTTCGCAGGTGGCGACGAGACGATCTGGTCGACGCTCGGCGATATCGACGCTGGCCGCGGCGCCAAGACCACCCGGGTGACGTCGGCGCCGGACGTCATCACCGACGTCAACGCGGTGACCCGCATCCTCGAGAGGGCGGACATGAGCGGATCGGGCATCGGTACCGTCGATGCCTTCACCGGTGTCGAGCCCGGCGAAGTCGACCTGATCGCGCCGGTCGGCACCGTGAACTTCGGAGACGCCGGCGTTCGCGTGTCGGGCAACTTCAACGTCGCCGCGCGGTTCGTCGTCAACATCGACAATCTCGCCGTGAAGGGAGAGGTGAAGGGGGTTCCAAAGGACGACGTCAAGGTCGCGCCACTGACCCTCGATACAAAGGACAAGGCGGCAGCGGACGCGGGCAAGGATGCGACCCAGCAAACGTCATCGGATCGGCCTTCGGTGATCATTGTTGAGTTTCTCGGCTTCGGCGGCGGTGACGGCGAGCCACGGCAGGACGACGACAACAAGTCGCGTCGGGCGCCCGAACGCAGCGGTCAGTCGCCGGCTTACGATCCTGGAAACCCGGTTCAATTCGTCGGCATCGGGAAGCTCACTGCAGAGCAGGCGCAAAAGCTGACGCCGAATGAGCGGCGCGCGCTCGAGGCGCAGTAGCTGCAGGAGCGGGCAAGTGCGCGGGGCTTGCCTTGCCGCAGTGCATGTCAGCGATGGCATCGCTCCCGGTGCGAACCTTAAATCGCGTGTTGCATCAGGGCGCCACAATCTTGACCGGCGTCGGCGCGCCTTTCTTGTCGCCGTCGAACAGGATCAAGACGCGCAGCTTCGAGCCGTTTTTTTCCAGAGGTAGCAGAGCCTCTGGCTTTCGAGCAGGATCAAAGGGCAGTTCAGACAGGAGCTTGACGTTTTCGCCCTGGCCGTCCCAGGAATAGACGGCGTAGTTGCCCGGACCGTCCGCAGCCGGCCCCGCAAGGATCAGGATCACCTCGCCAAAGCCGGCAAGGTCGCGGACACCGCGTCCCTCGCCAAGGGGAAGACGGAAAAGCCGGTGAGCGGTCCCGCTCCCCCCGAACAGCGCGTCGACGTCAACAGCCACCACAACGGCGCGATTGCCCTCCAGCACGGGCCCGCGGAGCCCCGCAAACAGGCGATCGTCCTTGATCGCAATCCCCTCAATCGTCAGGCCATTGTCATCGAGCCGCTGATCCACAAAGCGCACCAGGTCCCGGTCTGACGCGATAATCTCCCTAAGCTTGGCCGAGCGCTCGATGTCGGTCGCTCCATTTTCGTCGTCGGCTGGACGAAAGCGGATGACCTGGCTGCTGGCGAAGATGCGCGCCCTGATTTCTTCGGCATCCTCTTTGGGATCGAGCTCGCGGCGCTTGTCGCGGGGATGGCCGTGCGAGCCAATCACGTAGTAACGGCCTTTGGCAAAGGCTATGCCTTCGCCGTCGAGCTCAAGGGGCTTTCCCTTGAACGTGTTGTCGATCAGCTTCACCGGATCTCGCGCGACGAGTTCGCCGTCCTTGACCTTCAGAAACTGGGCGTCTTGCCGATTATCGTCGATCACAAGGCAGGAGCGGGGAAGATCACCGGCAGTCGTGCAGGCAATGCCGCTGACGTCCTCGGATTTCTTCACCTTTTTTCCGTCCTGCTTGCCCAGAAGCTTGTGTTTGACCGGCCAGCTCTCCTGCTCCCTCGCCGCGGACGACGCCGCACCGAATACCGAGGCAACAAGGGTTGCCGCCATCAAGGACACCGCGATCAAAGAACGCGTCACTGGCAATCCTCAGGTCGAAAAAAAGTATGGCTGTAAATGCTATCTAGTGCTGCTCATACAACGATGTGGCGCCCTACCCAGAAAATCGGGTCGGCCCCTTCATGCAGCCGGGGCACTGCGCGCGCCGGCGAGGACGAGAGTGTCCAGGTAAATCTTAATACCCAATGCTAGCACTCTTCTGGCTGGCCTTTAAGCATTTTAATCGCTAGGGTAGTGATGCAGTTTGCCGCACGCTAGGCATGCATGGCCGCAGAACCATTTAGCCCCAGAGTGACTGCTCCTCGCCAAAAGCGATGGCGGTGAGGATCTGCCGCATCGTGGCTAAGCTCAGAAAGATGCGCCCGCGAAAAGAAGGGCCTGCAGAAACAGAAAAGCCTGCAGAGCAAGGGACGTTCGCTTCCGATGAGGAGTTCAGGCTGATCGAGGAGATGCTTTACGCCAAGCCGTTTATTGAGGTCGCGCCAACTCCGATACCGGTGCAGGACCTGCCTGGTCCAGTCATAAAGCTATCGTCGGCAGTTGATACCGTGGTGCGTAACGATGATCGTCAAGTTTCAGCGCGGGGGGAAAGAGTATGGCCAATCCAAGCCAATTCAACTTGACGCCGGAAAAGATCAGCAACTGGCTGCAAAACCTCAACAGCTTCGACCCGGATCTTGCCAGATCGATCAATGCCCGCACAGCTGCGATGCAGCCGGCCGCGCGCCGCGCGGTCGGATTGGAGGCGGCCGTCGCCGAAGCTGCGCCGCCGCTTGATGTGCCGATCGCGATCGAAACGATGGTGCGGCCGGGCCGGCCGGTGCTGCCGATCAAGGGAGACGCAGCTGCACGTACGCCAGCTTTCATTGAGCCTCCGGATGGGGAGATGATGGTGCAGCGGCTCTTGGCTGCGGCCGGCACGATCAACCCGGTCATTCCCCTCGTTGGCCGCATCGATGTCGCCAATTTCCCACGAAATGCGAGTTTCATCGGCACCGGTTGGCTGATCGAGCCCGATATCGTCGTGACCAACAGCCATGTGGCCGAATTGATCGGGCGCCGCGACGGTCGCCGTTTCACCTTCCTGCCTGGTCGGTTTGGAGATCCGATCGTCACCAGCGTGAACTGGAAGCACGAGATGGACAGCGACTTGAGCATCGCCAGTCCGGTCGAGAGCATCATCTTCATCGAGTCGCGACAGGTTGCCGACATCGCTTTCCTGAAGATTGGTCGCCGCAGCGATGGCGCACGGCAGGACCGCATCCTGCTCGCCGAGACCGATGTCGCCGCGGGCACCTCGGTGGCCGTCATCGGCTATCCGGCACGCGCAGGGGAAGATGTCATCCCCGATCAGGCCTGGATGGAGCGTGTGTTCGGCGGCCGCTACGACGTCAAGCGCGCCGCGCCAGGTGTCGTGATGCCGAATTCCCGCGGCTGGGCGACCCATGATTGCACCACGCTCGGCGGAAATTCGGGGTCGGCGGTCATCGACCTCGCGACCGGCAAAGCCGTCGCACTGCATTTCGCCGGCGCCTATGTCCTCGAGAATTATGCAGTGCCAGCCTCCACCATCCGCAACTATCTGAAACGACGACCGTGGGAGACGCCCGAGACGATGGTTACCGACCGTGGCGGCAGCGGTCAGGCAAGCTCCGGCGTGACGCAGACGACGGCACCGCTCCCTGCGACCATAGCAGCCACGGCGCAAGCCGCCTCCGTCTCGATCACACTTCCCCTCACGATCACCCTCGCGATCGGCACCCCGGTCGCCGGGGGTGGGAACACGCCGGCAATCGAGACTGCTCCGATTGAGGATGCGGTGCGCCGCCTTGCGGCTGACTTTCGTGGCGACGGCATCCTCGCCGTCCGCTCTGGCCTGGTCATCAGCAACGGCGAGTTCACCGAAACGCCGTGCGTCAATGTTGTCACCCATCCCGACAAGATCGGCGCGGTGCGCGCTCGCGTTCCCGCGGCCTATCTCGGCCATCCCGTCGATGTCCGTACGGCCGGCGTCGTCGATATGCTTGGCACGGACCTCGTCGGCGAGGCCGCGGTCACCTCGATCGCCTATAACGACGATGACCGAACCGGGGCCAACTTCAGTTTCGGCCAGGTCAATGAAGAGATGGAGCTGACCTGCTGTGTCGGGCCCGAACGCAGCTGGTCGGTGCTGTCTGACTACATCGTCAACGCCAAGGGTCGCATGGTGTCTTCGATGTACGAATTTCACGCCGAGCACATCGCAGACGCCATTGAAAAGCGGCTTGAGGATGGCGTCGAGATGGATCTGGTGATCGACAACGCCACGCGCGTCACCAGAGCGGGTGTCAAGGACGGCGACTTCAACCGCAAGACCGTGTTCCGGAAGTGGGCGAGGGATTTCAGTTTTGACCGCATATACGCCCCCGAGGGAGCGAATGGCCTGATCGCTGACTCCTACCACATTAAGGTGACCGTGGACGACGATGATCGGCTCTGGCTCTCGAGCGGCAACTGGAAAAATTCGAGCCAACCCGATATCGCGGTGGACGACCTCGACAATCTACAGGCCATCAGAGCAAAAAAGGGAAACCGTGAATGGCACGTGGTCATCAAGAATAAGACGCTTGCCAACCGCTACCGTAACCACATCCTCGCCGATCTGGAATTTGCCAAGGAGAACGGTGGAAGCGAGGAGGCGGTGGTCGAGGACGTGTTCATCGACGTTCCGACAGCGATTGAGGAATCCGTCGCGCTCGAACTGGAAGCGCGCGCGGCAACGCGCATCTTCGATCCGATCACAATCAAGCGCCGCGTCAAGGTCAAGCCGCTGCTGACGCCCGACAAGAGGGGCAAGGTCTATACCGACGCCGTGCTGGACCTCATCGAATCCGCGGATGATCAGCTGTTGTTCCAGATTCCCTACATTAACTCCTTCAAGAGCAGCGCTGCAGGCAACCTCGAAAAACTGGTGAAGGCACTCATCAGAAAGTCGAAGGAGATCGACGACGTGCGGGTCATCCTGCGCTCGGACCACGGCAGCTGGATCCCCTGCGCTGAGGATCTAAAGAAGCGCGGGCTCAACCTGAACAAGTGCCTTCGGCACCTTCCAAGCACTCACACCAAGGGCATGATCGTCGACGGCCAGCGCTGCCTGGTGGGGAGCCACAACTGGAGCGGCAACGGGGTTACCCTGAACCGCGACGCAAGCCTGCTGTTCGATGACACCGACGTCGCACAGTATTATGGCGATGTGTTCGAACTGGACTGGGAGCGTGCATCTCGGCCTCTCATTCCGGAATCAGCGATCAGCGAAGCGCCACGGATTGCCGATCCCGAAAGCGCGGTCCCACAAGGCTTCCGCCGCATCACGCTGGAGGAGTTCCTTGAAGGCTGAGTGCGGGCGCAAACCGTTGATGAGGTCTGCTTTACGATCCGCATAAGTCATTCTCAGGCCGAGTTGCGCTAGCAGATGACGCATCGCTCGCGGGCGAAGGCGCTGTACCATGTCCTAGGAGCCCGTCCAGATAGCTTTCTGGTTGGCGCATTTCGACACGAAATCCCGCTCATGGGGGCCTTGCGAGGTTAGCGAGCTTCACGAGGTTGTGGGCGGTGCAGATTATCGCCCATTCGGCACGCACGTTTGCCAGGCCCCGCAACAGGAACTGGCGGAAGCCGCGCGCCTGCTTGATCTGTCCGAACACCGCCTCCACGATCTGCTTTCTTAGCCGGTAGGGGGTGTCGAAGCCGCCATCGGCAATCTTTTTTCTCATCGCCTGTGTCAGCGGTCCGCCGACCTTGCCGTTGTCGGCGGTGGGGCGCTTG
>NZ_AUEZ01000059.1 GCF_000426245.1 Bradyrhizobium sp. Ai1a-2 | reverse complement strand
GGTCAAGCCGGCGATGCGCCTCAGGCCCAGCCGCTCATCGAGGGGCTCCCAGCGGAGGTCGTGATGGGCGATGCGGCCTACGATTCCGATGCGTTGCGATCCGCGATCGCCGCAAAAGGCGCTCAAGCCGTCATTCCGAACAATCCCTCACGGGCAATCAAATATCCGCTCAACAAACCCCTCTATGCCGAGCGTCATCTGATCGAATGCTGCTTCTCGAAACTGAAGCGTTTCAGGCGCGTTGCTACGCGCTACGAAAAAACGGCACGAAATTACTTCGCCGTCGTCGCTATCGCCGCAACACTGCTCTGGCTAAGGTAATTGTCCACACGACCTAGGCGTCTGCGGAAGTGCAAACAGCGGCGCGCTGATTGCGTTGCTTGTCTGCGCACGCCTTATCCGGGCGACACTTACGCGCGCTCCGCGATGATCGCGAGCGCATCGGCGCCCTTGATTGGCGGATCGGTCGGTAACTTCAGGAAATCAGCGGGTGTGCCTGCGATTGCATGGTCGAGCAGCGCGCGATAGCGGCGGCGCGGGATTTCGAGCGCACCGAAGGTGCGCAGATGCTCGGTGACATATTGCGTATCGAGCAACTCGAAGCCGCCGGCGATCAGCCGCGCCACCAGATGCACCAGGGCGACTTTGGAGGCGTCGCGGGCCGTATGGAACATGCTCTCGCCGAAGAACGCGCGTCCCAGGCTGACGCCATAGAGACCACCCACCAGCTCGCCGTCCTGCCAGGCCTCGACGCTGTGGCAGTGGCCGAGCTTATGCAGCCCGACATAGAGTTCGCGGATGCGGTTGTTGATCCAGGTGTCCTCGCGTCCTTCGGCCGGCGCCGCGCAGCCGGCGATGACGGCCTTGAAAGCGGTGTTGACCGTCACGGTGAACACATCCGAACGCACGGTGCGCGCCAGCCGCGAGGTGATGCGAAAGCCGTTGAGCGGGATCACGCCGCGCATTTCGGGCTCGACCCAGAACAGGGTGGGGTCGTCGGCGCTCTCGGCCATCGGAAAGATGCCGCAGGCATAGGCACGGAGCAGCACGTCGGGCGTGATCTCGGATGCGGCAGAGTCGCGCGATGTCATGATTGCAGGATAGCAGGCGAGCGCGGGCGGCGCGATAGGGGCTGATGCAAGAGCATGGCCCGGAAAAGCGGAAGCCGGCTTTTCGAAAAGATCATGCTCAAACAACGGGATGAGATCACGATCCGATTTCGTCCAATCGGACCACGATTTAAAGGCTAGAGCATTTTCGGTTCTGATTGAATCAGAACCGAAGCTCTAGATTCTTGTTTTGACGCGTTTTCTTCACGCGAACCGGTATCCACTTCGCTCGAAAACGCTCTAGCTCGCGGCGGCGCTGGCGGATTTCGCCGTTGCGGCACTGGCGCGGGGAAAGCGCACCAGGATCCGCGTGCCGCTGTGGTCGGGATCGCGCTCGACGCTGGCCTCGAGCTTGGAGGCCATGGCGCTGACGATGCGCTGGCCGAGGCCTGTGGAACGCGGATCGGCCTTGACGTTGAGGCCGACGCCGTCATCGGAAATCGTCAGCACCAGATCGTCGCCCTCGGCCTTGAGCTCGACATGGATCGGGCCGGCGCCTTCGGGATAGGCGTATTTCACCGCATTCATCACCAGCTCGTTGACGATGATGCCGATCCCGACCGCGCGATCCGGATCGATTTCGATCGGTTCGGCCTTCAAGGTCAGCCGCGACATCCGGTTGCCTTCGGCCGAGCGGCGGAGATCTTCCAAGAGCGATTCCAGATACTGGTTCAACAGCACGCTCTTCAGGTCGTGGGAGGTGTAGAGGCGGCGGTGCACCTGGGCAACGGCGGCGACGCGGCCCATTGCGTTGGTGAGCGCGGCCTTGACGTCGTCCTGTGTCGCCGAACTCGCCTGCAGATGCAGGAGGGAGGCGATGATCTGCAGCGAGTTGCCGACGCGGTGATTGACCTCGCGGAGCAATACCTCGCGCTCGGCGGCGAGCGCGGCGAAGCGGTCGCGCGAGGCATGGATTTCAGCTTCCGCTTCGTCGCGCGCCCGCTGCAATTCCGCCTGGCGCAGCGCGCCGTTGACGGCGACCTGGAGCAGCGGAATGAACTCGCCGTGGATGTCCTTGACGAGATAGTCCGCCGCGCCGGCCTTCAGCGCGGTGACGGCGATCGCGGAATCCTGTGAAGCGGTGACGAACACGACCGGCGGCGCGTCAGGAATTTTCAGGATCTGTTCGAGCGTCTCGAGCCCGTCGAGGCCCGGCATGTACTGGTCGAGCGCGACCACGTCGATGCCGCCCTTGGCGATGCGGTCCAGTCCCTCCTGACCGCTCGCCGCATGCACCACCTTGAGCCCGAGCCGCGTCAGGCCGCGGTCGACGAGCCGCGCCAGCGCCTCGTCATCGTCGATATAGAGCAGGGTGGGGCTCGTGGTGCTCGTGGTGCTCATGCTATGGCTGGCGGAACCTGGATGACCGAGAAGAACAGTCCGAGCTGGCGAATCGCGTTGGCAAAGCTCTCGTAGTTCACCGGCTTCGTGATGTAGACGTTGCAGCCGAGCTCGTAGCATCGCTTGATCTCCTGCGAATCGTCCGTGGTGGTCAGCACCACCACAGGGGTCGACTTCAGGTGCTTGTTCTCCTTGACCCGCCTCAGGATATCGATGCCGGTCATGTCAGGCAGGTTGAGATCAAGCAGGATGAGCAGCGCCTGACCCTTTTGGTCTATGCCGCTTCCATCCGGGCCGAAGAGATAGCTGACCGCGTCTGTACCGTTCGTGAACGGCATGATCTCATTGTTGACACCGGATCGGCGAATATTCCGCTCAATCAGCCGCGCGTGGCCTTCATCGTCCTCGATCATGATGATGGTGACTGGATTGCTCATGAATCTGCCTTCCGGTTGGCGGCCCAGTTGACTGGAAGTGTTATCGTGAATGTGCTGCCCTTGTGAAGTTCTGAGGCGACCGACATGGTTCCCCCGAGACGCCGCACCAGCGTTCGCACATGCGCGAGGCCAATGCCCTGGCCGGGCTTGTCCTGGGTTCCCGCCCGGCGGAACAGGTCGAAGATGCGCTGGTGATCCTTGGGATCGATGCCGCGGCCGTTGTCGCTGATTTCGAAGATCGCAAAGCCGAGCTTGGTGCGCCCGCGGATCGCGATGTCGCCGGGAACACCGTCCCTCAGATATTTGAGCGCGTTGTCGATTAGATTGGAGAATATCTGCTCCAGCGCAAGACGGTCGCTGATGATATCAGGCAATGGCTCGACGCGGATTTGTGCATTCGCTTCGGCGGCCTGATGCGCCACGGTGGCGGCGATGCCCTCGATCAACTCACGGGTGTTGATCCGATCCGGACGAAATTCGCGCCGGCCCTCGCGCGTGAGATTGAGGATCGCGCTGATCAGGCGGTCCATCTTGGCGATCGAGGATTTGATGAAGCCGAGCGCCTCGGAGAAATCGTCGGAGAGCTGCTTGTCGGCGCCCTCGAGCGCAGGCTCGGCGCTGTCGGTGGCGTTCTCCGGGAGTGCCGCAGCTTCCGAGCCGATGTGGCTCAGGGCGGCGATCCGCTTGAAGATGTCGCCGCGCAGCTCGTCGAGCTCGCTGGTGAAGCCCATGATGTTGACGAGCGGCGAGCGCAGGTCGTGACTGACGATATAGGCGAAGCGCTGGATCTCGTCATTGGCTTCGCGCAGATCGGCGGTGCGCTCCTGGACACTGGTCTCAAGCGTGACGTTGAGGTCTCGCAGCTTGGTCTCGGCCTCATCGCGGACGCGCGTAGAACGGCGCACCTGGAACGCCGCGATCGCGCCAAGCGCGATCACGATGCACGACCCCGCGATGGTGACGGAGGACGCCAGTATCTGCGTGCGGTCGGCATTGGCCGTCCGCAGATCGAACAGCCGCCCTTCCTCGGCGTGCATCTTGTCCGTGATGTCGCGAATGATGGCATTGGTGTTGCCGGCGGCCGCTTCACGGACGAGCGCTGCGGCACTGGCCGGTTCGTCGCGCTTGATGAACTCCATTTCGCGCCTGAACTGATCGAGCCGGATGTCGATCGCCGCGCGCATCTTTTTCACGTTATCGACCTGATACGGATTGTCGGCTGCGAACCGCGCCAGCTTGTCCGCATAGGGGACGATGTTGGCCACGGCCTGCTCGTGATCGGTGAGGAATTCCGGCCAGCGGGTCAGCAGATAGGCGCGGGCCGCGCTTTCGGCACGGCGGAGCTCGAGCAGGAGGGCATTGATCTGGTTTTCCACCTCGACGGTGTGGACCACCAGGGCGCTGTCCTGGCGCGCCTTGTTCACTAGCAGGACGGAGGCGGCGCTGATCACGACCAGCACCAAAAGCCCCGCCGCGAGCAGCAGGATTTGCCCCAATGCGCGTCGGCGCTTGGCGTCAGACGTCACGGGTGCCTCGTGTCATGGATCCAGTGGAGTGCAAGCGGTCCTTGGGGTGGGAAATCCCGGTCCCTGCAAACGCACGGTTCCGCGCTTTGTTCCATCCGGGATGGAACTGATTGGCTGTCAGCCCACGTTTGGCTGCCCGGCGAGATACTGCTCCAGCCAGTGGATGTGATAGTCGCCATCGATGATGGACGGCTCGCGCACCAGCGCGCGGAACAGCGGCAGCGTGGTCTCGATGCCGTCGACCACCATCTCGTCCAGCGCCCGGCGCAGCCGCATCAGGCATTCGCCACGCGTCTTGCCGTGCACGATCAGCTTGCCGACGAGCGAGTCGTAATAGGGCGGGATAACGTAGCCCTGGTACACCGCGGAATCGATCCGCACACCCAGGCCGCCGGGCGGGTGGTACTGCGAGATGCGTCCAGGCGAAGGGCGGAAGGTCTGCGGGTTCTCCGCATTGATGCGGCATTCGATGGCGTGGCCGATGATCGCGACCTCGTCCTGCTTCGCCGGCAGGTCGCCGCCGGCGGCAATCCGGATCTGCTCGAGCACGAGATCGATATCGGTGATGCTCTCGGTGACGGGATGCTCGACCTGGATGCGGGTGTTCATCTCGATGAAATAGAACTCGCCGTCCTCGTAGAGGAATTCGATCGTGCCGGCGCCGAGATATTTCAGGTCCCGCATCGCCTTCGCGCAGGTCTCGCCGATCTTGGCGCGCTGGGCGGCCGAGAGGACCGGCGAGGGGCCTTCTTCCCAGACCTTCTGGTGGCGCCGCTGCAGCGAGCAGTCGCGCTCGCCGAGATGAATGGCGCCGCCGCGGCCGTCGCCGAGCACCTGGATCTCGATGTGGCGCGGCTTCTGCAGGTATTTCTCGAGATACACCGAGGCGTCGCCGAAAGCGGATCGCGCTTCGGCGGCGGCCGTCGAAAGCGCCAGCGCCAGATCGGCTTCGCTGTGCGCGACTTTCATGCCGCGCCCGCCGCCGCCGGCGGCGGCCTTCACCAGCACCGGGAAGCCGATCGAGCTGGCGATCGCCATTGCATCGTCATCGGAGCTTACGGCGCCGTCGGAGCCGGGAACGACGGGAATGCCGAGTCGCTTCGCGGTCTTCTTGGCCTCGATCTTGTCGCCCATCAGGCGGATGTGCTCGGCCTTCGGTCCGATGAAATGCAGATTGTGCTCGGCCAGGATCTCGGCGAAGCGGGCATTTTCGGAGAGGAAGCCGTAGCCGGGATGCACCGCTTCGGCGCCCGTGATCTCGCAGGCCGCGAGCAGCGCGGGAATGTTGAGATAGGAGTCCTTCGACGGCGGCGGCCCGATGCAGACGCTCTCGTCAGCGAGCCGCACATGCATAGCGTCCGCATCCGCGGTCGAATGCACGGCCACCGTCGAAATGCCGAGCTCCTTGCAGGCGCGCAGCACGCGCAGCGCGATTTCACCGCGGTTGGCTATCAGGATCTTGTCGAACATGGCGCCTCAGGAGGCGAGTGGCGAATGGCGAATAGCGAATGGGGCATTCTTTACCACTCGCTACTCGCCACTCACCATTCGCTATTCGATAATTACCAGCGGCTCGCCGAATTCGACCGGCTGGCCGTCCTCGACAAGGATCTGCGTCACGGTGCCCGCGCGCGGCGACGGAATCTGGTTCATCGTCTTCATCGCTTCGATGATCAGCAGCGTCTGTCCGGCGGTCACCTTGCTGCCGACCTCGATGAAGGGTTTTGCGCCCGGCTCCGGCGCCCAATAGGCGGTGCCGACCATGGGCGAGGGCACTGCGCCCGGATGTTTGGCGAGATCGGTTGCGGCTGCGGCAGCGGCGCCCACGGGGGCGGCCACCGGCATGGCCGGCGCGACGGCGGCCGGCACGGCTGCAGCAATGCTGATGTTGCGCGCGACGCGAAGCCGGACGCCCGCGCGCTCGATCTCGATCTCGGTCAGATTGGTCTCGTCGAGCAGGAGCGCGAGTTCGCGGATGAGCGCGGCGTCATCCTTGTCGTTCTCTTTGCCGGGCTTTGCGGCGGATTTGTCCTCAGGCTGGCGCGCCATGATCTTGGTCCGAAACTCTCTGTCTGATGACGGGGAATGCGTCAGGCTCTCGCCTTGGCGCCGATCCTGGCGGCGAGGCCTGATATCGCGAGGCGATAGCCATCGATGCCGAAGCCGCAAAGCGACGCAAAGGCGGCTTTAGCAGTGAAGGAATGATGCCGGAAGCTCTCGCGGGCATAAATGTTGCTGATATGCACTTCGACGGTCGGAATTTTCACCCCGACCAGCGCGTCATGCAGCGCGATCGAGGTATGGGAATAGGCCCCCGCATTGATGATGATGCCGACCGCCTGCTTCGCCTGCGCCTCATGGATGAAGTCGATCAGTTCGCCCTCGCGATTGGACTGCCGGCAGTCCGCGGTGAAGCCAAACTGGGCCGCGGTATCCCTGCAGAGCTTCTCGACATCGGCGAGCGTGGCATGGCCATAGGTCTCGGGCTCACGCGTCCCGAGCAGATTGAGGTTCGGGCCGTTGAGCACGTAGATCGTCGCGGCAGGAGCCTGGGCCATCCGGAATTCCAAGAAATAGCGCTAAAGCGTTTCGGGCAGGATCCTTTCGGAAACCGGGGGTTCCGGATCCTGCTCCAGGTCGCGGGTTTATAGGTAACAACGGACCCGAGGGAAAGCTTTAGGTTTGTCGGAAACCGGTTCAAACGGCTTGTTCAAGCTGTCAGATAACCCGGCTAACTCACGGAAAACGCTAATTAACCAACTTCTGTGGAAAAGCCCACGGGCGGTGGTGGGCGGTGGCCCGCCGTTCCGCCGTGACCGGCGGACAAGATAAAGCGAGGGCGGCTTGGGACCGCCCTCGCTGTTGGACCTGTCGTTAGCCCTCGATGATGTAGACGATCTCATGCGTCTCGGGACGCAGGATCACATAGCGGCCATTGACCAGGATGAAGTCATAACCGCGCCATTCCGGATAGATTTCGACGATCCGGGACGGAAGCGGGTGGAAACGCACGGTCGTAGGCACGGTGGCGCCGACCGATACGTTGAAGTTCACGTTCTTGACCTCCTCGACACGCTCCGACCTGATTGCGGAGGTGATCTGGGTCCGCTTCTCGGCCGGCGGAGCCGCAGTTGCCGAGGTCGCGGCGTTGCCGGTCGTGCTCTGCGAACGGCTGGTGTCGGTCGCGCCGCGCTGCGTTTCCGTGCCGGTCTTGTCGCGGCTCTCGGCGGCGGTACCGCCGCTCTTGTCGCGAGTCTCGGCATTCATGCGGTCACGATCACGACCTTCGCGGCCTTCAGCCTTCGTGTTGCTGCGGTCCTTCTCGCCCTTGGCCTTCTCGTTCTCAGAGCTCATGCTCTTCGACTTCTGGCCGGGCGTGGTGTCCTGCGCGTTCCTGTCGGCCGCACCACCTCTGTCGGAATCCGACCTCATGCCCGAAGAACTCGAGCCTTTGCCGGATTGCTCAGCGCCACTCGTACCGGTGGTGCCACCGCTATCGCGATTCATCGTGCCTGAAGACGCGCCGCCACCTGATGGCGAGCTGTGCTGCGTCGTAGCGCCGCCGCCGGACGACGGCGACTCGCGGCTCGTGCCGGTGCCCTGCGCATTCGCAAAGCCGGTTCCCGCGATCAAGGCCGCTGTCGCGACCGAAATCAACAAGCGGTTCGTCATTTCGATTCCTCCTCAAGAAGTCCTGCATTGCCCGCGCCGACAACGAAAGGAGGAGAGCGATGTTCCGAACCGATATCGGTTCCGCGCGGTTTGTTTTGTGAATGCGCGATGAACTCAAGTGTGCAGAACTGCACAAACAAAAAGGCCGGCTGCAGAGCCGGCCTTTTGCATCCGATGATATTGCTTTGCTGTTACGTCAGCACGTCGCCTTGCCGCAGCGGGCGATGCCGATCTTTTCCTTCAGATTCTCCAGCCCGACCGCGCCGATCACGACCTGCTTGCCGATCACGTAGCTCGGCGTGCCGTTCATGCCCATGGCTTCCGCGAGCTTGAAGTTCTCTTCGATGGTCGCCTTCGCTTCCGGGCCCGCCATGTCCTTCTCGAGCCTGGCCATATCGAGGCCGACTTCCTTGGCGACGGCCATCGCACGTGCCTTGTCGGCGGCGCCGCGGCCGCCGAGCAGCTTCTGATGGAAGTCGAGATATTTCTTCCCCGTCGGATCCTGCATGCGCACGGCGACAGCAACTTGCGCGGCTTCCACCGAGCCCTGGCTCAGCACCGGAAATTCCTTCAGCACGACTTTCAGCTTGGGATCGGCCTTCATGAGGTCGAGCATGTCGGTCATCGCGCGTTTGCAGTAACCGCAGTTGTAATCGAAGAATTCAACGAAGGTGACGTCGCCGTCCTTGTTGCCCAGCGTCACGCCGCGCGGCGAGTTGAAGATTACATTCGCGTTCTGCTCGATGCTCGCCTGATGCTTCTCTGCCTCGGCCGCGGCCTGGCGCTTGGTCAGCTCGGTCATCGCCTCCTCGAGCACCTCGGGATGCGTGATCAGGTAATTACGCACGATGCTCTCGATGTCGCTGCGTTGCGTATCGGAGAAGCCCTGCGCGGATGCGGGCAACGAGGCGCCTGCGAGCGCTGCGGCGAGCAGGGCGGAAGCGAGAAAACGGAGCGGGCGCATGGGCAAATCCTTATGCAGTTTGGCAATCGTTGTAGACGATTTACGTTGATGGTTAGTTGTTTTTCTGACCCGGCAGCGGCCGGGCGCTCACAATATCGTCAGCCTTGACCCAACCGGGGGTTCCGATGGCAAAGCGCGTCTTGGCGCGCGAGGCCAGTTCGCGCGCGGTCTTGCTATCGCCGCGCAGATAAGCGGCCTGCGCGGAGGCGAGGTCGGCCTGCGCGTAATCGCCCTTGCGGCCATAGGCCATGGCGAGCTGCATATAGCCGATCGGCGCCTCGCTCTCGCGCGCCACCGCGGCGCGCAGGATGTTGATGGCTTCATCGGTGTAGGCGTTGTTGTTGGTCGCGACCAGCGCCTGGCCGAGCAGCATCTCGATCAGGGGTGCGTTGCTGGAGAGCTGCACCGCCCTGCGCAATGGCGCGATCGCCTCAGCCGGCCTGCCGCCCTCGAGCAGCGCCTGGCCGCGCAGTTCGTAGAAATAGGCGTTGTTGGGCTGCGCCTGGATCAGGCCGTCGATCTGGGCAAGCGCGCTACGGAGATCGCCGTGCAGATAGGTCGAGATCGCTCGTGCGTAGCGGGCGGGTAGGCTGTTGTTGGAGGAGGGATAGCGGCGATAGACGGTGTCCGGCCGCTCCATGAAGGCGGAGATCTTGGCGCGCACCATGTCGTGGCGCATTTGCAGCGCCGGATCGTCCTTCTTGTCCCAATAGGGGCTGGATCGTGCGATTTCCGCCAGCGCCGCCACGCGGTCAGCGGGCATCGGGTGCGACATGAGATAGGGATCGGCGCCGCGCGCCGCAAACAGGCTCTCGTCGGTGAAGCGCTTGAACGTATCGTACATGCCCTTGGCGGACTGGCCGGTCGCGGTCAGGAATTTCACGCCGGCGCGGTCGGCGTTCTCTTCCTGCTGGCGCTGATAGGAGAGCAGCGTTCGGCGGACCACTTCCTGCGGCGCAGCCACCGCTGCCGCACCGGCATTGGCGAGGCCGTTGTTGCCACCGCCGCTGCGTGCGCCTGCGACCATCGCGCCGGCGCCGAGCAGCATGGCAATGATCATCTGGGTCTGCGCCTGCGCCAGTTGCTCGCGGAGCTTTGCGAGATGGCCGCCGGCGAGATGTCCTGTTTCGTGCGCGAGCACGCCGATGATCTGGTTCGGCGTCTCCGACTGCATGAGCGCGCCGTAATTGACGAAGATGCGCCGGCCGTCAGCAACGAAAGCGTTGAAGCTGCTGTCGTTGATGATGACCATCTGGATATTCTGCTTCTCCAGTCCCGCGCTGCGCAGGATCGGCCTGGTGTAGTCGCGGAGCAATTGCTCGGCCTCGGTGTCGCGCAGGATCGGCGGACCCTTGTTCTGCTGCGCCAGCGCCATCGTCGGCGCAACCGCCAGCGCGATTGCGGTGGCGAGCGCAGTCAATTTCAGGGTCTTCCTGCGAAGCGCTAAACGGAGCAGCATGGAGCGGTCTTAGCGATTGGCGACGGGCCACAGACACTATATGCCCTAACAAACCGCCGAATGCGGCCAGTCTGGGGCGCAACCGGTCGTTACGGAACCCGAAACCGGCGACGCCGGCCCAAATAGCAGATATCCATGCTCGAAGCGACACTTAGAGACCGCGTGAATCACCTTTTGACCGCCTCGGGACGGAGCGAGGTTCCGCCCTTCATGGTGATGGACGTGATGGCGGCGGCCGCACGAATCGAGGCGGCGGGCGGCCATGTGATCCATATGGAGGTCGGCCAGCCTGCGGCGCCGGCGCCGCAGGTGGCGATTGCGGCCGCCCGCGCGGCGCTCGATGATGGACGGATCGACTATACCTCCGCGCTCGGCATTCCCTCGCTGCGCGCGCGCATCGCGCGGCATTATCGCGAGACGTATGGATGCGAGGTCGATGCCGAGCGCATCGTGGTCACGACGGGTTCGTCGGGTGGTTTCATCCTGGCGTTTCTCGCGATGTTCGAGCCGGGCGATCGCGTAGCGGTCACGGTGCCCGGCTATCCGCCATACCGGCATATCCTGACCGCGCTCGGCTGCGAGCCGGTGCTGATCGAGACGACGAACGAGACGCGGCATGCGCTGACCGGCGAGGCGTTGCTGGATGCGCATCGCAAGGCGCCGCTCAAGGGCGTTCTGGTGGGCAGCCCCGCCAATCCGACCGGCACGATGATGTCGCGCGATGCGCTCGCAAGCCTGATGGCGGCAGCCGAGAGCGCCGGCATCCGCTTCATCTCGGATGAGATCTATCACGGGCTCGACTACGCGTTTCCGGCGGTGACGGCAGCCGAACTGTCCCCACACGCCCTCGTGATCAATTCGTTCTCGAAATATTTCTGCATGACCGGTTGGCGGGTCGGCTGGATAGTCGTGCCCGAGCCGCTGGTGCGCCCGATCGAGCGGTTACAGCAGAATCTCTCGATATCGGTGCCAACGCTGTCGCAAATCGCAGCCGAAGCCGCGTTCGATGGCCGCGAAGAGATGGAAGCGATCAAGCGCGGCTATCAGGAAAACCGGCGCATCCTGATCGAGGGGCTGCCGAAGGCGGGGCTGACCAAGTTCCTGCCCGCGGATGGTGCATTCTACCTCTATGCCGATGTGTCGGACTTTACGGCCGACAGCTTCGAATTTGCCCGCGACATGCTGGAAAAGGCCCATGTCGCGGCGACGCCGGGCGTCGATTTCGATCCGATTCATGGCCGCGCCTTCATCCGTTTTTCCTATGCGCGGTCCGCAGAGGAGATGCAGGAAGCGGTTGCGCGGATCGCTGGTTGGCTTAAATAGCGCGCCAGTTTGTCACACCCCGGAGTTGGCCTTGTCAGTCAGATCGGTATCGGATTCCGCCGCCACCAGGCATTTTCCCCTTGCTTCGGTGCTGTGGCCGAACCGGTCGGATGAATTCTCCGGACTGTTGAGCGGGCCCGTCCTGCAGACCGCGCGCCGGCTCGCCGAGCGCCGCACGTAACAGGGCCTGGGCCCAGCCCATCATCGATCAATCTGATTTTTGAGACGGTCATCCCCGCATAGCCCGGCGGATCGGCCTTCCGCATCTTCGAGTAGGAGTGAGAGTCATGGCAACGATTGCGACGAGCGGGCCTGCTGAGGCCAGCACATCAAAACCGTGGTACCGAATCCTCTATGTCCAGGTGCTGATCGCGATCGTGCTGGGCATCGTGGTCGGCTGGCTGTGGCCGAGCCTTGCCACCAACGACTGGATCAAGGCGCTTGGTGACGGCTTCATCAAGCTGATCAAGATGGTGATCGCTCCGATCATCTTCTGCACGGTGGTCTCGGGCATCTCCCATATCCAGGACGCCAGCAAGGTCGGCCGCGTCGGCGTCAAGGCACTGGTTTATTTCGAGATCGTCTCCACCTTCGCGCTGATCCTCGGCCTGATCATGGGCAACCTGTTCCAGATCGGCCATGGGCTCGCCGCCAAGCCGGACGCCGCAGCGGTCGCCAGCTACGTCAAGCAGGCGGAAGCGCAGAAGAGCGTCGATTTCGTCCTCAACATCATCCCCGACAGCGTGTTCGGCGCGTTCGCGCGCGGCGACATCCTGCAGGTGCTGCTGTTCGCGATCCTGTTCGGCTTCGCGCTGATGGCGATGGGCAAGCGCGGCGAGCGGCTGCGCGACATCATCGACGATGGCGCGCATGCGGTGTTTGGCGTGATCAGCATCGTCATGAAGGCGGCGCCGGTCGGCGCGTTCGGCGCGATGGCCTTCACCATCGGCAAGTTCGGTCCCGCAGCGCTCGGTAACCTGATTGGCCTGATCGGGCTGTTCTACGCCACTGCCGCCCTGTTCGTGGTCCTCGTGCTCGGCCTGATCGCGCGGGTGATGGGCTTCAGCATCTTCAAGTTCATCGCCTACATCAAGGATGAGCTATTGATCGTGCTTGGCACCAGTTCGTCCGAGAGCGCGCTGCCGCAATTGATGGAGAAACTGGAGCGGCTCGGCTGCTCCAAGCCGGTGGTCGGGCTGGTGGTGCCGACCGGCTATTCCTTCAATCTCGACGGCACCAACATCTACATGACGCTGGCGACGCTGTTCATCGCGCAGGCGCTGGGTGTCGATCTCACCTTCGGCCAGCAACTGACCATCCTGGTCGTGGCGATGCTGACCTCGAAGGGCGCGAGCGGCGTCACCGGCGCGGGCTTCATCACGCTCGCGGCGACGCTGACCGTGGTCAATCCGGCTCTGGTGCCGGGCATGGCTATCGTATTCTCGATCGACAAGTTCATGAGCGAGGTGCGAGCGCTGACCAACATCACCGGCAACGGCATCGCCGCGGTGTTCGTCTCATGGTGGGAGGGCGAGCTCAACCACAAGAAGCTGCACGCCAACCTGAACAAGCAGATCGATCCGTCAGACGTCGAGACGGCGATCACCACGGGGTGAGGAGCTTGCGTAGCCCGGGTGAAGCGGAACGCGTAACCCGGGGCACCTGTGTCTGGTATTTGCGAGCAGTCCCGGGTTCCGCTGACGCTTCACCCGGGCTACGCGCTCTTCCAGAGCTCCGGTTCCGATTAAATCAGAACCGAAGCTCTAGATTCTTGTTTTGACGCGTTTTCTTCACGCGAACCGGTATCCACTTCGCTCGAAAACGCTCTAACCGCCACCAAAGCGGCGCGACCACCAGCCGGCCTTGCGCGGCGAGGCTTCGGTCGTTGCTGCAGGGGCGGGCTCTGCGATCGCCGCGGGAGCAGGCTCTGCCGGCGGAATCGGCTGGGGCTCGCTCTCCACCACGACGGGCGTGGGCTCGGGCTGAGAGCCGAAGCTCACTTTCTCGCGCACGGTCGAGCGGCGACGTGTCGCGCGATCGTTCTCCGGCGTGGTCTCATCCGGAGCGGAGACGCCCACCGGCTCCGGCTGCCGGCTCTCGGCCAGCTGTGGCTCGATCTCTGCTGCGACCGGCTCGATCTCCGCGACCAGCTCGGGCTCTGCGACTGGTTCTTCGAGCTGTACCAGTGTCTGTGCGGGCTCGGGCGAACCGCCGTCGAAATCGGCGACAGCCTCCGCTGCTTCCGGCTCCGCGCGCGGGCCGAGCTCATCGGCAATAGAGGCGGCAAGACCCTCATCGGCGCCATGAGCACCGCCACGGCGACGGCGTCCGCCGCGACGTCCACGCCGCCGCGGACGGCGTTCGCCGTTCTGGCCTTCACCACGAGCGAAAGCCGACTGCTCCTCGCTCTCGTCCTCGTCGGTCTCGACTTCCTCGGCAGCAATGCCGTCGTCGGTCTCGGGCGCAAGCGGCAACGCCTCGCCATCCTCGCGCGGCACGCCGGCCTCGCGGGCTTCGCCACTGCGGCCGCGCCGCCGTCGGCGCCGCCGGCGGCGCCGACCATCGGCGTCTTCGCCGGCGCCCGTTTCGTCGCCCAGGCCTTCCGTCTCCTCGGTCTCGATCTCCGCCTCGATGTCGAACGGCTCCTCGTCGTCATAGGACTCTTCGAGCTGCTGCGGCGCGGACGCGGCTTGCGCTGCAAGCAGCGCCTTGGCGGCTTCGAGCGTGTGCACCTGCTCGCCGCGGTCGATGACGTAGGACTGCTGGCCGCTCACGGTCGCATCCGCCGCCACCGAGATCTGGACCTTGAAGGCGGTTTCGAGATCGCGCAGATGGCCGCGCTTGTGGTTGAGGACGTAGAGCGCGACGTCGGTGCGGGTGCGCACCACGAGATTGTGCGTCGCGCCCTTCATCAGGATTTCCTCGATGCCGCGCAGAAGCTGCAGCGCCACCGATGAGACCGAGCGGACATGGCCGGAGCCGCCGCAATGCGGGCAGGGCTCGGTCGAGCTTTCGAGCACGCTGGCGCGGATACGCTGGCGCGACATCTCGAGCAGGCCGAAATGCGAGATGCGCCCGACCTGGATGCGCGCGCGATCCTGCCGCAAGCAGTCAGAGAGCTTGCGCTCGACCGCGCGGTTGTTGCGCTTCTCGTCCATGTCGATGAAGTCGATGACGATCAGGCCCGCGAGGTCGCGCAAGCGCAGCTGCCGCGCGACTTCCTCCGCCGCTTCGAGATTGGTCTTGAGCGCGGTGTCCTCGATGTGATGCTCGCGCGTGGCGCGGCCGGAGTTGACGTCGATCGAGACCAGCGCCTCGGTCTGGTTGATGACGATGTAGCCGCCGGAGCGTAGCTGCACGGTCGGGGAGAACATCGCGTCGAGCTGACTCTCGACGCCCATCCGCGAGAACAAAGGCTGGCCGTCGCGGTACTGTTTCACCGCGCGCACGTTCTCCGGCATCAGCATCTTCATGAAGTCGCGCGCTTCGCGGTAGCCGGCTTCACCAGCAACCATGATCTCGTCGATCTCCTTGTTGTAGAGGTCGCGCAGCGAGCGCTTGATCAGCGACCCTTCCTCGTAGACGAGGGTGGGGGCCTGCGACTTCAGGGTCAGGTCGCGCACGGTTTCCCACATGCGGATCAGATATTCGAAGTCGCGCTTGATCTCCTGCTTCGAACGCGCGGCGCCGGCGGTGCGCAGGATGATGCCCATGCCCTCGGGCACGTCGAGATCCTGCACCACTTCCTTCAGCCGCGAGCGGTCCTGGGCCGAGGTGATCTTGCGGCTGATGCCGCCACCGCGCGCGGTGTTGGGCATCAGCACTGCGTAGCGGCCTGCGAGCGAAAGATACGTCGTCAGCGCCGCGCCCTTGTTGCCGCGTTCTTCCTTGACGACCTGCACCAGCATCACCTGCCGGCGCTTGATGACTTCCTGGATCTTGTACTGGCGGCGCGGACGGAAGGTGCGCTCCGGCACCTCCTCGAGCACGTCGTCGCCGCCGACGGATTCGACGACTTCCTCTTCTTCTTCTTCGCCGTCTTCGCCGTCTTCGCCTTCTTCGTCGTCCTCATCGTCATGCGCGTCGTCGCCGAGCGGCTCGGCGCCATGCTCGTCGTGCGGCGCAGCCTCAGCGACGAGTTCCGCGGGGGTACGCTCCTCGGACGCCGGATGCTCCTCGCTCGGTTCCGCGGTTCGTTCCGCGTCCTCGGCATGGGCGGCGTTTTCCTCGACCTGCTCCTCGCGGGCGCGCTCAGGCTCGTGGTTCACCTCGACCTCGGCGCCGGCATCGGGAGCCGCAGTGGCGACCGATGCCTCTACCGCGGCAACAACCGGGTCGGGCTGCGCTTCGGTTGCGGCGGTTTCACTCGGCGCGGGCGCATCATCACGGTCGTCATGAGCACGAGGGTCGTCATGAGCATGTACGTGTTCGCCGTGCTCGCGCCCGTCATGATCATGCTCATCGCGATGATCGTGCTCGTCAGCATGCACGTGATCGTCAGGATGCTCGTGTGCTTCGTGCTCGTGGTGTTCATGCGCTTCGGCTTCGAGGTCGTGATGCTCGACCTCCGCATGAAGCGCGTGTTCCTCATCGGCTTGTGGATCGAGCCGCTCGGCGCCCTCGACGACCTCGCTCTGCACGCGTTCGCCATGGCCGCGGCGGCGGGCATTGCGGTGGCGGGAGCGGCGGCGGTGCGGCCGGCTTTCGCTCTCCTCCTCGGCCTCGCGATGAGCGCGTTCTTCGGCCTCGATCAGCGCCTGACGGTCGGCGACCGGGATCTGGTAATAGTCGGGATGGATTTCGCTGAAGGCAAGGAAGCCATGGCGGTTGCCGCCATACTCGATGAAGGCCGCCTGCAGTGACGGCTCTACGCGCGTTACCTTGGCGAGGTAAATATTGCCGCGCAGTTGCTTGCGTTGGGCAGTCTCGAAATCAAATTCTTCGACGCGATTGCCGCGGACCACGACGACCCGGGTCTCTTCCGGGTGGGTGGCATCGATCAACATCTTGTTGGGCATTTTGGAGCTCTTGAAGGCGGCGGGCGCGGTGCATGGCGCGCGCAAATTGCGCCGCCCGGTGACGCGACGGTCCACCTGATTCGGGGGTGAGGGGAAGGCCAAAACGCAAATCGGAGCGCCGTGCGAAGCCCCCTCCCACCGGAACAAAGCGGCGTGCAGAGCTTTCGCCTCGCGTAGTCGCGATTGTCTGGGGGGTGTTGGTCGGCAACACAGTCTGGCGCATTAAGCGGTTGGCCCGTCTGAACATATTTTGGCGGCAAGAATACCGCCGCATCCTTCGCTGAAGGCCCGGCGCGGCGCGAATGCGCTCGCCGGCCAATCGCATATCTGGCCCCTTGTTTGACCATGATCGTTTCGAAAAACCGGTAGCCGGTTCTCCGGATCATGCTTTAGGGCCGAATAATCAGTCCTGCCGTGTCTCAAACCGCCCCGTGCCACACAGAATGTGTCTGGGGCCGGACGCCGCTCGGGCTCAAACCCGCCACTCCATGTCAGCCGCGCGCAGCGCTGGCTGGGGAGGGACCGGGAAAAAACGCTGGCTCCTTCGGGCTTGAAGGTTCCACCGCTGCACCGGGAGGCTGAACGCGACACAACCGGGAGTATTAGCCGTCAGCACTCCGTACATACGTGGATTGATCGTCACGCGCAAGGGAGCGTCGCGGCGGGGCAACAGTCGAACCATTTCGCCCCTGCGGTATTAGGGTCTCGTTAACCCTGTGGTTCTAATGCGGTATGACGACGGCTCGGAGGGCGCCGAATCGTGGCGGACCGCGCAAATCGACGGGTTTTACTGGGATGCGGGCTATTGTGCGCCGCAGCGTTGCTGTGCGGCCCGATCATTGTTCCCAGCGCAGCTGAAGTAACCCCGCCAAGCCCTTCTGCAAGCACAGATTTTCCGGTCGTTTCTGAAGCCCGGTTGGCCGGAGACGCCAAGCAGACCCGGTTCATCGTCGACCTCGACAAGAAGATCCAGTACCGCGCCTTCACGCTCGCCGATCCCTATCGGGTGGTCGTGGACATTCCCCAGGTGACATTCCAGCTTCCCCCTGGAACCGGCAATACCGGGCGCGGGCTGGTGAAGGCATTCCGCTACGGCCTGGTGATGCCGGGCGGGTCGCGAATCGTCTTTGATCTGACGGGGCCGGCGAAGATCGCCAATTCCTACGTGCTCGACGCGGCCAACGGCCAGCCGCCGCGCCTGATCCTGGAACTGGAGCAGGTCGATCGCAACGCCTTCACCCAGCAGCTTGCGCGGGAAGACCGGCCGGAGCTGAAGCCGGCCGTTGCGGAGGCCAAGGCGGCGATGCCGGCGGAGGGAACGCCCAGCGCAAAACCGGGCGAGCCGACGGATTCGCGGCCCCTGATCGTGATCGATCCCGGTCATGGCGGCATCGACAACGGCACCCAGTCGAACGGCGAGCTGGAGAAGAACCTCGTGCTCGGATTCGGGCTCGCATTGCGCGACCGGATCGAGAAGTCGGGCAAATACCGGGTCGTCATGACCCGCACTGACGACACTTTCATCCCCCTGAACGACCGGGTCAAAGTCGCCCGCAACCAGTCGGCGGCGCTGTTCGTCTCGATCCATGCCGACGCGCTGCCGCGCCGGGAAGGCGACGCGCAGGGGGCGACCATCTACACGCTTTCGGACAAGGCCTCCGATGCCGAAGCGGAGCGGCTGGCGGAAGCCGAAAACAAGGCGGACGCCATCGCCGGGGTGAACCTGTCGGATGAGCCGACCGAGGTCGCCGATATCCTGATCGATCTTACCCGTCGCGAGACCAAGACATTCTCCAACCGCTTTGCGCGGCTGTTGGTGTCCGAGATGAAGACGGCGGCGCGGATGCACAAGCATCCGCTGAAATCGGCGGGCTTTCGGGTCCTGAAGGCGCCCGACGTGCCCTCGGTCCTGGTCGAACTCGGCTATGTCTCCAACAAGGGCGATCTGGAACACCTGGTATCTGAGAACTGGCGCAACAAGACGGTCGACTCGATGCTGCAGGCCATTGACACCTTTTTCGCCAAGCGACTCGCGACGACCACGCCGGACAAGTGACAGGTGTCGGGAAAAGGCGCCGCTCGGAACCGGGAGGCCCTAGTTTGGCCACAGCGGCAACGGTATACGACAGTTGTCTGGGGGCCTCGCGGAATCGGCCGATTTTGTCTGCGGAGCGCTGTATTGTTCGCCTCAAGCACCGGCAGCTAGTTAGGGCCGGCATTCGCAACGAGGAACTGTCGCCGGCTGGCCGGCGCGTTAGGGTTGGAACGGAACTTCGATAATGCGCTTGCTGGTGCGGTTCATGGGTTTCTTGTTCGCCGCGGGGACCGTCGTGTTCCTGGTTGGCGTAGCCGGCGTCGCGGGCGCGATCTGGCATTTCTCCAAGGACCTGCCGGACTATTCGCAGCTTCAGGACTATGAGCCGCCGGTAATGACGCGCGTGCATGCGTCCGACGGTTCGCTACTCGGTGAATATTCCAAGGAGCGGCGGCTCTATCTGCCGATCCAGGCGGTGCCCAAGCTCGTCATCAACGCGTTCCTCGCGGCCGAAGACAAGAATTTCTACGAGCACGGTGGCATCGACTTCTCCGGCATGGCGCGCGCGGCGATTCTCTACGCCCAGAACTACGGCTCGGGCCGCCGGCCACAGGGTGCATCGACGATCACCCAGCAGGTCGCCAAGAACTTCCTGCTCACCAACGAGGTCTCGTTCGCGCGCAAGATCAAGGAGGCGCTGCTCGCGATGCGCATCGAGCGCGCTTACTCCAAGGATCGCATCCTCGAACTCTATCTGAATGAAATCTATCTCGGCCTTGGTGCCTATGGCGTAGCCGCCGCCTCGCTGGTCTATTTTGACAAGTCGGTGAATGAACTGACCGTCGCCGAAGCCGCCTATCTGGCCTCGCTGCCGAAGGCGCCGGCGGCGCTGCATCCGGTGCGCAACCGCGATCGCGCGATCGAGCGCCGCAACTACGTGATCGACCGCCTGCTCGAAAATGGCTGGATCAAGCAGGCCGACGCCGACAAGGCGCGCAAGGATCCGCTGATCGTCACCAATCGCAGCAATGGCTCGCACACCTTTGCCGGCGAATATTTTGCCGAGGAAGTCCGCCGCGACATTTTCGAGCGCTACGGCGAGAAGAAGCTTTACGAGGGCGGCCTCTCGGTGCGCACCACGCTTGATCCGAAGATCCAGGTGATGGCGCGCAAGACCATGGCCGCCGGCCTCGTCAACTACGACGAAGGGCAGGGCTGGCGCGGCCCGATCACCAAGCTCGATGTTTCCGGCGATTGGGGCGTGAAGCTCGCCGAGGTCAAATCGCTCTCCGACATCTCGCCGTGGCGACTGGCGGTGGTGCTCGAGACCAGCGACCAGTCGGCACGCATCGGATTCCAGCCTGGCCGCGAACTCGGCGGCGCCGTCAGCAAGCAGCGGCAGACCGGCCTCATCACGCTCGATGGCATGCGCTGGGCAAGGCCGACTTCCGGCGCGGCACGGGGGCGGACGCCAACGGCGGTGTCACAGGTGCTCTCGCCCGGTGACGTCATTTATGCGGACCCCTTGGTGACCAAGGAGGGGACGGCAGTGGAGGGCCAGTACCGGCTGCGGCAATTGCCGGAGATCTCCGGCGCCATGGTCGCGATGGATCCCTGGACCGGCCGTGTGCTGGCGATGGTTGGCGGCTTCTCGTTCGACCAGAGCCAGTTCAACCGCGCCACCCAGGCCTATCGGCAGCCGGGTTCGTCGTTCAAGCCGATCGTCTATTCGACCGCGCTCGATAACGGGTACACGCCGTCCACCGTGGTGGTCGACGCGCCCATCGAAATCGACCAGGGGCAGGGCGCGGGCGTCTGGCGTCCGGAGAATTATTCGACCGGCAAGTATTACGGTCCGACCACGCTACGCAACGCGCTGGCGCGCTCGCTGAACACCGTGACGGTGCGGCTGGCGCAGGACATCGGCATGCCCCTGATCGGCGAATACGCCAAGCGCTTCGGCGTCTATGACGAACTGCCGAACTATCTCTCCTACGCGCTCGGTGCCGGTGAGACCACGGTGATGCGGATGGTCACGGCCTATTCGATGTTTGCCAATGGCGGCCGCCGCGTGAAGCCGACGTTGATCGACCGTATCCAGGACCGTTACGGGCACACCATCTACAGGCACGACCAGCGCGAATGTCGCGGCTGTGACGCCCCCGGAGGCTGGAAGAATCAGGCTGAGCCGCAGCTTATCGATCGCCGCGAGCAGGTGCTCGATCCGATGACGGCCTACCAGATCACATCGATGATGGAGGGCGTGGTCCAGTACGGAACCGCCACCGCGGTGAAGGAAGTCGGCAAGCCGATTGCCGGCAAGACCGGGACCACCAATGACGAGAAGGACGTCTGGTTCATCGGCTTCTCGCCGGATCTCGTGGTCGGCGTCTATCTGGGTTACGACAAGCCGCGCAATCTCGGTCGCAAAGCCACCGGCGGCGCGTTGGCTGCGCCGGTCGCGCGCGATTTCCTCAAGCTTGCGCTGGCGGAGAAGCCGGCAACGCCGTTCAAGATCCCGGCCGGCATCAAGCTGGTCCGCGTCGACTCCAAGAGCGGCATGCGCGCTGGCCCGGGCGAGGGTGGACGCACCATCCTGGAAGCCTTCAAGCCGGGCACGGCGCCGCCGGATAGCTACTCCGCCATCGGTGTGGCCGATGCCGAGGGCCGGTTGCCGCCGGCGGTCGCGCCCGACGCGGGTGCGATCATGCGTCCCGGCGGATTGTATTAGCGAGCTGAAGCGCCAAATCATCGGGAAATGGGCCCGCGGCCGATTGCGCTTCAGCGCTTCGGCCGCTACATCCCCACCAGACATTCATAATTCAGACCAGAAAGATCATGCGCGCGGAAGTCGAACGCCTTGTTGAAGAGATCAAGCAGTCGGTCGGGCTGCTGAGGAGGCATCTTTGACGTCGAGAAATCGACGGCACGGCTGGCCGAGCTGAACAAGCTCGCCGAAGATCCTGATCTCTGGAACGATCCCCAGAAAGCCCAGAAACTGATGCAGGAGCGCACCTCGCTGGAGGATGCGCTGTCCGGCATCAGCAAGGTCGAGCGCGAGCTCGACGACAATGTCGGCATGATCGAGCTCGGCGAGGCCGAGAACGATGAGGGCGTCGTCGCGGAAGCCGAGAAGGCGCTCAAGGACCTCAAGAAGGAAGTCGCCCGGCGCGAACTGGAAGCGCTGCTGTCGGGCGAGGCCGACAAGTTCGACTCCTATCTCGAAGTCCATGCCGGCGCTGGCGGCACCGAGAGCCAGGACTGGGCGCAGATGCTGCTTCGCATGTACACGCGCTGGGCGGAGAAGCATGGCTTCAAGGTCGAGTTTCTCGAGGAATCCCAGGGCGAAGAAGCGGGCATCAAGTCGGCCACCATCCAGATCAGCGGCCATAACGCCTATGGCTGGCTGAAGACCGAAGCGGGCGTGCACCGCCTGGTCCGGATCTCGCCGTTCGATTCCAATGCGCGCCGCCACACCTCGTTCTCGAGCGTGCAGATCTTCCCGGTGGTCGACGACAGCATCAAGGTCGACATCAAGGAGTCGGATGTTCGCACCGACACCATGCGCTCCGGCGGCGCCGGCGGCCAGCACGTCAACAAGACCGAATCCGCGGTGCGCCTGACCCATATCCCGACCGGCATCGCCGTGGTCTGTCAGGCCGGCCGCTCACAGCACAAGAACCGCGCGCAGGCGTGGGACATGCTGCGCGCCCGGCTCTACGAGATCGAATTGAAGAAGCGCGAGGAGCAGGCGGCCGCCGATCAGGCCGCCAAGACCGATATCGGCTGGGGCCACCAGATCCGTTCCTACGTGCTGCAGCCCTACCAGATGGTGAAGGACCTGCGCACGGGCGTGCAGACCTCCGATACCGCCGGCGTGCTCGACGGCGACCTCGATGAGTTCATGGCGGCCACGTTGGCGCAAAAGGCATTCGGCACGACGACTGGCGCGATCGAGGACGTCGATTAAATAAAGGAAGCGCCGTTTAGGCTTGCTCATGCAACCGGCTGCGCGCTCTTCCACTCCGACAGCCATCCCGTGAACCGTCCGCTATCGCGTTCGCCGCCGTGCCATGCGGCGTATACGGTGCCATCGCTTGCGACCATGATCACGGCGTCCAGCCCTTTGGAGCGGCGCAGCGTGTCGATGGCCTGGCTCGGCGTCTGCGCGATCGGGCCTGCGACATTGAACGACGTGTTGACGGACAGCTCGACACCGATACGGAGGCCGAGCGCCTTGAGATAGGCGTAGGTGAGGGGATCGTCCGTTTCGCGCACGATCTGGATGCGGCCGGTGCCGTCGGCGTGGATGACTGCGGGGATCTTGTCGCGCGCGTGCGGCTTCGACCGTGCCGTGAGCACCATGTAGTTATAGGCGTTGTAGTCGTCGTCGGAGGCGCCGGGCAGCAGCTCGAAATAGTGTTGCGCGGCCTCCAGCGTCGCCATCGGCGCCAGCGGGCGGATCGCCTCGCGATATTTCACGCGTTCATTCAATCGCTCTCGCGTATCGGGATCGCAGGGGTTGGCAAGGATCGAGCGATGGCCGAGCGCGCGTGGACCGGTCTCGGCTGCGCCCTGATAGATCGCAATGACGCCGTTCTGCGCCACCATGAACGCCATCAGGTCGGCGATGGCATCGCGTCCCTCAGGCGTCGAGATGTCGCCGATCCGCTCTGAAGCGATGTCGTCCGCTTTCAGCGCGGTCGCAATGTCGTCAGAGGTCGCAGGCGTGCCGCAATAGAACGCATGCGTCATCGGCGCACCGCGCGGCGCGCCGGCGAGATGCGCGAACAGCCACGCGGCGCCGATGGTGACGCCGGGATCGCCGGGCACCGGCGGCACCCACAGGTGCAACTGCGCGCGACGGCCCTGCGCATTGGCAAACCAGCTTTCGTCGAAATGCTCGACCAGCCGCATGTTGCCGACGGCGTTGAGCGCAACGCCGCCGGTCAGCACCAGCTGGCGGGCGCCGGTCAGGCGCAACAGATGATCCACAACGTGGATCATCGCATCCTCGAACACGAGCTGAGTCGCCGCGGCCTTGTCGAGTCGATCCTGCGTGTCGGGGCGGTGCTTGATATCCTCGACGCGCAGCACCGCATCGGGATTCCAAAGTTGAGCCGGCTTGAGCGGTTCGCCGAGGATGTCGGTCAATGCGGCCTTGTAGGGATTCTCGAACGGGTCGGCGTACCAGTTCGCCATCGCGCGATTGAGCCAGACTTCGCCGTCAGCGCCGAGATGCAGCACCTTACGGAGCCGCCGATAATAGGGATTGCCCGATCGGCTCATGTCGCCCCAGGCGGCTGCGCCCATGTAGCGTCCCTCGCAGGACAGCCAGGTCCAGCCGCCCTGCGTCGAAGAGATCACGCTGTAGAAGGCACCGAGTGAATCGAACATGCTCTCGTTGCAGTAGAGCTGGCGCATCGCGCCTTTCTCGACGACATAGAGCGAGACCGAGCCGAGATCGCCGGTGCCGTCGAGCACGGCGATGGCGACTGGCTCGTCGTCATCTCTGAACGGAGAAGCCGCAAACGAGAACCAGGCATGGTTGTCGTGGTGCGGGAGGCAGATCAAAGGCACGCGCTCGGAAAGCTTGAGCTGGCGAGCGAGGATCTTTGGCGTCCGCGTCATCTGCTCGAGGCGGCGGCTCTCGAAGCCGGCGGCCTCTGTGGCACGAAGCAATTTCAGGCTTTGCGGCAGCTCTTCCAGCACCGAACGCGCCAGCGTGCCGGCCAGCGTCGGATAGTCCCAGCCTGTCAGCCAGGCGTCGATCGCGCCGATATCTCGTCCCATGCCTCGTAGCGTCGCGACAACGGCGTCGATCGATTTTTCCGGATATTCCGTGGTGTGCTTGTTGCCGGAGAAGCGTTCTTCCTCGTTGTTGACGATCAGGCGCGGGCCGTCACGCTGGGTCACCTCGACCAGTGCGATGCCTGAATTGTGCGTGCCGGGAGCACCGAGGCCTGCAAGATAAACGGTCTCGCCGCGCGCGAGCTTGTCGCGCACAGCGGCAATCCGCGCTTGTGCAAACTCGGAGCCGAGCTGATGGAAACCGGCCGCTCCCATCGTCTTCGCCGCCAGCCATCGCGCGGCGCGAAAACCTGTAGCGGCGAGCCGGCGATGTCGCGGACCAATTCGCGTGTTCGGTTCCAAGTGCAGCGCCTCTGTCAGTGCGATTGCCCGCATCAACCACAATTGGCGCTGCACAACAATGCTGTTTCGTCGCGCGGAATAAGTGCGTGCTTGCAGCGTGGCCGAAGCCTTGCAACACTCGCACAAAAACAAGATTGAAAAGGGAGAAAACAATGCTGCTTCGCATGCAGAAGCTTGTGGCGCCGACAGTGTTCGCTGTCGCGATGATCCTCGTGACCGCGGCCAACGCCGAGAAGAAATATGATCCCGGCGCCAGTGACACGGAGATCAAGGTCGGCAACATCATGCCTTATAGCGGGCCTGCGTCATCCTATGGCGTGATCGGGAGGACCGAAGCGGCCTATTTCAAGATGATCAATGCCGAGGGCGGCATCAACGGACGCAAGATCGATTTTATCTCCTACGACGACGCCTATAGTCCGCCAAAGGCGATCGAGCAGGCGCGTAAGCTGGTGGAAAGCGACGAAGTGCTCCTGATCTTCCAGCCGCTGGGCACGCCCTCCAATTCGGCCATTATGAAATACATGAATGCCAAGAAGGTGCCGCAGCTTTTCGTCGCGTCCGGCGGCACCAAATTCGGGGACGCCAAGAATTTTCCATGGACCATGGGCTTTCAGCCCAACTACCAGAGCGAAGGCAGGATCTACGCCAAGTACATCCTCGAGCATTTTCCAAACAGCAAGATCGCCGTGTTCTGGCAAAACGACGACGCCGGCAAGGATCAGTTCAAGGGCTTGAAGGATGGGCTCGGCGACAAGGCGAGCATGATTATCGCTGACAAATCCTATGAAGTGAGCGATCCCAGTGTCGATTCCCAGATCGTCGCATTGCACGATTCGGGTGCCGACATCTTTTTCTCTTGGGCCGCACCAAAGGGCTCGGCGCAGGCGATCCGCAAGGTCGGCGAACTCGGCTGGAAACCGAAATTCTTCCTGGCCAACACCGCGACCTCGGTTGCATCCGTGTTGAAGCCGGCCGGCCTGCAATACGCGAAAGATATCATCTCCACGGTCTATCTGAAGGATCCAACCGATCCGACGTGGAAGGACGATCCCGGCGTGAAAACCTGGCAGGCATTCATGGACAGGTACTATCCTGACGGCGACAAGACCAATGCGAACAACGTTTATGGCTACGTGCAGGCGCAGGCGATGGTCCAGGTTTTAAAGCAATGCGGTGACAACCTCACGCGCGAAAACGTCATGAGGCAGGCTGCGAACCTGAAGAATTTCCACTCCGACCTGATGCTGCCCGGCATCATGGTCAACACTGCCCAGGACGACTATTTCCCGATCGAGCAGATGCAACTGATGAGATTCAACGGTGAGTCCTGGGAGCTGTTCGGTGATGTGATCACAGGCGAGGTCGGCCACAATGCCTCGCGATGAACGCTCAGCCCGCGCTTAAGCGCACGCCGGCGCGGAGGAATTTTTGCGGGTCAACTGCGTCGCCGTCGATGCGCGTTTCGTAGTGGAGATGCGGGCCGGTCGAACGACCGGTCGAGCCGACGGCGCCGATCACCTGGCCGATCTTGATGGTCTCACCGACCTTGACGTTGATCTCCGACAGGTGGCCGTAGCGGGTGGAGAGGCCGTTGCCGTGATCGATCTCGACCATGCGGCCGTAGCCGCCGGCCCAGCCTGATGACACCACCTTGCCGTTGGCGGTGGCGCGGACGGGATCGCCCATCGCGGCACGGAAATCGAGGCCGGTATGCATCGCAGGGCGGCCGAGGAAGGGGTCGGTGCGGACGCCGAATCCCGAGGTGAACTCGACTTCGCCGATCACGGGCTTGCGGTAGGGCACCAGTGCCAGCGTCGCGTTCAGGCGCTGCATCTGCGCGCGGGTGATGTTGATGCGGTTGAGCTGCCGCTCGAACGGGCCTGCGTCGGCGGGCAGCTTGACGGGCACGAAGGGACCGCCGATCGCCGCGCGCGGGGTCGCGGCTTCGAGCTGCGACATGTCGAGGCCGAGGTCGGTGATCACGCCGCGCATCCGGCGCACGCGCGATTCCATGGTCTCCTCGGCTGAGCTCAGCGCCGCTATCTGGCGCCGCTCGACCTGGTCGAGCGAGGTCTGCAGGCGGACCAGGACATTGTCGAAACCTTGCAGCTTGGCGAACTGGTTCACCGGAGCCGCCGCCTTGATCGGGGCGCGGGATTCCAGTCGCGCCTCACGATCCGGCGGCGCCACGAAGATCACGGTGTCGCTGATCGGCGACGGCTTTGGCGTCGCGGTCGACTCGGGCGCGGCGTTGCGCGCGGGCGGGCGGATCGAGCCGGTCGTTGCGACATCCGGCATCGAGGCCAACGCGGTGGCGCGGGCTTCGAGCGCGGTCTGCCGTCGCATGATCTGCTCGAGCTTCTGGTCGAACTGCTCCTGGTCCAGGAGCTGCCGGCTGGTGGTGCGGTCGACCTTGGCGCGTAAATCGGTGATCCGGTCCTCATAGGCGAATTGCATCTCGGCCTGGCGGGCAAGCAGCCGGGTCAGGACGTCGTCGCGGAACGCAAAATAGGTCGCGGTTGCCGCCGACCATATGCCGAGCAGGACCACCGAGCCGACCGCAGCCCAGAACAGGACAGGGCCAATGCGGACCTGCTTGCCCGCATGGACGAGGGTATAGCCGTCCGCCGCCTGCGCCCGTGCTGCCGCCCCATGGGAGGTGGGGCGGCGAGGAGAGGTCCGCCCGTGCTCTCGTGGATGATGGTGCTGCTGGTGAGGGTCGAAATGGTGACCGGAACGATAGGACATCGGCACTCCCGCGCCGGTCGGATCAAGTTCCGTACGGCCTCAATTCGCGGTCGATTTGAGCCGGTCATGGTTAATTTTCCGGAAACGGAACCCGATGGGTCAGAGCGACCGGGTGGCGGCCAGGACCTCGTCGGCATGGCCGTCGACCCGCACGTTGCGCCAGATCCTTGCGATCCGGCCGTGGGCATCGACCAAAACCGTGGTGCGAAGAATGCCAAGGAAAGTCCTGCCATACATGGACTTCTCACCCCAGGCGCCATAGGCCTCCAGCATCTCGTGCTGCTCATCCGAACCTAAGGGAACGCTGAGCTGATGCTTGCTCCTGAACGATTCCTGCGCCTTCACCGTGTCGCCGGAGACGCCGAGAATCTCAGTGCCGCTCTCGGCAAAGGCATCCTTCAGCCGGGTGAAATCGATCGCCTCTTTGGTGCAGCCCGGCGTGTCGGCCCGCGGGTAGAAGAACAGCACCAGCTTCTTGCCTGCGAAATCGGTGAGTGAGACCTCACTTCCTCCGTCGCGGGGCAGGCGGAAGTCCGGCGCCTTGGCGCCCTCGACCAGCGTGGTCGATTTGGTCGCGGCCGATACAGCGGATTTTAACGATTTCGATGCGGCCTTGTGGGAGGGTTTGGTGGCTGCGGCTTTAGCCTTAGCCGCCTTGCTGGATTTCTTTGCGACCGCCTTGCGCGCCTTTGCCGCGGGCGGCTTGACCGACGCGACGGCCTTGCTGCGGACCGCCTTGGCCCGAGTCGATTTGGCCGGTGACGATTTGGCCGGGGTCTTGGAGGATTTCTTGCGCGTTTTCTTGGACATACGCCTTCCTTTCGTCGCTTTCCGCGGCTCAACAATTGTATTAGTGCGGGTCTTGTCCCCGGCGATCGTATTCGCGCCGCCTGCTGGGCAAGTGTGATGGCGGCGGAGTATGGTCACAAGGATTTCGACGCGTCATCAGTCCGCTCGCCGCATCGGCCTTCGAAAGTTTGCTCGAATGTTCTACCGAATGTTCACTTGGGGCTGACGGCGACTAACAGTATTAAACGAGGATTGGCAGCGATGCCGGCACAGGAGCGCTCGATACAGATCGATGGGCGCGCCTTGGGCGGAGATCACCCTCAACGCCTGCACCGAGAGGCAATGGCAAGGAATACGTCGTCCAAAGGATCGCGCTCCCAAGGATCGCTCCAAGGCCACAGCCCGAATCCGCGTGCCGACGCCCCTGACTGCGATTGGGACGAGATCGGCTGGGATGAGCATGACGAGGCGGCCGGCCATCGCGCGCGGCGGCTGTTGTCCGGCTCGGATTCCGGCATGCACCGGATCGGCGATTTCGTCGGCGCCACGCGGCGATGGGCGCGCGGCGGGCGCTGGGTCAAGCGCATCGGCCTGGTGCTGGGCGTGCTGGCGGTGATCTTCATCGGCTGCTTTGGCGCCTTGTGGTGGCGGCTCGGGGCAGGGCCGATCAATCTCGACATGGCGACGCCGTGGCTCGCGACTGCGATCGAGGACAATATCGGCCACGGCAACACGGTCGAGGTCGGCGGCACCCAGATCGAGCGCGCCGGCCGGATTCGAATCGCCGTGCGCATCCGCGACATCATCGTGCGCGACCGCGACCATGCGATCGTTGCGAGCGCGCCGAAGGCCGAGGTGAAGCTGTCCGGCACTGCGCTCCTGATGGGCCAGCTCCGGGCCGAAAGCCTCAACCTCGTCGATGCCGAGCTCGCGATCCGGATCACGCCGGACGGCTATGTGACCGTTTCCGCCGGTGATACCGCCAAGCCGCTGGCGACCGGCGTCGCTTCCAAGCATGAGGCGGGCCTGCCGCCGACATTTCCGCGGCCGGTGACCCCGCCGCCGCCTCCGCTATCACCGCCTTCGTCGCCGTCCGTCAGCATCCCGGCGCCGGCTGAGAGCACGCAGAGCGGCTTGCTCGCCGGCCTCGATTGGCTCGACAGCCTCAGCATGACCGGCCTTGACGGGCAGAACCTGAACGAGATCGGCCTGAAGAACGGCAACCTGATCGTCGACGATCAGCAGCGCGGCAGCAAATGGACCTTCGAGAATATCAGCCTGAGCCTGCGGCGCCCGAGCGGCGGCGGCGTGGCGCTGAGCGTCGGTGAAGAGGGTGCCCATCCGTGGTCGCTGCGCGTTGCGGTCGGCCCGCTCATGGATGGCGTGCGCTCGGTCGACTTCCGCGCCGACAAGCTGCCATCCGCCAACATCCTGCTCGCGCTCAGGGTGAAGGACCTCACCTACAATGCGGAGCTGCCGATATCCGCCGAACTGAAGGGTGAACTGGGCCGCGACGGCCTGCCGACCTATTTCCGTGGCAAGATCACGGCTGGCGCCGGCAATCTGATCGACACCGATACACCCGACTATCCGATGGCGATCGATTCGGCGGAAGTGAGTCTCGAATGGGACGCCGGACGCCGCGTGCTGCTGGCGCCGTTCAAGATTGTTTCCGGTGCCAACCGGGTCACGCTGCTCGCCCATCTCGAACCGCCGAACGACGATATCAACGACTGGCAGCTCGGCCTGAGCGGCGGCACCATCCTGCTCGCAGGCATCGACAACGAGCAGCCGCTGATCTTCAACCGCATCGCGGTCGGCTTCCGTTTCGACACCGACAAGAAGCGCGTGGTGCTGACGCAGGCCGATATCAGCAATGGCGAGATCGGCATCGCCGGCACCGGGAGCATCGACTATTCCGGCGAGCCGCGGCTGCAGCTCGGTTTTGCGGGAACGCCGATGTCAGCCTCGGCGCTGAAGCGGATCTGGCCGGCCCTGGTTGTGCCCGAGCTGCGCGAATGGGTGATCGAGCGGATCGAGCGCGGCACGCTCCAGCGCATCGAGGTCGGCGTCAACTCGCCGGTGCGCAACCTGTCGCGCAAGGGGCCTCCGATCCCGGATGAAGGGCTTGCCGTCAACATCATCGCGAGCGGCGTGACAGTGCGTCCGGTGGACGAGATGCCCGTGGTGCATGACGCGGATTTGCGGGCGCGGGTGACCGGCCGCACCGCCACCGTCAACATCGCCCAGGGCATCGCCGACACGCCGGGCGGCCGCAAGATCACGCTGTCGGACTTCTCCTTCGAAGTCCCCGACCTGGTGCCAAAACCCTCGCCGGCGAAGATCAAATTCCGCGTCGATTGTCCGCTCCCGGCCGCCGCCGAAATCCTTGCCTCCGACCGCCTCAGCGATGTCTCGGGGACGACGTTTGTCGATCCCAATGTGAGCAAGGGGACGGTCTCGGCCACGATCAACCTTGGCCTGCCGGTCAAGGGCGCGCTGACCAAGGAGGACACGACCTACGCCGTCACCGCCGATCTCGGCGGCGTCGCGATCGACAAACTGGTGATGAACCAGAAGCTCGAGGCCAGCGCGCTGAAGGTCGTCGCCAACAACGCGGGCTATCAGGTCAAGGGTGACGTCAAGATCGGCGGGCACCCGGCCTCGCTGGATTACCGCAAGCCAAGCGAGGGCGACGCCGACATCAGACTGCAGTCGACGCTCGACGATGCTGGCCGCGCGCGGCTCGGGCTCGATCTCGGATCCCAGGTGAGCGGCGCGATCCCCGTCAAGGTGGTCGGCAAGATCGCGAGCAGCAGCGATCACGACAGCAAGCTCGGCGTCGAGGCCGATCTCACCCCGCTCAGGATCGACAACATCCTGCCCGGCTGGGTCAAATCATCAGGCAAGTCGGGCAAGCTCACCTTCAACGTGGTGCAGAAGCCGCAATCGACGCGCTTTGAGGACATCGTCGTCGACGGCGCCGGCGCCTCGATCAAGGGATCGGTGGAAGTCGACCAGAACGGCGATCTCATGAATGCCAACTTCCCGACCTATTCGCCCTCGGAAGGCGACAAGACGACGCTGCGCGCGGACCGCAGTCCCGACGGCGTCTTGAAGGTCTCCATGCGCGGTGACGTGTTCGATGGCCGCGGCTTCCTGCGCACGGCGATCTCGGGCCGCGATGATCCCAAGAACAAGATCAAGAACATCGATTACGACATCGACCTCAAGCTCGGTGCGGTTGCCGGCTTCAATGGCGAAGCGCTGCGCAGCGTCGATGCGAAGGTGTCCAAGCGCAACGGTGCCATCAAGAGTCTTGCTCTGGCGGGCAAGATCGGGCGCGACACGCCTGTCACCGCCGAGCTGCGCGGCCGCCAGCAGGGCCGCGAGGTGGCCTATCTGCAAACCAACGACGCCGGCGCGTTCTTCCGCTTCACCGATTTCTATTCCAAGATCGTGGGCGGTCAGCTCACGCTGGCAATGGAGCCGCCGTCGGCGGAGCCGAGCCCCAAGGAAGGGCTGATCAACATCCGCGACTTCTCCGTCAAAGGTCAGCCCGAGCTCGAACGCATCGCAGCCGGCGGCCCACCCGGCTCGTCGGGCGGCGTCGCGTTCAGCGCCCTGCGCGCCGAGTTCACGCGGCAGAGTGGAATCCTCACGATCCGCGACGGCGTCGTGAAGGGGCCGGCGATCGGCGCGACCATCGAAGGCAGTATCGATAACATCGCCAACCAGGTGCGCATGAGCGGCACCTTTGTGCCGATGTACGGCCTGAACAACATGTTCGGCCAGCTGCCGGTGATCGGCCTGGTCCTCGGCGGCGGAAGTAATGAGGGCCTGATCGGCGTCACTTACGAGGTCGTGGGCACGCCTGCGCAGCCGGTGCTGCGCGTCAATCCGATCTCGGCGATCTTTCCCGGCGTGACGCGGAAGATCATGGAGTTCAACACCGGCAAGCAGAACAACTCGATCGATTTCCCGCCGAACAATTGAGCGGGGCGGCTTAGAGCGTTTTCGAGCGAAGTGGACACCGGTTCGCGTGAAGAAAACGCGTCAAAACAAGAATCTAGAGCTTCGGTTCTGATTCCATCAGAACCGAAAAGGCTCTCGCCGATCACGCCTCAGCTGCCCTCAACCACGGTGCCTTGGTTTTCCTGAAGTCCTGCCACGTGTTTCGCAGGCGCGCCTCAACGCCGATCGATGCATGTGCCTGCCAGCCGGCGATCGCTGCCGTCGCTGTGCCGCTCTGTGAGGGCTCGCCACCGAGCTCGGCGAAAAGCCCGTCTGTGATCGCCATGTCGTTGAAGGACCCAAGTTCCTCCTGCAGGTCGGCCAGCTTGCGAGAGAACCGCCTGACGGACTTTCGCTCTCCATACAGCGGTAACAGGAAGTCGGCGACGTAGCGCAGTCGCTTCGCAGCGAGCCTCAATCGGTGCAGCTTTTCCGCCGGAAGCGACTTGAAGCGGCGGCCGCGTTTGAGCACTCTCGCATACTGGTCCGACAGGATGCGTCCGGCGAAGTTAATGGCGGGCTCGACCAGCCGTCCGAGATCTTCGGGAGCGACGTCGCTGCGCCACCCCCTGGCCTCAATCCAGCCGCCGAGGCCGATCAGGAAAGCTGAACATCGGCGGTCAGCCAGCGCGAGACGGACCTTCTGGTAGGCGGCTGACCGGCGCTTCTCTGCGACCTGTTCAAGGACATCAAAGCCGGCGACCGAGGGACAGGCCTGCGCGATGGTTGGCAGCGTCCCCCGCTGAAACATGTCCCAATCACGGGCAGCGGAAAGGTTTCGTGCCAGCCATCTTGCTTCCGACCGGAACGAGTCGAGATTGCTCAACGGCCCAACGGATCGCATTAAGTCCAGGGCCGCGCGAAGGCGACGCAGCGACACCCGAAGCTGATGAACCCCCTCGGGATCACGACCGTCCTCGGCCGCCGCCAGAGATCCAAGGAGATGGTGGAGGCAGGAGCGCAGGATCTTCGCGAAGGCTTCATCGAGGGATATGGACGGGTCGAGGCGAAGTTTTCGCGGTTTCCGCAGGGCCGGGGACGCGTTGGCGGCAAGCTCGAAGCCGCGCGCCGACTTGCTGCGGATTGTCGGTCGCACGGACCCATAGTCCGCGAGCCGAAGCGCGAGATCGTAAATTGCGCTGGCGCTTCCAGCCTTGAGCTCCAACTCGATCTCGCTCACAGGCATCGATTGATCGCCTGACTTCAGCGATCCCTGGTCGAAAGCGACCTCGATCGTTCCGGATGGAAGCTCAACGATTCGCGCGTGCCGGTGGATATCGGCGGTGAAGACCGCCTCGAGCTGATGACGTTTAAGGTCCGCGCGAAGCTTGGGCGCGATGAAGGGCATCGCCAGGTCGACATCGGGCAAAATCGATGGGACGTTCGCCTCCCACTCGCCACGCCGCAGCGGATCGTCTGTGAATTCGGCTTTCACGGTCTGTACGAATCGCGCGCCGGTCTGGCGAACCCGCAAGCTCAATCCGTTTCGTCTCAGCGTCCGCTCGGGTGTATCGTAGTAGACGGACTTGAGGTGCTTTCGCGTGCCCTTGTTGCGTGCATTCGTCGCGATGATTGGAGCGGCGTTGAAATCCGCCATGCGATCGGCGTCAACAAGAAGCTTGAGTTCGATCTCGCTGCCGGGAGGCGTGGCACCGTTTTGCGCAGGGATTTCTGCTGTGACCTCATCGCCTTGATGCTGCGCCTCATGAAGCTGAGCCTCAGGAAGCACAGGCGGTTCTTGCGAGCGGAGTTCCGCGACGCCGTGTTGCCTGGAGGCAACAGCGTCTTCCGGTCTTTTGTTGTCCTGTGGGGGAGGGGCACCATCGACCCCGTGCACGGCGCGTGCGCTTTCCCGGGTGGGCTTAGGCGTGTCGGCTTCTGGCATGTACGATTGTGTGACAGTTGGATGACGATCCGATAACATAGAGCAACGCGATCCGAAAGGAAGAACGACATCAATCTAGCGGAGAGCTCATCCGTTTGGATGAGCCAAGTCAGGCCGTCGCCTCGCCCCTGGAAGGTTTCAATCCGGTCCTTTCGCGGAAGCCGACCGATCAGTGCGTCCAGGAAGATGCATTGGCAAAGTCGAGGCTGCAACCGCCGGATCCTGCTGGATCCAGCTCGCAGCGCTCGGCGGCACAGACTGCAAAGCGAGGAAAACCCCCAAAAGCCTGACGCTGCTGCGCGAATCCATTTGCCGCGGTCAGAGGCGAGTGATTGAATTGCCTTGCCAATTTCGACTCGTTGAAATCCGGAAATACAAAGGTCAGCGAGGTTTACGCTATGCTTGCCGAGAAGTTTTTTCTGGTGTTGGAGACGCTAAGAAGCCACGCATCCGACGGTGAACCCCAGATCGTGATCAGCACCACGCCGCATGTTCCAATCATTGTGGTGCGCAGGAAGCCCGCCAAAGGCTGAGTGACGCCGCTATCTGGAGGAGACCAAGTCTTGCGGAGGTACTGACGTCCGGGGCCGGCCCCGAGTTCTCACATCGCTCGGGCGGCCGCATCCAAGTAACTTGCTGCGGCAAGTTGCAGATGAGACGTCGTTGATTCCTACTTCGCGCGCAGCTTTTGCAGCCGCTTCACGGCGAATTCGTCGCCGGGCTTCAGTCTTAAGACCGCTTCATAGTCGCGATACGCACCATCAATCTCGCCTGCGCGTTCATGGGCCAGCCCTCGATACCTCAAGGCAGTAGGGGAGTTGGGGACGAGTTCGACAGCCTTGTCCAAGCTTTCGATCGCGGCCTTCTCATTCTTCAGTTTGAGATGTGCGGCTCCAACGCCAACCCGAAGTCGATACGTATCGTTTCGCGTGAGATGCCCGAGTGCCAGCGCCTTATCGTAATCCTCCAGCGCGGCTTGCGGTTGGTCCGAACGATTATAGGCCTCGGCGCGTCCAAGCATGAATACGCCTGATGTCGGATCAAGCTTTATCGCTTCGTCAAACCGACGGATTGCTTCCTCGAATTGGCCCTGTTCCATTAGCGCCAGTCCCTGGCCATTGGGGAAAGTCCCGTCATCAGGAAACAGCTTTGCCCCGGCGGTGTAGTCGGCCAATGCAAGCTCAAAGCGACTTTGGTTGTGATAGAAAAAGCCGCGCTCGCTGTAAGCGCGTCGATCGGTAGAGCCGACCATTTCAACGACCGCGGTGAAATCCGCTTCGGCTTGATCCCACCTTTTTGCCAGCTGAGCGGTAACACCCCTCATTCGCAGCAGCTCCGCCTGGTCTTTGAGACCGAATTGCTGTTCGAGCCCTTTGGAGTAAATTTGAATGGCTCGCTCAAAGTCCAGCTTGCTTACGGCAACGGCAGCGGCTGTCTGGTAAGTCTGGGCGTTGGACGCAATCGCCGCAGAACAGAAAGGCCAGAGCACGGACAGGAAAGCAATCCCGCGCAAGACTCGCCTCAGTGCCAAGCCTATCTTCATTTGCTTCTCCGGGCCGAGAAATCGCTCTTGCCCGAATTTGATGCAATCGACAATAGGTCTTGGCTAATAATGCAACCGGAATACTGATTGCGGTTAAACAATCGTTGAGCGAGTAACATCTTTCCGCATTTCTGCTAACGCTAATTGGGCCCGGCCGCTGTTCGGCCTGCATGGGCGCGATGACGATCGCAGGGGCTTATTCATGCGGCCATTATATTGAAGCTCTTTGGTCCGTCTCGTTTGTATATGCCGCTTCGCCTATGTTGCGGACGCTGCGTCCACGTCTGTTTTCCGAGTGAGACAGTGTCATGTCATGCCGCTCCAATGTGATCGCTGTTCGATCGCACGGGGCGCCGGTTCGGCGTGTGAAGATCGTCACATCAGACATCGATCTTCAGCTCCCCGGGATTGTCTTGAACGCAGCGCCAGCAGACAGGCTTCGCGATAGCGACCCGTCCGCGCGCAACGCATGGGCGCGACTTCCGCGAGATACCAGGCGATCAGCGGTCTGCTGAGCGCCTCACGCACAGGACAAAGCCAATGGCAAAGACTGGAGAAAGCCGCTCCGCTGAAGAGCGCATCCCGAGCGCGATCCTGGTCGGCGTCCAGCTCCCGGGCATCGACGACCACGCGCATGCCGCGAGCCTTGAGGAGTTGGGCCGCCTGGTGAAGACGCTCGGTTACGAAGTTGTCGGCGCGATATCGCAGAAGCGCGATGAACTCGACGGCGCGACAGTGATGGGCAAGGGGAAACTTGAAGAGCTCGCGGCGATGACTGGCGGGACCGGTGTTGTCGGATCGATGGCTCATGCCCGGAAGTCAAGGGCCCGCGAGCGCTTCGAAGATGCCGATGGGAGGAAGCCGAGTGCCGGGCAAACCGAGCCTGATTTGGCGACGCCACCGAAGCCGGAATACGTGATCGTCGATCACGACATCTCGCCGAACCAGACGCGCAACATTGAACGAGCAACCGGCGCGGAGGTACTGGATCGGACCGGGGTGATCGTGGAGATTTTCCATCGCCATGCACATAGCCGGGAGGCGAAGTTGCAGGTCGAGATGGCGCGGTTGAAGTACATCGCGCCACGCCTGCGGGAATCGTCGACGGGTGGCGAGCGGCGGCAGGGCTACGGCGCGGGCGAATCCGATCTCGAAGTCGAGCAACGCAAGATCCGCGACCGTCTCGCCGAGCTGAAGGAGCAACTGGCGGCTATTCAGCGGGATAGCGACCAACGTCGCGCCGCGCGTCGCGATCAGCTTCGGGCCGCGCTGGTCGGGTATACGAACGCAGGGAAGTCGTCGCTCATGCAGGCCCTCACGGGCAGCGAGGTCCTGGTCGCGGACAAGCTGTTCGCGACGCTTGATACGACGGTGCGCGCTCTGCAGCCGGAAACGACCCCTCGCATACTGGTCTCGGATACAGTGGGCTTCATCAAGAAGTTGCCGCATGACCTCGTGGCGTCGTTCCGGTCCACGCTTGCCGAAGCGCTGGAAGCATCGCTGTTGTTGTTCGTCGTGGATGCGTCCGATCCGACCTGCGAGTCGCAACTCGAGGTGACCCGCAACGTGCTGCGCGAGATCGGCGCGGAGGTCGTACCTTCGCGCCTGCTCCTGAACAAGATCGATCGCGTGGGCGAGGCGGATCGTGCCACGCTCCGCGCCAAGCACCCCGGCGCGATTTTCCTCTCCGCAAAGTCGCCGGCAGATGTGGCGGCACTGCGCGAGACCATCATCGCGTTTTTCGAGGCTGCAATGGTCGAGGAGGAATTCGTGGTGCCCTATGCGAAACAGCGGCTGCTCAGCGAAGTGTATGGGCACGTGCACGTGCTGTCGGAGAACTACGACGCCACGGGTCGGATCATAAAGGTGCGTGGGGTCGCCGGCGCAATCGCGCGCCTGCGAAGGACCCTTTCGGCATCCTGAGGCTCACTTCGAACGCGCGATGGTTCGCCGGCTGCGCGCCACGAGCAGGAGATGGGTGGCGCGATCCATGAACTCGGTGCTCGCGGCATGCGCCTTCTCAAGCCGGTCGAGTTCATCGGCGAGATGACGATGGTCCGCCTGCGACACTGGATTCCACCGCGCATCTGGCATGAACCGGCTGTGAAACAGGTCGAGACCTCGCAGATCCTCGATCTCGAAATTCCCCGCGAAAAGGCTTCGCAATTCGATCGCTGTGAACAGGTGAAAGCCGAACGCCATATGCCGACCGTCGCTAAGGTCGATTTCACAGTGGTCCTTGACGTGATCATGTCTCAAGCGGCGGACGTTCTCTACCGATTCCACGAAGGCCGTTGGCGTGCTGCCGATCGGACGCACGGTCGTTACGAAATGTCCCGACGTCACGCGCGCGATCTCTGTCGCGATATCCGTCAGCCTTTCAACGGGCAGATGACTGAGCGCGCTGTACAGGCAAAGGGTGACATCGACCGAGCCATCGGGTTCCGGCAACCGGTCCGAAAGGTCTGCGACGTCGAATGTGAGGCTGACGCCGGGGAGGCTGGTAAGATTTCGAGCCGCCAGGCGGGCGCGCTGGATCTGTGCCTGCGCAATGTCGAATCCGCGCGCAGTGATGCTGTCGAACCCGAGCGCGTGGGCGCGCATGACCAGTCGCCGCAGCCATGTGCCGGGCCCGCAGCCGGCATCAAGAAACCTGACCGATCTCGCGCCGGAAGCCCGCAGGTCCACCAGTTTTGTTTCCAACACGGACCAGACGCACCGATCCGCATAGGCATGCACTCCGTCGAAGACAAATGGCTGCGAAGGATCACCATCGGCATAAGAGACGTAGTGGTCGCCAGCCTGATTGTAGATGTCGGCGACGTCGTCCGGCGCATCACTATCGATGGCCAGGGCGGAACGCCTGATCCTGGGCGAACCGGTCGCGCCTGATATCCATTTCCGGGATGGAATCGAATCCTGATCAACCATAGTAGGTGAGCCCTTTCGGATCACACGTGCTCTCGCGCGCTTCGACAATGCGGTAGCCGCCCGGAGTCGTCTTGAGATAGATACGGCGCGTCTCGGCCACCTCGGCTGGTAACAGCCGATGCCGGATCATGTGCTCGGGTTGATAGGAAATCGAGACGAGTTAGCATCGCGCTTCATAAGCGCGTCATATGCGGATGATTGCACGTTCCGCCAATTTCGGGGTCCTGATAGGTCCGAGGGCAAGACGCATGCGCCGTGCTACGTGCGCTTAATGATCCCGTGGCGTCAGTTGCTGTGCAATGTTCGTGCTACCTTCGCCGAATTTGCAGGTCGTATTGGTATGTCTCTTCACCCCAGATTGGAGATTTTATCCTAAAACTCACCGCCTGTGTTCCTCGAATGCGGATATCAAAAGGAACCTCATTGTCTCCATTGGGAGCGAATTCGAACCTGTATAGTCTGTTGGAAAGCAAGGTACGATCAGGATACTCCGCGAACGTATCCAAAGCCCATGAGTATGTTTCCGGCCGCGCATTGGACGGTACTACTCCCCCGATTGGAGTATTATGCCAATATAGCCCTCGCGTAGCGATAGCCGAGTCGTCGAAGGGACTTGTTGTGTGCAAGTCAAAAAACTTCTTCGCGGTTATGTTCGGCATTGCCGTTTGATTGAAGCCTTTTTGTTCGACAGGATCATCACAAGCATTTTGCTGATTTGGTTTTCGGCACCAGGTGCCCTTGCGTTCGATGGTGGCTTCTAATGCGGCTTGCCTCTGCGTTTGAAGTCTAGCCACTTGCAGGGCGACAAACGATGCAGTCCCATCGCCGGGCTGTGGTTTGAAGACGGCGTTGACGACGAAATATAGAATCTCGGCTCGATCAACATGTAACTTGGTGCAATCGTTGAGCAGGTAATAAGTTGCGCTTCCTTCGCCCTCCCTCAGCCAGGCGACACGGCCAGAATATTCATTTGTAAAGAACTCATCGCTGTTCAAAACGGTGCTCACAACGGCACAGTCCTGTGCCCAGGAACTTCCTGAGTAACATAGGAATAGTCCCAACAACGCTATCCGGACGTGCGCGATGCTGTGCATGAAACACCTACTGTTCCGGTTCTTTTGGAGGTTCGACCGCTTGAGGCTGTTCAGGTGCCATCGCTTCCTTTGCGAAAACGAATGGCGAAAGCAGCAATAGCCAGAGAACAGCGATCCCCTTTATGAAAGTTGGATCAGTCATAAGAACAAGCGCGTCCCCGAAGGGCCTGACCAACTTTTCAGATAATTCGGCGATTTGTTCGCTGCTGCGCTTAATCCGATCGATCTCGAAGTTGGAGATCCAGACTACGTAGGAGAGCGTGAGGAAAATGATTTGTTTGGTTTGGCGCATCTTCAAGACGAAATACATGAAGAACGGCGCGATACAAAAGATTATCGCAGCAAATAGCGCGATCCATTTGTCATGCGAGTTGGATTCCGGAGACGATACCAGTCGGATTGCCAGGTATGCACCTGTGATCTCGGCAGGCAGCAGTTTCATGAGACGCGTGACGTAATCATCGGAAGGCTTGATGTCTCGCGAAGGGTTTTCTTGTTCTGGCATGGCTAGCTCCTCTTGCCCTCACGCCACCAACATCGGTCGGGACGTTTCCGAGTGCTTCTGCCCGCTTTCACTTCGAAGTCTCTCAAGCGTTGCATCGTTCAGCATACTTGTTTCTGGTATGTGGCTGGCCCGCTGGTACTGATTCAGTGACGACTGCGTCCGCGGCCCCCAGATTCCGTCCAAGTCCGAAGGGTGATAGCCAAGGAACATCAGGTACATTTGCGCCGCGCGCACGCGGAGGTCCGGCAAAGCACCCGAAGCGAACTTTGCGTACCAACCGCGCAGATGATCGTCGTAGTTGTTGATTGCATAGTTTGAGCCGTTGTAGATTCGTGCGAAGTTCTTCCAATCGTGATTTTTCAAGGGGACGGCAGCCTCTGTGGCCAACATCTCCTTTGCCATGGCCATAAGCTGCAAATCTTCCGATCTGAACATGTCTTGGACGAACAACTTTGCAGAGCCATATCCAAGTGTCTTGTAGTGGATACCAAGCGTTTGACCTATGCCCCAGGAAGCGCTCTGTAGAGCGGCTTCCTCGTCAAGCGCCATGGCAATTCTCAATCGGTCATACTGGTGCGAACCGCCAGCGCCGTAATTTCCGCTTTTGGAAGAGCTGATATCGAGGTGCGATTGGTCATAGCGGCCGCCCGTGAGCCTATGGAAAATATGCTGCTCATACAGAATTTGTGGCCATGCGTTTCGAAAGTAGCCGCCATAAGGTGCGTCGGTTTCTGTGAAGATCACTGCCCATACGTCGGCCGCCGTGACGCCTAGGCTTGCACAAACTTCGTCAAAGCCTTTCTGCGAGAGCGGCTCGCCAGAAACCGCAGCGAAGAGATCGGACGATGACGCGCCGATGGTCGGAGGATTCGTCGCTGCCCATGTCAAACTTGACGATGTCGCCAGTGGTTTGTCTGCGCTGAGGTTCTCAGAGCGGAGACCAAGGCCGCCTAGGGCATCAAGCAGACGTCGCCAATAATCGGAAAAGTCGGTTACGCCAGCAGAATTTGCGGAGTGTATGACCGCCTGCAACTTTGCGGCCGCGGCTCCTACGGCCTTCGCCGTTGCAAGTAGTTCATTGCGTGCAATTTCCGCGAGTTGGAGTCCTAGCGTCGCCTTTGCCTCATTGAGCTTTTGCTTTTCCTCGGGGGAAACACTGGCGGTGCCAAGCCGGGTATCGATTTCAGCAAGCGCTGCGTAAATGCTCTGAGAAACAGTCCCTGACATCTTAAATCCCACTATCTCTGTCTGACCTCGGCAAAAGCTTTGCGGGCCGCCGTGACGTCAGCGTTTAAATTTGCAGTGAATTCCAGAAGGGACGCCAAACTTGCGGGGCTGCTTGGCTGCTCAAAAGCGAGCACTAACCGGTCGAACACCGAAGCAAGCGAGTCGAGCAACATGACAAAAGTTGCGACCGTGACCCGCTTTGCGTCCAGCGCCTTTGCTTCGGCGCCTGTCGCCAAGAGATCTCCGGCCAACGCTTTGAAAATGGAAGGTGATGCATCCTTGAGGAGGGCAATTATGTCTCGAACGGCGGGGGCTCCGTCGAGAACGATGCGCCTTGCCACAGCAATGCTGTTCGCTTTAAGAGCTTGATCGATTATTGACGTTATCGCGGCCGCGGCCGGAGCAAACTGTGAAAACTTGGCAATCGCGGCAAGATTGGAAGAGATTGCCAGCAGCTGACTTCTTGTCTTTTCTACATCCTGCCCCTCGGCCAACGACACGAGTAGTGCGGCATAGTTTTTGATGACATCAAGCGCGTTCCGGAAAGCGGCTACGTCCGGTAGTTCGCCGATTGTTGCAAAATACGGGGCATCAGCCACTTCAAAGACATAGGCCTTTTGGAAGTTGCGCCGATATGATGCTTTATAGCTGCGGCGTTCGGCGGCGGAGAGCTCGTCAAAAAGCAGGTCACCCGCAGATTTCACGGCGATTGCAGCGTTTGAAAATGCTCGCGTCTCTTCTACTGGCGCAGCAACGCACGAAACCAACACCAAATAAGCAGCGCCGATGATCCCCCAACGGAGACGACAAAATCGATTAACGGACATCTGATTACATTGGGCAAATTCGCACCCCAGGAATTGCCCAAGCCTCGAAAAATTACGTGAAAAAAAGCTTCAACTATATAGTGAATTCGGATGAAGCTACACGTGACTGCAAAGAACTTCAATATGCTACTTTGCTTAATACTAATGGGAATGGCATCCGCCAGACGCGGTCGGTTCACGAGGTGCCAGACTTGGATACCGGCTCGCATGGTGCGTCCACTGGCAAGGAAGCTCGAGAGTTAGACAACTTGCAGTACAACACCATCTCCGGTCTCATACTGGCCGAACGTCGACGTTCCGGTTTGGGCTAGGGCTCAACGCCGAAACGCGTACACGGATAACGGAATGACGTCGAATGGTCCAAGCGCGGTACTCTCATCCGACGAGATCACGATCGTCACGAGAGAATGGAAAAGCAGGTCTTTACGGGACGGATTGCCGCTCCGCCCGGAATGGCATCGACAGGGCCATCGAGAAGCGGGAGCGGCGGTGCCAGCTCTAGGCGCCGGATTTTTGCAGGGCGTCAGGACTAATGGCGCGAGAGCGGATTGAACGGCGTCGCTTCACTTTGCTGACGGGCAATTAGTCCAACTCAAATCCGACGGAGCTCCAACGTCCATTGGATCTGCTGGGCGCCATCGGCGAGCGCCATGCACCATGGTATCGGTGCGGCGCGCGCCGGAGGGCAACTGGGGCCGCCCTTATGAGAGCCCGCGAAACAGACGGGATCTTCGCTTGATGTTCTGTTAGTTTCTGCCGGAAGTACCGGGCGACGAACCGCCATACTGGGATGAGCCAGTTCCGCTAAGTGACGTGGGGCCGCCCGGACAGCCGTTCGGATTGTCACAGGGCTGGTTGCCGGCAGCGCTTCCGGTGGTGGCGCCACTCACGGAGCCGCCTGCCGCGGGGCCACTGCCAACTGCTCCGGGTGTATCGCCTCCGCTCGTGGAAGGTCCTGTGCCGCTCAATGAAGAGGGACCGCCCGGACTGCCGTTGGGATTGCCACCTTGTGCAAATGCGGAAGTGGCGGAGACCGCGAACGCCAAAGCCAATGCTATTGTTGTGAGTTTCATGGTCGACTCCTTATTGTTGGACAAGGAACGTAGACCGCAAAGCTGGAAAGAAATGCTGCGTTGATCGCACGCAGCGAGAGCGTACTATGGAGTGAGGTCTTAAGCCAGTTGTGCCGGGATCAAATAGACGTGCTTCTCGCAGGTGGGAGATTGAGATGGATGATCGAACCGTGCGGGCTGCGCTGCAGCGCCATTGGGATGCTTCAGACGCGGGCGATTTCGAGGTCGAGCATGACATCTATCGCGAGGATGCTGTGCTTGATTATCCGCAATCGGGCGAGCGGATCCGCGGTCGGCGCAACATTCAAGAGAGCCGATTCCTCCAGCCAAACAAGAAGCGTTTTACGGTCCGTCGAATTGTCGGCGGCGACGATCTCTGGGTCACTGAATTCGTACTCAGCTATGACGGCATACCGTCTTACGCGGTGAGCATCATGGAATTCCGCGAAGGGCTGGTGGCTCACGAAACGCAATATTTCGCCGATCGATTTGACCCTTCGCCCTCGCGTGCGCATCTTGTCGAGCGAGCGGGCTAGGTCACATCATTCCAGATGGACCGCCGAAAAGAATCCGGATCGGCGTTGATATAGACCAGATTTCACTGGCGCTTGTTCCTCCGATGCGCCGACCGTCTTGTTTCCGGCTGTACCGCGGGCCGTCGCCTGGCGAGCATTGGGAGAGCAATCCCTCAGCCTCATCAGCGCGTCGGTAACCGTCCGGCCCAACTGCTCGATCGCCTCGTCGGTGAGGAGCGATCTCGCGTTTCCGAGCCGGTCGACGCTGATATTCAGGGCGGTCAGCGCCTCCTTCAGTTGCTCGATGTCCGATTGAAGCGCCGGGTGTTCTCCTGACTTGATCTGACGAAGGGTGCTTCCAAGCGTGCGGACCTCCGCCGTCAGGTTTTGGAGATTCGCCAGCGCGGCTTTCGGCGGCAGATCGACTTTCGCCAGCACGGCGTCAGTCATCGTTGCGGCGACGTGTTCGGCAAAATGGTTGATGCGCGCCATCGCGACGAGCGCAAGAATCGCGGCGACGATCACCAGGATCGCCATCGCATTGATCAGCGCCAGCAGCAACTGCCGGGGGATCCTCCACAACCGCGCGGACATCCCGTTGCGATCGGGGTCGGCCATGGTTGCCTCCTGTCGGTGCAGGGCTCTTCCGGTGGTGGCCGCAATATCCACCCAGGAATTCACCAGCGCGGGAGCGGTCGCAGGAAGGCGCCGCCTCACGGGCTTTCGCGACTATTGCGCCGGGAGTAGCGACATCGAACGCTGCTCCCGGTCAACGATTGTTGGGTTCATTCGGCCGCAATTGGATGCACCGTTCCACCCTGGCCTTCGCTCGTGAACATGAAGCCTTCGTAGCCCTTATCGGCGACCTCAGCGCACTTCCTGCGGTAGCCGCCGACGCCTTCGGGGCCGAGATAGGGCAGGAAGCGGTGAGCCTTGCCGGCGATGTTGGCTCCCATGTACCACGAATTGGCGGTGGTCATCAGTGTGGAGTTGACCACGTCCGCGACATGTGTGCCCCACGCTTCTTGCGCCTGCGGGCTCGCCTCGATGGTCGCAAGCTTGCTGCGTCGCATGTGGGCGATGCATTCGGTGATCCACTCGACATGCTGCTCGATCGATACCGGCATGTTCGAAAGCACCGAGGGGCTCTGCGGGCCGGTGATCGTGAACAGGTTTGGGTAACCGGCGATGGCGAGGCCAAGGTAGGTCAGCGGGCCGTCCTCCCACTCCTGCGCCAGCACCCTGCCGCTACGCCCCTTGATGCCGAGGCTCTTCAGCGGGCCGGTCAGGGCATCGAAGCCAGTGGCGACAACAATGATGTCAAGCGGGTATTCTTTGCCGCCGGCACGAACGCCATTCGGCGTGATCTCCTCGATCGGGCCGTCCGTGTTTGCATCCACCAAAGTTACATTTTTCTTGTTGAAGGTCTCAAAGTAGTTGGTGTCAAGCGGCTGGCGCTTGGTGCCGTAAGGATAGGTCTGGGGTGTCAGCTTCTCGGCAATGATTGGATCGTTGACGGTGGAACGGATCTTGCGCTTGAGGTAGTCGGCAATGATATCGTTCGCCTCCTTGGAGAAGAACATGTCTTGATAGTTGGCCAGCCAGAAGGCAAAGCCTCCTGCATCCCACATCCTGTCGAACTCTCGCTCGCGCTCCTCAGGGGTCGCTTCGAGCACCGGCTTCTCGATGAAATTCAACTCGAAGCCGAAGAACGAGTCCTTGATGCGCCTGCGGATCCCGTCGTAATCGGCCTTGCGCGCCCTGGTGACCTCGGGATCGACACTGCCGTTGCGCGCCGGCACGCAGAAGGCCGGCGTGCGCTGGAACACGGTCAGGTGCTTGGCCTGTTGCGCGATCTCCGGGATCGCCTGCACCGCGGTGGCGCCGGTGCCGATGACGCCTACACGTTTTGCGGTAAAGTCGACGCCGTCGTGCGGCCACTGGCTGGTGTGGTAGCACTTGCCCTGGAAGGAGCCCAGCCCCTTGAACGGCGGCATGTTGGCTGTCGACAATGCGCCGACCGCGGTGATGACGAAACGCGCCGTGGCGACGTCGCCTTTGTCGGTGCGCACCGTCCAGAGCCCGGTGGCGTCGTCGAGGACGACCTCGATGACGCGCTTGCCGAACTGGATGTCGGGCTTGAGGTCGAAGCGCTCCGCGCAGTGCTCGAGGTAGCGCAGTATCTCGTCCTGCTCCGGATAGCGCTCGGACCAGTTCCATTCCTGCAGCAGGTTCTTGTCGAACGTGTAGCAGTAAATGTAGCTGTCCGAGTCGCAGCGCGCGCCGGGATAGCGGTTCCAGTACCAGGTGCCGCCGACGCCATCGCCGGCCTCGAACACGGTGGCATTCATGTCGAGCTTGTCGCGCAACGAATGCAACATGTACATGCCGGAGAAGCCGGCACCGATAATGATCGCATCGTAGTCTGCTTTCGCGCCAGCGCTGCGAGAGTCGCCTTGCACGTTCGTCATGACAATTCTCCTCCTGTGAGCAATCCCCCTGAAGTTCGGCGAAATTTTCTTCGTCGTTATCGCAATGCCCTCAGCGCACGGCCGATGGATCGCTTGCATCATTTGGAATCGGTATGGCAGGGGCCAGCCTGCTGAACAACAGACTGGCCGACTGCATGCGGCTTGGGCCGTAAACGTCGTACCCCACGCAGATTCAGAATCCGGGAAGCGAGGTGGCGCGAGGAAGGCCGCTTCGCTTCTTTGGCACTACGCTGCTGCGCGTGCCTCGCCAGTTGCGTAAGCGGCCGTCTCGAAATCCAGGTAGCCGCCGAACGATGTCGGATCTCCGAACGGAAGGATCTGCGTCGCCCAATATCCTCCGAACCCATTCTTTCGATCGATCCAATAGAACAGGTTGGCGAGCCCAGCCCAGCCGATCGAACCCGCCGGTCGGCCGGTCGGCGCGTCCTCGTCGTTGACCATAAAGGTGTAGGACCAGGATTTCTTCAGTCCGGGGAAGAACTCCGCATCGTTCGATAGGCTTGCAATCACGCCGGGGAGCATCACCACGGTCTGGTGTGCCTTAAGGCCGTTACGTACGGCCGTCTCCACGGTCTCTTGCTTCAGCACACGACCCTGCGGCCCCGCGCCGTCGTTCAGCCACATGCGGATGAACTTCATGTAATCGCCGATCGAGGCGTAAAGTCCGTGACCGCCCATGTCGACCTCCGGCTCGGGCGGTAATTGCAGATCGGGAAGCGGGGTCAGTGCGCCATCTGCTTCGCGCTGGTGGATGACGGCAAGGCGCTCGCGCATCGCGGGCGTCAGCGAAAAAGCGCTGTCATCCATCCCGAGCGGCGCAAAAATGCGCTCCTTGAACACCTCTCCGAGGCGCTTGCCGCGAATGCGTTCGACCACCTGGCCGCACCAATCGAGGTTGCTGCCGTACTCCCATTTGTCGCCGGGATCGAACAGAAGCGGCGTCATCAGTGATGCCCTGGAGCAGGTGATCACGCTTGGCTGGCCGTGTTCCTGCGCCAGACGAAAGTAATTGGCGTTGAAGAAGTCGTAGCCGAAGCCGGCCGTGTGCAGCATCAGCATGCGGGTGGTGACATCGCGCTTTGGCGCCCGCAGCGTGGGCTTTCCTTGCGCGTCGAAGCCTTCCAGCACCTGGAGCTTGCCGATCTCGGGAACATAGGTCTTGGCCGGGGCGTCCAGGTCCAGCTTGCCGTCCTCGACACATTGCAGGATCGCCGTCCCTGTGATTGCCTTCGTGGTCGAAAAAATCGCAAAGACGCTGTCCGTCGTCATTGCCTGACTGCCGCCAATGCTGCGTTCGCCGGCGGCGCCTTCGTAGATGTTGGCCGCGCGGTCGGTGACCATCGCCACCACGCCCGGAACGCGGCTCTTGCCAGTCACAACTTTCTGCAGAATGCCGTCACATGCGGCTTTCAAGTCATCACGCATTGCCGTTCCTCCCGTTTTGTATTTTCGATCCTGTCTCTTCTCGACAGGCCGCTGTCGGTCTTCACGGAACGATGTCAACCGTTGCAACGTATCAAGATCGGGCTGCAGTCCGATTGCCCCAGTGACGGTTGCGCGAACGAAAGCCGACCGTGGCCACAACAGCAGAAGCGATTGGCGCGTCTTCACCACTCTTGCGCGGGGCTTTTACCCGCGCGTCAGGAAGACTAGAGCGATTTCTTTTTGACGGCCACGCATTTCACCCTGGCATCTCAAGCGCCAGGAGTTTTTTCGCTGAGACGTGTCAGCGAGGCTGACACGTGCAGCGCAGCTTCCTTTGGGCCGTCAGACGGCAAGGCGCCGGCTCACGCGGCGCGGACGCCGGCGAGGAAGGTCGAGACTTCGCCGGAGAGCTGTTCGGCCTGCTTGGACAGGTCGCTGGCTGCGGCGAGAACGAGGCCTGCGGCGTTGCCGGTCTCGTTTGCAGCAGCGCTGACTCCGCCGATATTGGCCGTGACCTCCCTGGTCGCTTCCGCCGTCTGTGACACGCTGCGTGCGATCTCGGCCGTTGCCGCGCCCTGTTGCTCGATCGCGGAGCCAATCGATGTCGCGATCGTGCTGACTTCCTCGATCGTGGCGGTGATGCCGTCGATCGCCTCGACGGCTTCCTTGGTCGCGCCCTGGATCTGCGCGATGCGGGTGCCGATCTCCTTGGTGGCCTCAGCAGTCTGGCTTGCCAGGCTCTTGACCTCGGAGGCGACCACGGCAAAGCCACGGCCGGCTTCACCGGCACGCGCGGCTTCAATGGTGGCGTTGAGCGCGAGCAGATTGGTCTGCTCGGCAATGCTGGAGATCAGCTCGGCGACGTGCTCGATCTGCTGGGCGCCATCGGCGAGCGCCCGCACGATGGTGTCGGTGCGGCGCGCGCTTTCGACGGCGCGGCCGGTGATGGTGGCGGACTGGGCGACCTGGCGGCTGATCTCGGAGATCGAGGAGGACAATTCCTCGGCAGCCGAGGCCACGGTCTGGACCCGGGAGCTCGCTTCCGTTGCCGCCGAGCCAACCACCGAGGCGCGGTGATTGGTACCCTCGGCGGTTGCGGACATCGATTTTGCAGTGGTTTCCAGTTCGCTCGAGCCCGACGCCATCAGACCGACAAGCTGGCCGACCGATGCATCAAAGCGATCGGCAAGCGCGATCAGGGCGTCGCGCTTTTCCTTCTCACTCCGCTGCTTGGTCGCATCCTGTTCGGCTTCCAGCGCCCGGGCACTGATTGCGGTCTGCCGCAGGACCTCCAGCGTTTCCGCCATGCGACCGATCTCGTCACGGCGGCCGGTCTCCTCGACCGCTTCGTCGAGCGAGCCTTCGGCGATGCGCTGCATCCGGTTCTTCTGACGCTCGAGTGCGCCCACGACGTCGCGGGCAATGAGCCACGACAACAGTCCCATCAGCAGCATGAGACCGCCGCCTATCGCGCCGAGCTGCAGCAGCACTGCATTCACGTCGGCGTCGATATCATCGACATAGAGTCCGTAGCTCATGACGATGTTCCACGGCTCGAAGGCGCGAACATAGGTCATTTTCCGCGCCGGCACAGTCTGTCCGGGGCGGGGATAAAGGTAGGATGTGGTGCCGCCTTCCGGGCTCTGGCGGCTGGCGGCGATCTGGGCATCGGCGATCAGGACGCCGTTGGCATCCTTGGTGCCGTTGATCTTGCCTTCGAGCTTGGGATTGGCGCTGTTCAGCAGCAGCGACGTATCGGCGACATTGTAGGCGTTCGGGTATCCCTGGCCGTTGTTGAACGTCATCTTCCGGCCGCGCTGGCGAAACAGCTCCTTCGCCTCGGCGACCGTCATCTTCCCGGCGGCAACGTCCTCCTGCAGCGATTGCGTCACGCCGTAGAGCAGATCGACCGCTGTCCGCATCTGTGCGACGCGGTCGTCCAGCATACGGTTTCGGTTGATCCAGGCCGCTCCCGCGACGATCGCGAAAACGGTCAGGGCCGCGAGAGCCACCATGCAGGCGAGTTTGGTGCGGATCGTCAGTCGGCTGAGAAGGTTCATTGCGGCCTCTGCGGGAGTCGTTCCCCGAGGCATAGCAGGAACTATCTTACCAATGGTGAATAGGGCATGCCATCAAGGGGATACCTCTGAGACGCCGTCGATCAGCGGCGCAGCGCCGGCACGACCAGGAACGGAATCAGTCCCAGGATCACGCTGACCAGCGCGAATGCGATCACCGGGTTGTAGCTGTGGGTGAAGTCGTGGATCAGGCCGCCGGCCCAGGAACCGAACGCGGAGCCGAGGCCGCTGCCGATCGAGATCGTGCCGTAGATCGTGCCGACCCGCTTGCCGTGGAAGATCTTCATCGCGGTGGCCGTGAGCAGCGGCCCGCGCGAGCCGATCATGCTGCCGAAGGTGACAACGAAGCCGGTCAGGACCCAGAAGTTCGGATACCACTGCAGCAGCCAGAGCAGGATGATGCCGAGGATCGAAATTGCGTAGCTGAGCAGAACCGAGGGCCGGCGTCCGATGATGCTGTCGAGTTCGGAAACGCCGAGCATGCCGAACAGCAGCACGACGCCGCTGAAGCCCCAGGCGGTCGCGGCCTGCAGCGGCGGAAAGCCGGCGTCGATCAGATAGGCCACGATCTGCGCCGAAATCGCGTACATGCCGATCGCGGTGAAGAAGAAGGTGGCAAACAGCGCCCAGAAGGCGTGGTGGCGTATCGCGCCGAGCAGCGTCCAGCCTTCGTCGACGAAATCGGGACCGGTCTTCTTCACCACATGCGGCGAACCGCGCGAGAACCGCCGCCACGGCAGCAGCAATAGCGGCACCAGCAGGCACAGCGCAGTAATGCCGAAGATCTGGTAGGCGCCGCGCCAGCCGACGCGATCGATCAAGAGCTGCGAGGCCGGCAGCAGCACGAGCACGCCGGCGCCGGTCGCGGAATAGACCACCGCCATCGCGGTCGGCAGGCGCGGGCCGAACCAGCGGCCGAGCAGGATCGAGTTCGGCACATTGCCGATGAAGGCGATCCCGATGCCGACGCAGAGGCCGATGCTGAACTGCAATTGCCAGAGATATTGCGCATGCGCCGCGACCAGGAATGAGCCGCCGAGCAGGAGCAGTCCGAGCGAATAGACGGCTCGCGGCCCCGAATGGTCGAACAGCCGCCCGATCAATGGCGCGGTGAGGCCGCCGGCAAGCCAGGTCAGCGAATAGACCGAGACAATCTGCGCGCGATCCCAGCCGAAGCTTTCCGAGATCGGTTTCAGGAAGACGGTGAAACTTTCGCCGAGACCGCGGCCGATCAGCGCGAGCATAAAGCACAGCGCGAGGACGTTGAGCGCGATGCGCGTCGGCGGTTTCGCGGCAATTTCCTCCCGGGGCGTGCTCTTGTCCATGAGAGGAGGGAGCGCGTTTCCGCAGCTCCCCACAAGACGCAAAAAGCGAATGCGCCTATGCAGCCTTCAACAGGACGTGCCGCTTCTTGCCGAGCGACAGCTTGATCACGCCTTCCGCGGTGAGGTCGGACGGCGTCAGCACCATCTTCTCGTCGGTGACGGCGACGTCGTTGACGCGCAATCCGCCGCCCTTGATCTGCCGCCGCGCCTCGCCATTGGAGGCGACGAGGCCGGCCTTCACATAGGCTGCCAGCACGCCGATGCCGGCATCCAGTTCGCCGCGCGGAATTTCGATCGTGGGCAGGGTCTCCGCCAGCGCGCCTTCCTCGAAGGTGCGCCGCGCGGTTTCGGCGGCCTCAATGGCGGCATCGCGGCCATGGAGCAGGGCGGTCGCTTCCGTCGCCAGCACCTTCTTGGCCTCGTTGATCTCGGAGCCCTGCAGCGCCTCCAGCTTCCCGATCTCGCTCATCGAAAGCGTCGTGAACAGTTTCAGGAATCGCCCGACGTCGGCGTCTTCCGTGTTGCGCCAGTATTGCCAGTAATCGTAGGGGCTGAACTGGTCGGCGTTCAGCCAGACCGCGCCGGCCGCGGTCTTGCCCATCTTGGCGCCGGACGCCGTGGTCAACAGCGGTGTCGTCAACGCGTAGAGCTGATGGGTGCCCATGCGGCGGCCGAGGTCCACACCGGTGACGATGTTCCCCCATTGATCGGAACCGCCCATCTGCAGATTGCAGCTGTACCGACGTGCCAGTTCGACAAAGTCGTAGGACTGCAGGATCATGTAGTTGAATTCGATAAAGCTCATCTCCTGGTCGCGGTCGAGGCGGAGCTTGACCGAGTCCATGGAAAGCATGCGGTTCACGGAGAAATGCCGACCGATATCCCGCAACATTTCGATGTAATTGAGCTTGGTCAGCCACTCGGCGTTGTCGGCCATCACGGCATCGGTCCTGCCATCCCCGAACTTCAGGAAGCGTTTGAAGACGTGCTTGATGGATTCCTTGTTGGCGTCGATTTGTTCGATGGAGAGGATTTGGCGCGTTTCGTCCTTGCCGGAGGGATCGCCGACGCGCGTGGTGCCGCCGCCCATCAAGGTGATCGGTTTGCCGCCTGCGCTTTCCTGCAGCCAGTGCAGCATCATGGCCGACAACAGATGGCCGATATGCAGGGATGGCGCCGTGCAGTCGTAGCCGACATAGGCCACGACCTCCCCCTTGGCAGCGAGCGCGTCGATGCCGGCAGCGTCCGACACCTGATGAACGAAGCCGCGCCACTGCAGCTCATTCATAAAATCCGATTTAAATGTAGTCATTTGTCGGCGACTCTGATCATTCTTGTTTTACGGTAATTGCAGCCGGTTGCGGAACTATGACCGAACGGGCTGCCGCCGCAGGGGACGCTGTGGCATTATAAGATGTGCTTGTTTGATACAAGCTGGGCGTCAGGGCAGGGCAAAAGGGGCGTCGAAGGCACAGGAATGATGTTGACCGCACTCGGTCTGATGAGCGGGACCTCACTCGACGGGGTCGACGTCGCACTGATCGAAACCGATGGAAAGCAGGTCAAGTCGTTCGGGCCGTCCGGCTACCGGCCCTACACCAATGCCGAGCGCAGCCTGCTGCGCCAGGCGCTTACCGAGGCCGTCCAGCTATCGCACCGCGACGCCCGTCCCGGGATCCTGGCCGAGGCCGAACGCGCCGTGACGCTGGCGCATGCCGAGGCGGTCGCTGCCTTCATCGCGCAGAATCGCATCACGCCGGAGGAAATCGATATTGTCGGCTTCCACGGTCAGACCGTGCTGCACCGGCCGGAGCGCCGATTGACGGTGCAGATCGGCGACGCCGCGGCGCTCGCGAAAGTGATCCACATTCCCGTGATGTATGATTTTCGCGCCGCCGATGTCGAGGCTGGCGGGCAGGGCGCGCCTTTCGTGCCGGTCTATCACCGGGCGCTGGTGCAATCCGTGCAGCGCGAAGGGCCGACCGTGGTGGTCAATGTCGGCGGCGTCTCCAACATCACCTATATCGACGGCACCGATACGCTGATCGCCTGCGACACGGGTCCCGGGAATGCACTGCTCGACGACTACATGTTCCGCGTCATGCGCCAGCCGTTCGACGCCGACGGCCGGTTCGCCGCCCAGGGCAGGGCTAACGAAGCTTGGATTGCGCGCGCGCTGGAATTGCCGTTCTTCGCGCTGCCGCCGCCGAAATCGCTTGATCGTAACGATTTCGCCGCATTGAAGCTCGGTGACGTCGCGCCCGCCGACGGCGCGGCGACGCTGACTGCCTTCACTGCGGCCGCGATCGCCCGCGTGGTGCCGCTACTGCCGAAGGTGCCTAAGAGCTGGATCGTCGCCGGCGGCGGCGCGCGCAACCTGACCATGCTGCGGATGCTGCGCGAGCGGGTTGCGCCCGCGACCGTCGAAGCAGCCGATGCGCTCGGCTGGTCGCCGGACGCGATCGAGGCGCAGGCCTTCGGTTTTCTCGCCGTCCGTGGGATGAAGGGCCTGCCGCTCAGCTATCCCGCCACGACCGGGGTGCCGATCCCGATGACCGGAGGTGTCATCGCGCGGCCTTAAGAGCGTTTTTGAGCAAAGTGGACACCGGTTCGCGTGAAGAAAACACGTCAAAACTAGAATCTAGAGCTTCGGTTCTGATCCCATCAGAACCGAAGCTCTAAGGGTGGATGCAATTGCATCCTTCTTGACGGTTTCATGCAAATGCATTTAAATCAATGCGCCTGCATGAAACCAGCGAGGAGTGCGCCATGGCCGCCGCGTTGAAACTGATCAGCCACAAGCTCTGTCCCTATGTGCAGCGCGCGGTGATCGCGCTCGCCGAGAAGGGCGTCCCCTTCGAACGGATCGATATCGATCTCGCCAACAAGCCGGACTGGTTCCTGAAGATCTCGCCGCTCGGCAAGGTGCCGGTGCTGACCGTTGCGACCGATAACGGCGAGGTGGCGCTGTTCGAGAGCAATGTGATCTGCGAATATATCGAGGAGACGCAATCAGGCGCCAAGCTGCATCCGCAGGATCCGCTGGCGCGTGCCGAACATCGCGCCTGGATGGAATTCGGCTCGGCGATCTTAAGCGATCTCTGGGGCCTCGAGACTGCCAAGGATGCCGCGACCCTGGAGGCCAAGTGCCAGGCGGTCACCGCCAAATTCGCCCGCGTCGAGGCGGCGCTCGGTTCAGGTCCGTACTTTGTCGCCCGTGAAGAAGTCTGATTTCAGCTTGGGACGAGCTGAAATCGGAGGATGAGCCTGACCAGGATTTGGTGCAACAAAAGCTCCAGCCAGCGGATGAGACGGCGGAAGTTGTATCCGGCGGCGGCGAGGACGGCGTTGGCGGCGTCGCCCTTGCGGTACCAGAAGTAGTTGCGCCCCATGCGATGCTCGGATTTGAGATGGCCGATGACCGGCTCGACGGCCGAGCGCCGGCGCAGCTCGCGTTTGATCCTGGGCGTCACGCGCCGCTTCTGGCCTGAGATGAACACCCTGAACTTGTAATCGGGTGGCGCATTGTGACCTCGGTAGCCCTTGTCGGCGAGGATGCG
>NZ_AUEZ01000058.1 GCF_000426245.1 Bradyrhizobium sp. Ai1a-2 | reverse complement strand
ATGAACGCCGGGCGTGAGGACGGCGGCAGCGACCTGGTCGCGGTGTGCCTCTTGATCCACTTCCGAAGGAGGTTCGCGTTGACCCCATGTTCGAGTGCAAGCCTCGATACCGAAACCCCAGGCTCAAGGCAGGCCGTGACAAGACGCTCTTTCGATGCCGCCTCGTAGCGCCGGCGACCGTTCCGGCCAATAAGCCTGACCCGCAGTTTCTGATCATCGTCGCTCATCACAAGGTGTCCACCTATTTTGGTGGACACCTCATGCATCAGAGCACTCAAAAGCAAAAGGTGCGGAGAAATTCGCGCTTACGGTCAAGCCGCCGCGACCTTCCCATCGATTGATGCTGGTTCCTTGTGATGCAGGCTCCATGCTGATGCACGCGGACAATGGAGGTGTCGATCATCTGGACAGCGGCATCATGAGCAGCGGCAAGTGTGTCTATGATGCGGCCCCAGACACTACCGCCCCAGCAAACGAAGCGGTTATAGCACGTGGTGTATGGACCAAATGTCGCGGGCAGATCACGCCAGGGAGCTCCGGATCGCAAGACCCAGAAGATGCCATTGAGAACACGACGGTCGTTTACCCGAGGAACGCCGCGCGGCTTGTTCTGCAGCATGGGCTTGATGGCGACCCATTCATAGTCGGCGAGTTCGTAGCGCATGATTCGGGCCCCCAGTTTGGGGAGTTTGAATCACCGGGGGCTGGCCGAACGCAACGCTGCTGACCCTGGTTCGGCGCTTGTGGGCAGAAGCTGACATCAACCAACCGACGACCACCGCCGAATCCGTCGAAAATGACCCGAAGCGGACGATGCGTGATGCCGATGCCGCGCACTCGCTTCGCCGTCACTCAATGGGAAAATTGAGCAGCGAGGAAACTCCGCATCTCCTGGACTGACTGGGCGGCCGCGGCGGGATCATATTTGAGCCAATGTCCGAGATATTCCCTGCCATGGGCGAAGGCGGGGGAATTAAAGGCGTGATAGGCACCGGGATAGACGATCAATTTTACGGGTGCTCCCCTGTCGGCCCGCCGCTTCATCCACCGCTCGCAGTCCGTCGCGGGCGTCCAGTCGTCGAGTTCGCCGATCATGATCAATGCAGGAACGATGAGTTCCTCGGAGGCAACGCCGCAAAGCGGGTAGTAGGCCACGGCGGCCTTGAACTTTCGATCCGGGGGGACGTCAAAGATTTCCGCCTGATGGTTCGACGCCAACTGCAGCGCAACCATTGCACCCTGCGAATATCCAATAACCGCGATACGTTGAGAATCGACGAAGGGAAGATTGGAAAGATAGGATAGCGCGCCTAAAGCATCACCTTGGCGGGTAAGCAGCAGGCCCGGCGTCACCTGGGTGCAGGCGTTCTTGATGCCACGGGTCGCAAAGCTATCCAGCATAAGCGACACATAGCCCCGCGCGTTGTACGTTCGGGCGTCTTCCGAAAGTCCATCGCATCCGTGGAGATACACAATGGCGGAAAATGGGCCGTCGCCCTCAGGTTTCGACAGGTAACCCTCAATCGTTTCAGACGCTGCTTTCGGCGTTTCGCCACGTTCGCGCGCCAGGCGCTGCTGGAGTTGGCCGACGTGAACGGGAGCACCTTCGAACCTGACCAATTCTCCCGCCAAGGTGGCGGCGTTGGTGGAAAGGTATGCAACGAACACTGCTACACCGAGACATGCTTTGGCTCGTGTAACCATTTTCCTTCCCTCCGCTTCCCGAACGGAGTCAGCGTAGCAGGCTCATGTCCGCCCATCCACACCGTAAGTCTAAAAACTGCACGGACACTTATGGCCGGCGTAAACGAACGAACGCCTGTCCTCATGTCGGCTTTCAGGGGGGGACCGGAAATGGTCGACGCGCGGCCAAATCGACGCGAATGGCCCCAACGCGAAGCCCGCGCGGGTTCTGAAATCGGTCTTCTTATCGGGGTAAATCGGAAGTGACTGATTAACCACCAAGCAGCGCTTTTGACCCATAGCTGACTTTGCCGAGAAAGCAGCAATATTCTTCCCGCCAGAGAAAATCAGTGGCGGGTTGGAGCCATCAAGGTTAGTCGAGACCGACAATGCGTTCGACTCCCTCAACCACGAGCTTCGCCTCGTTGCGTGTGACCGTTCGACCCGTATGCACCGCATCGTTCCTCAATTTTGTCCATTGGGACAGGTCACCGTCGACTAAGTCTACCAAACCTTGCTCTCTTGCGAGCTCCAAAAGCTGACGCATCGACATCGGTCTTCGTACCGTATCGCGAGGGGCCTTGTTCAACCGCTGGCGCAGGTCTGTTTCGAGCAGCGTCATCGCCGATATAACGGCCGCGCGGTATTCTTTAGCGTCAAGAAGCCGGCGCGGTTCTAAGCGTTGAGCAAACCCCATTTCACCTGCTAGGTTCTGAAGGTGCTGCGCGACTTCCCAAACAAAAGCACTGTCTTCCGACGGGACCGCAGGGCGCTCGACAAAGTGCCAGAACTCGATCGGGGCGATCGGGATTTGCGCAAACTCAGTAGCCACTATTATCACTTCTAGTCGTCGGCGATTAGGGCGGACTTCTGCTTCCTGCGCGCGTGAAATCGCCAACCCCAGTTCAAGCTGGGTGTTCCGCGAGGTGGCATCCACGACTATCACGACAGCACGATCGATAAGCGTATCAATCTTCGCGCTAGTGCTGTCGCCAAGGTTTACTACGTCGGCAGCTGTAACCGGAACGAAGCCCGCGGCCTCCGCGAGCGGAAAAATGTTCTCCCGATAGAAAGGCAGAACATCTAGCGGTGTAGCGAATAGACAAAGCCGCGTCATGGCATCACGGGGGAGCAAGAATTGCTCGAGCGGTTTTTCCTCTGTTGCCTTTAGTGTCGTGCCAGCATGCTCGCGGCGGTATTCGCGCAGTTCGGCGAAAGCTTCGGCAAGCACGGCTCCGTAACGCTCGCGCGTGCCCGGCAAGTTGATGACCTTGACCCCGCGGCGTTCAAAGCGAGCAATGTCGCCTAGTTTGGCGCCTACTATGATAGCGTAAGCCATACGGCGAGCCTTGCCCAGACGGCTGGCAACCACGTGCCAGATTTGACGAAAGTCGGGGTCATCGAGGCTGTACCCAATGAACACCGCCGTCTTGGTGATCAGCAGGTTAGAGAGATAGGTTGCAATCAGCGGGTAGTTAGTAAGAAAGCCGTCGTAATCGGCTTCAGTCACCACTAGTCGCTTGGGATGCCGGACATCCCCGTGCAATTTGAGCAGGAGCGTGCCCGTTGCTCCGACGTTGATGGAGAGCTGATCTTCATCCACTACGGGGTGAACAGTGCGGTTGTCTTGCCGGTCTAGGTCGTATTGCTTTTCGAGCAGGAAATCGAAGTTAGTCGTGCAGACAATATCGAACGGAAGGCTGCAAAACTCCTTGTGCGCCGGGCCCGGCTGAACTCGATCAAGATGCAATAATTCGACGAGCCGTTCGATGAGTCTGGCCCTCCCGAACTCGTGTTCATAAGCAGAGATACCGTCAAGGACGCTCGTTGGCGAATAGTCCTGAAGTTCGTCAGCGAAGCTCTTCCCCAACTCATGCCACAGCGGCATTTTAGCAGGCGGAGGCAGCTTAGCGTTCAACGACATGCCCGCTCCAACGACGGGCAGCCAACGGCCCCTCACCAAGTCTTCTAGAAGAGGCTTCGGGAAATGCACGAGATACTTTGTCGCCACGTATAACTCAGGGTTTCTTTCCGTAAGAAGGTTTCCCATAAGGCGATAAAGTCATGCTTCAATCAAGGGCATTGAGACACCCTTCTTATCTCAGCTGTAAATGCTCCACAATTCAGAGTGCGCAACTATCGCGCGGTGTCTGCTGATGTGCCCGCGTATTCCCTAGGGGCTTCGTATCAATGGACGCCATCATGGAGACGGCCGAATTTGTTTGTCGAGATGGCAGCTAATCTTTGTTGTAATGCTTCCAAACTTGATCAAAAGTGCTCGCGTGCTCAGGGAAGAATCGTTTGAGTACGTCGATATAAAGCTCCGAGTGAGTTTCCCCGATAAACTTGACGCGAATATCATCTGCTCCTGTTGCGTAGATCAGCGACAAGATGATGCTGATGAGGGCGATAAATTTCTGCCTTCTGTTCGATAAATCGAAACCGGCCGACGACAGCTGATCAACGAGGTCCGCGATAGAAGGATCATTGAAAGTCAGCGGCTCGATCCGGTGTGCGAACTTGTTTCGAATTGCTCGGATGTCGTGCATCGCTTTATAGAGCGAATCGTTGCATAGACCTAAAGCGTAAAAAAGCTCAATCTTGTTGCTAAGGGTGCTGCCCGGCCCGTTTTGACCAAAGAATGTTTCATAGTGCTTCTTGTTCATCTCCGACATGCGCTTCTGCAGCACAACGGAAAGCATTTCTTCCATCAATGCAGCACCAACGATCGCGGAGCCACGATCGGTCTGCTCTTGGATTTCTTTCACCGCGGAGGTGATCTGTTCGGACGTATGCGCTGTTCTGCGAGCCATAAGCGGTTTCTGCGTTCGGGACCAGACGGATGTCAGGCCGTCGTCAGGGTTTCATGTCGTGAACAATTGGTGCCGAGACCGCCCAGCAAGACGGGGCAAACCTCATCGGCGCGGTGTGCTCAGGCGGGAGATTAAAAGCTCCAAAAACTACGGCAAGAACTACGCCTGCAGGCAATCAGTCAAACTCGTATGCGGATTTGTCGCGCCAGTCTGTCGCGGTGTCGTAATCCTTACCCTCAATCTCGGCGCTCATAGCTTTAAGGGCCAAGCTTATAGAGCAGCGGCGAAGCTCGGTCGACTGTTGAAGGAATCCGTTTTTCCAATATTGAGAATCGATGGCATAGCGCCCCAATCTGGCGAGAACTCGTTCCTCAATTTCTCCCGCTCGTTCGATTTTTACGGCGTAGATGACTTCCCAATCACGAGCATCTCCATGACGCTCGGCGCAAATCTGGCGGATGCGTTGCCCTAGATCCCTGCACACGCCGATTTTGATGAGGCGGGCTCTCAGAGAACCGGCGATGTATAAGTATTGCTTGAGGTCGTAGCGACCGGCGAAAGCCAGAACCTTGGTGTCGCATTGAACGCAATGGCCTTTGCGTGATCGGAGCCGGTGTCTTCCTTTCCGACATGGGCTGCCCAGCGCCACAGTCTTTCCGGCCTCTTTAATCAGGCGAAACCATGTCGCTTGAGAATAGTAACGGGCGTCAAACACATCAGCTGCGCCTAAGCCCTGACTGGCCAAGAACGCCAGCTCTTCTTTTGTGAGTTCGTCCTCCACGACAACCTCCCCGCGAATCGTCCTCGACCATAGCAGGTGCCAAGCGTTCCGCTAGTAGTGTATCGTGCCTTCAACTTCTACTATTCGCCCGGCGTCACATGCCGGCGACGTTCACATGCACGTCGTTGTAGAGCATGGCAATGCCGTTCGGGTCGGATGCAAGGCCGAGGCATGGCGGACAGGTATTGTAGCCGTGCATGCCGCTCGATGTTGTGTTGACCGTGCGTCCGGTCAAGTAGGGCACGCTTGAGAATCATTTGGTGGGCCTGCATTTTCCTTTCGAAATCAATTGCCCGAATGAATGAGAGAGATGACCCGTCGGAGGGGTCTCTTGGTATTGCGGCAAGGTCGGTGGATACCGTAGAAAGCTGCAAGTTGTGGGCTATTTCATCATCGTGGCGTGAACCGGCCAGCCGTCTCTCGATATGGAAATAAGCGACAAGCTCAAAGCCAATGACATTATCCGTGAGTAGATAACTTGGAACGCATCAACCACGCCGACGTCACCATCCTTGACCAATTCGCTGGCCATGGCGTTGATGTCAACGGCTTAATTATTCCCGGTCGCGAGATTGAGAACACTCTCGCGCGCCATGCCGTTAACCTCATGGTCAACAACAGCGACGAGACATTTAAGGTTTCGCTTATTGGCTCCGCGACAGCGGTTTGTCGCGGTGGCCGAGAAATTCTGCTCACGACTCAACATCAGCTCCGCGGAAACGAACCAACGCAAGTAGCGATGCTGACTGACTCTGGAAGCCATATCATAACCTCCGGGGGATACCGGGGTTTTCCCCCTCACCCTGAGACAGATGCTCACGACCTTGTTGCCTTCGATTTTACAGAGCCTTGCAAAGACAGACCTGAACTAAAGAAGCACTTCTTCAATCTGTCGAGAGTGCCGCCCGAAGTCGTTGTGGGGGATGCTGGCATCATAGCGATGCTGCTGAGCGGTTATCCCGCAGAAGAGCAAAACTATGATATATACGAAAATAATCATCTTGGTCTCGTTCGTCGTCAAATCGTCTGCCAGCCTCATTCGCAGCCGAGCGACGATGCACTGCTCACCGTTCGTGTCGTGCGGCCTCTTAAGAAGCATCCTGACGGTATGAGTGGTGGTTCGGCGTTCGTTATCCGGCTTGAGCGCGGGAAACCACACGCTTATTTCGCTGGCATCATCGTCCGAGGTGGACTGGGCTCTTTTGCAATCGTGAGAGCCAGCGTTGTGTGCGCCTTTATCGACACGGTATTCCGCCCAGCCTGATCAGATCGTAACGAAAAGAATAGGAAGCGGTAGAGAGCCAATATGCATTTTTGCGGCGTCCGCTTCCAGAGCTATGTACGAGTAACGAGTTGGCGGGCGACTGTCCGGTAATGGCCCATCGCGACCTTTGCTGCGGTTGCACGAAGGCGGTTGGTATCGGATCGAAGCGGACATTGACGAAGATTCATGACTACGCACCTAGTCTAGCGGGCGGTTTGCGCTGGCATGCTGCCGTGCCGTCGCTGCCCGGCTGCCGCATTCGACGAGGCTACCGAGATCGACGCGGAGATCAGGGCGCCACGGCTTGGGCGAGATCACCAGCCGTAGTCGATCCGAAGTTTGCCCCACATGTCGTACACGCCCTTGGCTACATCAGAAAACTCCATGTCGTTTCCGTTCGGCCCGGCAAGCATGACCCGAGGTGCGCCGCCATAGGAGCCTTTGCCAAAGCCGCCTTGTCCCCATCCAGTTGTCTGGACAGCGGTATTTGCCGCATGGCTGGCGGCATTAGGAACGGGCCTAATATCCCTTAATTCAAGGTGTTTAGCTGCGTTCGCAATACTACGAATTCGACCGAAATCTTCGCATTGCTGTTCCAGCGAACTTGCGAAAGATGCTGCATCATGCACTCTGACTTGGCGACCGTTGCCGTCGATAAGGGTGAAATTCGCGCTGACTGTGCTTTCGTGTGTCCGCCACATCCAATCGTGCATGTGAAAAAGCGAAATCGCGGCATGAAAAGCGGCACGAAGATCAGCCGGACGGGCTACGCATTCCGCGTAATCGGGTTCGACCATTCCTGTCCAAAAGTCTGCCGCTCTCCTGAATTCCGTGACCACCGTCATTGCTGAAAGCGCCCACCTCTATCGACTTGAGAGCATTGACGCCGAGGCGTTCGGCCGACAGTCCGTTCCAGACCCCAAGCTTCAACACGGTAATCCGAGTTTAACTGATCTAGATCTAGCCAATTCAACACGATGTTCCGAAAGGCCGAAATATCTTTGTGAGATTAGGGAGTTCAAGCTGTCCAGATCGTGATCTTTGATACCAAGATCACGCGCGGCATCGAGTCGTTCAATTTCTATGAGCTTGTGGTGTCCAAGGAGGGGGAGACCATGAAGAAGCAGAGCGCCAGGGTGCCGGTATGAACCCGCACAACTCATTGTCGCGAGAACTCACCGGAGCCAAACAGGCCGCGCGGATGGTCAGGCGTAAGCCCAAGAAGCCGATTAAAGTTCTGCTTCACGCCGCCGAATACGTACCCCAGCATGTGCTGATCAGAAAGAAACCATGACCAAGGGACGAGAGTCGCAACGAGGGCCCAAAACTGCTTGCAAGCCTCGGAAATGTGCGACTGCGGAACTCCTCGCAGCAGTCACCCCCGGCTCACCAAACGCCGCTGAGGCCCTTCCGAGATCGTGGACAAGGACTTAAAGGGTTGACGACGATCCGAAAAGATCTCCAGCGAGCTCATAACCGCCGAAACAGTACCTTTTGGATCCAAGCCGGCATGTTGCCAAAATGCAACACTCAAGAGCCGCTGCACGCACTGAAATGAAAGACCTCGTCTACTCGGCGTCGGAATCGCTACTCCACACTCGTCGGTTATTTTCTGGACTTTGCTTTACGACCGGCGGCTTTCGGTTCGGCTGAATATTCCTCAGCTTCTCGCGGAGGGCGTCATAAGTCTTTGGCTTCTCTACCCTGTCCAGACTCTGCTGCAGAAACTCGGCGAGTGAGCGGCCCATTTCAGTTCTCCAAATGCCAAGGGTAACTTAGAGATTCGCAGAGTCAACTTCAACTCAGGATATCGGTCCCAGCCATGCTGGGGGGGCAGGATGACACACGCCATGAGCCGCCCCTAAGCCGAAATGGACCGTGTACCCCCCATCTCCTCGTCCATCGAGCGTATACTGCTCTATGGACTGGCTCGTGAGCGTAAGCAGCAAGGCATGATCCCCTTTGGGAAGTCTTAACGCCTTGGCCCTGCCGTTCGATTCCTTCCACAATGCGATTTCTCGGCTTTGCGGGTCTCCGGGCATAGCCGAACGGGATACCATTCCAAGGGAAGTAACGGTTAGGACTGCGGAACCCGGGTCGTCAGCGAGAACGGTTGCATAGCGACCCGGCCATCTGTGCTCGAGTTGCGGTCCATCCATTAAGAGGGCGACGACTAAATTTGGTCCAATTGCGTTCATCACGGTAAGGACAGGATCGTAGCGCGCCAAGTCCTCGCAAACTAATACCGACACCGTCGCTCCAGGTCGAAATACGGTGACGTAGCAATTGCGATAGCTGACATCAATTTGCTCCCACCATCGAGAATGGGGATCCATGACGTTGCCGAGATGATATCGGCAAATTTGATCGCCGTCTAAACACCATCGATGATGCTTTGACTGAAAGGACGAAAGAATCTTTTCCTTATCAACGAAACGATACATTGCAGCCAAATTCCGGGCCTCGCCATTATCACCAGACACTACCCCCGTTATAAAAAGGTCTAAATCTGTTCTTCTGAGGAGAATTTCCGCCACTTTATCCGCGAAGGTTTTTTTTAAGGCGGTCTCTGGCAACACGACTGCATGCACGCGGTCAACCTCGGGCTCAGAGGATTTAATTAGCCCGCAGATGAACTCTTCGGCGAATTGCTCAGGCGTCGCCCTTCTCATCCAAATATCTGGATCTAGTCTAAAAGCTCGCTCAGTCGCATTGCTCGGAGAACCACTTGCCAAACCGACAAAGCTCTTTCCAGGTATTGAAAATGGAAACGGGATGACGAGTATGTTGAATGGGGCAAGATCAGTATATGGCTGGTTTGAGATTTGCCAACTTGTCGAAACATTGGCGACAGACGGAAGTAGTGCAAGATTGTGCGTTAAAGATCGAACGGTGCATCCGACCTTGGGAGTATTCGTTTTTGGTTGAACGCAAAGAACCGCGGGCGGGACCCGTATGCAAATGCTATGCGGAAGATACGGAAGAAGCTCGCCTCCAATTGCATTCTGGTCCGCCTCACGGTTTCTTTCCCACACTATGTAATCTCGGTAGACGGCATACTGAATTGCACGTTCGGAATCTAGCGGCGGAAACCCCACACCGGCGCTCGCCTCATCCGCAATAGCTAACAGCTTAAAGACGATACTCTTCCAGGCGAGCGAGTCGGCGGATGCATCATCTATCCGTGCCGTTCTATGCTTCTTAATTAATTCCTTCCACAAGTCTTCCACCAACTCCGGTGGAGTCGCTTGCTTAGACCATTCCTCACCAGCATCACAAATTTCCTTTATCCAATCTTCAGTCAATTCAAAATGCTGATCATCCCAATACGCCAAAAATCTACGTTCGGAATACAAGCCGGACCGCTCAGTGATTGCCGCCACTACAGCAAACAAATCAGGCGGCCACTCGCAGACTTGATCCCAGCCCGTCGAATCGAGAACCGTGCCATCAGGGAGAACCCATTTGAGAATATCGAGGATCGTCATTTCGGACGGATCAACTTTGGTCATGACTACGTATCCCTAGCGTATTGTTGGAGCGTTTCCACCATCGATTGAACCATCCAACTAGCGGACGTCTCGCTAAAAAGGTGGGACGCCTGGAGTAAAGTGCGTATCCATAGTCGCCCTTCCAGACGCGCACCGGACCGGTTACAGAGCCACGAGATAATTGCTCCAGGACGGTCTGGACGAACTCCGCCGGTAGTGCTGTCTTTTGAGCGATCCTCTGCGGAGTACGGAGATCGCAAGCTGGATTTACTAGCTCGGCAATTATGGAATTCACATCAGTCGATGAACCACCCGATGGCACGTTCCACCCTTCGATCTGTCCGCGCCGGACTAAGTCCGCCAATATGGTTTGCTGAATGAGATTCAACACGTGCGAACGCACAAACGTTACCCAGCCAAATTTGAGGGCCGCTCTTAGCTTCACGCTCGACGTTTGGGCATCGATTAGCCGTGGCGCAATTGCACTAACGCGTGCTTTCAGCCGGCGGGAAAGTAGATCAAAATTCGCTTGCGACATTTGGGGCCAGCGTGGCAGCGGTACTGGATCAGCCGCCGAGCCTAACAGGGGAATGACGGGCTGCAGTTCTGTTAGACCACGGCGCCCAACGATTTTGTTGTTAGGAGGCACAAGGAAACTTTTCTGCAGAAAATACTGACAATTTCTTCGTCCAAGCTGAAAATCATGTGCACGAAATTTTTCATCTAGGAATCCGCCAAATCCGCCCAAGAGACCGCAAGCGATCGCGAATTTTTCGGTTTTTGAATGCTCCATTGGGGCTCCTCGTGATCCAGCACGCGGCATCCGACGGGACGGCGCAATCAGGAAGCGGCTGAAGTCCCGCTCGTTAACGGCTGGCGCGAGCTCGGAGCTTCGAAAGCGGGCTTGATTGACAAGCGCGGGAAATAAAGCGCGCACAATCGCGGTGAGCGCGGGGGATGGCGAGTTCTCCGGAAGAAAATCAGGCGGCTCGGGAAAAGGCGCTACCATGATAATCGCCTTTTCGACCATTTCACCCGATGCTGGCACGGCCGGTCCACCTGTTAGTGCGAATTGTGCATAGTCAAACGGATCATTGTTCACCAAACCGCCGTCTATGCTTTCGAAAGCGAAGGATTTGTAGCGTTCTTGGGTACCTGGAGGAAAATCAGGTTGGATCTCTACATCGGCCGGCACGGGAATTGGATATTGCCGATTCATGTAGTGCGCCCAAGGTAAGTCGAGGCGACGACAGGAAAGACCAACTGGAAATGCACCGGAGGCAAGCGCCGCCGTGCCATACAGATCCCACTCACCTAGATCGGTATCTTTTTTTGTAGGCAGCGTCCTTATCGAAATTTGGTGGCTTGCGTTCAGGGTATCGCTTTCCAACCAGAGATTGTTGTTTCCTAGTTTGCACTGGCCGAGATCGTTGAGGACGTAATGTATCCGGTCTCCGACAGTTTGCATTCCATAGCTATTTCGTCCAAAGGCAACCCGAAACGGAATGCCCCGCATATTGGAGATTGTGATGAAAACGTGCAGGTCGTTTGCAATAAAAGAATATGAGGCAAATTTAGCGGGCGAAGACTGATTTGGCTCAATTGCTGCTCGCTTGATCTCCTCCAGTACGGACGCATCGAGTAACGAGCGCACAATTGGAGGATTGTGAGTCCTGTTCGCCTCGATATCTGCTGTACCCAATAGACCGCCTGTACCGTCAGCTCCCACCATGCGTGGCAATTCAACCCACGTACGGTACAGTGGCGGCAGAACGCAAAGAAACCTCTGATGGGTTGTGTATGTGTCTGGGTAGCGATCTTTAATTTGGTTCTTGTCAAATTCGCAGGGCTGGATGCCCCGCGCCAGCGCAATTGCTCCGAGTGCGCCGGTAATAGCGCCTGCTGACGCGCCAGCGATGACTTTTAGTACCACGCGGTGATTTGGTACGCCGGGCTCACCTCGATGCGCATCCCACTCGAACAATGCCTGGAATAGGAAATCTAAAACGCCCGCCGTATAAGCACCTGCCGAAATCGCTCCTGACAGCGCTAATCCAATTTGAAAGACCGGTTCTTGGTTGATTGTGTGGTTGTCATCCATTGGGACACCGCAATCCTAGCCGACGAAGACTGAAAGTTGCTAGAAATCAAATCGCTCGTTTTGGGAAATCGATTTCACCGCTCGCAGCTTTCGGGCGGATCGGTGCGATGTAAATTCTGGCGAGGGTGCCCACACCGCGATGCAGCTCGCTTCGCCGGGTCGACATCAATCGACGGCGTTGGAAGGGGAATCGCAATGACGCCGAAATTTGTCCGGAGCCATTGTGTCTGGCTCGAAACCTCATGCCTCAACGTATGACCCGGTACCAGCGTCGTGAAGTTATCGCGTCGAAGATCTGGAGAGGTTGGCCGCGTAATTTAGGGGGCGCCGCTAACCTTAAACACGACCGGGCTGCCTTGGGCGATCGTCAAATATCCGGTTAAATCATCTTGACACGATATCAAATTTTGTCGACGTTGCAACCCTAGGTAATTGCATTGGCCAAAGTTTCTTATTACGCAGCGCAAGCAACAGGCGTCGGCTCACTCGTGGCGAAAGCCGGTATTCGAGGGCCCGTTCGCGCAACGTCGGCTCCGCCTGCTCAATGCGCTCTTCTTGCCGTCGCGCAATGCGCGCGGAAAGCCGGAGGTGGTTGGGGCGCGAAGCGCGAGATATCACCATCACCGTGCGCAAGGTGACGATCGCCTTGGCGCTCGATCGACCGAAGGCTGCGACGCGAGGGAGGCCAATCTCTCTCGGCGCGCGAATCCAACTTCTTACGCCTTACCCTAGTTTAAGGCTACCAGCGCGACGGGGGCGGGTCGCCTGGCAGGACGACGAGAACGCCCGCTCGAGTGGATGCTTGCAGAGATTGCGGTTGAGGTGGTGACGACAGGCGCTGAGCGTACCGTGCAGTTCGCTCGTCTAAGTGTTTCGGCGTCTTGGTGCGAGCGAGCACGTCCGAACAACAAAAAAGCCAAAGCCGATCTGCAGTCGTTGCCGACTATGGACCGAGATCAAGAAGCGATTTATCGTGGCGCCGGAATTTGCGGTAGGAGCGAAATCGCGCACCAGTTATCTGCTACCCTCTCCTCTGTACCTTGCCGGTAGGAGTTCAAAGTCGTGCAGTTGGAGGCCGTCCGCAACCCGCCTTTTGACGAGCTCGCAATGGCCTATGAACGTGGGCTTCTCACGCCCTTCACAGGCGCGGGGCTCAGTCGTGGTGCATGTCCAGGTTGGCTGCAATTTGTTAAGGACCTTGAAGAGGCTGCGGACGCGAAAGGCGATGGCGGCGAGACGCCTGCAGAATTGATCAGGCGGGCGTGGCGTGCCGTGCAAGTGCTGCGACATCAAAGTTCCGACGCGTTAGAACGCGCCGTCCATCGTTCGCTTTACTCGAGGCTGGACGCCGGCGAATGCGTTCTCCCGCCCCAGACGCGCGCGCTTGCCGAACTCTGGTGGCCGCTCGTGCTTACCACGAACTACGACTCGCTCTTTCTGGATGCCTGGATTGAGCGTTGGGTTCGGAGAGGCGATCCTCTGCCGGATTTTAATCGCATGACCATCCTTGGACGCGGGCGAGCCGACTGCCAGCGAGTGCTGAACGCCACCCGAGGGCCGGACAATCCCATCCTCTGGGCTCTCCAGGGTTTCGTCAGTCATAGCGTCATTACCCCACGCGAGCTGGTCGATCAGATCACGATTGGCCACGAAGAATATCGACGACAGACTCACGAAGCCGTGCACTTCCGGCGCGCTTTCGCGGAAATCTATCGTTCGCGCGTCCTTCTGTTTATCGGCTCAGGACTTCAAGAGACTTATCTTCTTGATCTGTTTGGCGAGGCTCTTGAGCTTTTGGGCACGATTGGACATTTTCACTATGCGCTTGTCCCGAAGGGGGCGACCGATCCCACCTTTCTACAGCGGCGCCTTCAGATCCGCGCGATCGAGTACGAGCCGACAAATGCAAACCAGCAATCTGATTGTGTTCGGGAATTCCTCGTCGGGCTTAAACGGGCGATTGACGGGCCACGTGCTAAGCCTCCGAGCTGGGCCCTCTTGTTGAATGCATCCGGCACCATCTCGAACAAAGAGCGTCCCGACATTACCGTCGTCCGCTCAACACTCCCGCCGCCCCAGAACGGCGATGCCGTCGCTCTCAGCGCGGGCCTTGCAGAAGACCATACGCGGGAGAAGCCACGCCTGCTTCTGGGCAAGCCTGCGAAGCAGTGTTTGTTGGATCGGAACCTAGAGAGCGCCGACATGGCGCTGCGGCCTCTCCAGAAGTACGTCTATCGGGTTGAAGGCCATTCAATCTTCATTGTCGCCGCGCGAGATCCCGACCTCTCTAAGCAGGATGCGAGGGACGCCCGACATGTAGCGCCGGCCGTCAAGGAGCTCATGAACGCGGCCACCACTGCTGGTTTCAAGCGCGTCAATGCGATGCTGCTTGCCGCCGGCAGCCATCGCACGTTCCCACAATACATATCGCTCTACGGCATGGTGAGGGGCTACTGCGACTGGCATCGAAACACCGCGGCGAATGCCTCCATTCCTCTCTACATCCATATCGTCGATCCATCCGTGATCGGGCTACTCGAGTCGCGGCGGATCGATCTTGCCGTGATGGCCGGGTCATCAGAGGTTCGCTTCTGGATTGAAATCCAATTTGATGGAAAGAGCGTGGCACCTGAGCTCGGCATCGCATCGATCGAGTCACCCGTCGCCGACATCCTGAGCGAATACGCCATTCCATCGACGGGATGGCACGTCAGCGTCCGTCCGGCCCCGACCAAAAGTTACAAGGCGACACGCGTCGAAGCGCTGCTGCGCGAACAACATCCCCCGACATTGGCCCAATTCGGCGTCCTCAACGGCAGCACGCTAATTCTCACTCGTTCGGCGTTTTGACCGTGGGTGTCCTGCAGGACGGTACCAAAGAAAACGTCATTCCGGACGAGGCGGTCATCAAACTGAATGTCCGGACTTTCGATGTGGGCGTGCGCAAGCGCGTCCTGGCTGCGATCGAGCGTCTCGCCAACGCCGAGGCTGCCGCTTCTTCAGCCGAAGCCGCCAGAAATTGCGACAATCGATCAATACCCCCTCAATGTTGATAATCAGGATGCCTCAAAACAGCCGGTAGACGCTTTTTGCAAATATTTCGGGACAGAGCGCGTCCGGGAGACGGGACCGGCCCCCGCCAGCGAAGATTTCGGATCGTTCGGATCCCAATGACACGTGCCATCTGTCTTCTGGTTCATTGGAGGCACCGATCCAGAGACTTACGCGAACGCGAAAGAGGCGCGAGCCTTGCCGGCGGCAGGTTTGCGCTGGCGATTGCCGGCACGCGCTCGAGGCCACGACGGGCGCGGGTCGATGCCTTCCAGTCACACGTTCAACAAGCAGGCAATGCGTTTTGCCCGCTGTCCAGCGAGCGCATGCATCACGCGCTCAGCCCCTCGCTTGCAAGCGCCCCTAGCTCCTCCGGAAAGATGCTTTGGATGGTTAGGTCTTCAGTGTCATTAAAGTCGGAGGGCTTGGCGTGCTTGAAAGTCCGATTGCCGAGCGTGAGCTTCGCGCCCTGGACAGAGATATTTATAGAGTGGCGGCAGGGCCATGACCGGCTTACCTTCGAACAAGAAACTGGCGGTGGCGCGCCACCATCCTAATACGAATGCAAGCGTCGTGATCAGGCAGGTGAATAGGAGACAGCTCGTCGTCACCTCACCAGACTCTTTCCTGGCGCTTCACGTTTCAAGGCTGTCACCGCGTGGCTCGTGTGAACCTAACGTGCGTCGGCTCGCTTCCTGGTTCGTCGTGACTGAACAGAGATTGCACATCAGTCTGCGGTGCCCCCGATCATGTGGTCGAAGTAAACGTGCGCGTCAGTACCAGCAATATCGATTGTGGCACCGCAGAAATAGCGTGAAACTCAGGATGTCGTCTGCGTCGACATGCCCCAGCGCATCAGCACATCTCACGGCCCTCGTTGCTGTCGCGGATCACGGGCGCCGGATAGTCCGGAAAGACTCCGGGCATCGGCGGCAGGTTGCCCACATATCGGTTGACGACGCGAAATAGCGCGCGGATCGACGCACCCACTTCTGCATCATGAAGCGGCGGTCCAAGGAGCCGAACGAGAACGACGCGCAAGCACGCTATGCCGAGATCAGGCAGGCGCTAATGGCCGACGACCTGATGCGGTTCAACATCAAAACCGTGCTAGTCGAGGACGTCGGCCAGATCACATTGCTGCTTGATGAACTGCGCAAGCGCGTCAGCAGGCGTACGGTTCTGGTGTCTGGCAGCGCAGCCGATTTTCTTAAGATCGCGCCGGGCCTCGGGTTGGGCATTGGCGTCCGCTGGTGGGCGGCACCGTGCGTCAGATCTCCGCGATCGAGCAGCGGAGCATCGCCAGGAACTTGATTTTGCGGCCGTTTCCTGTCAGCGCTGGCCTCACGACGAGGTCTGATACTCTCGAACGTTACCGAGAGGACCTGGTGTCTCAGGCTGGCGTCGCGATCTTCATCATGGGAACCAAGGCCGAGAACGGCCGAATCGTACCTTTGCCCGGTATGAGAGCCGAGTACGAACTCGCGCGAAAGCAGCGAAGCCTCGTCGTTCCAGTCGGCGCTTCCGGAGGTATGGCCGCTCGGCTCTGGACCGAAGCCAGAAACCGCATCCCTGGGATCTTCGGCCCTTTCGAAGCGACGATCGCGCCGCTATTGGACGAATTGAATGGTCCGGTTAGATCCTTGCGAGCTGCTCCGGCCACTTCTGCAGGCCGTCGATCTCCTAACTGCTCAGTGAGATGCGGATAGAGCAACAAAGACTACTCAAGATCGCCAAAAACGCTGGCCGGCGCGCCGCTGCTCAACATCTTCCATGCGATCCCGCCACTCGTCCGAATATTGACTCATCTCGACTCGCTAATCGCCTTGGGTACGCTGGTAAGTGACGACAGCTTCATGACGAATAGATCGCGATCGTTTGCGTGCCGATCAGCAGTGCTTCTGGCGCGAAAGCTCTTCGCAAACGACAAGCTATGTCTCGCGTCAAAATACCTCGTTGGAAATATCGTGGAGGTTTTGCCGTAGGACACGCCGAAAATTTCGCTTGCAGGTTGCGGTCGTTTATGACTTACTAGAAATTGATCTCTTAAGTAATACCAGTTGAACGTGCGCCATATTTTGCGCCGGGCGTTTTCGAATAGTTCGGGTAGGTGATTTGGCTGCCGCGTGGCGGTTCGCTAAACGATAACGCGTTTCGCGTCGACGCCTCTTTTGCATGTGTTAGGCGTCAGACATCGCATGAAGGAACGCCGAGCACGCTCACCAAAACCGAAGCACAAAGCCCGTGCCCAATGCTTCCGGCCAGGCGTACGCATCGCAGGCACCCGCGTTGCAGGCTCTGAGGGGGCGAGCATGGTCATGGTGTGGAAAGGCGATAATCGGAATCGGCTGGCGAAGAGCCTAGTGACACTGATCGACGAGGTCCTTCAAAAGTTTCCCGACCGCGATACTCGCAACGACGGTACGATCGGCGATGTACGCCACCAGCAGGAAGGCGTGAAGTCCGATCATAACCCGAACATTCCCGTGGGTGGGAAGGGTATCGTCACCGCGCTGGACATCACCCACGACCCGGCGCACGGTTTCGATGCTCTCGCCTTCGCCGAGTCGCTGCGCGGACAAAAGGACCCTCGCATCAAATACGTCATCTTCAACGGCCGCATCTTCAGCAGTGAGCTGCACCCTTGGGAGTGGCGAGCTCGCAACAAGGGGCCAGGCGACCACAGCGAGCATGTTCACGTCTCGGTAGTTGACGACCCCAAGCTGTTCGATGACACCTCGCCATGGAAGTTCGACCTGTCAGGCGCGGCGACCGGCAAGATTATGGCGTTTCCGCCGAAGCTCAAGCGCGGCGACACCGGACCAGCCGTCCACGATCTGCAGAACCTGCTCGGAATCGCGGCCGACGGCGTGTTCGGCGACGACACAGAGAACGCCGTGCGCTCGTTCCAGGCGAACAACAATCTCTTTGTCGACGGCATCGTGGGATCGCATACGTGGGGCGTGCTGCTGGCGTCCTCGCCATTCAAGAACGAGAAGCCGACCGATACGATGCTCGCGCAAGAGGTGGTCGATGAGATCATCCGTAACGCTGCCGGCTCAAACCTAGTCGGCGTGAAATGGAAGGACCGCGGCGTTGCGCCGATCGGCTATGTTAAGGGCATGGCGGCAACCTACGGCCTTGTCTACGCCAAGTGGAAAGCGAAAGACTCTGCCGCCTTGGTGATGGCCGCTATGAACAGCGGCCAGGACGGAACTGACGCCTTGGCTTGGTATGACCGACAGTTCCGAGCCGCCGGCATGGACAATTCGATGACCGGCGAGTCGACCTTGCGGCACCTGTTCGTGCTGCTGATCGGGCTAGGCATGCGGGAGAGCAGCGGCAAGTACTTCGAGGGTCGCGACAAGTCGGCCCACAACGTGGACGCCGACACCGCCGAGGCCGGCCTTTTCCAAATGAGCTGGAACGCGCGCAACGCCAGTTCCGAGCTACCGCGCTTGTTCGCCCACTACTCGGCCAAGCCGGACGGATTCCTGTCGATCTTCCAGGAGGGCCTGCAGCCTGAAGAGACCGAAAACTTCGGCAGCGGCGAAGGCGTCGCTTTCCAGCGCCTGTGCAAGACCTGCCCTGCTTTCGCGGCTGAGGCCGCCGCGGTCGGCCTGCGCGTGCTGCGCAAGCATTGGGGGCCGATCAATCGTCAGGAGGTGGAGATCCGCCCGGAGGCTGACGCGCTCTTGAAAAAAGTTGAAGAGATCGTGGACCTCAAACAGCGAGCGCCGTTGTCGATCCCGGCACCGCGGCCGCTCGATCCCGTTCAGCTGCTTGTACTCGTGTTAATGACCCTTCTGAAGGAGAAACCAATGGCTGAGGATCTCTCAAGACAGGGGCAAGCCGATCCCTTAATGATGATTTTGCCGATCATCCTGCAGTCGGTGCTCGCCGGCAAGCAACCGAACATCAACGATCTCCTGATCGCGGTGCTGACCGGAAAGCCGGCCGCGACGCAAGGTCAAGTCCCGCCCGTGCCGCAGCTGTCCGATCCGTTGGCGATCGTTCTGCCCATTCTGATCCAGCGGCTGATCAGCGGATCGGCGTCCGGCGGATCGGTGCCGGCGAGCGATGCCAACTTGCCGGCGACGATTCCGGCGCAGACGCAACCGGACCTGCCCGCGCTAAAGCAACTGAAAGAGCTGCTGCAGACGTTCAAGGACCTGCTTCCACAGCAGCCCCCGATTCCCGGGACAGCACCGAACCAGGAGCAGACGCAGAAGATTCTCGATCTGCTCAAGGTGATCCTGGGCCCCGCCGGAAAGCTCGGGCCCGTGAACGGCGCGCTCGGGCAGACTATCGGTAACTTGCTTGACGGTAAGAAGAGTGCGATCGGCATCATCGGCGCGGTCATCACCGCGGTGCTGCAGGCCGCGGGCCCCGCTCTGCCCGCAGCACTTACGGGCTTGGTCGGATCCTTCCCGCTCGGCCAAGTCCTTCTGCCGATCTTCTTGGCCATGACCGGCTGGGGGACTCTCGGCAAAATGGAGAAATGGGCGGGGGCTTCGGCGCAGTCGGTGTCGAAATAGACGACCGCATGGATCGTTTGCAGAGGAATGCAGCGCTCGAAGGCAATTTCGTGAAGGTCTGCGGCAAACGGTTCGCCAAGCATCTCGATATGATGACGGCAAGGCGGTGATGCAGGCGAGCGGTTGCTAAGAGCGGGCGTGGTCGGCGCGGTGCTTTGCGGAATCAGCCGGATCATTGAATTGTCTACGGCCTACGGCGATCAAATTACCAAGGAGGAAGATTCCGTGGATGGGCCTATCATTGGTGCGCCGTTCGAAATAGGTCGCGTACGCATCAAGAACCGCATGCTGCGTTCGAGCATTTCCGGCCGAATCGACAATTTCGATGGCTCAGGGAGCGAGTGGCGCATCAATTTCGAGAAGACTTTCGCGAAGGGTGGGGTAGGAGCCATCATCTCGTCGCACGTGCCGGTACACGTCGGCGGTCGCGTTCTGCCCAACTACGCGTTCATCGATACCGACGACAAAATCGACTTCTGGCGGCGCCTGAAGCTCTCGCTGCCGAATGACTGCCCGTACTTTCTGCAATTGTCTTATTCCGGCCGTCAACGCGATCTCGGCGGCATTGAGAACCTCGACAAGCCCCCCTTCAACCATCGCGACCTGCGGCCATGGGCTCCAACTGAGCGGCCCGATTTCTTTAACGGGTTGCGCGGACGCCGCATGAGCGTGGAACAAATCAGAGAGCTCGTTGCAATGTTCGTTGCCGGCGCACGACGAGCAATCGAAGCCGGCATCGACGGTCTTGAGCTGCATTCCGGTAATGGATACGTGTTCACCCAATTCATCAGTTCGGCGATCAATGACCGAAATGACGAATACGGAGGCTCACTTAAGAATCGCTTCCGCTTTTGGCGTGAGGTGATCGACGGTATTCGCGCCCAGTCAGCGACTCGTGACATGCCGCTGATTGCGAAGCTCAGTGTCCGAGAGGGTGATGATGCCGTCTACCCTTGGCGATTGCCGGGCAACACGATCGAAGACGCTATACAAGTCGCCAAGTGGTGCGTTGATGCCGGCGCCAACGCGATTCACGTTACTGCCGGCACAATTTTCCCGCATCCGTGGAATCCTGCGGGCTATTTGCCCGCCGATTTTGTGCCACGCACCTACAAAACTCTGATCGATAGCGGCACCAAGACGTGGCTCACCTATCTGGCCTTTCGCTACCGGCCGACTCGAGCAATCGCCCGCATGTTGTGGGAGCGCACCAACCGCCACCACCTGTACGACAATCTTTTCGACTTTGTGCGCGGACGCCCGCGGCCTCGCACGGGTAAGAAGTCGGCTGCGCGTAGCCTCGAAGGTGTCAACTCGGAAGCAGCGCACGCTATCCGAACCGCCATTACGGATCCGGCTATTAAGGTCCTATGCACGGGTGCCTTCCAGACCCTAGGCGGAATTCGCCGAGTGATCCTCAACGGCGATTGCGACGCGGTTACCATGGTGAGACCGTTGATCGCCAATCCGTGCCTGCCGCTCTTCATCCTCAAGGCAGAGGAGGATGGCCTTACCGATTACGAATCGCCCGAGCCTTGTTCGCTATGCAATCGCTGTCTCTTGGCGGCCCCTGAGTTTCCCGTTGGCTGTCTCGACGAGCGCCGTTATGAGGCACGCTTTCCGGATCCAATTGAACGTTATGAGGAAATGATGCGCCAGTTGTTCTCCCTCTATAAAGATCACTGCTGCTGCTCCGAGATCATGGACTTGCGCTCAAACCGCGATCTGTCGGACCTTTAGCCGCTAAGTCGTCGACCTGCAAATTAGCGGTTTCGGCCCAAACGGCTGTAGTGAAGATCTACTCGAATTCGCAGAGCATAATTGCAGTAACACCACTTGCGGGGAAACACATCGAAATGAAGGAGCGGCTTCGCCTAGCGCGGCTGCTCGGGCAACGCAACGATCATGACAACTAAAAGGAGAAGGGCCGCGTCATGAGTATTCTGATCGAACGCAAAGAGACGGATTACGAGGTTATGTCCTTCGAACAAGCGCAGCTGGAACCCGGCTTTGCGATCACCACCGCGTACGCGATGGCGTGGATGTCACAGCTGGCGTACGAGACTGCTAACGAAGAAAAGGTCAGGCGTATCGCCCATAGATGGGCGATCGAGTCAATCGACGTTCTACGTGAGCCTGCACGCAGCACGCTGCCGTTGGCCAACACGCACGGCGTTATTGCTCGGAAGGCGCGCCGCTGCATCATTGCGTTCGCCGGAACGGACCCGGCTGACCTCCTGAACTGGATCACCGATTTTTTGCCTTGGGAACCAGCGTTCCGATATTCACGAAGGGTTTCGGGACGCCGCCGACGCTGTTTGGACGCAAGTTGGCCGCGAGATCGGGCGGTCTGCTGACGCTGGCGAAACTTTGTTTGTGACAGGCCATAGCCTTGGAGCCGCCCTTGCGCTCGCAACTCTCGATAGGGCACGTGAAGAAATCCCGATTCACCAAGCGGAAGTGTATATATTTGGCTGCCCGCGGGTTGGACGCGATCCATTTCGGGTTCGCTATAACAATACTTTCGGCGGCACGACCTATCGGCTCGTTCATGGCGACGACATCGTCGCTACGGTCCCGCCGACAGAGTTCGACTTCCATCATGTTGGTCGCCTGCTCTCCTGCGCCCGCGGCGCTCGCTTCTGCGCAGAAGATCTGGATAAGAGATTCGACACGGATGCCCCGCTGGCTGACTGCGGGATATTCGGCGACATTCGCCAACGACTGCGCGGGCTGGTCATGGGGCCGCGGTCCCTTTCATCTCGTCACGACATTCTCGGAGCGCTGTCTGAACTCCTTTCGCCGTCGATCGGCGATCATCTCCCGGATCGCTACATTGCAGCTCTCGCGTAATGGTGTGTATGGAATCAGCCCCATCCTTGCCGGCTTCATCATCCACTACGTTCGGGTGCAGCTGGTTTTCGGTAACACAGGGGCGCGCGCCTTCGGTCCCGCCAGCAGGAAGGCGATTTGCTCAAGAGAAGTAATGCAGAAGTAATGCAGATGTCCGCGCCGCAGCTGCTTTCACGTAAGCTTCCGGTGAAGGCCCCGGTCGGTCTGCATTGAACTTGCTATCTGATATCGGACGTCCTTGCAGTTATTCGTCGTCGTGAACGTGGCGGGCACTCGCTCCGGTCCCCAGGTTGAGCGCTCAGCCTTTCGAGGCGCGAGGGCGAACGAGCGGCTTCGGTCCTCAAGGTTGTCAATCGGCGTTCAAATTTGGCTCTGACGCATTTTTGGTGCAGCTCCGCTTATTCTGCGCCGATTAGTCTGGCTTGAAGCAGATCGAGTTTCCCCCCGGCCGTACATTTGACGTCTGACGAGCTTGAGGCGGGTGATCTGTCCCTCGGTCTGTCCGTTGGACGAGGGCAAGGAGATCGCTGCCCGAACCGCCGCTTCATCACTCGTTACGCCGCCGGCGAACGATGCGACAAGACTGGCACGGGCGCGCTCGATCCATGGGGTGAGACCCGCCTCGAGACCCTCGCGCCGACGAGACCGGAGCGCAGAAGCGGCAGCGACGTCTTTCCGAGATTCAACGGCACGTGCTGCGCATCTCGTGCCGTCGCTGCAAGAGGACAGTGGAAATCCAGACCGCCGATGCAGTCCGATTGTATGGGGGCAACGCGCTCTGGAAGGACGTGGCGCAGCGGTTGCTCGACAACACCTGCCAGCAGCGCACCGGCGGGCATGAAGAAGACGGGTGCTGGCCGGCGGTCGAGACGTCCTCGCCCGTTCCGGAAAGCGATCCGATCTCTTGCGCCTGGATAGTCCGGATGGCTCCGAAGTATCGCCCTACGCCCTTATCGGGTGGTGATCGCTAGGCTCGCGGAACGAGCTCGCTGATTGGTGAACGCGCGCGGGACTGTCCTCATGAGAGAGGACCGCGATGGCACCATCCAGAAGACGCGCCGAAAATTCGTCCGGCAAGCGGCCGCGGATACGCGCGACGAGCTCCTGGTCCGGCATTCTTCAGTTCCTTTGATGCTTTGATTTAGCCCGTAATGAATAGTACACCTCGTTCTGCTTCGCTGCTCTTCCGGATGGGGCGCTCTGGATCGTTGCCCGCGGCGTCAAGGAAGATCCGGCCGGACTGGCAGCGTGACTGACGAAACCGACCAAGCGGGACCATCGTCCGGAAACGGCTGTGCAATCCGCCTTTCTTTACAATTTGGGGCAGTCTGCGTGCCGGGACCAGAAGCCTCCGCAGGAACTTGAAGCCGATTAGAGATGCGTCGCCAGCTCAAGATACCGACAAAACGCGTTGGCGAGTTGCATCTGTCGGGGGGTTTTGCATTCCACCTCGAAAAGTCGCGGAGATGCCACGATGACGCAGATGCATTTCGCTCGAGAAGTGGCAACGTTCAATCGATTAGCGCTGTAGAGAAACTCCATTCCGCGGGGAGCGTCCAGGTAACTGGATGTCGTCATCGAATAGATCACGATGGGGGCTTCGCGTCCTTGGAACTTGTCCACGGTCCCGATGCGGGCGCCGGGGATGCGCTCCTGAAGCTCGAATACCTGCGCGTTGTAGGGAGCGATGATCAGGATTTCGTCCAAACCGACCGGGGCCTCGACGCCGTCGCGGTCAGTCCAGGTCGTTCCGCTATCTATAATCTCCGAAACGAGGTCGCGGATCGCGTCGGCCTCCTCCCGCGACGAGCTCTGATTGCCGTCGTGCGCTACGGGTAGATAGCGGAGACCGCTGCCGTCCAGCCTGCCGGTCGATGTGATCTTCTGATTCTCCAGGCCGGGGTGGGGATGCAGGCGGCCGTCGTAGAACATCTCGGAGTTGAAAGAGCAAATCTGCGGATGCAGGCGCCACGTCTCTGGCAGGAAGAGGCCACGGTCGGGAGGTACGGTGGCGTGGGGACCGAGGATGTGGTCCAGAGAGGAGACGTCGACTCCGTCGGGATGGCTCCCTTTGATCGGCTGTTCGAGTTGCCGCGGATCGCCCAACAGGACGATACTCCGCGCGGTCGGCGAGACGGCGAGAACGTTCGCGAGCGACATCTGGGCGGCTTCGTCGATAAAGAGTACGTCGACGATACCCGCCGCGTCGGGGCGGGCCCAGAACCAGGCGGTCGCACCTCCGACCATGCAGTCGGAATTCAGAGCATCGAGAAACGCCGCGTTGTCCGTCGTGAAGCGCAGTCCCGGCAGATCGTCCTCCTTTTCGGACGGCTTTTGGATGCATTCGATCGGATGGCCCTGTTGGCGGGCGGTGGAGACGACTTCGTCCAGAAGGTTGCGGATGACCTTGTGGCTGTTCGCCGTGATCCCGACCGTCTTCCCGTCCTTGGCGAGAGCACAGATCATCCGAGCGCCAGTATAGGTCTTTCCAGCTCCCGGGGGCCCCTGTACCGGAAAGACGCTGCTGTCGAGACTGAGCGCTATGCGGATCGCAGCCTGCATGGTCGTTTCCCCGTCCTCCTGGAATTCCTGCCCTACCAGTCGCGGAGCCGCCGCCATCAACAGATCGCGGGCGGCGCGATGGTTGCCCTCCCCGACCATTCCATGGTCGGCCACGTATTCGCCGATCCGCATCAACGAGTCGGCGAGAACCTGAGTGCCGACGAAGCTGTGTGTGAAGACCGCCTCGGGATGCAAAGAGGCCGTGTCTCCGCGCTTCTTGATGTCGATCGTACGATCATCGAGGGACATCGCGACGACCCGTCCGAAATCGTCGCCGCCGATGCTGTGCAACTTATCTCCGAAGCGGATGTCGGTGTCCTGCAGCGCGAACCGATACCGATGAACCGGGACCTTAGCTGTTCCGCCGACCTGCTGCAGGAATGTCAGGTCCGCGATCCCGTCGCGCTCGTGAAGTAGATCTTCAGCGGACAGGTCCCGAAGCCGGAAATATTCCCACCAGACGGCCTTGTTCTCGCGCCCATGCCAATCCAGCATGAACGCCAAAAGCCAACGCCCCTGCTGCTCGGAGCTTCGTTCCGCGACGTCGTCCGGCACACCCTCCGTTAGACGTTCAACGAGCGCGGCGACCTTCTTGTGCCATTCGTCGAGTTCGGCGCTGACCTCCGACGTCCCCGGCACCGGCCGGTCGACGATCGCCCCGCCGGCGATGACGTCGGCCCGAACCGACTCGAGCCAACGTCGCAAAGCATCCGTCGAGGAGCAGTCGTCCCGATTGTAGCCCCTGATCGCTTCCTTGTCGCTTTCGGGTATGCTGGCGGCGGCCGACAATTCCAGCCGCGCCTGCGTCCGCGCCATCACCGCACCGACGTCGTCGAGCGGAACGTTTCTGACGAAGGAATACAGAGGCTCGAGCTTCTTGATGGAGTAGCTTTCCACGCTGGCTCTGATGGCGTGGCGGACGACGGAATAGAGGTCGACGAAGGTTTCGGCGCGCAGCAGGTTGTCGACCTCGTTCTCGCGCGTCGCATATCGGCCCATGAGGCGTTTCATCGCCGCCGGTTCGTAGGGCGCGAAGTGGTAGATGTGCAGGTCCGGATAGGTCTTGAGGCGATCGGTCACGAAATCGACGAAACGTTCGAATGCGATCCTCTCTTCCTGACGGTTGGAAGCCCAATCGCCGACGTACCGCGGCAGGCCGCTTTCGTCGGAGTACGTGTATCCGAAGAGGAATTCCAATCCGCCGTCGCCTACGAACGGATCGCCCTCGAAGTCGAAGAATATGTCGCCCGGCGAAGGTTCAGGCAGCCGCGAAAGGCCGAATCCGGCGATCGGCGGCAAGGTCTCGTAGAGGACCGCTCCGCTCTTGCGTCCTTTGACCTGTATGCGGGCCTGCTCGCGGACTTTCTCGAAGCTTTTGACGTTTCCTCGTTCGGGTCTCCATTGCAGCGGTAACGGCAGGGCGGCGAGCGCAGCCATCGTCTCCACCCCATTCCTCTCCAGTTCGCCCATCTGCGATTTGCTGATACCGGCGACGAGCGACATGTGATCGTCGGCCCTTCTTCGCTCGTCGCAGTGCCTCCGCCATCGGCATATCTCGCAGTGGTCGATGGGCTCGGGATAGACGGAGCCCGAGAGCGTCCCCGACACGGCCTCCTCCAGGCTGCGGCGGACATGCCGGTAGTAGGCTGCGTAATCGGCGACGCGGTACGTTTCCGGCGTGAAGTTGGTGCCGGGCGTGACGACCAGCGCGGATGCCGGCTCGGCCTGTTGAATTTCGGACAACAGGTCCGAATAGAGCGAAATCTGAAGAATCGTGCTGCCCTTCGTCTGCCGCGCGAGCTTGGTATCGATGACTTCGTACGACCAGGCACCGAAGCGGCTCGGCGTTTCGACTCTCGTGAGGATGTCCGCGCGGCCGTTCCAGCGCCCCGCCTGCAACGCGCCCTGGACAATGATAGCGTCTCCCCTGGCCATGGCGGCGCTGGTGGCCGCGAGCGAGTTGGCGTCGACCCCCACGCCTTCCACGACCGTTGCGGCCCGGCCGTCGGCCTCGATGTGCTCGACGAATGCACGCTCGTGCAGCGAACCCCGCTCGGCCAGCACTTCGAGCACCGGATCCCAGATCTTGGGCTTATCCAACTCGCCGTCGACGACCTTGAGGTCGAGAGACGTCAAATAGCGGCAGTTCAGATGCCCCACCAGATCGCCGGCACTGAGGTGGAGCGTTCCCGCGACTTTGTACATTTTTCCACCTCGTTAAATCGCGTCAGCGGAGTCCGGCGCCGCTTCCCGCCCCGTGCGCCTGACATACGGTCTGCGCCATTCCGTTGATTCCGGTTATCGCCGCGGCGTTCTGTCTGGCCCACAGGGCCTTGGCCAAGGGCTGCGGGACCTGCTCCCGGAACTTTCCGGCCGCCACGTTCTCGACGAACGCCGCTACCCCGATGGGATCCACGTCCTGCGCATCTGCCAGGAGCTTCAACCTCGCAGAAGCATCGGACACGTTCGTCTCGGAAAGCGTAAGACCGAGGTCGTGGACCTCGCCCGGAATTCCGACCATTGCGGCGGCGGCTCCGAAGACGGCGGTCGCCTGGGACCCCCGCCACAGAAAGATGTGAAGATTCTTCTCCTCCTGCACGCAGGTCGTCGTCTCGAGACCGAGAGACCGGAACATCTCTCTTCCTTCGGCCAGCAGCAAACGCCCCTTGTCATCGAGATAGGGCGGCACGTCCGTCGCCAGGTAGACCTGTCGCATCTCTGCCGCCAATCGGTCGTGGAGGCGCTCTCCGTTGGCCCGTTCGAACCGGGGCACCACGCCGCCCGGATGCGGCGCCACGAATAGAGTGTTCGTCTTCTCGTCGAGATCCTGCACGATCCAGCGTTGGCCGGCGAAGACGACCAGGCTGTCCTTATGGACGGGAAATGAAATCGGGAGAGTTCCGAGCGTCCGCCCTCCGACCGTGAGGCGCCATTCGTCGGAGGACTCGAATACGGCGAAGAAATTGCGCAATTGCACGATCCGCTCGCCCTCCTTTCCGAGCATGATGGTGCCGTCGCTTGCTTGCTCGACGAACTTGACCGCCTCCGAAGACAGGTGTCGGAGCAGATCCGCGAATTCGGACACCGAGATCGACGCGAATGGACCCGGGCCGCACAACAGATCGTACATCGGTCGAGCCCTTATACCGCCGCGTTCCGCGATGACCGACAGGATCTGGTGGACGAGCGTCGACGCCGTTTCGGGCACCTCGCCCGCCGGCTCGACGAACCTTTCCAGGAGCAGCCGGACGACCGCGACCGACCGTATCGTGTTGGACCGAAGCCTATCCAACATGCCGGAGTCCTGATCGATGTTGGGTTCGCGCACGTAGACCCGCAGGATCGATGGCGTGCCGCGCCGGCGCCCCGTGCGTCCGAGCCTCTGCTTCAGCGAAGATAGCGATCTGGGCGAGCCGATCTGGGCGACCGACTTCACCGATCCGATGTCGACGCCGAGTTCCAAGGTCGACGTGCAGATTGCGGTCGTCGGAAGCTTCGCGTCCTTCAAGCGGTCTTCCAGATCCTCGCGCAAAGTCTTCGAGAGGCTGCCGTGATGGGGGAAGAATTCGTTCGGGACCTTCGCCGCTTCGCAACGCCTCCTCAATCTGTCCGCGGCCGACTCGACCGTGCGGCGCGACCCGCCGAAGACGAGATTGTTCGTTCCGCGGAGCGTGGCGAACAGATGATCAGCGATGTCGTCCAGCGCGATCCTTCTCGGCGTTTCTTCCGCACCGGCGGCACCTTCGGCGTGATCGGGATCGTCGAGCTCGGGCGGCTCGACGTATCCGCGTATTTGAAGCCTGAGCTCCGGCGAATCGGACTTCGCCTCGAGGATCTCGACCGAATGCGGTACGGCAGGACGCAGCCAGGCGGCGGCCTGCGGAAGATCGCCGATCGTCGCGGACAGACCGACGCGCCGCGCGGCCTTTTTTGACATTGCGTCGACGCGGCGCAGCAGGCTCGCCACATGAAGTCCCCTCGGTCCCTGGAGGAAGGAATGGAGCTCGTCGATCACGATGAACGCGGCCGTCGACAGCAACCGCGCGGCGTCGGCCGGTCGGCGGGTGAACATGGCTTCGATCGACTCGGGCGTGATCAAAGCGATGCCCTGCGGCCTAGCCAAGGCCCGCTTCTTGTCGGCCTGCGGCGCATCCCCGTGCCATTTCACGACGGGAATGCCCATGTTGTCGCACAGTTCGTCCAGGCGCTTGAACTGGTCGTTGATCAGCGCCTTCAAGGGACTGACGTAGAGCACGGAAAAACCTGGCTCCTTGCGCTCCGCCACCTGGGTGAGGATGGGCAGGAAAGCCGCTTCCGTCTTTCCTGCCGCGGTCGTCGCAGCGATCAGGATGTCGCGATCGCCGTCCAGCACCGCGTTCACGGTGCGAGCCTGGATCTCCCTCAGTTCGTCCCAACCTTGATCTCTGATCCAGCGACGGATCGTCGGATGAAGCTTGTCGTAGGCACTTTCAAGGGTTGAGTCGGAGGCTGGTGAGCTCATCGCCGTCTCCGCTTGCATCGGCATCCACCGAAACTTCCGGTGCGTCCGGTGCGATCGGTATGCGGTCCAGAAGATCTTCCCAGCGCGTGCCAGGGTTCTGTTCGAGCACCGACAGCATGTGTACGAACGCCTTCACTGTCGACCGCGGGGTCCTGAAATACGCCTCTCCGATCTTTCGATCGCAGTGTTCCATGAATCCGGTCAGGGCCTCGTCGGGTACCAGATATTTCGACGGGTCGCCGCTTGCGAACACCATCCTGATGTTGCCTAGCAGCACCAGCAAATCCTCGGGCGTCAGACTCTGGAGCCGGATGACGGGTCCCGAAAGGTCGACGAGACCGCCGTGCGCGAAGGAATTCTCCGCCAACCGCGATTGAAGCGCTTCGTAGCTGAACAAGCCGCGGCGGGTATCGAGCAGAAATTCGGGCGTCCCGCACATGACGAATCCGACGCCGGACGTGGTGCCCTGCAGCGAGTCGTTCACGATGTCCAGGATCTGCTCGTAGTTCTGCTTCCGGGCCTGGGAATTCTGCAGCTTGTAGATGTGGGCCATTTCGTCGAACATCACGACCAGACCCGCGTAGCCCGCGACCTTCACGAGGCATGCCAGCGATTTCAGCGAGTCGTAGACGTTCTCGTCGTCGATGATCGTCCGAACTCCGAGATCCTTCTTCGCATCCGTCTTCGTCGAATATTCGCCGCGCAACCATCGGATGGCGCATTGCTTGAGGGCATCGTTCGATTCTTCGCTGCCCCGCCAGTACGCCTTCAGGACGGTGGCGAAGTCGTATCCGCCGGCGAAGCCAGTGATCGGCGCGAGTTTCTCGTCGATGACCTTCTCGACCGGCACGCCCTTCTCGCTGCCTTCCTTCGCGGCGTCGGTCACCAGTCTTTCGATCACGCTCTGGAGCGCGCCGCCTTCCGGCTTGTTACGTGTGGCCATGTTGTTCACGGCTTCGGAATAGAGCGCTCGCGCCTGGCCGCCGCTCGCGTGAATGCGCCTGTTCGGTGACAGATCGGCATGCATGGTCACGCACTTTCGCTCAAGCGCGATGAAACGCACGATGCTTGCGAAGAAGGTCTTTCCCGCTCCGTATTCGCCGATGATGAATCTCACCGAGGTCCCGGAGTCCGCTATCCGGTCGATGTCGCGCAGCAGGGCCGCGATCTCTCCGGCGCGTCCTACCTGGATGTGCGCCAATCCCAAGCGAGGCACCACGCCCGCCGACAGCGCCTGGATGATAGTATCGCGCTCCTTGGGCCGGATCGTCTTGGCGGATTTGTTCATGCGGCCTTGTCCTTCATCTCGGCGATTTTCCCTCGAAGATGCGGCGTGACGACGACTTCATCACCGTCCTCGATCAGCGCTTCGTCGAAGCGATCGAACGACCAGTCGTTGATCCGTTCGATGGCGCCGTCCGGCAACAGGCGCATCTCCTTCGCGTGTCGGTCGAATTCGGTCCGCGTCATCGATCCGCGGAGCTCCAGGAGCTCCACCAATTCGGTGTGCGGCCCGTCGAGTCCATCCAGAGCGGCCTGTTCGGGAGGAGCTTGTTGCGGCTGGACGACGTCCTCGGCGAAGATATCCGAAAGGAGCGCTGACACCGCCTCCGTGTCCCTGCGCGTTCGCGCCAGTCGCGCTGCATCGATGGAAATTCCCCTTGCGGCGACGGCCGGAGGAATCGGCGACGGCGCTTCCTTCGGCAACGGTATCCCTGCGGCCCGATCCTCGCCACTGATCGGCACGGGATCGTCGGCCTGTCTTGCGGCGGCGCTATGGAGTCCCGAGTACACGTGCTCCTTCGGCAGCCCGAGCGACTTGTGGAGTCTTTCCAGGAATTTCACTTCGCCGGCGTCCACGTTTCCGCTTCCGCCGATCACCGCTATGGCCGCGTCCGCGATGGCTTGGCGTTCGCCTTCGGTCGTTTCGGCGAGCTTCCGCATCACCCTCGCCTGCTTCGGCGGGTTGTTGAACGTCGTCACCGCGAAAGCGATCAGCCGCGCCTGCTCGACCCCGGACAGATCGGTGGCGGAGCGTATCCGCGCGATCGTGCGCTGGAGCTCCTCGTAGGATGCATCTCCGTCCGCCGCGGCCGCCAGCACCGCGACCTCGACTTGCGCCCTGACGGCCCTGAACGATGCCCGGGCGGGATCGACGGGGCCGCCGTTCGGAGCCCTGAACACGAACACTTGCTCGTCGGCGCGCGGGACGCTGCTTCCGTATCGGCGGTCGGGCTCGATGGCGACCCCGATCGAATCCAGCGCGCGGCCGAGTTCGTCGGCAGACGCGGCCGAAATCTTGCCGTCCGCGGGCACTTCGATTCCCGCCATTTCCAACAGCACCTGCGCCGTGCTGCTTCCGCGTCCGTGGTCTCCCATAACCGCTTCGATCCGATGCCGGAAATCGACGATCGCGCCCGCGGTCGTGCTTTGTTGCAGATCGGCGGGCAGCAATTTCGCGGCGGCCATCGAGTTCCTGGCCGAAGGTTTTCGGCCGACGAAGCGGCTGAAGGAGTCCAACTCGTCGGTGCAATCGGCCACCAGCTTCTGCAGTCCGGACAACGGTTTCGTCACGCGCGCCACATCAACGTGCTGCTCGTGCGGGCCGCGGACCGCCACGTCGAACGCGCCACTCGCCGCTCGGTAGCGCAGCGAGATCCGTTCTTTGCCGTTGACCGGAAGGCCTGCGGGATAGGTTCGGTCGAACCGCAACCGCCACAACGCGACGAACTCGTCGAAGCAACGGACTGCCGGTGTCCTCAGGTACGTGTCCGGCATCGCAAGAACCCAGCGCAGTGCGTCTTCGGCCGACAGCGCCTGTGCTTCGGCTAGGCGGTTGCCGAGGTAGAGACGGGTGGACAGATCCATTTCGGCTCCGCCGCTCCGCTCCGGGGACAGCTCGCGCAATTCGGGGCGTTCGCCCTGTGCCAGTCTGGCGAAATCGAGGAAATTGCTCGCGTAGCCGTGGAACGAATTGTTGGCGCCGTAGATCGCCAAGAGCCTTTCGACTTCCCGGACGAGCAAGGGCGCATCGTCTCCTGCTTCCAGGAACAGACGGTGCTCCAGGCCGTACAGGAAGATGAAGACCAGCCCAATGCCGTAGGACGGATCCCGCCTCCCCCCGGCCATCCAATTGAGGAAAGCACGTCGGGCCCCGGGAGAGATGTCCGCGTAGGACGGCCAGTACGGCATCGAGCGGCCCTCGACGTCCGCCGACCGCGAGGCCGGAAGTTTCGGATTGATAGCGTATTGGCGCGAGGCGCTTTCCGCGAGCGGGAGCCAGTCCCCGTAGTAGAACATGCCGCCGGAAAGCTCGGCAGTGCCGAACTTCACGATTTCACCGCTCCGGATCCACCGTGCAGGCGGCGAGCGTTCGACCGGTGCGGAGGGAGCCTGGGGAGAGCGTATCCGCAGCCCGGTATCTAGGGGAGGTGGCCTGAGACCGGTCGGATCGGCCCGTTTCGCCGATCTCGCACGGGAGATGAGGAACGGGATGGCGATCAGCCCGCAAATCAGGGCTATGACCCCGATCGCCGCCGCATTCTCCACCGCAAAGCGGTAAACGGCCGACACCGCGGCGGCCAAAGCACCGAACAAAATCAACAGGATCGTTCCACCCGACGAATTGCCCCGCCGCCTAGCCATGAAAACCCGTAAGATAATATCGCCGGTCCCGGCCCGTCTAATGGGCGACATTCGCACGACACACAACCGTAGGGAAAGGGCTGGGTCTCGATATTTCGGAGGGATTTCTCATCCGACTGACGACCGATCTCGCCGCGCCACGGCAAGCAGAATTGAGCTCGCAGGCAAGGTCTCCCCCTTACGTCCGATGCAAGGGCAAGAAGCAGAATGACCCTTCGGCTGCAAATCTGACGGAACCAAGTGCTTCGAAACGTGCACAGCCGGCTTACATTGCGCGGGAAATTCGCCGCGATGAAGTAGTGACGGAGCCTCTCGGCGAGACTCTCGCGAGGCCGCCCAGCCCAACGACGTCGCGGCTCCTCTTCGCGGCCCTACATTCTCCCACTGAACGGCAAGGGATCCAGCGAAACTGAGGTCAGCTCCCCGTAAATCTGACCGAGATCAAGATCGAGCAGACTGATCAACTCATCTAACACCTCGACGACACGCCTTTGTCGAGGGACGGCTCGATGATGATAGAGATCATTTCGGGCATGGCGAATCAGCGTGAAGTGCTGTCGAAACTCTGACGAGGTCATGCGTCCCTGCGGCCTGGATCTATGGACCGAATTGAAGACCGACACCATCTCCGCCCAATGCTGTTCGATCAGCTTACCGACATGAGCCATATTGCCTGCCGCAATCACTTCGTAGCCCGTCGAAAAGCTGTGACGCCTCGTGGAAATCGCTTCCCTCAAAATATGCTCGACGGTTCGAACCATGTCTCGTGGTACCCTCACGCCATACAAATTCGACAGCGCGATTGGATTCCGATTGGCAACGATCTCTGCCTCGATCGGCTTCCACCAATCGTCCGTTCGGTAAATCGTCTCCATGCGCGCGGCCACAAATGCGCGGAAGGCAGTCTCGAAGATAAAGAAAAGGGGGAAAAGACGAGACTGTTCGGCCAGCTTTCGATGAAAAACGGCCAGCGTCTGGTCTCGGAGGCCGCGTCCCAACGGAGATGTCGCGGCTTTCGCCGCCAACTCTCTCAGTGCGGGCTCCAGAAGTTCATGACTCGTTCTCGCGAGATCGGCGGCGAACAACTCGCTTTCTGCCCGCATAGGAGCCCGGCCCAACCTCGTATTAAACATGTTCAGAAGAGAGTGGCGGCTCGACATCGCGCGTCATCACTTTCCAGGGTTGACTTTGGAGGACCTAAAGGCGGATTATCACTTGCCCTGCCGACGAGGCTCCTCGCTGGAGCCGTGCTGCTTAGATGCAGACGCCGGCAGGTGCTTTCCTCCCTTTGGCTCATTCTCGTCTCGCCCGCCCTTCCGTCTTCCAGCGGGAGCATCGAAGCGCGGAGCCAATGATACGAACTCACTTTCCACGTATTCTGGTTCAGATATGCATACACCGCGCTCCAGCCGAAGCGCTCTCGTCGGATCGCCCTTAAACGATAGCCAGTTGAAGCTCGTGAGGACGGCGTACTCACGATCCTTGATCAGAATCTTTTCGTGAGTATTCCCAAGCCGAAGAAGGACGAAGTTGTTGTACCTAAGCGACAGTTTCTCAAGCTGCTCCGGTATCGGCTTGGCCTTCTTTCCGCCTTGCTCGTCAAGACCAAAACCCAGGTAGAAGCGCACTTTGCGCTCCAACAAGGCTTCGATCTCCTTCAGCATCTTGGCGTCCACGACCTGAGCTGTGATCCACGGACAAATGATCAGCAAACGATCCTTGGCGGTCGTGATGGCATCCCACAAAATCGGAGGGTGCTCGAGCACGCTCAGACGACGAAGCGAATTTCGCGGGAGTTGTGGCGTTCTTGGCAAGAGCGTCAGTCGAGGCTTCTTGGCGGCTGCCGACACCTCGTCTATCTGGCGGTCGATCGCCGAAATTCGTCGCGAGAAGGAATCGGTTCCGATGAGATGCGGCTTCGCCAGATCCGTTAGCAGCCGAGCCTTCTTGGGACCCTCCGCGAGTGCGAAGGCCCTGCTGTGATCGTCAAGCAGCTTGGATTCAATCGCGAATGATAGTTCGACCTCATTGCCATCGGTAGACCTGAACACAAGTACCGTCGCGGGCAGATGTAGACGCATGCGCCGGTCGATGGCTTTGATCGCGAGAAGGTCCCTACGGGCCTCTCCTACCCGTTCCTGATTGAACAACCGCGCGGCTAAGGAAATATCGATGTCTTCTGCCTCGACGCGCGTCGCCGGCAGGGCGGGAATCTCCTTCAATCCGAAATCGACTGCCTCCTTGCCCTTCAGTAGCTGAATTGCCGGCGGCGCAATCGGCTTTCTCGTAAGCCCGTCAAAATAGATCGGTAGTGTCTGTAGCTCGGGAAGTATCTGCTCCAGCGACGTCACCGTCCGCTCGCCCTTTCGCGTCAGAATGAAACGGTCAGCTTCGGAGAGATCGTTTGGAACGAAGGCCAATTCTTCGGCGCGATAAAGCGCCTTGAGGGCCTGATCGACCATTCGGGAAGGAATGCCGAGACAAGCGGATATCTCACCGCAAGTATCCACCCCCAATTTCACGCATCGGAGGACAAACTCGAATATCGGCGGCAACGGCGTATGGAGTAACAACGAAGCGATGATGTAGATCTTAAATACGGGCAATCCGACTTCTGCGAAATCTATGAGTTCGAAACCAGGTCGATCGGAATGGTAGCGTGCTGTCTCTTCCGGCGTCATTTGGTTGCGACCTCGACCACACACTGGGTATTCGAATCGATCCAGTCGATCACCTCGCGAAACGGATTCTCTCCATGTATGCCGGAACAAAACTTTTTGTCTCCGACGATCAGAAGCGCGTCTCGCCCGCGAGAAAGGGCCACATTCAACCGCGGAGATTGATTCAGAAACCCTAGGTACCCGAAGTCGTTCGACCGCGTCACCGAATAGATGGCCATGTCGGCCTGCCTTCCTTGGAACGCGTCCACCGTGTTCAGCAGAATGTTGACGTGGGTCCATTTGTGCGACAAAGGGTTCAGCGTTCTCTCCAATAGATTTCGCTGCTCCGCATAGCCTGTGAGAACAGCGACGCTGACCTTCTTTGCTTCTTTCTTTCGATCTAGACGCGCCAAACGGCGGTTGAGTGCCTGAAGTCTGGTCCTGACGAGTTCGCATTCCAGCCGGTTCGACACGCCTGTCTCGCTTTCCGTCTCCCGCCGAGAAGGGAGCTTCGACGTATCCAACCAGGTGACGGGCGCTGGAAGAACCGGACTGAAATTCCGACCGCTGTCTTCGCGGCCGCATTCGAGCGTCTGATCCGGATAGAAACAATGCGCAATCATGTCGCTGATCGGAGCAATCATGCGATGCTGAACCGTGAGAGCGGTTATGCAGCTTTTGGGAAGACGACGCTCGAGATAGCCGAACAGAGATTCGGCAACGTCTTCGCGGCGAAGGTCGTAGCGCTCAAGTATTTCCTTGTCTCGCAGCGCTTCGTCCTGAAAGGGAGGCAATTGCTTGCTATCTCCGACTAGCAGCCATTTTTTGGCCCTCGACAGAGGGACGAGCACTTCGGTCGCCGTGGCCTTTGAGGCTTCGTCTACGATACAGAGATCGAATGCGAGATCGGCGGCAGACCTCGGTCCGACTATTCCGACGCAGGTGCCAGCGACGACATCGGCCATAGAAAGAAATGGCGCTTCGAAATGATCCTGCCTGCCGAAGCGGGCAGTCCAATCCGCGCCTAGGTTCATCAGCGACTTCAGGTGTTCGACGTCACCGGGGCCGTCGAAATAGAGATCGACGAAATCCTTCAGGTAAGTGGGGGGCGCCGTAGCAAGCTCCTCTGCTTCCCCGCCCAGCCCCGTCAATTGTTGCTTGGTCAAATTGTGAAGCTCGTTCGTCTGCCGGATCAAGTCGCGGATCCGAGCGATCTCCAACCGTCGCGCATTCACGCTGCCAGCCACGTCAAGGTCAATCCGTTGATCCTCGATCTCGGTAGCGCCCCGCCCCCTCATACGTTCCAGCGATTGCTCTTCCTCTCGCAGTCGCTCGTTGAGCTGCGAGAGCTCCTGGTGTGTTGCGAGCAACTTCTCCAGCAGGATACCGATTGCTACGTTTCGATGATCGAGATTGAGCCGCGACGCTTCATTCTGAATGTAACTGTCGACACGCGCCGTAACCTCCTTCGTCCAAGCCTGGAGCCGGCTCGTCAACCGAAACGGCTCCACAGATACGGCGATTTTTTCGTCATTGTTTCCCAACCGGACGACCTCAATGGATCGGGACGCCAAAGGGCTTAGCTCAGTGAGGCGCTCGATGGCGTTGTCGATTGCGACGTTGGTCTGCGAGCAAAGCAATATCCGAGCGTCGGACGATCGCTCCAATATCTGCAAGATAAGCTCGGCAATGAAGGTGGTCTTACCAGTTCCCGGAGGCCCTTTGAGCAGGACCACTTCCGGAGCTCCAATTACCGTTTGGATCGCCTTCTTCTTGTCCGCGTCGAGGTTTTCTTGGAAGAACTTTGCGATCGAAACGTCCTCGGGTTGCTGGGCGATCTCGGGCTCGGTAAGAACACTCGCAAGTCGCGGGAGAGCGACGTTTTTTTGACGAAAGGCGTCCAGCGCTCGTTGTTGACGACGAAGAGCTTCACTCGACGCGTACACGCTGAACACGATATCCCCCGTCGGCCGCAGTTGACCGACGTCGCCCGCACTTACGTAGAACGTGACCTCGTCTCCTTGCACGGCCTCGACATGCCCCGTCAGAAATGAGCCGTCGTTTAGACGGACTTGACGAGGCTCATGCATCACTTCAGCGGGTATCGGACCGTAGGTCTTGAAGGCTACTCTTTGCCCGTCCAAACTGAAGCGCACGTAGTGAATCGGTCGCTCGCGTGATGCCTCCACATCTTGCTTGGCCTGGAGGATTCGCGACCACATGTCGAAAAGACGCGTCTCGATATCGTCTTCCGAAGCTTGGTCCAGACTTGCCAGGTGATCCGACAGCATATGCTGAAGCTCGGCAACCGCCTGCCGATCTGCCTGGCGGCCACGTGGAGCAAATCGGAAGTCTATTGGTACGACCAGGGCGCTTTCGCGCTGCCGATCGAGCAGACCACTTGGCGTTTCTCGCGCACCTAAGATGACCAGTCTATCCTGCCCGCGCACATCCACCCGAGCGTGATAGCTGAACGTCAGGCCGAGCAGTTGCAGATTATCGAGCAATTCGTCTCGATCTTCCGAAGCTGCAGTCGGCAATGGCGGCATTGGCTTCAAACCGCAAACTGCGTTCAAGTCGTCCAATATAGCGTCTTCGACGTCACGTCGGTCACTCAGGCCGAACGCTCGCGCTATGGCATCCGCCTTTTGCTCGTGTAGGCTCAGTTGGCAACTCAACGCCGAGCGCTTCCTGCTGCTTACACTGCTACGGAGGCGCTCGATCTGCTGCAACAGTTGTTCCGCGGTGGCCGGCCGCTCGTCCGGATCGTCGCTTAAGGCCGACAGCAGGCACTGGCGCAAACTACCCTCGAATGCATCGGTCGCGGAAGCGAATCGCCCCACGTCTTCATAGGTAGCAAGCGGGCGAGGCGCAGCAGCCCAAACGAACAAAGTTGCGAGCGCAAAGACGTCGCGCGTGAAGCTTCCAGAACCGTCGTCCGACTCCTTCGGAGTGAACGGTGGACTTACGAACTCCCGGAGCGTCCGTTCACTACGAAGGAAACGACGTAGCTTGGAAACGCCGAAGTCGGCGACTTTTGGGGTACCATCGTCGCTGAAGAGGATATTGCGGGGCGCCAGGTCTCGATGAACGATGTTTCGGGAATGGGCATAGGCGGTAGCCGCCGTTAGTGGACGTCCGATTGTCTCCCAGAAGCTACCCCACTCGAATCCTGAATTTCGCTCCTTCCATTTCAGTAGATCGGATTCCATCCACTCGAGCACAATGAATTTCTCACCGGTGCCGGCCGTGCCGGATGAGAACATCTTGACGATATGAGGATGCATCAGCTCCCCGAGCGCCGTCGTTTCTCGTTTGAACGCTTCGTCGAGAAACGTCGATGGTTCTACGGACGCCGACAACATCTTGATGGCTGCAGGAGCTCCACTTTCCAACGAAACGGCTCGGTACACCCGAGCTGTCCGCCCCGTTGCGGGCGGTTGCCTGAGGATTGCGTAACCGTCCACATTAGGAAAGCTCAAGGTCAATTGATCTTCTCTGCACACCAACTCTTCGGGGAGAAACCCAAGGCTGTACAATACACGGCGGACAATCGGAAAAATCAAGACTACTAAAGCAGTCCATCCAACGCTAACCGGTTCGCGCATCGAGACGCTCGCAATCCGAGCTACCGCGGCTCGTGAATCTCAATACCGCCGTGTGTGCTAGTATGTTGGCGATGGCGTGCGGGGCCTCGACACAGGGGACCATGCGCCGAAGATAGCCAGGCCGCCCCAGAGACGCAGCAATGGAGGTCGTCGGAATCGGTATCGGCCCGACGGGTGGACTTGTCACGCAGAGCCACGTCCGGGCTCCAGTATGATCGTCATCCGCTCGGCTTTTTAGCAGAGAGCATCTCGCGATCGGTGAGAGCGCATTGCTTCCATAAAACAGGAGCAACTGCGAGGACCCGCAACAGATGCCCCTAAGAACGCCAATGCGTTCCAAGGCGCGCTTTGTGGCCTGCAGGATCAACCATTGCCAATCCTCGGCTGTCGTTAACCTCCAAAACCGTCCTCGCCGCCTTGGATCGACGTTAGGTAAGTACAAAAGCGGCTCACATAATCGCAAATGCGATTATACGACTAGCGCCAGCGCGCCCGCTGATCTCTGAAGCGCTGCGCCGACGTCCGGTCGTCGTCCACCTCTTCGGCCTCCTCGATCTCGAGCCAGAGCATCAGCAGCGCATATCCCTCTTGCTGAGGATACACCTGCTCGAAGAGCTCTGCTCTTTGCCCTTGCTTGAGGTCGACCCAATGCTCGGGAATGATCGATGACAACTCACTGGCCGCGCGCTGGTGCAGGTCCTTCGCATAGAAGCTAGACGCCTTCGGCACGGGCTTGCCATAGGCGGCTGAAATCCACGGGAACGTCGGTCCCTTATGGGCGCGCCGGACGATGCCGTCCTTGATTACCACAATGGCCAGTTGCTCGGGGTGATACCGCGCGTACGCGCGGGCAGCCGCCTCCTTGCTGACATCGAAATGTTTCGCGACCAGAGGAATGTGTGCGAGCGTCGGATCACCCTTCGGGATGAACTTCCGCAATGCGGGCGGCGGGATCAGCAGGAGACCGGAGAATTCGTTCGCCTCCGCCTCCATGCGCGCGTAGCGGTCGCCCTGGTCAGTCGACCACTTGGCCATGTCGGCCCGCGAGCAAAGGAATTTGCCGGCTTCGACCGGCTTGTGAGACACAATCAAGAAGTGCCCCAGCTCATGCCCGATGGTGAATCTGCGGCGGCCAGAAGGCGCCGCGCGGTTGACGAGGATAGAGGACCCTTCACTAGGCTGACCTCGAGAATAGCACAGCCAGTTTCACAAAGCTGGCGGGAGTCCCAACTTATGGGTCGCGCTACAGAAGCGTGGTGCCCAGGGGCGGAATCGAACCACCGACACTGCGATTTTCAGTCGCATGCTCTACCAACTGAGCTACCTGGGCAGGTCGCATGAGGGCCGGAAAAGGCCGAGCGAGCGGGCGGGTTATAGTGGGGTGGAGGGGCGATGTCTACCCGGCTTCGCCTTTGGCTACGCCAGTGGCGGCCCGCTTCGCGAAGCCAGCGGGGCCGTGCCGCGTTATCCCCAACTTATTGACAATATTAACTATTCCTCTTCGGCCTCGTCGTCGCGGCCGGGGACGATGTAGGTGCCGGAAAGCCAGCGGTTGAGGTCGACGTCGCGGCAGCGGGCGGAACAGAAGGGGCGGAAGGCGTGCTCGGCCGGCTTGCCGCAGATCGGGCACGACCTGGACGGTTTCTCGGACGATTTCTTGGACGGTTTCTTGGACGGTTTCTCCGCCTTCGCAGCCGCCTGTGCGGCGCCCGCCTGTCTTCGTTGTTCCGGCATTCAGCCCACCGTAGCGGTGTTCAGCCAGCCGTATCGGATCGGAAAACCCTCGCCGCCGAGCAGCGTGACCGTTTCATAAAGCGGCAGTCCCACGACATTGCTGTAGGAACCGACCATCTTGACCACGAACGAGCCGGCAATGCCCTGCACGGCATAGCCGCCGGCTTTGCTGCGCCATTCGCCCGAACCGATATAGGCCTGGATGTCATCCTCGCTCAAACGCTTGAAACGCACGCGGGTTTCGACCAGGCGCTGGCGGAACGCCTCGCGCGGGGTCACCAGGCAGATTGCGGTGTAGACGCGGTGGTTGCGGCCCGACAGCAGCCGCAGGCACTGCGCGGCCTCGTCGACCAGCTCGGCCTTCGGCAGGATGCGGCGGCCGACCGCGACCACGGTGTCGGCGGCCAGGATGAAGGAGCCGCGGATGTCCTCATCGAGCTGCACCGATTTCAGCGCCGCTTCGGCCTTGGCCCGCGCCAGGCGATTGGCGCAGGCGCGCGGCAGCTCGCCCCGCCGCGGGGTCTCGTCGACATCGGCCGGACGCAGCGCGTCGGGCTCAATGCCGGCCTGATTGAGCAGTGCCAGCCGCCGCGGCGAGCCGGAAGCAAGAACGAGTTTGGGACGGCCAAGCATGCAGGTTCTTGGGAAGAGCGAGATTGGGTGGGTAGACGCGCGCGGAACCTATCGGAAGGGGCCTTCTTTCACAACCGTGGAACCCGGATGCGAATCATTTCCGGCAGGAGGACATACCGCCCATAAGCACAGCTCTTTGTCAGGGAAGCGACAAGGGGGGGTGTCTCCGCGGTGGTCCCTCGAGAGACCGGGGACCCTCACCCGGATTGTATCCAGCGATGCAATCCGGCCTCTCCCTTGCAGGGAGAGGCGGGAGCAAGCGGGGAATGGCGGGGCAATTGCCGGAAGCTACTCGCTCGTGGCGCCGGCTCTGGCAAAACGGCGGCGGATGCGGATCAGGAGAGTGTCGCAGACTTCGCGGTAGGCCTGCAGTTTCTGCTCGCGGTTGCCCTCGGTGCCGGTCGGGTCGTGGGTCGGCCAATATTCGACGTCGGCAGCAAGCGTGCGGGTCAATTCCAGCGCCTTGTGGTGAGCTTCAGGCGACAGCGTGACGATGAGGTCGAAATTGAGCCCTTCCCAATCCTCGAGCTCGTCGAAGGTGATCGGCTTGTGGGAGGAGATATCCTGGCCGAGCTCGGCCATCACGGCGACCGCGAACGGATCGAGCTCGCCCTTCTTCACGCCTGCCGAGCGCACATAAAGCCCTTGCGGGAACATCTGCTGCAACAGACTCGCAGCCATCGGCGAGCGTACGCTGTTCTGGCCGCATGCGAACAGCACGGCCTGCGGATTGCGCGCGGGCGGCGCCCCCATGCGTCAGGCTTTGTTCGATTGCGGCCGCGCGCGCCTCATGCGTCCTGCCCCTTCCAGTGGAGGACGCAGATCAGCGTGAACAGCCGCCGCGCGGTCTCGAAATCGACCCGCACCTTGCCTTTCAGGCGTTCCTGCAGCGTGCGCGAGCCCTCGTCATGGATACCGCGGCGGCCCATGTCGATGGCCTCGATCTTGTCCGGCGTCGCCGTCCGGATCGCCTGATAATAGCTGTCGCAGATCATGAAATAATCCTTCACGATCCGGCGGAACGGCGTCAGCGACAGCAGATGCGCCACCACCGGCGTGCCGTCCTCGCGCCGGATGTCGAACATCAGCCGGTTGCCGGTGATCGCGAGATGCAGCGTGTACGGCCCGGGCTGCGTACCGGTCGGCGCGAACAGGTTCTGTTCGATCAGGTCATAGATCGCGATCGCGCGCTCATGCTCGATATCAGGCCCGGAACGCCCGATCGATTCCTCGTCGAGCGTCACCGCGACGATGCGATTGCTGGGATCCTCCTCAGTAGGCGGCTTGTTCATGAGAGGTTGAGGCGCAATCCGACAGAACGGGAATGGGCGTCCAGCCCCTCGGCCTTGCCGAGCGTCATCGCGGCCGGCCCCAGCGCGCGCAACTGGTCGGGGCCGCATTTCAGGATCGAAGTCCGCTTCATGAAGTCGAGTACGCCGAGGCCGGAGGAGAAACGCGCCGAGCGTGCGGTCGGCAGCACATGGTTGGAGCCGCCGACGTAATCGCCGATCGCTTCCGGCGTATGGGCGCCTATGAAGATCGCGCCGGCGTTGCGGACCTTTGCCGCGAAGGCCTCGGCGTCGGCCGTCATGACCTCCAGATGTTCGGCGGCGATCGCATTCGCGAGCGGCACAGCATCGTCGAGCTTTTTCACCAGGATGATCGCGCCGAAATCATTCCAGGACGCGCGCGCGATTTCTGCGCGCGGCAATGTCGCAAGCTGTGCGTCCACTGCGCGTTCGACATCGGTGGCGAGCCGCGCAGAGTCGGTGATCAGGATCGATTGCGCGCTCGCATCATGCTCGGCCTGCGCCAGCAGATCCGCGGCGATCCAGTCGGCATTGCCGGTGTCGTCGGCGATGACAAGCACTTCGGAAGGACCCGCGATCATGTCGATGCCGACCTTGCCGAACACCAGCCGCTTTGCGGCGGCGACATAGGCATTGCCGGGGCCGACGATCTTGGCGACCGGTGCGATCGTGGCCGTGCCATAGGCGAGCGCCGCGACCGCCTGCGCGCCGCCGACGCGATAGATTTCGGAGACGCCGCCGAGCTGGGCGGCCGCCAGCACCAGCGGGTCGAGCTTGCCGTCCGGCGCCGGCACCACCATCACCACGCGCGGCACGCCGGCGACCTTGGCCGGCACCGCATTCATCAGCACCGAGGACGGATAGGCCGCAGTGCCGCCGGGGACATAGAGCCCGACCGCCTCGACCGCGCTCCAGCGCCAGCCGAGCTCGACGCCGAGCGGATCGGTGAATCGCTCGTCCTTCGGCAGCTGGCGCTGATGGAAAGTCTCGATGCGGTCGCGAGCGAACTTGAGCGCCTCGACCGTGGCGGCATCGCAGGCCTTCACCGCCGCATCGATCTCGGCTGCGGTGACGCGCAAGCTGGAGGCATCGAGCTCGAGCCGGTCGAACTTCCGCGTCGCCTCGATCAGCGCGGCATCGCCCCGCGCCACCACGTCGTCGACGATCGCCCGCGTCGCGCGCTCGACATCGGCCGAAACCTCGCGCTTGGCGGCAAGGAAGGCGGCAAAGCGCTGCTCGAAATCGGCGCTGCTTCGGTCCAGGCGGAGGGGCATGGGGCGTTCTTGAATTTGGATTCAGGGTCCCTGCTCAATGGCGCGGCCAATAGGGGCCGTCAACCCTCGATGGCCGACAAAGGCGCCGGGGCTGTAGGGTGGGCAAAGCGCAGCGTGCCCACCATCTAACGGCGTGCTCGGAATGGTGGGCACGCTGCGCTTTGCCCACCCTACGGGACTTTCCCGGGGGGACGACGCGGGATCACTCGGCCGCCGGGGCGGTGCCGAGGTCGTCGGGGCCGAGGTCGGTCAATTCGCATTCCAGGCATTCGACGTCGAGCCGGAGCGTGGCGCCCTGGCTGAACAGGAGCAGCGCGCTGCCGCCGGGGGCGGCGCCCTGGTGAAACTCGATGCCGAGCAGTTCCAGGGTGGCGTCCGGCGCCTCCAGGTCGATTTTGCGCGATTTGCAGGCAAGCACACGATCGAAGCGCAACGCCGCGATCAGGCGGCGCGAGGCGGTTTCGCCCGACAGCGTCTGCTCCCAGTCCAGCCTGGACATGCCGACCACGAGCCGCTTCTCGCCCTGCCGCCAGACGATGTCGGAGGCCTGCACCCTGGCATCCTGCACATGGGTCGAGATCACCGCGAGATCGTCGGCGTCGAGTGCGATCAGTTTGAGCGGGGCGGGCGGCATCATGCGGAAAGAAGCTCCTGGACGGAAACCGGTTCCCATATGTGCCCGCGCTGCCCTTTGCAAAACCCCTGTCAGTCGCGAATGCGCTCGATCGACGCCCCGCAGGCCGACAGTTTCTCCTCCAGCCGCTCGAAGCCGCGATCGAGATGATAGACGCGGTTGACCATGGTCTCGCCCTCGGCGGCAAGGCCCGCGATGACCAGCGAGACGGACGCGCGCAGGTCCGTCGCCATCACGGGCGCGCCGCGCAATTTGTCGGTGCCGCGGATGGTGGCGGTGTCGCCGTCGAGCGAGATCCTGGCGCCGAACCGCGCCAGTTCCTGCACATGCATGAAGCGGTTCTCGAAGATCGTCTCGGTGATGACCGACGCGCCGCCGGCGCAGGTCATCAGCGCCATCAGTTGCGCCTGCAGATCGGTCGGGAAGCCGGGGAACGGCGCGGTCGTGACCTGCACCGGGCGAAGGCCGGCGCCGTTGCGGCCGATGCGGATGCCGTCATTGTTGACACTGACCGTGGCGCCGGCCTCGCCGAGCACGTCAAGCGCCGATTGCAAGAGTTCAGGACGCGCGCCGGAAAGCTGCACCTCGCCGCCGGTCATGGCGACCGCCATCGCGTAGGTGCCTGCCTCGATGCGATCCGGCAGCACGGTGTGGCGCGCGCCATGGAGCCTGGCGACACCCTCGACGATGATGCAGGGCGTGCCGGCGCCGGTGATGCGGGCGCCCATCTTGTTCAGGCAGGCGGCGACGTCGGCGATTTCAGGCTCGCAGGCGGCGTTGGTGATGACGCTGGTGCCCTTGGCAAGCGTTGCCGCCATCAGCGCGACATGGGTGCCGCTCACCGTCACCTTGGGAAAGGCGATGTCGGCGCCGCGCAGCCCGCCGGGCGCTTTCGCGACCACATAACCGCCGTCGATCGAGATGTCCGCGCCGAGCTTCTCCAGCGCCAGGATCAGGAGATCGACCGGCCGCGTGCCGATGGCGCAGCCGCCGGGCAGCGACACCCTCGCCTCATGCATGCGTGCGATGAGCGGCGCGATCACCCAGAAGCTGGCGCGCATCCGCGAGACCAGGTCGTACGGCGCGGTGGTGTCGATGATGTCGGCGGCCGAGATGTGCAGGGTCTGGCCCTGATATTCGCGATCGCCGGGCCGCTTGCCCGCGGACATGATGTCGACGCCGTGATTGCCGAGGATGCGTTGCAGCTGCGCAACGTCGGCAAGCCGCGGCACGTTGTCGAGGATCAAGGTCTCATCGGTGAGCAGCGCCGCGATCATCAAAGGCAGCGCGGCATTTTTCGCGCCCGATATCGAAATGGTGCCGTTGAGCTCGTTGCCGCCGACGATACGGATGCGATCCATGCTGCCTCTTGTTCTGATCCGCGAGGAATCTATCGAAGGAAGGGGCTACCGAAAAAGTGTTGAAATTTAGGGCGATTCCGTGGGCGTCCTCGTCATTTCCGGGGCGATGCGCCGGCGTCGGCCCCGGAAATCTGCCGCAACCGGCGCGGAAACGGAGTTCAGGCGGCGGCCGCGACCTGGTCGAAGGAGGCGCCGGTCAGCGTCGCCGAGACCTCCCACAGCATCGCCGCGACCGTGGCATCCCTCGCCTGCGGCATGATCTTCGCTTCCACCGGCGGCCCCTTCAACTCGTGGAGCCAGTCCGGGCCATAGTAGCCGCCGGGCCTGGCGTCCGGCGAGGTGGCGGCAAATAACGTCGGCAATGCGCCGGCAGCGGCGGAGTGGCTGATATAGGGTAGGAGCAATTGGCCGAAGCGCCCGGCCAGACTTTTCGCGCCCGGACCATTCGGGATCAGGTCGGTTCGCGCAGCGCCGGGATGGGCTGCATTGCTCATCAGGCCCCAGCCGGCGGCATCGCTGCGGCGCTGCAATTCGAGCGCAAACATCAGCATCGCCAGCTTCGACTGGCTGTAGGCGCGCCACGGACGATAGGAGCGTTCCGACTGGAGGTCGGCGAAATCGATCGCGCCGGAGCGGTGCGCCAGGCTCGAGAGATTGACTACCCGGGGCTTGAGGCTGCGGCGAAGCTGCGGCAGCAGGCGCGCGGTGAGCGCATAATGGCCGAGATAATTGCTGCCGAGCTGCATCTCGAAACCGTCCTGCGTCGTCCGCCGTCGCGGCAGCGCCATCACGCCGGCATTGTTGATGAGGAGATCGAGCGAAGGACGGCTGATGGCGAAGCGGCCGGCGAAGTCGGCGACCGAGGCAAGGCTGGCGAGATCGAGCGTCTCGTAGCTGACGTCGGCATCAGGATATTGCGCGCGGATCCGTTCGAGCGCGTTCCTGCCCTTGATGTCGTTGCGGCCGGTCAAAACCACGGTCGCGCCGGCGCCCGCCAGCGCCAGCGCGGTCTCATAGCCGAGCCCGCCGGCGGCGCCGGTGATCACGGCAGTCCGGCCGGTCTGGGGTGGAATGTCTGCAGTGCTCCAGCCGCTCATGCTTATATCTCCTGGTCGAATCGGGGTGTGGTTTCCAGCTGCGCCTCGCTAAATGTGCACTAAGTGCAAATTTGCAAGTGGTGAAGGATTTGAAGCGACCGACGACCCTGCGGAGACCGGCCAAGGGCAGGTCATCAAAGGAGAAAACCGCGCCTGCGGCGCCGGGCCTGCGCGCGCGCAAACGGCAGGAGACGCGGGAGAAGCTGACCCGGGCGGCAATGGCGCTGTTCCTGGAGCGCGGCTTCGAGGCGACCACGCTCGACGACATCGTCGCCAGTGCCGACATCTCGCGCCGCACCTTCTTCCATTATTTCGCTTCCAAGGAGGACGTCGTGTTCGCCTGGCAGGAGGAAGCTGGCGCGGCGCTGATCGCGGCGGTCGCGGCGCGGCCTGCCGGCGAATCGATGCTCGCGGCAGCGGAAAACGCCGTCATCGCGATGGCCGGGCAACTCGATCCCGCCGAAGTGGTGGCGTTGGCGCGGCTGAAACGCGATAACCCGGCGCTGCAGGCGCGTGATCAGGTCAAGTATGAAAAGCTGGAGCGCACGCTGGCCGATGCGCTTCTCAGGCGCACAGGCAACAAGACGGACAAGATGCAGGCGCGGCTCGTCGCGATGATCGCCACCGGCGCGATGCGCGTCGGCGGCGAGCTCTGGGCCGCCGAGGGCGCCCGCGAAACGCCGGAGCTTCTCGCCAGGCGGATGTTCGCGGCAATCCGGGCGATCTTCGAATGAGTGCTCGCCGCTTCCGCGGGCGCGCTCACCTCTCCCGCTTGCGGGGGAGGTCGGCGCAGAGCGCCGGGTGGGGGCTCTCTCCCCGCTCGCGGACAATGTGAATCGCGGAGATACCCCCACCCCAACCCTCCCCCGCACAGCGGGAGAGGGAGCGCAGCACCGTTATTCAGCTCTTGATGAAGGCGAGCAGGTCGGCGTTGATGGTGGCCGCTTCCGTGGTGGGCATGCCGTGCGGGAAGCCCTTGTAGGTCTTCAGCGTGCCATTCTTCAACAGCTTGGCCGACAATGGCCCGGCGTCGGCATAGGGCACGATCTGGTCGTCGTCGCCATGCATGACGAGAACGGGCACGCTGATCTTCTTCAGGTCTTCGGTGAAGTCGGTCTGCGAGAAGGCGACGATGCCGTCGTAATGCGCCTTGGCGCCGCCCATCATGCCCTGTCGCCACCAATTCTGGATGATGGCTTCCGACGGCTTGGCACCCGGCCGGTTGTAGCCGTAGAACGGGCCCGCCGGGAGCTCGCGATAGAATTGCGAGCGGTTGGCGGCGAGCTGCGCCTGCAGTCCGTCGAAGACTTCCTTGGGCAGACCGCCCGGATTGGCCGGGGTCTTCAGCATCAAGGGCGGCACTGCGCTGATGATCGCCGCCTTCGCCACCCGGCTCTCGCCGTGCCGCGCGATATAGTGAACCACTTCGCCGCCACCGGTGGAATGACCGACGTGAACGGCATTCTTCAAATCGAGATGCTCCGTCACCGCCGCGAGGTCGTCGGCATAGTGATCCATGTCGTGACCATCGCCCACCTGGCTCGACCGGCCGTGGCCGCGGCGGTCATGGGCGACGACGCGAAAGCCCTGATTGACGAAGAACAGCATCTGGGTGTCCCAGTCATCCGATGACAACGGCCAGCCGTGGCTGAAGACGATCGGCTGGCCACTCCCCCAGTCCTTGTAGAAAATCATGACGCCGTCTTTGGTGGTGATGGTGGGCATCGCGCAGCCTTTCGTGCGAGTGGAGCTGATGGAACATACCGATCCGGGCATGCTCCGGATTTCAAAATCGCCCTGCGATATCAAACGACGATGTCAATCAGATCATGATCCGATTAGACGCTCGTGATGCCCCGCGAAAGCGGGGCATCACGTACGCTGGGACTTCCCGGCTGATCTCTGACGGCAGTGATCACTGGATCACCGACCGGAGCCTGTCATCGGTTCGTGCTTGTCGCGAGGAAAACCGGTTTACACTTTTGCGGAGCATGCTCAGGCAAAGGAGGCCATCGGCCTGTACCGCCGCCAGATACCGATGATCGCCACCACGAACAACACCAGCACGATGCCCTGCACGACCGCGAAGACGGGGCCGGACGGAGGAGCCGGCGGCACGCTCGGCGCCAGCGCCTGCAGCGCGGGTATCTTGAGGAAGGATTGAACCACCAGCACGAAGACGTTGAGATAGAGCGACGTCATCGCCGTCACGATATAGATCGGGCGCCAGGCGCCCGAAAGCTTCATGACATAGAGCGCGATACAGGCAAGCGCGAGCAGGATCAACGAGATGATGCCGAAGACATGCGAGGGCAACAGCTCCTTGAACGGAAACATGAACCCGGTGACGCTGGTGAGGATCGTGAACAGCAGGAAGATCGCGGTGAACCCCGGCATCTGTCGCGAGCCGAGCAGACCGAACATCACGACAAGGCCCGCGACGATGGCAATCAGACTGATCACCACGTGAACAAGCGTAAACGTGGCCAAGCTCATACCCAGCATCATGTGAAGCACTCCCAATGAGAACCGCACGGAACAGTACGATGCAACACATGAGATTGCTACATGCCCGCGCAGTGGAGGCTGGATTTATATGATGCAGATAAGATGATTGGACATGATGCGCATAAACTAAAGTATCGGATCTGCCGAAACCGTTTGCATGCCTGTCATAAATGACAGCACACCGACCGCAATCACCAAACTATCTGCAAACTATCTGAATGAGTGCCGTAGCCCGGGTGGAGCGAAGCGTAACCCGGGGCCGCTCGCGTATGCTGACACGGATGTCCCGGGTTACGCGTTCCGCTCCACCCGGGCTACGCGTCCCCACACTATGAATCAATAGTAGCGCGGGATCTGGCCGTTGTGCGGCGTCTTGCGCTGCGAGAGATCGAACAGCACGCGATCGACATAGCACCAGCCCCAACCTTCCGGCGGATCATAGCCTTCGATGATCGGATGGCCGGTCGCGTGGAAATGCGCGGTCGCATGCTTGTTGGGAGAATCGTCGCAGCAGCCGACATGGCCGCAGCTGCGGCAGATGCGCAAATGCAGCCATTGGCTGCCGCTCTTCAGACATTCCTCGCAGCCGAGCGCACTCGGCGTCACGCTCTGGATGCCGGCGATATGGGTGCAGCCGTTTGACATGCGGTATTTCTCCTGGAGCGAAATGCCATTGCTTGAATCCGCGGCCGGACTTGTTTCACCTCTCCCGCTTGCGGGGGAGGTCGGCGCGCCAGCGCCGGGTGGCGGCTCTCTCCACTCGCAAGGACAGCGTGAATCGCGGAGATACCCCCACCCCAGCCCTCCCCCGCAAGCGGGAGAGGGGGCGCAGCATCCATCGCGGATACAGTTCGGCGCGCTTTCAACACGCTCAAGCCGTGGAATTCGCGTTGTCGGCGAGGAAGCCGTGCAGTGCGGCGACGACCTGGGCGCCCTCGCCGATTGCACCACCGACGCGCTTGACCGATCCGGAGCGGACGTCGCCAACCGCGAACACGCCGGGCACGGTGGTCTCGAGCAATTGCCCCGGCCCGTTCTGGCCGGTGAGCACGAAACCTCCGCGGTCGACCTTGACGCCGCAGCCCTCGAGCCACCCGGTCGCGGGATCGGCGCCGACGAACAGGAAGACGTTGTTGACGTCGAGCGTGTGCTGCTCCGGCGCCAGGCGGCTCTTCCAGCGCACGCGATGCAGCGCCGAATCCTCGCCGCCTTCCAGCGCCGTTATCTCGGTGTTGAACATCAATTCGATATTCGGCGTCGCCTCGATGCGCTCGATCAGGTAACGCGACATGCTGGCCCCAAGGCCGCCGCCGCGGATCATCATGTAGACCTTGCGCACATGGCCCGACAGGAACACGGCGCCCTGGCCTGCGGAATTGCCGCCGCCGACCAGCACCACGTCCTGCCCGGCACACAGCTTGGCCTCGATCGGCGAAGCCCAGTACCAGACGCCGCGGCCCTCGAAGGCCTCGAGGTTTTCGATGCTCGGCCGGCGATAGCGCGCCCCGCTCGCCACCACGATCGATTTTGCGCGCAAGATGTGCCCGCATTCGGTCGCGATCGAGAACAGGCCGTCCCGCTTGGAGCAGTCGAGCGACCTGACCGAGACCGGGATCAGGATTTCCGCACCGAATTTCTGCGCCTGGTTGAAGGCGCGGCCGGCGAGCGCCTGACCGGAAATGCCGGTCGGAAAGCCCAGATAGTTTTCGATGCGGGCGCTGGCGCCGGCCTGGCCGCCGAAGGCGCGCGAATCGAGCACAGCGACCGACAGGCCTTCGGATGCCGCATAGACGGCGGTGGCGAGCCCGGCCGGCCCGCTGCCGACGACGGCAACGTCGTAGAGCCTGTCATGGGCGTGGCCGCCGATCATGCCCATCGCCATCGCAAGCGCGGTCTCGGACGGGTTACGCAGCACGTTGCCGTTGGGGCAGACCACCAGCGGCAGTTCGGCGCGCGTGGCCGAATAACGCGCCACCAGGTCGGCGGCGTCCTTGTCGATAGCGGGATCGAGCACGTGGTGGGGCTGGCCGTTGCGCGCGAGGAAGTTCTGCAGCTGCGCAATCCTGCCGAGCGATAGCGGGCCGATCAGCACGGGGCCGCCGACGCCGCCCTGGATCAGGTTGACGCGGCGCAGGATCAGCGCGCGCATGATGCGCTCGCCGAGATCGGCTTCGGCCACCAACAGCGCGCGCAATCTTTCCGGCGGGATCAAGAGCGTCTCGACATTGCCTTCAGCATGACCGTCGACCAGCGCGGGCCGACCGGAGAGCTGGGCAATCTCGGCCAGAAATTGTCCCGGGCCCTGATCGATCACCGGCGTGACATGGCCGAGACCATCGCGCTGGGTGATGGCGACCGTGCCCGAAAGCACCACGAACATGCCCGGCCCCGGCTTGCCGGTCTCGAACAGCGCTTCGCCGTCGCTATAGTTCCTGACCTCGCCGAACCGGCGCATGCGCTCGATCTCGTGCTCGGTCAGGGTCGGAAAGGTCTGCTCGTGCCGTGGAAACGCGAGGGACCTCGCGCTGATCGGACTCGCTATCGTCTCTATCGTCTCTGCAGCCATCTCAGCTACTCACTCCCCTCAACCGAAACACGGCGGCCACCATGCCAAGCAGGTTGGCAGGCAGGCTGGATCGGCTAGCGACCCGGCTCGCCGTCGCTTGCGTCATCTAGTCGGCCTTCGGCCGGTTCGGAAGATGCAACACCGCCGCGCCCGCGCGCCTGTGATTTCCGCCGCTTGAGGTTTTCACGCAGCGCGGCCTTGAGGCGATGCTGTCTCGACTCGTTCGACGCGATCGCGGCCTGCCGCTCCTGCCCGTCCTTCTCGTCCTGCATGCTGGACCCGTTCTTGCCATAGCGGCATGACAATAGACCAAGCACCGAGGCAGATGCACCGGTCGATCGGGGAGGACCCCGGCGCTTCAGCGCGTTGACGCGGACGAACGGCCAAAGTCGCCTCCCTGGCGGCCGATGGAACCGAAGCGCGCCGAATGGGCCGAATTCGGACCAGACGAAGCGTTTTTGCCAGCCGCCGCCCCGTCCCCGCGCTTGCGCCGGAGGGGGCCTTGTGGCAAGAACCGCGGCGCCCGCAGGCGCCAACTCGGCCGATTCTTTATTCCCGGGCACGCTGCCGTAGCTCAGTGGTAGAGCACTCCCTTGGTAAGGGAGAGGTCGACAGTTCAATCCTGTCCGGCAGCACCAGAAAGCCAGTAAAATCAATCGACTAGGAGATCGTCTCCCGACGAGTTGGTACCCGATTTTGGCGTGGTACCAACCGGGTACCAACCGAGCGGCACAGCTTATTGCCGGCAGTAACAGCTAGAAACCAGGCAATGGAAAACCGCCGTCGCCGAGTAATCTTCGAGCCGCCACTTAAGCCCACGGCATAAGCAATACCCCCGCTACGTGTCCACCCGCACCGCGCGGCTCTTGCGAATTGCCAAGTCGCCGGTCAGGTCGGATTGCGGGATTGCGGCAAAGATAGGCGGAAACAATGCAGCGGTAAGCAGAGCGCGGAAGCGCTCAACTGTTGCAAGACGCGACAGTTGAAAAGCGTACTGGCCGCGCGATGGCAAGGCGCGAAGGGCGATTCCTGGGCATAAACCGCTATCTGCGGTTGTTCAGATTGGCAACTACCAGCATCTTATTGAACGGGCTATTGCTGGGGCTGGACGAATGATCGAAGAATTTGAGTACGACGTTGCCTTTAGTTTTTGCGCGATCGATGAAGGCGTGGCTACACAGCTAAACGATCGGCTGGCTTCGCGCCTAAAAACGTTCATTTACAGCGAGCGACAACGAGAGATCGCGGGCACGGACGGGCAAGAGAGCTTTAGCAAGGTCTACGGAAAGACCGCCCGTCTCGTCGTGGTGCTATACAGGCCAGAATGGGGTGAGACGCCTTGGACGCGCATTGAACGCGACGCCATCAAAAACAGATCGCTCGATGATGGCTGGGACTTTACGACCTTTGTACCCACGGTGGATCGCCCGCAAATGCCGCCTTGGCTACCAAAGACACGACTGTACGTTGGGCTTGAGCGTTGGGGAATAGAAGCCGCAGCAGCGGTGATTGAATCACGCGCTACAGAGCGAGGCAGCAACCCCCGGGAAGAAAGCGTTGCTGAACGTGCAGCACGCCTTCGTAGAGCGCGAGAACTCAAGGATAAGCAGGACCAATTTCAATCATCGGAGCACGGCGTCCGAAGCGCTATTCAGGCCTATGAAGATTTCTCACGTGCCATAGAGCAACATGCTGAGCAGATTTCCGGGGCAGGCATCAAAATAACGGCACAGCGATCACAGGAATTTCGGATACTTACTGGGCTGCCTCCATGCAACGCTATATGCAGCTTCCGTCCGTACTTCGCGAACTCCCTCCAAGAGGCTTATCTGCTAGTCGACGTATTCAAAGGATTTCCACGGTTGCCCGGCTTCTATAGTTCGATCGATGAGCCGAGGAAATTGAAATCGTTGCGCTACTCGTACCGACTCGTACGAACAGACTACCAAGCATGGGTTGGCGAAGACGAGAAGGGCCGCGAGTTCACACCTCAGCAACTCGCAGACCATATCCTTCGGAACTATATGGACATAGCCGAGAAGACCAATCGATATTGAACGGAATTTCGATGCATTCGCTGCTCAACCGAAAGGCGTTGGCTGAACGGCTGCGCCGCCTGAATGCTTATCGCGTTTTTGTGGTCGTCCTTATACCGCTTGCCTGGCTGTTCTTTGTTGCCCTTAGACGGCGTCGGTCGTTCTTTCAGCGCATGCTGACAAACTGCAATGTTGCGTGTTTCATCGAATGCTGGAGTTCTGTCGCGAAGGGCAAACTGATTGATACGGAATCGCCACTCGCCCACGAGATCAACAACGCGGCCGATTACTACCTCACAAAAGCGATTTATGACCGCCGCGAATTTGGCCAGTACGAGCGGCTATTGCTCGGCTGGCAATACGCACTCTGGTATACGCGCGACATCAAGAAACCTGATGAGCATCGCGCGCAAAATTTTGCAGCAGAGCATGACCTCGCGCCGATATTTGAGAAGTACGCAAACCTCTATAACTATGTGTGCTTCGCGGCAACGAAGGAAATCGAAAAGCTCGAGGTTCAAGTAAAAGAACCGACCAGTGTGCAATACTGGCGATCAAAAGTACGCTTCAACCTATTGCCGAAGCCCTTGAATGCCAAAACCAAGGCAAGAGCCGTTCGGAAATTTTTCGCCGAGTTGGTTAGAGAACTCAAACTTAGGTTTGCGCGAGCCAACTACATTAAGATCGATTTCACGCTCTCCGATTTGACCGCACTGATCACTCTCTGTGGCGCTCTCCTCCTAATCTTGGGATATGTACGAATTTTTATCCTTGGAGTCTATTTTGGCTTTCCGTTCCAGAATTACTTCGGCGTTGCCGACTACCTGACCACAAGCCTCAACCTCACAGGGCAGGTTTTGATCGGCGGCGTTCTAACTGCGATTTTTGCCTATGTTTCGGTTGCCACGTCGAACTCATATTCGGTTCAGCAGACCGAGCTACAAACAACCTCTACGCAAGCGAGGATTGCGACTATTGGTTACCATTTCATTGGCATTTCCTCCTTTGTTGCGGTGGCGCTCGCATACTTCCGGCTCGACTACATCGACGACGTTGCGGCGCTCGGCGCGCTAGTCTACGTCGGTGCATTTGTATTGGGCCGAGCAAGTATCGCGATCTTTGAGAACCCCCTGAAGGCTTACGTGGCGATGAGCCTAGTCTACTTCAGCCTTGCTGCAACGCTGGCAGGTGCACTTCGTGAGACAGAGCGGCTCAACCGACCTCCCAATGGCTCGCATATGAGGGCATTGCAGTTCGAGGATGTGCGGTACGACGAAAAGGAATGGCAGATAGTCGCTTTCACGACTGATTACGTGATTGTTCGGAATAGGCAAACCAAGCAACTAGTTGTCCGCACGCGAAAAGAATTGAAATCGATAGAGACCAGCTAGATACTGCGCACATACTCAAGCCCTTCGGTCAACGCGCCTCGGTTGGAAAGCCATTCACGATAGAGCTGGTGATTGCGCTTGGCAGGGGAAGCGGCAGCCGACTCTCAGTCGAGCCCTGCGCCGCAATTCCTCATTGTTATACTGCAGCGGCCGGATAACCCGGCACATCCAAACGCCGGTCAAGTTGGCGCATCGGCTTCGTGCGGGTCGGTGCGTCGATTTTTGTCGACCCGCGTGGAGTCCGGCGCGCGCAATGATGTTTCCCGCCCTGCCGTTTTCGGTCTATGCTCACCATGCCACCCAAAAGGAGATCAAGGAGACCTAACCCGCGCCTTGCCGCCGGGCGCAATGA
>NZ_AUEZ01000057.1 GCF_000426245.1 Bradyrhizobium sp. Ai1a-2 | reverse complement strand
AGGCGCTCGACATGAAGTGTCCCGCGGAACTCTACACGGCCTCACCGCGTCCCTACGATGGGCTGCCCGAGCTGGTCTATCCCTTCCACGACCGCGACGTGCTCGTCACAGCTTGCGGACGGCTCTGCCTGCACCGCAAGAGGATCAACATCTCAACTGTGCTGGCCGGTCAGCGGCTCGGCATCAAGGAAGTCGATGACGGCATTTGGCTCGTCAGCTTCATGCACTATGATCTGGGATACTTCGACCTGGAGCAGAAAACCCTGCAGCCCCTCGACAACCCGTTCGGCACGAGGTTGTCACCTATGTCCTAGGTACGTTCTGTTACCTATCTGTCCGGGCTGGACAAGCTTAGTGCTGGTGCCGCAAGAGGGACTCGAACCCCCGACCCCGTCATTACGAATGACGTGCTCTACCAACTGAGCTATTGCGGCGGACCGTTTCGGCGACAGGCCGTTGGCGTCAGAGCATGATCTTTTCGGAAAACCGGTTTCCACTTTTCCGGATCATGCTCCAAGCGCGAGCGCACTGATATCGGGCATGGCCCGGATTGGCAAGGTTGACGCGGTCGTTTGCCCGCGTCTCAGTTGCTCCAGCGGGACAGAAAACCGCGCCAGCCGCCGGCCTGGGCCTTGGGTGGGCCGATTTGCTCGGAAAATTCGTCGCGGGTGCCATCTTCCTCGATTCCGGGGTCGTCCGGGGCGCGGACGATGGGGATCACGGCCGGAATCGGCGCTGGCGGCGTTTTGGGGATGTCCTGGCGGTCGCGGAACAGGGGTGCGACCACTTCGGGCGATGATTCGGCCGGTGCCGGCTGTGGAGCTGGCGAGGCGGATGCTGGTGCCGGCGGTTCGACGGGCGCCGGTTCCACGGGGGTCGCAGCCACGGGCGTATTGTCCTGCGCGGCGGGCTGCGCTGCTTCGGCCGGCTTTATGGGGTCGACGTCGACCGGCTTCTCGGCCTCCGCCTCGACCGGTTTCGCGGGCGGCACGGGCGGCGCTTCCTTCGGTAGCTCTATCCGCTTTGAGGCCAGCATCGCTTCCTCGAACGGCGAGGATTCGATCGCGGGACCCTTGTCGGACGGCAGTGCGGCGACCGGCGTCTGCCACTGGAAGGCGTCGAGCCGGCCGGTGACCGGCGAGACCGGCCGCCAGCGGTCGCTGACATAGCCGTCCGCGGTCCAGGCCGGATCGTGCAGCGCGCGCACCGCGCGCAAGGTCCAGGCGCGGGCGCGGCCGCTGTCGCCATGCTCGGTGCGCTCGATCTCGGCCATCAACAGCGCCACCCGCTGTGTCGGCGCGGCGATGAAGGGGGTAAGCGCCTCGCGCGCCTTGGCGAATTCGGCGGCGTCAATCGCGGCGCGCGCGATTGCGAGCGCGCCTTCGATATTGCCCGGCGTCTTCGCCGCCAGCGTCTCGACCCGCACCAGCCGCTGCCGCGCGGAGTCCCCCAGCTTCACATGCGCATAGGCATCGGCGAGATCGGGATGCGGCTGCGCCAGCCACGCGGTCTCGACGATCTTCATCGCGCGCCGAACCTGGTGCGCCTCGCTCTCATATTTGGCGGCGAGCACCGCGGCCGGGTTCAGCATCGGCGCGAGCTTGATCGCCTCCACCACGCTTTCGCGCGACAGGTCGCGGTCGACGGTCTCGAGTTCCAGCGCGCGTGCGGTGAGCAATACACCGCGCTGCCGACGATAGGTGGCCTTGTCGATCAGGCCGGAAGTCTGGTTGTTATCGAGGATGGCCAGCGCGCCGGCCCAGTCGCCCTTGGCGCAGCAGAAGCCGAGCACGGCCTGCGAGGCCCATGGCGAGGACGGCGAAACCTTCAACGCCTCCTCCGCAATCATCACGGCGGCAACCGCATCATCCGAACGCTGCGCCTCTATGAACAGGCCGCGCAGGCCAAGCAGCCGCGTATCCTCGCGCTCGGCCATCGCACGGAACGCACGCTGCGCCCCCTCGCGATCGCCGTCGAGCTGCGCCGATTGTGCGTTCAGAAGAAGCGCAAGCGGATCGCTGCCGGCGTGACGCCGCGCCGTCTCCGCATGCTGCCGCGCCGCCGTCGAATCGCCATGGCCGATCGCGAGCAGCCCCTGAGTGATGGCGTGACGGCCGCGCGCGTGACGGCGCTCGCGCCGGCCATGTTGGATGCGTGCCGGCACCCGCCACAGCCAGGACAGGATCGTCCAGACGATGACGGCCACGACCGCGACGATGCCGAGCCCCAGCGCGAACACCGGCAGTGTGGTCTCGGCGCGCCCGCCGGCCCAGGACAGCACGACGTCGCCGGGCTGGTCAGCAACCCAGGCCGCGCCGGCCGCCGCAAGCGCGATCAATATGAGAAACAGGATGATCCGGATCATGGAGAACCTACTGTCCGGCCTTCGCGAGCCCAGCCATGGCATTGTCGGCGAATGTTCGCGAGGCCGCGAGCGCTGCGGCGCGCGCTTCGACTTTTTCGAGCCACGCCTGCGCCGCCGCGCGATCGGCGGGCGCCAGCGTCATCAATTCGCGCTGCGCTTCACCAAGATCGTTGCGCAGCGCAGCCTGGGTGATGCGTGCAACCACGCTGCCGCGATCGGTGCCAGCCGCATCGGTGCGCTCGATGCGCACGAGCTTTGCCGCGCCCGCCTGCAGGCGCTCGACGAAGCCAGTGCCGGTGGTGGCAGCGGACGCGGGCGGAGGCGGCGCGAGCTTTGGCACGATCTCGAGCAGCTGACGGCAGAGCGCACCCGGGCTTGGCACGCCGGAAGCCGCGAACGCATCGAGCGGCTTGAGCGCATCAGGGTTTTCCGCAAACTGCCGGGCCGCCTCGAGCGAGGCTGCATAGGCATCGCCGTGACGGACCGCGACATCGAGCAGCGATGCCGCAACCACGCGGCGCAGCGGCGTATCGTCGGCGAGCTTGGCATCGGCTGCGCCCACTGCCGCGATCTTGTTGCCTTGCTGGGCGAGCTCAGCCGTTTGCATGCGTACGGCGCTCTCGATCCTTGCGATGCGATCGTTGACAGCCGAAAGGTCCGGCGCGGACGCGGTCCCATCGCGTGGCATCGATTTCACCTGATCGACCGCCGCGGTCAGCTTGTCCGATTGCGCGCGTGACGCCGCGACTTCGCCGCGCAGCGCATTCGCGGATTTCTCCAGCCCATCGATCCGCGCGGCCAGTGCCTGGTCGCTTGAGGCCTGCCTGCTGATCTTCGCTTCGAGGCTTGCGACGCGCCCGGTGAGCTCGTCGATGGCGCCGGCGCTGAGCTGCGGCACCGGCTGCGCCGGCTGTACGGCGGGCCAGCCGAGCAACCAGCCGACGCCGATCACCAGCGCGGCCGCGACAGCGCCCGAAACAGGCGCGATCACCCAGGGCGAGATCGGTCGAGGTGAAGCCTCGGAAGGCGAAGTTTCCGGATCCACCGCGGCTTGGGCGGCCTCCGCCGCAGGCTCGGGCTCGGGCTGCGGCGCTGTCTCAGCGGCCGCTTCACCGCTCACATTCTCGCTATCCGCCTGCGTGCTATCCGCAATCACGGAATCCGTTTTGGGCGGTTCGCTCGACACCTCGGTCGCCTGGAGATCGATGGTCGGCGGCGCGCGCCGCGGCCGGGCGGAGGAATCCGCCGCCGATCCGGTGTCTTCGGGCCTGTCATCGACCATGCAGCGGCTCCCTTGACTGTTGATACGCCGAAACCGGGAAAGCCAAGACTTACCACAACCAGACTTACCAGAATCGGACCGTTCTCTTAAGGCAATCAGGGCCGCAAAGCACGCGCCAGGGCCTCGAACAGGGCATTTTCGTCCGGCGAGGCGGCGGTGACGACCTGGGTGGCGCCGGCCTCGCGCAGGGCGGCAGCAACGCCCGCCGAAATGCAGCAGTGCGGCAGCGCCAGGGCCGATATTTCGAGACCTTCGGCCCGCGCCGCATCGAGAAACGCCCGCGCGCTGCGGCGGGAGTAATGCAGCACGGCCTCGATACCTCCCGCCATGAAGGCGTCACACACCGGGCGCGGCAGGCCCGCCACCGGGCTCATCCGGTACGTCGTGCGGGTTATGACCGTAAAGCCGGCTTCGCCGAGCTCGCCGGCGAGATCACGCGAAAGATCGGCGCCCGCAAGATAAAGTAAAGTCGCCGCTTTTTTCAGTTTCTTGGCTTTCCTGCGCGCCCGCACGAGCTCGTAGAGCGCGGTGGCATCCCCGTCGGCGCTTGCCACCTCGCCAAATCCGGCCTCGCGCGCCGCGGCAGCGGTATGCTCGCCGACCGCAAACAGCGGCAGGCGCAGCAGCGCATGGCCGGCGAGCTGCGGCGCGACGGCGCGCAGCGCGTTGGCGCTGGTGACGATGACGGCGTCATAACCCGCCGCGTCATCTTCCTCGAACGGCAGCGCCTCGAACCGCAGCATCGGCGCGAGCAGCACGTCAAAGCCGCGGCTGCGCAGGCTATCGGCAGTGGCCTCGCCATCTCCCCGCGGGCGCGTGACAAGAACAGCCATCTTCAGGCTTTCAGGAGCGACATTTGGGACTGAACCGACGATTGCACGCTGTGACCTCACAATGCTACCGGAGTGGCGGAAGGAAGGCGGCAAGCGATAGCACAAGGATCGAGATTGGGTAACGACACGCCAATGTTGGTGTTGGGTATAGAGACTACCTGCGATGAAACCGCAGCCGCTGTGGTCGAGCGCCAGAGCGACGGCAGCGGACGAGTCTTGTCCAACATCGTGCGCTCGCAGACAGAAGAGCACGCGCGGTTCGGCGGCGTGGTGCCGGAGATCGCCGCGCGCGCCCATGTCGACCTGCTCGACGGCATCATCGATCGCGCCATGAAGGAGGCTGATGTCGGCTATGCGCAATTGTCCGCCGTCGCGGCTGCCGCGGGCCCCGGCCTGATCGGCGGCGTCATCGTCGGCCTCACCACGGCAAAGGCGATCGCGATGGTGCACGACACACCGCTGATCGCGGTGAACCATCTCGAAGCGCATGCGCTGACGCCGCGGCTCACCTGCGCGCTCGCCTTTCCCTATTGTTTGTTCCTGGCCTCGGGCGGCCACACCCAGATCGTCGCCGTGATCGGCGTCGGCCAATATGTGCGGCTCGGCACCACCGTCGATGACGCCATGGGCGAGGCCTTCGACAAGGTCGCAAAGATGCTGTCGCTGCCTTATCCGGGCGGGCCGGAGGTGGAGCGCGCGGCCGAAGGCGGCGACGCCACGCGCTTTGCGTTTCCGCGGCCGATGCTCGGTCGCCCCGACGCCAATTTCTCCCTGTCGGGCCTGAAGACCGCCGTGCGCAACGAAGCGAGCCGATTGGCGCCGCTGGAGCCGCAGGATGTCAGCGATCTCTGCGCCGGTTTTCAGGCCGCGGTGCTGGAATCGACCGCGGACCGGCTGAGCGTCGGTTTGAGATTGTTCCAGGAACAATTCGGCCCGCCCCGCGCGCTGGTCGCGGCCGGCGGCGTTGCCGCCAATCACGCGATCCGCGGCGCGCTGCAGGATGTCGCCGCCAACGCCCAGACCACGCTGATCATTCCGCCGCCGGCGCTCTGCACCGACAATGGCGCGATGATCGCCTGGGCCGGCGCTGAGCGGATGGCGCTCGGCCTCACCGACACGATGGACGCGCCGCCGCGCGCCCGCTGGCTGCTCGACGCCAACGCGAAAGCGCCCGCGGGCTTCGCCAACACCCGCGCGGGATTTTAGCCGATGCCGGCGCATCAATCCGTTGGCGTGATCGGCGCGGGCGCGTGGGGCACGGCGCTCGCGGCCGTCGCGGCGCGCGCCGGTCGCGATGTCACGCTCTATGCGCGCGACGTCGCGCACGCTGCGCAGATCCAGGCTACGCGCGCAAATCCAAGACTGCCCGGCGTGCCCCTCGATACCAGCGTCAACGTAACCGCCGACATCACCGCGGCGGCTCGCGCCGATCTCATCCTGGTCGCAACCCCCGCGCAGCATTTGCGCGCGGCTGTCATGCATATGGCCCCCCGACTTGCGAAGGCGACGCCCGTGATCGCCTGCGCCAAGGGCATCGAGCGCGGAACCCATAAGTTCATGACCGACGTGATTGCGGAGGCCGCGCCCGATGCGACGCCGGCGATCCTGTCGGGACCAAGCTTCGCCGACGACGTCGCACGCGGGCTTCCAACGGCGGTGACGCTGGCGACGGGAGATGAAGCGCTGGCGAGCTCGCTGGTGCAGGCGCTGGGGTCGCCGACCTTCCGGCCCTATCACACGACCGATGTGCGCGGCGTCGAGATCGGCGGGGCCGCCAAGAACGTGCTGGCAATCGCGGCCGGGATCGTGGCTGGCCGCGAGCTCGGCGCCTCGGCGCTTGCCGCGTTGACCACGCGCGGCTTCAGCGAACTCTCCCGGCTTGGTCGCGCGTGCGGCGCCCGCGCAGAAACCCTGGTGGGATTGTCCGGCCTCGGCGACCTGATCCTGACCTGCTCCAGCCTGCAGTCGCGCAATTTCGCCCTCGGCATTGCGCTTGGCCGCGGCGAACGGCCGGCGACCGGCAAGCTCGCGGAAGGGGAATTCACGGCGCCCGTGCTGATCGAGCTTGCGGCTTCGCAAAATATCGAGATGCCGGTATCAAACGCGGTGGCAGCGATCCTCACCAAGCAATTGACGATCGATGCTGCGATCGAGGGCCTCTTGACGCGGCCATTCAAGGCGGAGGGATGATGATGGCGTACTGGCTGGTGAAATCCGAACCGTCGAGCTGGTCCTGGGACCAGCAGGTGGCAAAGGGCGCCAAGGGCGAGGCGTGGACCGGCGTGCGCAACTTCACCGCGCGCCAGAACCTCGTGAACATGAAGAAGGGCGACAAGGCCTTCTTCTATCACTCCAACGAGGGCAAGGACATCGTGGGCATCGCCGAGATCATCAAGGAGGCCTATCCCGACCCGACCGACAAGACCGGCAAATTCGTCTGCGTCGACATCAAAGCCGACAAGCCGTTGAAGACGCCGGTGACGATCGCGGCCATCAAGGCCGAGAAGAAGCTCGCCGACATGGCGCTGGTCAAATATTCGCGCCTCTCGGTACAGCCCGTTACCGCGGATGAGTGGAAGATCGTCTGCAAGATGGGCGGCCTGTAAGCCGGGATTGCGCAGGATGGGTAGAGCGAAGCGAAACCCATCATCGTGCCGTATGGGAAAATGATGGGTTTCGCTGCGCTCTACCCATCCTGCAAGAGGCTCAGACGCCTTGATGGTGGGCACGCTTCGCTTTGCCCACCTACGGAATCTTCACACCGCTGCCGCGGTCACCACCTCCGCCAATAGCTGCTCGCGTTTGGCTTGCGTGCGGTAGCCCTTCATGGTCGCGGCGAAGCGCTCCAGGATGCCGTCCTCGAAGGCAGTGACGATGGTGTCGTGGACATAGCTCTTGCGGCAGATCGCAGGCGTGTTGGAGAGTTCATCAGCGGCGGCGCGCACCGCTTCCAGCACCTGCTTCTTGCGGCCGCGGGCGCTGGATGCCGGCGTGATCCGCGACAGCGATTCCAGCACGACGGCGGAGGCCATCAGCGTGCGAAAATCCTTCAGCGAAATCTTGATGCCGGCGATCTCGCGCAGGAACGCATTCACCGCGGTGGTCGACGCCGCGCGCACGGTGCCGGACCTGTCGCGATACTGGAACATGCGCTTGCCCGGGACGGTACGCAGGATGCCGATCGCGCGCACCAGCTTGGCCGCGTCGCATTCCTTGCGCACGGCCTTGCCGCCCTTGGCCTTGAAGGTCAGCACCAGGCAATCGTCTTCGAGCGTGACGTTCGACTTCAAGAGCGTGGTGGCGCCCCGGGTGCCGTTGAGCCGCGCATAGGATTCATTGCCGGGGCGGATCGCCGTGCGCGCGATCAATTCGATCACCGCCGACAGCGCGAACTCGCGCGTCGGCTCATCGCCGGACAGATATTTCGAGACGTTGCGCCGGATCTTGGGCAGCGCGCCCACCAGCTTTGCCAGCCGATGCGCCTTGCGATGCTCGCGGACCTTCTCCCAGTCCGCATGATAGCGGTATTGCAGTCGGCCGGCGGCGTCGCGGCCGACCGCCTGCAGATGCGAATTCGGATCGTTGGAGTAGCGCACCTCACGATAGGCCGGCGGAACCGCCATCGCGTGCAGGCGGCGGATCGTGCGGGCGTCGCGGATGTGCGAGCCGTTGGCCCGCACGAAGGAATAGCTCTTGCCGCGCTTGACACGGCGAATGGTGAGCTGGGCCTGGTCGCCGAGCTTCAGGCCCAGTTCCGCGGCCAGTTCCTTCACCGAGGTCTTGACGGTAATCTTTTCTTTGGGAGTGGGCAGCTTCCGCGGCCATTGGCCCAGCGCTTTCGCCAGCGGGAGGGTTGGATCGGCGGAAACGGGCCGCGTAGCCACAAGATTCTGCTGATCCATCATGACCGTTGACGCCTTGGCTCCACTGTTTGCCGGTAATGCCGATTTTTATGGCTTTGTTCCGGAGGGCCCTCGGCCCCGGGAAGGCCATTTAGGGGGTTACTCGGCCTTTTGCGAGTCGCGAATCAGCCATTGACGGTTTCTAAATACCTCTCATGGGTGCCATTCGCGCGATAACGTTGATTTTGACCTCGCTCAAAACGTGATTTTGATCGTTCCGCTCAACTGGCGCCAGGGATTCAACGGCGGCTCCGGGACGAGAGCCGACCAAGGTCCAAGACGTCAGCGCTTGTCCGGGTATTGTCCGGCAACGCATAATCGCCGTAACGATGAAGATGGCCCCGCAACACCGGGATGGCGCGGCCGGATATCGAGTGGAGGGGAGAAATGTCCGAGAAGATCTATGACGTCTCAGCCGATTGGGCCAAGCGCGCCTATGTCGACGACGCCAAGTACCGGGAAATGTATGCACGCTCGGTTTCCGACCCCAGCGGCTTCTGGGCGGAGCACGGCAAGCGCATCGACTGGATCAAGCCATATAGCAAGGTCGAGAACGTCTCCTTCGCGCCCGGCAACATCTCGATCAAATGGTTCGAGGACGGCGTGCTCAACGTCGCCTGGAACTGCATCGACCGCCATCTCGAGACCCGCGGCGACCAGACCGCGATCATCTGGGAGGGCGACGATCCCTCGAAGTCCAGGCACATCACCTATCGCGAGCTGCACGACGAAGTCTGCCGGATGGCCAACATCCTGCGCAACCGGAACGTCGGCAAGGGCGACCGCGTCACCATCTATTTGCCGATGATCCCCGAGGCCGCCTATGCGATGCTGGCCTGTGCGCGGATCGGCGCGATTCATTCGGTGGTGTTCGCGGGCTTCTCGCCCGACAGCCTCGCCCAGCGCATCAGCGACTGCAAATCCCGGATCGTCATCACCGCCGACGAAGGATTGCGCGGCGGAAGGAAAGTGCCGCTGAAGGCCAATGTCGATGCGGCGCTTTCCAAGACCGAGGGCGTCGACTGGGTCGTCGTGGTCAAGCACACCGGTGCTGCCGTCGACATGAATCCGACCCGCGACTTCTGGTACCACGAGGCGGCCGAGATGGTGACGACGGACTGCCCGTGCGAGCCGATGCACGCGGAAGATCCGCTGTTCATCCTCTATACGTCAGGCTCGACCGGCCAGCCCAAGGGCGTGCTGCACACCACCGGCGGCTATCTCGTGTTTGCGGCGATGACGCATCAATACGTGTTCGACTATCACGAAGGCGATATCTACTGGTGCACCGCCGACGTCGGCTGGGTCACCGGCCACACCTACATCCTCTACGGTCCGCTCGCCAACGGCGCGACCACGCTGATGTTCGAGGGCGTGCCGAACTATCCGGACAATTCCCGCTTCTGGAACGTCATCGACAAGCACAAGGTCAACATCTTCTACACCGCGCCGACCGCGATCCGCGCGCTGATGCAGGGTGGCGACGAGCCGGTCAAGAAGACGTCGCGCAAGAGCCTGAGGCTGCTCGGCTCGGTCGGCGAGCCGATCAATCCGGAAGCCTGGGAGTGGTACTATCGCGTGGTCGGTGACAGCCGCTGCCCGATCGTCGACACCTGGTGGCAGACCGAGACCGGCGGCATCCTGATCACCCCGCTGCCGGGCGCCACCAAGCTGAAGCCGGGCTCGGCGACGCGGCCGTTCTTCGGCGTGGTGCCTGAGATCGTCGATGCCGACGGCAAGGTGCTCGAGGGTGAGGCGACCGGCAATCTGTGCCTGATCAAGTCTTGGCCCGGCCAGATGCGCACCGTCTATGGCGATCACGCCCGCTTCGAGCAGACCTATTTCTCTACCTACAAGGGCAAGTATTTCACCGGCGATGGCTGCCGGCGCGACGCCGACGGCTATTACTGGATCACCGGCCGCGTCGACGACGTCATCAACGTCTCCGGCCACCGCATGGGCACCGCTGAGGTCGAGAGCTCGCTGGTGGCGCATGCGGCGGTCTCGGAGGCCGCCGTGGTCGGCTACCCCCATGACATCAAGGGCCAGGGCATCTACGCCTATGTCACGCTGATGGCAGGCATGGAGCCGAGCGAGGAGCTGCGCAAGGAGCTGGTTGCCTGGGTGCGCAAGGACATCGGTCCGATCGCCTCGCCCGACCTGATCCAGTTCGCGCCGGGCCTGCCCAAGACCCGCTCCGGCAAGATCATGCGCCGCATCCTGCGCAAGATCGCCGAGGATGAACCGTCAAGCCTCGGCGACACCTCGACGCTGGCCGATCCCGCCGTGGTTGATGATCTCGTCAAGAACCGGCAGAACAAGAAGGGCGCCGCTGTTTAACGCCACGGCAGGGGGGAGTTCATGGGGTTGCACTTTGGTCGTCTTGCCGCCGCGGCGTTGCTCGCCGCGGCCGGCCTCATGCTCGGCGCGCCGAGCTTGCGCGCGGCGAACCTCGACGAAGCCTGCGGGGGGCCGGAGAAGATCACCTGCAATTCGGCGCTGTTCTGTCGCAGGGACGCTGGACAATGCGGCGTCGAGGAGGCCAAGGGCACCTGCGAGAAGGCCCCGGCTTTCTGCATCCGGATTCACCGGCCGGTGTGCGGTTGCAACGGCAAGACCTACCCGAACGAATGCGAGGCCCGGCATGTCAAGGTCGCGGTCGATTATGCCGGCCCTTGCAAGAAGGCGCCGGGTGCCGCCGAGCCGAAGCCGGAGAAGCCGCCGGCGGCCAAGAAGAAGAAATCGAGCAAGTAGCCGCGCGGCCGCGACCAACATCTTTTCACGCGATCGTCAGGCGTTTTGCCGCCACGGCGGCGCCTTTGCCGTCGCATGTTGTTTCCGGTTCATTTACCTTATTTCCAATTTTTCTTTTCCTCGCCCCATCGCGAGCCATCCCGCGCCCGACACAAAAAACAGCCGGTTAACAAACGCGGTCAAGAATGTCCGGTGCGAGCGGCGGGCCGGTATTTCGCGGGCCGGCGCGACATCTGAGGGCCCCTGACATCTCAGGGTGCTGAAAAAGGGCGGCTGGACGTGGAGAGCTTCATGTCGATGAGGATCGCGGTGGCCGTGGCTGCCACCTTTGGGCTGGGCGCAGTGATGACGACGGCGGCCGAAGCACGGCCGGAAATAGTTGACATGCACGGCGACTATTATTCTCCGGGCACGATCGTGGTGAAGACCGGCGAACGGCGCCTCTATCTCATTCTCGATTCCGGTCACGCCATGCGTTATCGGGTCGGGGTCGGCAGGGCCGGCAAGCAGTGGGCCGGCACCACGCAGATCGACGGCAAGTACCGCTACCCGGCCTGGTCGCCACCCGCCGAAGTCAGGCGCGACAAGCCTTCCATGCCTGACGTGATTCCCGGTGGCTCGCCGCGGAATCCGATGGGCGTCGCGGCGATGACGCTCGCCGGCGGCGAATATGCTATCCACGGCACCAACGTGCCGGGCTCGGTCGGCGGCTTCGTCTCCTACGGCTGCATCCGGATGCTGAACGACGACATCACCGACCTCTATTCCCGCGTCCCCGTCGGCGCCACCGTGGTCGTCATACACTGATTTTCGCGAGCGCGTCCGTAGCCCGGGTTACGCGCTCAGCACTACCCGGGCCGCAAGTTCACGTACCCCTGGTCTGCCGGCGCTGCAGGCAGCCGACGATCACGACGGGCGGGATCGCGAGCAGCACCCAGGATATCACCAGCCAGATGCCATGCTGCCCGAGCAGGGCCGACAGCAGGCCCGCAAGCGTGAGGCCGGCGAGCACCGCCGGCCAGCGCCAGATCATCGCCAGCGAATGCCGCACGCACTTCATTCGGCCGCGTCCCGGCGCAGCGGGGATAACGCCGCATGGCTCGCGATCAATTCCTGCTCGGCTTCGGCAACCGGTGATCGCCGCCGCGAGAGCCAGAGATAGAGCCCGCTGCCGAGCACAGCGATGGTGACGAGATCGAGCAGGAGCAGATGATCTTCAGCGGCATGCCGCCATAGTCGCCGAAGTGCAGCGGCCGCGACAGTTCGAGCGCACGCAGATACCAGGGCATCGCGACCTCGGACACGAGCTCGCCGGAGCGCGCATCGACCAGCACCGGGCTGAACAGCCGCGACGTCAGCGGCTCTTTGCCCTTGGTCCATACCAGATAGTGACGGGGCGACCCGAACGGCGATCCCGGAAACGCCATCGAGGTCGCGACCTTGTCGGGGAATGCGGCCTTGACGACATCGAAGGCGGCCTGCGGCGAGCTTGCCTCCGCCGCGTGCACGACCGGCTTGTCGCGCATCCGGTCAAGCATCGTCTTGACGTCGGTCTGCTGCCACAGCGCAAACAACGGTGTCGACAATTCATTGATCACGCCGGTCGTTCCCACCACCAGCGCCCAGGCCAGCGTGACGACACCAAGCAGGTAATGCATCGCACGCCGTTTCGCCTTGTAGGCTTCCCAGGATGGCGCCATGAACACCACGATCTTCGGTTCGTCATCGTCGGAGAAGACCGAGATCACGGTCTGGCCCGGATACATCTGCCGGCTGGTTTCGACGAGCCCGTCCAGGCTTACGCTGGGCGTGCCGTCAGGCACCTCGGCATAAGGCCGGCCATCGTCGAGCAGCTCGGCCAACTCCTCTCTGAGGACGAGGGGCGCCCCGCTGATGCAGATCAAGAGCAGGAACAGCGTGCACACGAGGCTCGACCACTTGTGCACCCAGAACCATCCTCGCAAGGCTGACCGCGTCATGGGGCTCCCACCGTTCGATCACCAGCGATAGCGCAGCGTCGCGATGACGCTGCGCCGCAGCCCGTAATAACACCCGATGTCCTGGCAGAACGTCACGTAGGTTCACGCCGTCTCACGCCGCGCGGTGTTGCCTGCCGCCGCGCGAACGGGACGCCGCAGCACTGCGGGCGCGCGCTGGATTGGCCGCGCGCGGACGCTCCTGCGCCGGCCGCTCGACCGTGATCGGCGCGAGCTGCACGGCATTGCCCGCGGCCGGTGCGCCGCTCGATTGCGCAACGGCGCCGGTGATACCTATACTCAAAGCGGAATAACTCACGGCGCCGATCAGCATGAGCCGTGCAAAATTGAAATCAGCCCACCGAAATTTCCCCAACCACGCGACTGCATTTTTGTCGCAGGGCGGAGGCGTAACTCAGCGGTTCATGGCTGGCATCGGCAGAAAAGTTAGAATCTGTCGAGCAACGCGTCGTGCGAGTATGAATACTGCAGCGTTGGCGCGATATTTTAGGTGTGTTCTAATTCTAAATTGACGACGACGGTATATTCCATTCGTCGCCGGTATTCATGTGCCGATACTTCGCATCGTCCGAAGCGATCGGCAGCGACGCCTCCCTCATCGCCAACTCCTCGCGCACCAGCCAAAGCGGTGCCCGCCATTGTAGCTGCGCGCATGGCCTGCCGCCAGCAGCGCCGCCGACACGTTGTCAGTGCGCTTTGTCGCGGCGTCGGCGACGACGCGCCCCTGATATTTGTCGGGACCGATATTGTAGATCATGACGCCGCCCTGGCTAAGCAGGCTGCGCAATGCGTCGGTCGCAGCCTCGGCTCTTTCCAGCTCTTCCCGGCAAGACGCCTTCAACTCCGGTGCATCGATGCCGCGCAAGCGGACATGGGTCACGACATCGCGTCCCTGCTCCAGATGCACGCGCGCCTCGAACGTATCGCCGTCGATCGTTCTGATGACGTCGACGGTGCGACGGGCATCGGGAGTGCCGGCGCGCTGCCAGATCGCATCGCTATCCTGCACGCGGCCACTTCCCCAATGCGGAAGCTGCCAATGCACCCATTGCCGGATCGGCAGCATCGTGCCGAGCGCGACGCCGATCACAAACACCCATGGCAAGGCAGCCGAGAACCGACGGCCAAATGGCGAGCGGCGCAACGATCGCCGATATGGGTTGATTCGCTCGTGGGGAGGCATCGCCCCACGCTAGCATATTCGGTGCCGGTTGAATCAGGACCGAAGCTCTAGATTCTTGTTTGACGCGTTTTCTGCGCAGATAAGTCTACGCAATCTGCGTAAACTTGATGGCTATGCGAACCGGCGTCCACTTCGCTCGGCAAAGTGAAATCCGGTCTTCCAACCAAGATCAAGTGCAAACAAAAAGGAGTCGGGTGAGCCGACAGGAGACTGCGCGGAGTGTCAGAAATCCGACGCGATGCCTTTATTCTCCCAATCGCCGTAGCGCGTCGGTTCCGGCCCTTTTGGCCCCTGAACCTCCTTCTGCATCGGCTGAGCGCTTGCCGCGGCGGCCTTCCGTCGCGCTTCGGCCTCAGCAACCGCACGTTGTGCGGCTGATGTCAGCGGCTTGCGTTCCGGCGATGGCGAATGATCTTCCATGCTACGATCTTCCTGCAACAAATTTTTATATCGCGGATGACTGCAACCTTTGGCATCACGATGAAGAAATCGGAAGACCGATTCTTACATTTGGCATATTCGCATGCCACAGCTCCTGTCCCTTCCGAAGATGGCATGAGCCACAGCGCTATCCGCTTTCCCCCGACTGAGATATTTTCGCTCCATGCCTCCTTCAAGATTTGCAGCGTCGATCGAAGTGCCCGGCCTCGCGGCGCGCAGGATCGCAGCCGACATTCTGGACGGCGTCCTGCACAAGCACCGCACGCTCGATGATCAGCTCGATGGCACCGGCGTCCATCCCGGCCTGAAGACGCTTGCGGATCGCGATCGCGCGCTGATGCGTCGATTGGTGTCGACGATCCTGCGCCGGCTTGGAACCCTCGGTCATCTGCTGTCGCGCCTGCTCGACCGCGGTATCCCCACCGACGCGCCGCGTGCGCAGAGCGCGCTCCTGATCGGCGCCGCGCAGATCCTCTGGATGGACGTGCCCGATCATGCCGCGGTCGATCTGTCCGTGCGACTCGTGCAGTCGGACCGGCGTGCCGCGAAATATGCGGGACTCGTCAATGCCGTGCTGCGCCGCTGCGCGCGTGAGGGCCATACGCTGGTCGATGAGGTCAGCACACAGACTCTGGATCTCCCGCATTGGCTGCTCACGCGCTGGATTGCCCATTACGGCGAGACCACCGCGCGCGAAATGGCGCTTGCCATCGCCAATGAGCCCTCACTCGACCTCACCGTGAAAACCGATCCCGCGCAATGGGCGAGCCGGCTGCACGGCGAGGTGCTGCCGACGGGAACCGTGCGCACGCTGTTGCACGGCTCGGTGACCATGCTGCCTGGCTTTCCCGAAGGGCAATGGTGGGTGCAGGACGCCGCCGCGGCACTTCCGGCGCGGCTGTTTGGCGACATCCAAGGCAAGCGGATTGCCGATCTCTGCGCCGCGCCCGGCGGCAAGACGGCGCAACTCGCCTATTCCGGCGCACAGGTGACCGCCGTCGATCGCTCGCCGGCGCGAATGGCGCGGCTGCGCGACAACCTTGCGAGGCTCGCGCTTTCGGCCGAGTGCGTGGTCGCCGACGCCGTCGAATGGCCGGGCGAGGATGGCGGCTTCGACGGCATCCTTCTCGACGCGCCCTGCACCTCGACCGGCACCATCCGCCGCCACCCCGATGTGGCCTGGCTGCGGCAGGAGGCCGAGATCGCAACACTGGCGGCCCTGCAGAAACGGCTGCTGCAAAAGGCGGTCTCGCTGCTCAAATCGGGCGGAACATTGGTCTACTGTACCTGCTCGCTGGAACCGGAGGAGGGCGAGCAGCCGATCGCCGCACTGCTGGACAGCGAATCAGGCCTGCGTCGCGTGCCGATCACCGCAAGCGAGGTCGCCGACCTCTCCGAGCTTCTCACCGCCGACGGCGACTTGCGCACACTGCCCAGCCATCTGCCCCATGCCGATGCCAGGCTCGGCGGACTGGACGGATTCTACGCTGCACGGCTGGTTAAATCCTGATTTCATTGGACTTTCGCCGTCGCTCGAACCTGTTCTCCACGCCAACCTCTTGTGTTTGGCGCGAAGAGAGCCGATGCGTCCTTGGCCGGAACGCGCTGTGCCTGATTCGCGCCGTTTCAAGATGGTGTCTTGGCGGCGTTTCCGGATTAAAAGGATTCGCCAGAATCCCTTCTCCCCTCAAAGGTTAGGCGTGTCCGTCGCCCAACGCAGACGCATCTCGACGCTGATCGCTGGCCGCTTCGCGCGCAGCGTGGCCGCGCGCGCCAGCGGCGGAACCGTCGCGCTGTCGCGATTGTGGCCCGGCCGCAGCGACCGCCTGATCATCGCCCCGCATGACCTGCGTACGGCGGATGCCACCCGCGCCGCGGAAATCTATGCCGGCCGCTTCGTGTTCGCCGGCAAGATCGTGACCTGCCACGGCCGTTCGATCTTCGATCTCGAACCGCCGTCGGAGGATTGGGAGGCGGCCCTGCTCGGCTTCGGCTGGCTGCGCCATCTGCGGGTCGCCGATACCGCGCTGACCCGGGCCAATGCGCGTTCCCTGATCGACGACTGGATGTCGAACGCGTCGCGCAAGCGGCCGCTGGAGCGCCGCGCCGACGTGCGGGCGCGCCGCGTCATCTCGCTGTTGTCGCAGGCGCCTCTGGTGCTCAGCGATACCGACGGGAAATTCTACCGGAAATATCTGCGCGGGCTGGGGCGCGAGATCCGCCATTTGCGTTATGGCATGTTCGATGCCGCCGATGGCGTGCCGCGGCTGCAGGTCCTGATCGCGCTGTGCTACGCCTCGCTCTGCCTTGCCAACCAGACCCGCCACGTCCGCTCGGCGACGCGGCGGCTGTCCGAGGAATTGCAACGGCAGATCCTGCCCGATGGCGGCCACATCTCGCGCAATCCCGGCGCGCTGGTGGAACTGCTCAGCGATATGCTGCCGCTGCGCCAGACCTTCGCCGCCCGAAACATCGCCCCGCCGCCGGCGCTGCTCAACGCCATCGACCGCATGATGCCGATGCTGCGCTTCTTCCGCCATGGCGACGGCAGCTTCGCGTTGTTCAACGGCATGAGCACGGCGCCGTCCGATCTCGTCGCAACGCTCTTGGCCTATGACGACGCCCACGGCGCGCCGATGGCGAGCATGCCGCATACCGGCTATCAGCGGCTCGATGCCGGCAACATGACCGTGATCATCGACACCGGCCCGCCGCCGCCGCCGAGCGTCAGCCAGGATGCGCATGCCGGATGCCTGTCGTTCGAGCTTTCAGCCGGACCGAGCAGGATCGTCGTCAATTGCGGCATGCCGGCCACCGGTCGCGACAATTGGCGGCCGTTCGCGCGCTCGACCGCGGCGCATTCGACACTGACCTATCACGACACGTCGTCCTGCCAGTTCGTCGAGATGTCGGCGATGAAGCGCCTGCTCGGGGGCGCGCCGATCACCAGCGGCCCGAGCAATGTCGAGAGCTACCGCGAGGCGGTCAGCAATGGCGATGTCCTGACCACTTCGCATGACGGCTACCTCTCGCGCTTCGGCGTCATCCACCACCGCGTGTTGATGGCCGCTGAAGACGGCTCGCGGCTGGACGGCGAGGACACGCTGTCGCCGCCATCAGGCGGCCGCATCCGCGGCCACGACAGCGAATACGCGTTACGGTTTCACCTGCACCCGTCGGTGAAGGCGAGCCGGCTTTCGGATGCGCGCGGCGTGATGCTGGTGCTGCCGAACCGTGACGTCTGGACCTTCGAAGCGATCGACGACAAGGTCGATCTCGAGGACAGCGTGTTCCTCGCCGGCAATGACGGTCCGCGTCGCACCTCGCAGATCGTGATCAGGCAGGACGCGAGGCAGGTCTCCACCATCCGCTGGAGCTTTGTCCGCTCGAGCAGTTCGGCGTCGGCCACCAATGCGCGCCGCAATGCACGGCGGGAGCCGGAACTTCCGCTGTAGAGCGTTTTCGAGCGAAGTGGATACCGGTTCGCGTGAAGAAAACGCGTCAAAACAAGAATTGACGCGCGCCGTCCGGGCCTATTGGGCCGTTGTGAAGATCGTCGAAAGCTGCTAACGAGCACTCGCTCGCGCGACTGGCGACCTTGGATGGAGCACCATCGGGAAGCGCGGGATATATCTGCCGCGCGCCTGGGCATAGGTACTCCCTGACAGAGGATCTTGCCCATGACTGACACGACCCGCCGCATCACCCGCGCCCTCCTTTCCGTTTCCGACAAGACCGGCCTGATCGAGTTCGCCCGCGCGCTCGCCGTCCATGGCGTCGAGCTCGTCTCCACCGGTGGCACCGCGAAGGCTATCGCTGCGGCCGGGCTGAAAGTGAAAGACGTCTCCGAGCTCACCGGCTTTCCCGAGATGATGGACGGCCGGGTCAAGACCTTGCATCCCAAGGTGCATGGCGGCCTGCTCGCGATCCGCGACAACAAGGAGCATGCGGCGGCGATGCAGGCCCACGGCATCGCGCCGATCGATCTGCTCGTGGTCAATCTCTATCCGTTCGAGGCCACCGTCGAGAAGGGCGCCGACTTCGAGGAGTGCATCGAGAACATCGACATCGGCGGCCCCGCGATGATCCGCGCCGCGGCGAAGAACCACGACGACGTCGCCGTGATCGTCGAAGCGACGGATTACCAGGCGGTGCTCGACGAGCTCGCGGCCAACAAGGGCGCGACCACGCTCGCGCTTCGCCGTCGCCTCGCCGCCAAGGCCTATGCCCGCACCGCGGCCTATGACGCGGCGATCTCGAACTGGTTCGCGAAGGAGCTCAAGACCGAGGCGCCCGATTTCCGCGCCTTCGGCGGAAGACTGATCCAGAAGCTGCGCTATGGCGAGAACCCGCACCAGAGCGCGGCGTTCTACGCGACGCCGGAGAAACGTCCCGGCGTCGCCACTGCGCGCCAGGTACAGGGCAAGGAGCTTTCCTACAACAACATCAACGACACCGATGCGGCCTATGAATGCATCGGCGAATTCGATGCCAAGCGCACCGCCGCCTGCGTCATCGTCAAGCACGCCAATCCGTGCGGCGTCTCCGAAGGCGCTGATCTCGTCAGCGCCTATCGCAAGGCGCTCGCCTGCGATTCGACGTCCGCCTTTGGCGGCATCGTCGCGGTCAACCGCACGCTCGATGCGGACGCTGCGCGTGCGATCACCGAGATATTCACCGAGGTCATCATCGCACCCGACGCAACCGACGAAGCGATCAAGATCGTCGCCGCTAAGAAGAATCTCCGCCTCTTGCTCGCAGGCGGCCTGCCCGATCCGCGCGCCGTGGGCCTCACCGCCAAGACCGTCGCTGGCGGACTGCTCGTGCAGAGCCGCGACAATGCCGTGGTCGACGACATGGCGCTGAAGGTGGTGACCAAGCGCGCGCCGTCGGATGCCGAGCTGCGCGACCTGAAATTCGCCTTCCGCGTGGCGAAGCACGTGAAGTCGAACACCATCATCTACGCCAAGGATCTCGCCACCGTCGGCATCGGCGCTGGCCAGATGAGCCGGGTGGATTCCGCCCGCATCGCCGCGCGCAAGGCGCAGGATGCCGCCGCCGAGTTGAAGCTCGCCGAGCCATTGACCAAGGGTTCGGTCGTCGCCTCGGACGCGTTCTTCCCGTTCGCCGACGGCATGCTCGCCTGCATCGAGGCCGGCGCCACCGCGGTGATCCAGCCCGGCGGCTCCGTGCGCGACGACGAAGTGATCAAGGCCGCCGACGAGCACGGCATCGCCATGGTCTTCACCAGCGTCAGGCATTTCCGGCATTGATCCGGTAAGCGCAGCCCGGGTCACGCTGCGCTCCATCCACGCTACACACTGTCGTCCCGGCGCAAGGCCGGGACCACAGCGGGCTTAATCCCGCACCCGCGTTATCAGCGCGAGCCCCGCGAGGAAGAACAGCACGAGCACCGCCATGCCGGCCTTCTGGCTCGCAGTCGCCGCGGTGATCGCGCCGATCAGGAGCGGGCCCATGAATGACGTCACCTTCCCCGTCAGCGCGAACAATCCGAAAAACTGCGCGATGCGATCCTTCGGCGCGAGATGAATCAGCAGCGTGCGCGAGGCCGCCTGTAGCGGCCCGCCGGCGGCGCCGATCAGACAGCCGAGCACGAGATAAGCGCGCTCGGCCGCGCCGGCGAACAGCGCGCCGCCCGGCTGGGGCGGTGCGACCGGCACGAACAGGATCGAATCCTTGTCGACTAAAAGAATGGCGGTGATCGAGAACAAGAGGATGACGAGGCTGCCTGTGATCACGCGCTTCGGTCCGAGGAGATCGTCGAGCTTGCCCCCCAACCAGGCGCCGAACACGCCGGCGATCGCCAGGATGATGCCGAACGTGCCGATCTGGATCGTGCGCCAGCCGAAGGTGCCGGCGGCGTAGATGCCGCCGAACGCGAACAGCGACACCAAACCATCGGCGTAGATCATGTTGGCGAGCAGAAACGTCGCGAGCGATTTCCGCCTCGGCAATTCGCCGATCGTTTGCTTAAGTTCGCGCAAACCCTGGCGCAGCGCCTGCCGTACCGGCCGTTTCGCCGGATAGTCCGGCGTGAACAGAAACAGCGGCGTCACGAACACGATGAACCAGAGGCCGGTCAACGGTCCGGTGATGCGATCGCCCGCATGCGTCGCGGGATCGAGCCCGAACAGCGGCTTGAAGCCGAACAGCGTGCGCCCGCTTTCGGGACTCGCCGCGAGGAAGCCGAGCACGAGAAACAGGCTGAGCACGCCGCCGACATAGCCGGTGGCCCAGCCCGTTCCTGAGAGGCGTCCGATCCGGTTCGGCGGCACCAATGTCGGCATCATCGCATTGTTGAAGACGGTCGCGAACTCCGCGCCGACAGAGGCGAGCGCATAGGCGAACAGAAGCGGCGGAATGATGCCGGCATCGCCGGGCCGGCCGATCCACATCAGCGAGGAACCGAGCACGAGCAGCGCGCCAAATCCGGCGATCCACGGCTTGCGCCGGCCGCTGGCGTCCGCGATGGCGCCGAGCACCGGCGACAACAGCGCGATCGCAAGCCCCGCAGCAGCGGTGGCAAAGCCCCACATCGCCTGGCCGCTCGCCGGATCGGGCGCGACGAAACCTGCAAAATAGGGCGCGAAGACGAAGGTCGTGATCAGCGTGAAATATGGTTGCGCGGCCCAGTCGAAAAAGATCCAACTGACGACGGCGGCACGGCCCGGATATACCTTCGGCAACTCCGCGTTGCCTGCCTCGCTGATTGCCACGTCCATGCGAAAATCGTCCTGCCCCAACAACAGGCGCTTTGCCTGTCGGCGTCAAATCCATATAGCATGCGGCGCTCAGGCGAGCGCTTCACATCGGCTCCAACCGCGGCGAAATATTGATGGCAGCTTCCTCAAATAGTTGGCGCAGAATTGTCGCGACCATCGTGCTCGTGGCTTTCGCGATCGTGCCGGCGGCCGCGCAGGAGCAGCGTCGCTTCTACACGCCACCAGCCGCCGACACCATGCGGGGCATTGCCGCCGAACATGGCATGGTGGTGGCGCAGGAAAAACTTGCAGCCCGCGTCGGCGCCGACATCATGCGCCAGGGCGGCAATGCCGTCGATGCGGCGGTTGCCACCGGCTTTGCCATGGCGGTGACCTATCCGCGCGCCGGCAATATCGGCGGCGGCGGTTTCATGGTGATCCATCTCGCCGACCGCAACGAGGATATCGCGATCGACTATCGCGAGACCGCCCCAAGTGCCATCACCCGCGACATCTTCCTCAATGCCGAGGGCAAGCCAGATCCCGACAAGTCGCGCAATTCCGCGCTCGGCATCGGCGTGCCCGGCACGGTCGCCGGTCTCGCGCTGGCGCTGGAGAAATATGGGTCCGGGAAATTCACGCTGGCGCGGATCGTCAAACCCGCGATCGATCTCGCGCGCGAGGGACTTCCCGTTGCCGATGATACCGCGGACACGTTGTCGGACATGTATCGCCGCATGTCGCGCTGGCCGAACTCGGCCAGGACGTTCTCGCGCACGGACGGCTCGCCGCTGCATGAGGGCGACACGCTGATCCAGAGCGACCTCGCGGCCACGCTGACCGCGATCGCCGAACAGGGTCCGCGCGGCTTCTACGAAGGGCCGGTCGCGGAAAAGCTCGCGAAAGCCGTGCGCGATGCCGGCGGCATCATGGCGCTGGATGATCTGAAATCCTATCAGCCCGTGATCCGCACGCCCGTGCGCGGCAGCTATCGCGGCTATGACATCGTCTCGATGCCGCTGCCGTCCTCGGGCGGCATCGTGCTGCTGGAGATCCTGAACATCCTCGAGGGTTTCCAGATGTCCGACATGAAGCAGGGCTCCGCCGCTTCGCTCCACGTCATGATCGAAGCGATGAAGCGCGCCTATGCCGACCGCGCCCGCTATCTCGGCGATCCCGCTTTCATCAACGCGCCGACGGTCGCCTTGCTCGACAAGGATTACGCCGCCAAGCAGCGCGCCACCATCGACCTTGCCCGCGCCACGCCCTGGGCCGAGGCGGCCGCGGTGCCGCCGCGCGAAGGCTCCAACACCACGCATTACTCCGTGGTCGACGCGAGCGGCAATGCGGTCAGCAACACCTATACGCTGAACTTCCCCTATGGCGTCGGTCTCGTCGCCGAGGGCACGGGCGTGCTGCTCAACAATGAGCTCGACGATTTCACGGCCGCGCCCGGCGCCTCGAATGCATTCGGTCTGGTTGGCTTCGAGGCCAATCTGCCCGGGCCGGGAAAACGGCCGCTATCGTCGATGTCGCCGACCATCGTGCTGAAGGACAGCAAGCCGGTACTTGTAACCGGCTCGCCCGGTGGCAGCCGCATCATATCGGCGGTGACGCAGGTGATCGTCGATGTCATCGACTACAAGATGGACATCGCCGCTGCCGTTGCCGCCCCGCGCGTGCATCATCAATGGCTGCCGGATGAAGTGCGGATCGAGAAGGGCTTTCCCGATGACGTGCTGGCCGATCTCCGCGCCAAGGGCCACAAGCTCGTCGAGCCGCTCGGCTATTCCTCCGCCAACTCGATCCTGGTGACATCGAACGGCCCGCTCGGCGCGCCCGATCCCCGCACCCGCGGCGCCGAGGCCGCGGGGTATTGACAAGCAGGCCGGTACGCTCTCTCCCCGTCATTGCGAGCGAAGCGAAGCCATCCATCTCTCCACAGGCGGCGGCATGGATTGCTTCGCTTCGCTCGCAATGACGGGTGGGGCGCAGGCGTCGGCACAGCCCGATAGCCGCGCCTTTGCGGAACTATCGCGATAAATTTACCTTTTCCGCGAACCCGGCGCGTGCGATAGGCGCGGCCAAGAAGAAACTCGCGGAGACCTCAACATGACGACATCGGATCCATCGAAGGCGATGGAAATCGCTGAAATCCACGATACCAGCCTGCTCGCCTTCTACCGTGACATGAACCTGCAGGAGCGGCGCACCTTCTGGGCGTGCGCCTCGGGCTGGGCGCTCGACGGCATGGATTTCATGATCTATCCGCTCGTGATCGGCACCATCATCACGCTGTGGAAGGTCGATGCCGGCACCGCGGGCCTTGCGGGCACGGTGACACTGCTCTCGTCCGCCATCGGCGGCTGGCTCGGCGGTTATCTTGCCGACCGCATCGGGCGCGTCAGGACGCTGCAGCTCACCATTCTCTGGTTCTCGTTCTTCTCGCTCGTCTGCGCGGTCGCGCAGAATTTCGATCAGCTCCTGATCGCGCGGGCCGTTCTGGGCCTCGGCTTCGGCGGCGAATGGGCGGCGGGCGCGGTACTGATGGGCGAAGCCATCCGGCCGGAATATCGCGGGCGCGCGGTCGGCTCGGTGCAATCAGGCTGGGCCGTCGGCTGGGGCCTCGCGGTGCTGGCGCAGGCGATCCTGTTCTCGATTCTTCCAGCGGAGACCGCCTGGCGCTGGATGTTCGTGATCGGCGCGCTGCCGGCGCTGCTGGTGTTCTATCTGCGCCGCTATGTTACGGAGCCTGAGATCGCCGCAGCCACGCGCGAAAAACAGCAGGCCGCTGGCGACCGGCCGTCGCTATTGGAGATCTTCCACGGACCGATCCTGAAGACGACCATCCTGGCGGCGCTGGCGGCGACGGGGTGCCAGGGCGGCTACTACGCCATCACCTTCTGGGTGCCGCGCTTCCTCACCACCGAGCGCCACCTTTCGATCGTTACCTCGACCGGCTACCTCGCCGCGCTGATCATCGGCTCGTTCATTGGCTATCTCGTCGGCGCCTGGCTCGCCGACCGCATTGGCCGTCGGAATCTGTTCCTGACCTTCTCGCTCGGCGCCATCGCGGTCGTGCTCGTCTATACGCAAGTGCAGATCAGCAACGAATTGCTGTGGGTGCTGGGCTTTCCGCTCGGCTTCTTTGCCTCCGGCTATTTCTCCGGCATGGGCGCGTTCCTGACCGAGCTCTATCCCACCAGGCTGCGCGGATCCGGACAGGGCTTCTGCTATAATTTCGGCCGCGGCATCGGCGCGCTGTTCCCCTATCTCGTCGGCGCGCTCTCGACCACGACCTCGCTCGCCAACGCAATCGCGATTTTCGCGGTCGCCGCTTACGCTGTATTCTTCCTGGCCGCCTACGCGCTGCCGGAGACCCGCGGACGGGTGTTGCATGCAGATGGCTAAAGCATGATGAGATCAAGTTGCGCCGCGACGGAGCTGCGCTCCCTCTCCTGCTTGCGGGGGAGGGCTGGGGTGGGGGTGTCTCCACGATTGACGCTCTTTGAGTGGAGAGAGCCCCCACCCGGCGCTGCGCCATAGCCGAAGCTTCGCTTCGGCGTCCCTTAGGAACGGCCGCCGAAGGCGGCCTATGCCTCCCCCGCAAGCGGGAGAGGTGCACTGAGTTCGCGGCGGGAGCGAGTCAACCAAATGGTAGCTCACACTAGAACCGGAGGCTTTCCATGACGCCGCTCAAGGGCAAGACGCTGTTCATTACCGGTGCAAGCCGCGGCATCGGGCTTGCAATCGCGCTGCGGGCGGCACGCGATGGCGCCAACGTCGCGATCGCCGCCAAGACCACCGAGCCGCATCCCAAACTGAAAGGCACGATCTACACCGCCGCCGACGATATCCGCGCCGCCGGCGGCAAGGCGCTGCCGGTCGTCTGCGATATCAGGGACGAGGCGCAGGTGATCGCGGCGATCGACAAGACGGTCGCCGAATTCGGCGGCATCGACATCTGCGTCAACAACGCCAGCGCCATCAGCCTGACCAACTCGCAGGCCACCGACATGAAGCGGTTCGACCTGATGATGGGCATCAATACGCGCGGCACCTTCATGGTGTCGAAATATTGCATTCCGCATTTGAAGAAGGCGGCGAATCCGCACATTTTGATGCTGTCGCCACCACCAGACATGAAAGCAAAGTGGTTCGAGAACTCCACCGCCTACACCATGGCGAAGTTCGGCATGAGCATGTGCGTGCTGGGGCTGTCGGGCGAATTGCGATCGGCTGGTGTTGCTGTCAACGCGCTGTGGCCGCGCACGACGATCGCCACCGCCGCGGTCGGCAACCTCCTCGGCGGCGACGCCATGATGCGCGTCAGCCGCACGCCCGAGATCATCGGCGATGCCGCCCACGTCATCCTGACCAAACCGGCACGCGAATTCACCGGCCGGTTCTGCATCGACGACAAGGTGCTCTATGACAGCGGCGTGCGCGACTTCGAACACTACCGTGTTGATTCGTCGGTGCCGCTGATGTCGGACTTCTTCGTGCCCGACGACGATATGCCGCCGCCCGGCGTCACTGTGCAACCGCTCCCCTCCGTTGGCGAAGCCCAGAAGTCACGGTAGAACCCGATTGAAGCGAATGGCCGCCTCCCTCTCCCCGTTCTTAACGGGAAGAGGGTCAGCGGTGACAGGCGGACTTGCGGAGAGTCCCCTCACCCGGAATTCAAGCGCAGCTTCAGTGCGGAGGAATTTGTGGGCTGGCAGAAATGGATCGCGGCAACGATCGCGTTCGCCGCCGCGGTGGCGATTGCCGTCTACTTCCGCCCTGATCGGGCCATTCGTGTGGCGACCGGCGCGGTCGCACATAATGTCTGTTCCAAGGTATTCGTCTCCGGCCTCGATCCGGAAACGGTGTTTTCCGAGACGATCGATCGTGCCGGCATCCGCAGACTGCGTCCGCTGCTCCGCTTTGCGCTCGACCGCGCGGGCAAGACCGTCGATGCGTCAGTGGCGGGATGGCTGACAAGCCGCGCCGCCTTTCACGATGGATTCGGATGCGTGATGCTGCACGGCGCGAAGGCGCCTTACGTACTCAAGAGCGACATCGATGCGCTGAAGGTGACAAAAGCGCCGCCGCTGCTCGAGGAGATCGCGGGCCCTGAGGCTGTCGAGCCTTCGGACCCGGCGCTGAAAGCGGCGCTCGATCATGCCTTCGAGGAGCCGGCGGAGCCGCCGCTCCGGCGCACCAAGGCGGTGGTGGTGGTCCATAACGGCAAGGTCATCGCCGAGCGCTACGCGAACGGCGTCAGCGTCGACACGCCGCTGCTTGGTTTTTCCATGACCAAGTCGGTGATCAATGCGCTGATCGGAATCCTGACGCAACAAGGCCTGGTCACACCGTCGATGCCGGCGCCGATTCCGGAGTGGCGCGGCAGGAATGATCCGCGCCGCGAGATCGAGGTCGAGCACCTCATGCGCATGACAACGGGCCTGGCGCTGGACGAGACCAATTCGGGCTTCGATCCCTCCAGCCAGATGCTCTACCTCCGCGATGACATGGCGGGCTTTGCGTTGAAGGCGCCCCTGATAGCGCCGCCCGGCACGCGCTGGCACTATTCAAGTCCCTCGACGCAACTATTGGCGCGGATCATCCGCTATGCCGTCGGCGGCCCCGAGCAGATGCTCGCCTTTGCCTGGCGCGAATTGTTCAACCCGCTCGGCATGCGCAGCGTCACGCTGGAATTCGACGGCAGCGGCACACTGCAAGGCACCGCCTACATGCTGGCGAGCGCGCGGGACTGGGCACGCTTCGGGCTGCTCTATCTCAATGACGGCGTGGTCGGCGGCAAGCGGCTGTTGCACGAAGACTGGGTGGATTTTTCCGCCGCCGCGACCCTGAAGACCGACTATGGCGCCGGCTTCTGGACCAACCGCAGCGAACATCGGAGCGCCAAGGCCCGCATCGCGCTCGGCATTCCCCGCGATGCTTTCTTCGCCTCCGGCGATCTCGGCCAGCGCATCGTCATCATGCCGACGCAGCATCTCGTCGTGGTTCGCCTCGGCGACAGCGTCGATCGGACCGGCGACATGCGCGGATTGGCGCGGTTGGTGAAAGAGGTGATCGCAGCGGTGGAGCGTTAGTGGCCCTTCGTCATTGCGAGCGAAGCGAAGCAATCCATGTTGCCACTTGCGGAGGCATGGATTGCTTCGTCGCTTCGCTCCTCGCAATGACGGCGGATTGCGTGGCGTTCAGCGCCCCACCTGATACGACCCACCCTTCTCCAACGCGCGGGCGTAGGCCGGGCGCGCGTGAATGCGCTCGAGGAAGGCCATGCACCTGGGGTGCCCCTCCTCCAGCCCGGCGCGCGCGGAAGCGACCTCCAGCGGAAAGCTCATCTGGATGTCGGCTGCGCTGAACTCGTTGCCCGCGAACCATTGGCTTCTGCCGAGTTCTGCCTCCCAGAACGCCATGTGCTGCTTGAGCTGCGGGTTCACGAGCGCCGTCAGCACCTGGTTGGAGACCTTGCGCACGAGCGGGCGGAGCAAGGAGGGCGCCCGTTTCGGCATGACCGTGAACAGGAGCTTCAACAGCAGCGGCGGCATCGCCGAGCCTTCGGCATAATGCAGCCAATAGGTGTAGCGCAGCCGTTCCGGCGTCCCGGCCGGCGGGATCAGGCGTCCCTCGCCATAGGCGCCGAGGATGTATTCGACGATCGCACCCGATTCCGCGATCGTGTTGCCGTTGTCGGTAATAACAGGCGATTTGCCAAGCGGATGGACGGCCAGGAGCTCCTTCGGCCCGCGCATGTCCTGCTGGCGCTGGTAGCGCACGATTTCGTAGGGTACGCCGAGCTCTTCGAGGAGCCACAGCACCCGTTGCGAGCGCGAATTGTTGAGGTGATGAACGGTCAGCACGGCGTACCCCGAAAATGCAAAGAACCTTCTCGCGCGTTCCCTATCAGGCAATCGCCGGATTCGCGATTAGCCGAGAGGCCAAATTATTTACCCGGGTGATATTGACAACCAAATTATACCCGGACATAAATATACACATCACGAACCAACAAGATATCTCAAATGAACCAGACCTTTACAGCCTTCGAAGGCCAGCGTCGCCTGGCCTCCGGGCCCCTGCCCGTGGTCGCGCTGGCCGTCAAGCGGGCTGGCCAGAGCACCGATCCGGTTGCGATCTTCTGTGACCGGACGGGCCGCGCGGTCGATCTCGACCTTCGCGGCAGCGATGACGAGATCCTGGCAAGGCTGCCGACGGCAGCGCCGCCAAACGAGACGCCGGAATTGCCGCCGGGCGAGCCGCGCGGCCGTGGCCGGCCGAAACTCGGCGTGGTCGCGCGCGAAGTGACGCTGCTGCCGCGCCATTGGGAATGGCTCAACGCGCAGCCCGGCGGGGCCTCGGTGGCATTGCGCAAGCTCGTGGACGAGGCCCGCCGCGTAAGCGGCGACCGCGACCGCCAGCGCGCCGCGCGCGAGGCCGCCTATCATTTCATGTCGGCGATGGCCGGCAACCTGCCGAAATTCGAGGAGGCCTCGCGCGCCCTGTTCGCCGATGACCGCCGCCGCTTTGTCGGCGAGATCGCCGATTGGCCGCCGGACATTCGCGACCACGTCGTCAAGCTCGCCTACAGCGACCGCGCGGATTAGCGCGTGGTGAAAGCTCGCACCAGCCGCGATGCGGTGCGCTCCCTCTCCCGCTTGCGAGAGGGCGGGGTGAGGGTGCCTCCGCGAGTCGGACCGTTCTTGTATGTGGAGAGAGCCCCCACCCGGCGCTTACGCGCCGACCTCCCCCGCAAGCGGGAGAGGTGAAGTGAGCCCGCTACGCGACTGAATTACTCAACGATCGATTATTGCTTCAACAGGAATGCCTCATGTCCACGCCGCCGCCGCTCTGGAGGACCTTTCTGGCCTTCCTGCTGCCGATGATGCTGAGCAACATTTTGCAGGCCCTGTTCGGCACCATCAACAGCGTCTATCTGGGACAGATGATCGGGGTCGACGCGCTCGCCGCGGTCTCGGTGTTCTTTCCGGTGATGTTCTTTCTGGTCGCCTTCGTGATTGGTTTGAGCTCGGGCGCGACCGTGCTGGTCGGCCAGGCCTTCGGCGCCGGCGAGCCTGACAAGGTCAAGGCGGTGGCGGGCACCACACTGACGGTCGCGCTCCTGTTGGCAAGTGCAATCGCGCTGTTCGGGTTGCTGTTCACGCGCGAGCTCCTGGTCGCGCTCGCCACGCCGGCCGACATCCTCGATGCCGCCACGTCCTACGCGCGGACCATGATGATCACGATGCCGCTCACCTTCGCCTTCATCATGGCCACGGCGATGCTGCGCGGCGTCGGCGACACGCTTACGCCGCTGTTCGCGCTCGCGATTTCGACTGTCATCGGCCTCATGGTGACGCCGGCGTTGATCCGCGGCTGGCTTGGCCTGCCGCATCTCGGCGTCGCCAGCGCCGCCTGGGCCTCGGCGGTGTCGAGCCTGCTGACATTGGTGTGGCTCAACGTCCATCTGCGGCGAAGAGGCCATGCGCTGGCTTTCGGTGCCGCGTTCCTGCGCGCGATGCGGCCGGACGGCGGGCTGTTACGGATCGTGTTGCGGCTTGGCATTCCCGCAGCGCTCGGCATGGTGGTGATGTCGCTTGCCGAGCTGGTGCTGCTCGGCCTCGTCAACGGCTTCGGCTCCAAGGCCACGGCGGCCTATGGCGCCGTCAACCAGGTCTTGAGCTATGTGCAGTTCCCCGCGCTGTCGATCGCGATATCGGTCTCTATCTTTGGCGCTCAGGCAATCGGCCGCGGCCAGGCCAGCCAGGTCGGCGCCATCGTCCGCACCGGGCTAAAGATGAACGTGATCCTGACCGGCGGACTGGCCGCGCTTGGTTATCTGTTCTCCCGCACGCTGATGGGCTTTTTCATCACCGACCCGGCGGTGCTCGAGCTCGCGCAGGGACTGCTGCACATCGTGCTGTGGAGCTCGGTCCTGTTCGGGAGGTCGACGGTGTTTTCGGGGGCGATGCGCGCCGGCGGCACGGTGTGGATGCCGTTGTTGATCTCCGCCCTCGCGATCGCGCTGGTCGAGATCCCGTCCGCCATCGTCCTCAGCCGGCTGATCGGCATCGAGGGGGTATGGGCGGCCTATCCGATCACCTTCTGCACCATGTTCCTGCTGCAGATGGGCTATTACATGCTGGTCTGGCGGAAGCAGACCATCGAGCGTTTGATTTGACCGGGAAGCGGGATCATCGCAATATGATGATGATCATCATATTGTAGACGGAGCGCACGGATCGCGCCACAATAGGGCCAAGGAGAAACCCGAAGGGCAGGGAGGGTCGCCTCCCCATTTGACAGTTCGCCCGTCCATCTCTCAAGCAACAACAACAAGGAATTATCTCATGCGCGTTCTCGTCGTCGGCGCCGGTGCGATCGGCGGATATTTCGGTGGGCGGCTGCTGCAGGCCGGCCGTGACATTACATTTCTGGTCCGCCCCAGGCGCGCATCCGAACTCGCGACCGCCGGGCTCGTGATCAAGAGCCCTAACGGCGACGTGACGCTGAAAAATCCGCCGACCGTGCAGGCGGACAAATTGAGCGAGAAATTCGATGTCGTACTGTTGAGCTGCAAGGCATTCGACCTGGAGGACGCCATCAAGTCGTTCGCGCCGGCGGTCGGACCGAACACCGCGATCATCCCGCTGCTCAACGGCATGCTGCATCTCAATGCCCTCGACAAGAAATTCGGCGCCGAGCATGTGCTCGGCGGCCTGTGCGCGATTGCGGCAACACTGAATGAAGCGCGCGAAGTGGTGCAGTTGCAGCCGATGCAGTCGCTGACCTTCGGCGAACGTGACGGCAAGATGTCGGACCGCGTGCGCGCGATCGCGGAGGTGTTTTCCGCCATCAATGGCGCCACCGCCAGCGACCATGTGATGCAGGACATGTGGGAGAAGTGGGTGTTCCTGGCTTCGCTCGCGGCCTCCACCAGCGTGATGCGCACCTCCGTCGGCAATATCCTGGCGGCGCCCGGCGGCAAGGATTTCCTGCTCGGCATGCTCGACGAATGCAGCGCGGTGGCGACGGCCGAAGGCTATGCGCCGGCTGGGCCGTTCTTCGAGCGCGCCAAGGGCATGCTGACCGCCGAAGGCTCGCCGATGACCGCCTCGATGTTCCGCGACATCAAGGCCGGCATGCCGGTCGAAGCCGATCACGTGATCGGCGACCTCGTCGCCCGCGCGGATGCAGCCAAGATTCCGGTGCCGAAGCTGCGCACGGCCTATACGCATCTGAAGGCGTATGAGTTGCAGCGGGGCAAGTAGTCTCGCAGCCCGGGTGAAGCGCAGCGCAACCCGGGGCGGGTCCCTCGGCGGCGCGCGGCGTTCCCGATCACCATCAGAGATGCGCGAGATAATGCGCGAGCGCGGTGATCTCTTCGTCGCTCAAGGGATAGGCGACATCGGCCATCGCGGCCATGCCGCCGCCCGAGCGCACGCTGGACTTGTAGTCGTGCAGCGCCTTGACGAGATATTCCTCGCGCTGGCCGGCGATGCGCGCCACCGCCTTGGTGCCGGCATAGCTGTCGGTATGGCATGACGCGCAGCGGCGGCCGGCCGCGGCCTGCTTGCCCTTTTCCGACAGATCAGGATCGTCATCCTTCGGGCCTTTCGGCGGCGTCAGCGAGGAGAAATAAGCGCCGAGATTGCGGATGTCGTCATTGTTGAGCTGCTCGACGATCGGCTGCATCAGCTCGTTCTTGCGGGTGCCGGCGCGGAAGAACACGAGCTGCCATTGGATGAACTGATCCGGTTGGCCGGCGAGCGAGGGGATGTTTTCCGTTTGCGAAATGCCGTTCTCGCCGTGGCATGCGATGCACATCTCGGCTTTCTCCTTGCCGGCCGCGACATCGGCGGCGCGGGCGGGAGTGAGCGCGATTGAAGCCAGCGCAAGGCTGCTTGCCACGTACCATACAAACCGCTCGCGCATGAGCCACACATCCATGTCACTGAGTTCGTCATTCCGGGACGCGACGCAGTCGCGAGCCCGGAATCCATAACCACCGCTCGTGGTCATGGGTTCCGGACCCGCCCGCTTCGCGTACGATCCGGAACGACAATATGAGGGATCAAAAAGGAAAAGGCTGCGGCCACCATACGGCCACCGCAGCCTCCGTTCGTCACAGTCTCACTTCTTGCTGTAGCTGATGCGATAGATCGCACCGGCCCAGTCGTCGGCAACGAGGATCGAGCCATCCTTGTCGAGGATGATGTCGGCAGGGCGGCCGAGATAGCCCTGGTCACCTTCGATCCAGCCGGACGCCAGCACTTCCTGCTTGGCGTTCTTGCCGTCAGGACCGACGATCACGCGCACGATCCGTCCGCCCTGGTACTTGTGCCTGTTCCACGAGCCGTGCTCGGCGATCAGGATGTTGTTCTTGTAGTCGGCCGGGAATTGATTGCCGGTGTAGAACTTCATGCCGAGCGGGGCGACGTGGGCGCCGAGGTTGAGCACGGGCGGCGTGAACTCCGAGCATTTATGCCCCATCGCGAATTTCGGATCGGGCATGTCGCCCTGGTGGCAATAGGGATAGCCGAAATGCTCGCCGATCTTCGTGATCATGTTGAGCTTGTCGCTCGGCAGGTCGTCGCTGATCCAGTCGCGCGCGTTCTCGGTGAACCAGTAGCGGCCAGTGCGCGGATCGACATCGCCGCCGACGCTGTTGCGCACGCCGAGGGCCCAGATTTCCGCGTTGCCGGTCTTGGGATCGACGCGGCGGATCTGCGAGACGCTGGTCGGGGGAACGCCGATGTTGAAGGGCGGTCCGAACGGAATGTAGAACCAGCCGTCCTTGTCGACAGCGATATATTTCCAGCCATGCGCGGCATAGGAGGGCATGTCGTCATAGACCACCTTGCCCTGGCCGAGATTGTCGAGATTGGCTTCCGCATTGTCGTAGCGGATCAGCTTGTCGACCGCGATCACGTAGAGCGCGCCGTCGCGGAAGGCGAGACCGGTGGGCATGTTCAGCCCCTTGAGGATGGTCTTGACCTCTTTCTTGCCGTTGTTGTCCTTGATCGCATAGACGTTGCCGAGCCCGAACGAGCCGACGAACAGCGTGCCCTTGTCGCCCCAGGCCATCTGCCGCGCGGCGAGCACGTTCGACGCATAGACTTCGATCTTGAAGCCCTGTGGGAGCTTGATCTTCTTGATCAACGCCGCCAGCTCGGAGTCGGAGGCGCCGGTCGGCGGTCCTGACGGCGGGGCAAGCCCCTTTTGCGCTTCAGTCTCGTCGCCCAGGAACCAGTCATCCGGCGGATGGGTCCAGAATTCCTTGCTGCCGGATTCGTATTTCTTCAGCGTTCTACCCTTGTCCTGCTGCTGTTGCTGCGCATTGGCAAAGCCTGTCCCCGCCACAAGGGCGATGGTGGCAAGCGCAAGAATGGAACGATTGAAAACCGATTGCATCGCGTTGCTCCCCTATCCAGCCGGGCGGCTGGCTCTTTATTGATTCTAACGAGACGATCGTAATGGCCTGCGAGAGATAGGCCAGAGCGAAAAATGTTAGCACATCCCCGGCGCGAGAGAAGCGCAGGCGATGAACTGCGCATTCGAGCGAGGTCAAGACAAGTTGAGGGGATCGCTTGCGTTGTTTTCTAGCGAAGCATCAGCGATGTCATTGCGCCGCAATATTCGTTCGAAGCTAACGCCTCTCGTAGACTGACGGCCGGCAATTTCGATTGGCTGGGAAATCAATCGTCGGATGACTGGTCGGCAGCGATCGAGCTGGGTCTCATATCCCGTCGGAGCCAACTTCGCGTAAGCTTGCTTCGGTCCAGCAAGGGAAGCTGCGCTCTGCTGCCAGGCAGAGGGAGTTCGGCGGACGGGAAATTTGGAGCGGGCGAAGGGGCTCGAACCCTCGACCCCGACCTTGGCAAGGTCGTGCTCTACCACTGAGCTACACCCGCGTCCTGATGGCGGCGATCGCTCGCCGGCAACGGCAGAGCTATGCCAAAAGCGGACCGTGAATGCAACAGGTCCGAAGGTGACGAAATCGCCTGATTTCATGCCAAATGGGGATGAAACGGCCGCGAGCAACGCCACCGAGGGCAATTTGCCGGCGACTCGCCGCGTTTTTCGCCCGGGAACCCGCTTTTCCAGCTCCACGCCGCCACAGCCGATTCGGCTCGGGAAACCCTGCAAATTCCGGCCGCATTTGGTCGCGACTGTGCGCTGCTGGCCACCCAGGGTCGGCCGGCGCTGCGGCGGAACGGTAAGTGCGCCCACCGATTGAAATTTGCCGCCAAACCGCCATTTAGCTGACGGGTGTTCGGTTCCGGCCGTGCTAGAACGGGCGCCAATCTCGGGACATCAGGCGAGGATATCGTGACGATAGTTGAGCAGGGCGGCGGTCCGGCGCCGCAGGCAGGTGATCTGATCAAGGAAACGACCACCCAGACGTTCGTCAAGGACGTGATCGAGGAGTCGAAGCGCCAGCCGGTGCTGATCGATTTTTGGGCGCCCTGGTGCGGCCCCTGCCGCCAGCTCACCCCGATCCTGGAGAAGGTGGTCACCAACGCCAAAGGCCGGGTCAAGCTCGTCAAGATGAACATCGACGAGCATCCGTCGATCCCCGGCCAGATGGGCATCCAGTCGATTCCGGCGGTGATCGCCTTCGTCAACGGTCAGCCGGCCGACGGCTTCATGGGCGCTATCCCGGAGAGCCAGGTCAACGCCTTCATCGAGCGGCTGACCAAGGGCGTCCCGGCCGCGGGCGAGCCGAATATTGCCGAGATCCTCAAGGAAGCCGACGCCGTGCTCGCCGAAGGCGACGCCGCGGCCGCGGCGCAGATCTACGCCGAGGTGCTCGGCATCGACGCCACCAATATCGCCGCGCTCGCCGGTCTCGCCAAATGCTACGTCACGACGGGCGCGGTCGACCAGGCCAAGCAGACGCTGGCCATGGTGCCGGAGTCCAAGCGTAACGATCCGGCCGTCAAGGCGGTGCAGGCCGCGATCGACCTTGCCGAGCAGGCGCAATCGGTCGGTCCGATCGGCGAATTGGAACAGAAGGTCGCCGCGAACCCGCTCGATCATCAGGCGCGGTTCGATCTCGCTACCGCGCTGAACGCGATGGGCAATCGCATCGAGGCGACCAACCAGCTCCTGGAGATCGTCAAGCGCGATCGCAAGTGGAATGACGACGGCGCACGCAAGCAGCTGGTCCAGCTGTTCGAAGCGTGGGGCGGAGCGGATGAAGCGACCGTCGAAGGACGAAAGCGGCTTTCGACGATCCTGTTCTCCTAGAGCATGATCAGAAAAAGTGGAAACCGGTTTTCCGAAATGATCATGCTCAAACAAAAACATGAGACTATGATCCGATTTCGTTTCAATCGGATCATGATCTAGTGCGTGCATAACACCGGGGCCGCAGATGCCGATCAATGCCGAATATCGGGGCCCGGCCGAGCTTCCGGAGGTGATCGCGGTCTTTCCGCTTGCCGGCGCGCTGCTGTTGCCGCGCGGCCAGATGCCGCTCAACATCTTCGAGCCGCGCTATCTCGCGATGGTCGACGACGCTTTCCGCGACGGCCACCGGCTGATCGGCATGATCCAGCCCGACGTGACGCATTCGCACAATGAGGAGAAGCCGGCGCTGTTCCGCATCGGCTGCGTCGGCCGCATCACCCAGCTCGCCGAATCCGGCGACGGCCGCTACATCCTCGAACTCACCGGCGTGGCGCGCTTCAAGGTGGTCGAGGAGCTCACCGTGCTGACCGCGTACCGCCAGTGCAAGGTCGACTTCTTCTCCTTCAGCAGCGATTTCGTCGCGCGCAAGGGCGAGGAGGATGTCGACCGCGAGGCGCTGCTCGCGGTGCTGACGGACTTCCTCAAGGCCAACAATCTGAAAGTCGATTGGGCCGGCATCGAAGCCGCGCCGAACGAGGCGCTGGTCAACGCGCTGGCGATGATGTCGCCCTATGGCCCGGCGGAGAAGCAGGCGATGCTTGAGGCGCCCGACCTGAAGACCCGCGCGGAAATCCTGATCGCGGTGACCGAGATGGATCTCGCCAAGAAGCGCACCAGCGGCGATCCGCCATTGCAGTGATTTGCGGCTCGAACGCGGTTTGGTCGAATCGGCCGCGGGCTCGCTTCACCTCTCCCGCTTGCGGAGGAGGCGTGGGCCGCCATTGGCGGCCGTTGCTAAAGAACGCCGAAGCAGAGCTTCGACTACGGCGCAGCGCCGGGTGGGGGCTCTCTCCACTCGGACGTTCTGTCTTGAAATCACGCTGGTCCAACCCCGAGGAAATACCCTCACCCCAACCCTCTCCCGCAAGCGGGAGAGGGAGAGGGAGCGCAGCATCCATCGCGGATGCGATCCAGCCCAATCTCATCTCGCTCTAATACCCCGCGACCGCCATCGCGACCACGGCGCCGAGCGCCATCCAGCCGAAATGCCGGCCGCGCGTCGCAACCGCATTGGCGAAGGCCGCAAAGGCGAACACGCAGGCCAGCGTGACGACGATCCAGTGCCGCGCCACCTCCGAGGCCATCCAGGGCGCGGCGAGCAGCAGCACGCCGCCGCCGATCCATGCCACCGTGCCGGCCTGCCAGACCAGCCGGATCAGCGTGCGAAGCCGCGCCGGCTCGATCGTCATTTTCGGAAACACCTTGAACTCGCCGAGGTAGCCGTGGATCAGCGCCGCCGCGATCGCGGCGAGGCCGGAACATTGCAGCAGGATATCGCGCATGCTCGCCTCCATACAGTTGTGTATGGTTATCGCCCGCGCATTGGCGCCTGTCAATACACTGGTGTATGGTGGCCGCATGACCGATCAGCTTTCCGCAAAGGACTGGCTCGACCAGGGCCTGAAAGCCCTGGCAAGACGCGGCTTCACCGCGCTGAAGGCCGAACCCTTGGCAAAACAGATGGGCGTCTCCCGCGGCAGCTTTTACTGGCACTTCGCCGATATCGCCGCCTACCACGCCGGCGTCCTGAAACATTGGCGCGAGATCGCCGCGGAGCGGATCATCGTCGATGTCGAGGCGGCAGCGCCCGGTTCCGACGCCCTCGCCGTGCTGTTGCGTCGGGTGTTTTCCGAAAGGCTGGCGCTGGAAAACGCCATCCGAAGCTGGGCGAACGTCGACGCTTCAGCACGCGCCGCCGTGCAGGCGATCGACCAGCGGCGGCTCGGCTATGTCGAGGGCCTCCTGAAGCGGGCGGGCCTCACCGACGAGATAGCCCGCCCTCGCGCCCAGATTCTCTATTGGGCGTTTCTCGGCCACGCGCTGACCGAGCAGCCGCTGCCGAAAGCAAAGCAGCAGACGATCGTCGACGAACTCTTGCGCATGGCAGTGCGTTGATCGAGTGTGATAGAGAAACAAGCCCCCGAGCTGGAAGACCGTCATGAGCGCCCCGACCGATCATCTCGAAAGCACCGCCGATCCAAAGCTCCTGGAAATCCTGGTCTGTCCGATCACCAAGGGTCCGCTGGAGTTCGACGCGGAACGCCAAGAACTGATCTCGCGCTCCGCAAAACTCGCATATCCGATCCGCGACGGCATCCCGATCATGCTGCCGGAAGAAGCACGCAAGATCGATGATAGAGGAGGCGAATAGCGAATAGGGGGTGGCGAATAGCGAATAGAGGAGCCTTCCATTCGCCACTCGCTATTCGCCATTCGCGCGCTACAGCGCTTCGCCCTTCAACAGCCGCGGCACTTCGCCCGACAGCCCCGCCGCCTGGCGGATGAACAGGCTCTTCAGCGGCGGCAGGCGGTCGACGACGCCGAGCCCGACGTCGCGCACGGTCCTGAGCAGCGTCGATTCGTTGGAGAACAAGAAGTTCAGAGAATTGGTCGCGACCCCCATCGCCATGGTGTCGAAGCGGCGCCAGCGTTGGTAGCGCTCGAGCACATCGGCCTGGCCGAGATCGATGCCGAGCCGTGCCGCATCGACCACCACTTCCGCCAATGCCGCGACGTCCTTCAGCCCCATATTGAGCCCTTGCCCCGCAATCGGATGGATCAGATGCGCGGCGTCGCCGACCAGGGCCAGCCGTTCGGCGATGAAGGAGCGCGCGACGAAATAGCCGAGCGGAAACGCGCGCGGCTTGTCGAGCGCCTTGACCTCGCCGAGATGCAAACCAAAACGCCGCTCCAACTCGTCGTGGAATTCCCCCTCGCTCAAGCCGACGATGCGGGACGCTTCCTTGCGGTTCTCGGTCCACACCAGCGACGAGCGTTTTCCCTTCAGCGGCAGGATCGCGAACGGACCTGCGGGCAGAAAATGCTCTTCGGCGCGACCCTGGTGATCGCGCTCGTGGCCGACCGTGACGACAATGCCGGACTGGTCATAGTCCCAGCCATGGGTGACGATGCCGGCGCGCTCGCGCAGCTTCGAGCGCGCGCCATCAGCCGCTACCAGCAGGCTCGCTTCGATCACACTGCCATCCGCGAGCGTCACGGTCACGAGATCGGCATTGGCCTCATAGGTCGAAACCGCACTCGCGCGGAGATCGATGCCTTCGGCCTCGGTGCGCGCCACCAGCGCGTCGATCAGACGCCGGTTCTCGACCATATGCGCAAAGGGCTCGCCAGGCTCGACATCGCCGGCGAAGGTCAGGAACACCGGCCGCGTGGCATCGTCGAGCCGCGAATCGGTGACGACCATGTCGAGGATTGGCTGCGTCGTCTCGGCAATCTCGGCCCAGATGCCGATCGCCTCGAACAGCCGGCGGCAGGCGGCGACGATCGCAGTCGCCCGCGGATCGCGGCTCGGGCGCTGCCCGAGCGCCGGATCGACGACGATAACGGGGATTTCGGCGCCCAGCCCCTGGCGCACCGCCAGGGCCAGCGCCAGGCCCGCAAAGGCGCCCCCGCAAATGACAATGCCTCGCTGTGCCGACATGCAAGTCCCTTACGCGCTCATGCCCTCAGACTGTGCTTGCTACCTGATAACAGCTGGGCGAAACAGTGGCACCAAACAAGGTGCTTAATGCCGCACAACAAATTGGAAGGCGATCCATGTCAAAAAGCCTGATTGACCTGCTTTCCATCCTGGATCTCGAACCGCTCGAAGTGAATCTGTTCCGCGGCAACAGCCCGAAAACGAGCTGGCAGCGGGTGTTCGGCGGGCAGGTGATCGGCCAGGCGATGGTCGCGGCCTGCCGCACCGTCGAGGGCCGCCTGCCGCATTCGATCCATTGCTATTTCATCCTGCCGGGCGATCCCCAGGTCCCGATCATCTATGAGGTCGAGCGGCTGCGCGACGGCAAGAGCTATTCGACCCGCCGCGTTACCGCGATCCAGCACGGCAATGCCATCTTCTCGATCATGGTCTCGTTCCATGCCGAGGAGCAGGGCGCATTCGATCACCAGGAGAAGATGCCTGACGTGCCGCCGCCGGAAAAACTCACCGCGGAGGAGGTGTCGAAGCAGCCGATGTTCCGCGAAATGCCGGATTTCATCCGCCGCTATTATGAATCGGATCGGCCGATCGAGCTGCGCCCGGTCGAGCTCGGCCGCTATTTCGGCCAGAAGATCGACGAGGGCCGCATCCATGTCTGGATCCGCACCGCAGCCAAGCTGCCCGACGACCCCGCGCTGCATCTGTGCGCGCTCGCCTATGCCTCCGACTTTTCGCTGTTGGACGCGGTGATGGCGCGCTATGGCCGCACGCTGTTCGACAAGCGCATGATGCCGGCGAGCCTCGATCACGCGATGTGGTTTCACCGCCCGTTCCGCGCCGACGAATGGCTGCTCTACGCCCAGGACTCCCCGAGCGCACAAGGCGGCCGCGGCTTGACGCGCGGCCTGATCTTCAAGCCCGACGGCACGCTGGTGGCCTCGGTGGCGCAGGAAGGTTCAGTGCGCGAACGCAAGTAACCGCGCGCTAGATTTGCCGCCGCGATGAAACTGCGCTCCCTCTCCCGCTTGCGGGGAGGGCTGGGGTGGGGGTATCTCCGCGAGTGATACTCCTTGAGTGGAGAAAGCCGCCACCCGGCGCTTCGCGCCGACCTCCTCCGCAAGCGGGAGAGGTGAAACCAATCGGCATCGCATTCGTCGCGCTACGCGTTCGCGAGCGTGCCGCGCTCGACCAGCGCGAATTGCGACATGTACCAGTTCGCATACCAGCGCAACGCCCACGGGATCGGAATCAGCAATATGCAGCCGATCGTGAGCAGGACGGTTCGCCAAAGCATGTCGAGGCCTGAGGCCTTGAAGATGATTTCGCGGCGCGTGCCTTCGATATTGCGGCAAAGCCACCTCATCCACGCCGTGGTCACCCACGCCCAGCCGATGATGCTGATGAAGGAGATCGCCAACAACAGGTACCACCCGGTATAGGCGATCACGCTGCCGCTGAACGCGATTGGGAGCTGCTGTCCGTTTGAACTGAGATTGCTGGCGACCCAGCGGATGACCACCCATCCGAGCGACGCCTGCAGTACCGACGCAAGCAGTTCAAGCGTCGTGCTCTCGAGCCAGCCCGAATAGCTCAAGAGCCCTATCGCGACGAACACGTACCAGATGTCACCGACCTGCCCCGTGAAACCGAGATTCGGCCGGCCAGGCACGTTGATGTGCGGAATGATCCAGCGATAAAAACCGGTGGCGGCCCACGGCGCCGGGATTACCAGAAGCTGGCCGATGGCGAACCACAGGCTGCGTCCAAACAGCCCCCAGATCGGCAGGTCGGCCGAGACTGCTCCGCCGGCATAGCCGGCTGCAGTCAGGATCGGCGGCCCGCCCGCCTGCGAGGACATCGCTGGTCCGGAAACATCCGAAATCAGTCCGGGAATCTCGCCTGCCTTCTGCCACCCCGACATTCCCTCGGTCCAGACCAGCGTATCCGGCCCGACAATGCCCCGGACGATGAGGTCGCGGAGCAGGGATTCAGGAAACGGACCCTTTTGCTGGCCCTCGGATGCATAAAACCAGGATCGATCGGCCATGGCACTTCCTTGGAAAACACGATTCTCGGGAATTGGCGCCAGCGGCGCGACTGGCGAAGCAGGAAAGCCGCATTGTGATCGACGATCATGTCCCCTGTACAGGGAGCGAGCCCTGGGGGTGCCAATGTTTTCCCCCTAAACCTGCAACTTTTTTGTGCCATTTGCCCAGAAAGATGCCAGATTGGCGCGCGATCGAAGGCCATCCAGAGAGCAAGGGGTGGCCGCGCTTAAGAAGAATACGGGCCGCTAGCCATGAAACTTGTCGTCGCCATCATCAAACCCTTCAAACTAGACGAGGTTCGCCAGGCGCTGACCGAGATCGGCGTCCACGGCATGACCGTGACTGAAGTCAAAGGCTATGGTCGGCAGAAGGGGCACACCGAGATCTACCGCGGCGCCGAATATGTCGTGAACTTCCTGCCCAAATTGCGCATCGAAATCGCGGTCGCGTCCGAGGTCGCCGACAAGGCGGTCGAAGTCATCACCGCAAAGGCACGCACCGGCCAGATCGGGGATGGCAAGATCTTTGTCACGCCGATCGAACATGCGCTGCGGATCCGCACCGGCGAGACCGACAGCGACGCGCTCTAGAGCATGATCCGGAAAAGTGGGCTCCGGTTTTCCGAAAAGATCATGCTCAAACAAGAATGAATTCTCGCCGAACGCGGGCGCCGACAACGCCGCCGGCTGCATCAACCGGAATCATTTCATTTCTGCTGGGGAAACACCATGGGGGCACCATCTCGCGCCGTGCGGCTGATCGCGCCGCTTGGTCTTGCGACGCTGTTGTCGGCAACGGCCGCGCACGCCGAGACGTCGGCCATCAACGCCGCCGATACCGCCTGGATGATCGTCGCCACCGCGCTGGTGCTGATGATGACGATCCCGGGGCTTGCGCTGTTCTATTCCGGCATGGTGCGCAAGAAGAACGTGCTGGCGACGATGGCGCAGAGCCTGTCGGCCGTCGCGATCATCTCGATCCTTTGGGTGATGTTCGGCTACTCGCTCACCTTCGTCGGCGATGGGCCGTGGATCGGCACGCTCGACCGCTGGTTTCTCGCCGGCATGACCATGGACAGCATCAATCCGGCGGCGAAGACGATCCCGGAAGCGCTGTTCATGCTGTACCAGATGACCTTTGCGATCATCACCGTGGCGCTGGTGGCAGGCTCGGTCGCCGATCGCATGCGCTTCTCGGCCTATCTCTGGTTCTCGGTCGGCTGGTTCATCTTCGCCTATATTCCGCTCGCACACTGGGTGTGGGGCGGCGGCTTCCTCGCCAATGCCGGCGTGCTCGACTTCGCCGGCGGCCTCGTGGTGCATCTTTCGGCCGGCGTCAGCGGCTTGGTCGCCGCGCGCGTGTTGGGGCAGCGCTACGGCTATGGCAGTGAGAACCTGTCGCCGTTCGACCTGTCGCTCGCGGTGATCGGCACCGGGCTGCTCTGGGTCGGCTGGTTCGGCTTCAATGGCGGATCGGCACTTGCAGTGAGTTCGCGCGCGGTGATGGCGATCATCGCCACGCATCTTTCCGCTTGCGCAGGCGCGCTGACCTGGGGCGCGATCGAATGGGCGACGCGGCGCAAGCCGTCGGTGCTCGGCATGATCTCGGGCGCAGTCGCGGGGTTGGGCACGATCACGCCGGCCTCGGGCTTCGTGGAACCATGGCACGCGGTCATCATCGGCATCATCGCGGGCCTCGTGTGCTTCTGGGCCTGCACCTGGCTGAAACTCCGCTTCAAATATGACGATTCACTCGACGTGTTCGGCGTTCATGGCGTCGGAGGCATGGCCGGGACGCTGCTCGCGGGCGTGTTCGCCACCAGCGCCATCGGCGGCACGGCCGGCCTGATCGAGGGCCATCCGCAGCAACTGCTGATCCAGCTCGCCGGCGTCGCCGTTACGTTCATATGGTGCGGTGGCGTGACCTTCGTGCTCCTGAAGCTGGTCAGCGTCTTCGTTCCGCTCCGGGTGTCGGTACAGCAGGAGCTGGAAGGCCTGGATATTTCGCAGCACGGCGAGGCGCTGCAGTAGTTTTCGCTACTTAATTACCCCCAATTGCCGTCCCACTGGGCAGGATTATGTCCGGACTCTGTCGTGCCTACGAATTGGGCTATATTGATTATGTTTTGAGCGCGACGGAATAGCGCAGGTCCGACCAATTCCCGTCAAGCGCGAAAACGAGCGGATTCATAATCCGTTAGGCAGCGCCGTCGATCTGGCACGGCATTTGATTCTAACGCCGTCGGCTGTGACCGCGTCGTGAATTTTCTCCGCGTGGTGGATCTCAGTCGAAAACACCCGGTTCGTCTGCGCCGGGCCCAAGCGGGGATAGGACATATGAAAATTGTTATGGCGATCATTAAGCCATTCAAGCTGGAAGAAGTCCGCGACGCCCTGACCGCCATTGGCGTTCACGGTCTCACGGTGACGGAAGTCAAGGGGTACGGGCGTCAGAAGGGCCACACCGAGATCTATCGCGGCGCTGAATACGCCGTGAGTTTCCTGCCCAAGATCAAGATCGAGGTCGCGGTTGCGGCCAACCAGGTCGACAAAACCATCGACGCCATCACGTCGGCGGCAAAGACCGGGCAGATCGGCGACGGCAAGATCTTCGTCATCAACCTCGACCATGCGGTGCGCATCCGCACCGGCGAGGCTGATGCCGCGGCCCTCTGATTTCGCGCTCAAATCTTACAATTCAGGAGTAGAATAACATGACGTTCAAACGTCCCCACAGCGCGGGATTGGCGGCACTCGCATTCGGCCTGTTCGCTGCGACCGCCGCCTATGCCGAACCGACCGTCAACAAGGGCGACAACGCCTGGATGATGACGTCGACGGTGCTGGTGCTGTTGATGACGATCCCGGGGCTCGCGCTGTTCTATGGCGGCCTGGTCCGCTCCAAGAACATGCTCTCCGTGCTGATGCAGGTGTTCTACACCGTCTGCATCGTCACCGTGCTCTGGGCGCTCTACGGCTACAGCCTCGCGTTCACCGGCGGCTCGGACTTCATCGGCGGCTTTTCCAAGGCCTTCCTGGCAGGTGTGACGCCGGATTCGAAGGCGGCCACCTTCAGCGTCGACGCCAACATCTCCGAACTCATCTACGTCTGTTTCCAGATGACGTTCGCGGCGATCACGCCCGCGCTGATCGTCGGCGCTTTCGCCGAGCGCATGAAGTTCTCCGCGGTCGCGCTCTTCATCCCGCTCTGGGTGACGCTGATCTACTTCCCGATCGCTCACATGGTCTGGTACTGGGCTGGACCGGACGCGATCACGGATGCGGCGAAGGCGCTGGCGGCGGCCGCTGACGGCGCGGCGAAGACCGCGGCGCAGGCCAAGCTCGACGAGATCAACGCTGACGCCGGCTGGATCTTCAAGAAGGGCGCGATCGACTTCGCCGGCGGCACCGTCGTGCATATCAACGCCGGCATCGCCGGTCTCGTCGGCGCGCTCCTGATCGGCAAGCGCACCGGCTACGGCAAGGAGCTGATGGCTCCGCACTCGCTGACGATGTCCATGATCGGCGCCTCGCTGCTCTGGGTCGGCTGGTTCGGTTTCAACGCCGGTTCGAACCTTGAGGCTTCCGGTGGCGCCGCGCTCGCCATGACCAACTCTTTCGTCGCGACCGCGGCGGCGGCGTTGTCCTGGATGTTCGCGGAATGGATCATCAAGGGCCATCCGTCGATGCTCGGCGCCATCTCGGGCGCGGTCGCAGGCCTCGTGGCGGTGACGCCGGCGGCTGGCTTCTCCGGACCGATGGGCGCGATCGTGCTCGGCCTCGTGGTCGGCGTGGTCTGCCTGTTCTTCTGCACCGTGGTGAAGAATGCGCTGGGTTACGACGACTCGCTCGACGTGTTCGGCGTCCACTGCGTCGGCGGCATCGTCGGCGCGCTTGGCACCGGCATCCTGGTGAACCCGGCGCTCGGCGGCACCGGCGTGATGGACTATGTCGCCGGCAAGATCGGCGACTACGACTTCGTCGCCCAGATGACCTCGCAGGTCTGGGGCGTCTGCACCACGCTGGTGTGGTCCGGCATCGGTTCGGCGATCCTCTACAAGGTCGTCGACGTGATCGTGGGCCTGCGCGCCAACGTCGAGACCGAGCGTGAAGGCCTCGACATCACCGAGCACACGGAGCGCGCCTACAACATGTGAGTTCTCCCGGGGTGTGATCTCTCCCGGGATCACACCCAGAACTACGGTTTGGGCACATACCCGGCAATGCCCTGACCGTTGAGGGGCTCCAGCGCAAGTTGGAGCCCCTTTCTTTTTTGGCCGACGCCGGCATGCGAGGGGCTACGGTTCGTTCGGCGCGATCAGGACGACCGTCGGAAAGTAGGAGCGGTAGCGACGCGTGTCCCGCGTCAGGAGTGGCAGTTGCTCGACCGCGGCATGGGCTCCGATAAAGAAATCGGATAGTACCCCTGTGCGGTTGCCACCCGCGGCGCGGTACTGGATATAGGCCTTTCCTGCAAGGAAGAGCGCGGCACGCGGGATTTCTGCCAGCTCGAGCTTGAGGTCGCGGAGCGCGGCGTCGACGGCTTCGATCGTGCGGTAGCGTATCGAGATTTCTGCGTAGATGACATTGTTGATGAGCAACGGCCCAGCCGAGGCCGCGTGCTCGAGCTGCGCTTGGGACCAGTCGGCCCAGTTCGCGTCATCGGTCGCAAGGTCGAGAAGAACGTTCGAATCGACCAGAGTCATTCCGGCTCGTCACGCAAGAGAGCCATGAGTTCGTCGGTCGTCATGCCCGGACCTGCGGAGCCGCGCGCCTTGGCAAACCGGCTAGGGGGCCGCGGTCCATCCGCTTTTTCGATCAGGACGCCGCCATCGTCGGCGCGCCGAATATTCACCTGGCTGCCAGGGCCAATCCCCAGGTAATCGCGAAGCGGCTTCGGGATCGTCACCTGGCCCTTACGGGTGACTGTCGTCGTCATCGTTCGTCTCCATGGAGGGTAATACCCATAACAAACATGGTAATACCACGCAACATTGTGCAGTGACGCCGATGGTTAATCGCGTCTTAACCTCGCCGTATCTATGGTGACTTGATCGGTTGACAGTCGAGCCGGATTCCCCTCGACCGCGTTGAAAGTGCTGGCGTTTAGACATGACAATGACCGTTCCCTCCGGCGTGGCGCAAGACGCCGGCAGTGCAACGCCGGCCGGTCAGGCCGAACGTTCCCCGTTTGCGCGCACGACCGAACTGCTGGCGCCTTACCAGCCCGGTAAGCCATTGATTACGCTGTCGTTGGGCGAGCCGCAGCACCCGGTTCCGGCCTTTGTCGGACCGGTGTTGGCCGAGCACACTGCCGAGTTCGGGCGCTATCCGCTCGCCAAGGGCATCGAGTCGTTCCGCCGCGCGGTGGCGAACTGGCTTTCGACCCGGTTCCATCTGCCGCGGCCGGTCGATCCCGGGAGCGAAGTGCTGGTGCTGAATGGCAGCCGCGAGGGCCTGTTCTTCGCCGCGATCACCGCCGCGCGCTATGTCGGCGCGCGCCATGGGACGCCGGCGATCTTGATGCCGAACCCGTTCTATCCGGCCTATGGCGCCGGCGCCCGCGCGTCCGGCTGCGAGCAGGTCTATCTGCCGACCACGCCGGCCAACGGATTTCTGCCCGATCTCGACGCGCTTGATGACGCGCTGCTGGCGCGCACGGTGGCGTTCTACATCGCTTCGCCCGCAAACCCGCAAGGCTCAGTCGCCTCGCGCGATTATTTCGCCCGGCTGAAAGCGCTCGCCGACCGCTTCGGGTTCATCATCCTGAGCGACGAATGCTATTCGGAAATCTACACCAGGGAAGCGCCAGGCAGCGCGCTGGAATGTGCCGGCCCCGATTTCACCAACGTGGTCGTGTTCCAGTCGCTCTCGAAGCGCTCGAACCTGCCGGGCATGCGCGTCGGCTTCGCGGCCGGCGACAAGAAATTCCTCGCCGCGTTCCATGAACTGCGCAACGTCGCAGCACCACAAGTGCCGGTGCCGCTGCAGCATGTCGCGGTCGCCGCCTATAGCGACGAAGCGCATGTCGAGGAGAACCGCAGGCTCTACCGGATCAAGTTCGATCTCGCCGACCAGATCCTCGGCAGCCGCTACGGCTATCAGCGTCCGGCCGGCGGCTTCTGCGTCTGGCTCGACGTCTCCGAGCGTGGCGGCGACGAGGCGGCGACAGTGAAACTTTATCGCGATGCCGGCGTGCGCGTGATCCCGGGCAGCTATTTGGCGCGGCCGCAAGCCGACGGCTCCAATCCCGGCGCGGGCTACATCCGCCTCGCGCTGGTCTCCGACAGTGAATCAACGGCCGAGGCGTTGCACCGCCTGGTCGAAACCCTGAGTTAATCGCAAGGCTTTGGAAGCGCATGCCAGCGATCGAACGTGTCATTCCCCTGGTCGGCCATCTGCCGGTCCCGATCCGCGAAGCCCTGGAGCGGCGGGTGCGAGAATTCGGCGGGCTGTGCCTGATCATGCTCGCCGGCGTCGCCGCCGCGGCGCTGATGACGTGGTCGGTGCAAGACCCGAGTTTGAGCCATGCCACCTCGCGCCCGATCCGCAACATCCTCGGCTATCCCGGCGCGATCGGCGCCGACCTCCTGATGCAGATATTGGGCCTCGGCGCCATCATGCTGATCCTGCCCATCGCGGTGTGGGGCTGGCGCATGCTGACACATCGCGCCTTCGACCGCGAAGCGCTGCGGCTGGCATGCTGGATCCTCACCACCGTGATCGCCGCGGGTGTCGCGAGCTGCTTCCCGCATAATGGCGCCTGGCCATTGCCGACCGGGCTCGGCGGCGTGGTCGGCGACGCGCTGGTGCGCGCGCCCGCGGTGGTGTTCGGTCCGGCCGGACTGATCTATCGCCTGGTGCTCGGCACCATCCTGTTCGTCGCGATGACCGCAAGCTTCCTGTTCGCCAGCGGCTGGGGCGCAAAGGAGAGCGAAGAAGAGCTGACGGCGATCGAGGATCATGACGAGCCGTTTGTCGAGGAAGACGAGGAGGATCGCAGCTCGATCTCGCTCGGCTGGCTGTTCCACGCGGTGATGAGCGCAAAGGCGCGGCTCGGCTGGGCGCTCGGCACCGCCTATCGGTCGCTGGTCTCGAGCGCGCCGCAGCGCGGCGCCGGCGCGTTCGAACGGCAGGAGCCCAGTCTCGGCAGCCGCGCCGCACCCTCCGTGGTGCCGGAGGCGAACGAGGAATTCGACGAAGAGATCGAAGAGGAAGAGCAGGAAGACGAGGAGGAGGAAGAGGAAGCTCCGGTTGCCCGCGCCCCGCGCAAGAAGGCCGAGCCGCGCGCGAAGAAGAAATCCTCCGACAAGTTCGAGCTGCCCTCGGTCTCCGTGCTGTCGGCGCCGAAGGCCGCCGATCGCCAGCCGCTGAGCAAGGCCGAGCTGGAAGCCAATTCGCGCGCGCTCGAAGGCGTACTGCAGGATTTCGGCGTCCGCGGCGAGATCGTCAAGGCCAATCCGGGTCCGGTCGTCACGCTGTACGAGCTCGAGCCCGCGCCCGGCATCAAGTCGTCGCGCGTGATCGGCCTCGCCGACGACATCGCGCGTTCAATGAGCGCGCTGTCGGCCCGCGTCGCCGTGGTTGCCGGCCGCAACGCCATCGGCATCGAATTGCCGAACCTGCATCGCGAAAAGGTTTACCTGCGCGAACTCCTGACCGCGAAGGAAGCCATCGAGTCGGTGGCAAAGCTGCCGCTCTGCCTCGGCAAGAGCATCGGCGGCGAGCCCGTCATCATCGACCTCGCGCGCACGCCGCATATGCTGATCGCCGGCACCACCGGCTCCGGCAAATCGGTCGCAATCAACACCATGATCCTGAGCCTGTTGTATCGGCTGCGGCCCGACCAGTGCCGCCTGATCATGGTCGATCCGAAGATGCTCGAACTCTCCGTCTATGACGGCATCCCGCATCTTTTGACGCCGGTCGTCACCGATCCCAAGAAAGCCGTGGTCGCGCTGAAATGGGCCGTGCGCGAGATGGAAGAGCGCTACAAGAAGATGGCCAAGCTCGGCGTGCGCAACATCGACGGCTACAATGCGCGGCTCGTCGAGGCCAAGGGCAAGGGCGAAGATCTCACGCGCACCGTGCACACCGGCTTCGACAAGGAGACCGGCAAGGCGATCTACGAGGAGGAGAAGCTCGACCTCGATCCGTTGCCCTACATCGTCATCATCGTCGACGAGATGGCCGACCTCATGATCGTCGCCGGCAAGGACATCGAAGGCGCGGTGCAGCGCCTTGCCCAGATGGCGCGCGCCGCCGGCCTGCACGTGATCCTCGCCACCCAGCGTCCCTCGGTCGACGTCATCACCGGCACCATCAAGGCCAATTTCCCGACCCGCATCGCCTTCCAGGTCACCTCGAAGATCGACAGCCGCACGATCCTGGGCGAGATGGGCGCCGAGCAACTGCTAGGGCAGGGCGACATGCTCTACATGGCCGGCGGCGGCCGCATCAGCCGCGTGCACGGCCCGTTTGCCTCCGACGAGGAGGTCGAGAAGGTGGTGCGCCATCTCAAGACGCAGGGGCAGCCGGAATATCTGGAAGCCGTTACCGCGGAAGAGCCGAGCGAAGAGGACGGCGCGGTATTCGACTCCACCGGCATGGGCGGGGACGGGGGCGGCGACCTCTATGCGCAGGCGGTGGCGATCGTCAAACGCGACCGCAAGGCCTCGACTTCCTATATTCAACGGCGCCTCCAGATCGGGTACAACCGTGCCGCCTCCCTGATGGAGCGGATGGAACTCGAAGGCATCGTCGGCCAGGCCAATCATGCCGGCAAGCGCGAGATCCTGATCGAAGAAGAAGGCAGCATGTGATCCTGCCCCGAGAATTTCACGGAAAAGCGATATTCCAACGGCACTACCCGCGATAAACTAGTCACCGGAACACGCGTTGCATCAGAATCCGAAATATCGAATGGCCAAACAGCACGCTTATCGCGCCATCCATTCCGGATTGGCGATCCTGATCGCCACGTCGATCGCCGGCGCAGCGCCCTCATCCGCGCAAAACGTGCCGGTGCCGAAGCCCGCGCCGAAGGGCCGCGACGGCACGCAGATGAGCGCGCAGGAGCAGAGGAGCCCGACGACGACGGGCTCGACGCAGAAGCCGCCGGAGCCCATCATCCCCGATCCGCGCCGCAACGTCCCCGCCAGCATCTTCGCGACGTTCGACGCCAACCAGAAGGCGCAGGCCGCCAGGATCAGCAGCTATCTCTCGTCGCTGCAGACGCTCTCCGGCAGTTTCGTGCAGGTCGGCCCCGACGGCTCCAAGACCAAGGGCGATTTCTATATCCAGAAGCCCGGCAAGGTGCGCTTCGAATATGAGCCGCCGAGCCCGATCGACATCGTCGCCGACGGCTCCTCCGTCGCGGTGCGCGACCGCAAGCTCGCCACGCAGGATATCTATCCGCTGTCGCAGACGCCGCTGCGCTATCTCCTGTCCGACCGCATCGACCTGATGAAGGACACCAACGTCGTCAGCGTCACTGCCGACGATGTCTTCATCTCGATCACGATCGAGGAGAAGCAGGCACTGATCGGCACCAGCCGCTTGATGCTGATGGTCGGCGCCAAGGACGGCCAACTCAAGCAATGGACCGTCACCGATCCGCAGGGCTACGACACGACCGTTGCCGTCTACAATCTCGATTCGACGAAGAAGGTCGATCCGAACCTGTTCAGGATCGATTTCACGAACTACGCGACCCCTCCGGGATAATGGGTAGAGCACAGCGAAACCCATCAGCGTGCTGCATGGGAAAATGATGGGTTTCGCTTCGCTCTACCCATCCTACGGTCCACGGCCCTGTGGACAATCCTATCCATCGCCGCAATCCATGCTAAGACGCAGTTCCCATGCGTCTCTCCCTGACAACCTGGAACATCAACTCGGTGCGCCTGCGCATCGACCTGGTCGCGAAATTCATCAAGTCGGCACGGCCGGACGTGCTCTGCCTGCAGGAGACCAAATGCATTGACGACGCCTTTCCGCTGAAGCGGTTCAAGCGGCTTGGCTACGAGCATGTCGCGCTGAACGGACAGAAGGGCTATCACGGCGTCGCCATCATCTCGAAAGTGCCGTTCGAGAAGACCGACATCCGCACCTTCTGCGACAAGATCGATTCCCGCCACATCTCGGTCGAGTTCGGCGACAAGGCGCAGCTCTCAAAGCCGCTGGTGCTGCATAACTTCTACGTGCCGGCCGGCGGCGACATCCCCGATCCCGCGCTCAATCCGAAATTCGAGCACAAGCTGCAATTCCTCGACGAGATGAAAGCCTGCGAGCCCTTGCATCCACGCGGCGAGGACCGTCACATCCTGGTCGGCGACCTCAACGTGGCGCCGCACGAGAACGACGTGTGGTCACACAAGCAGCTCCTGAAAGTCGTCTCGCACACGCCGATCGAGACCGAAAAACTGCTCGCAGCCCAGGTGCATGGCGAATGGTTCGACGTCGCGCGCGAGCGGATTCCACTGTCGGAGAAAGTCTACACCTGGTGGAGCTACCGCGCCGCCGACTGGACCGTCGGCGATCGTGGCCGGCGGCTCGACCACATCTGGGTCTCGCGCGCGCTGAAGGACAGCGTCACGGATTTCAGCATCACCCGCGACGCCCGCAGCTGGGAGCGACCGTCCGACCACGTGCCGGTGACGGTGACGCTGGAGGTGTAGTGCTGCGCGGCGTCCGCGAACTCGACTTCGCCTCTCCCCTTGTGGGAGAGGCCGGAGCGCATGTAGCGCAGCGGAATGCGATCCGGGTGAGGGGTCCCGGTCTATCGAGGGACTTCGACTCGCGGAGGCATACCCCTCACCCGGATTTCCCGCTAACGCGCGAAATCCGGCCTCTCCCACAAGGGAAGAGGCGGGAGTATGCGGCGCGGGCTTCGTGCAACTGAAACGTCTGTACTCTCGTCGCCCGGACGACAGCAGCTACGAACTCAACTTCCCGCCCGCGACCAGGATATCGCTGGCGATCTGGCTGGTGCGCTTGGCGAATTCGTCGCGCAGTCTTCCCGCCGCCGCGGGGTCGCTTTCCAGCACGCGTTGAAACAGGCTGCGCGCGATTCGAATACAGGTGGAGTACTCCAGCGCGGTGGCGGTCGACGGCCGCTTCATCGGCACGATCAGCGCGAGCTCGCCGATCAGCGCGCCGGGGCCGGCGATGACCTCGGCGCCGCCATCTTCCACGCGGAAAGCGCCGCGCTGCACGACATAGCCCGCATCCGCCTGGTCGCCGGCATGGAAGAGAACATCGCCGCGTTCGAAATTGCGTTGTTCGGAGCCGATCGCGAGCATGCGCAAAGCACCATCCCCCAGCAGGCGCAAGGTGGAGACGCGTTCGAGCAGCGCTACGTCATCTTCGATCGACATTCAGGCCGGTGACCGGGGATACGATTCGGTCGCGAATCGTATCACGGCACCAGTTTGTAGCCACCGGCTTCCGTCACCAGGATCTCGGGATTGGCGGCATCTTTCTCGATCTTCTGCCGGAGCCGGTAGATATGCGTTTCCAGCGTGTGGGTGGTGACGCCCGAATTGTAGCCCCAGACCTCCTGCAGCAGCGTCTCGCGCGACACCGGCATCTGGCCGGCACGGTAGAGGAAGCGCAGGATCGCGGTCTCCTTCTCGGTCAGCCGCACCTTCCGCGCATTGGCGGCGGTCAGCATCTTCGAGCCGGGGCGGAAGCTGTAGGGGCCGACGGAGAACACTGCGTCTTCGCTGGCCTCATGCTGGCGGAGCTGCGCCCGGATTCGGGCCAGCAGCACCGCGAAGCGGAAGGGCTTGGCCACATAATCATTGGCGCCGGATTCGAGGCCGAGGATGGTGTCCGAATCGGTATCGTGCCCGGTCAGCATGATGATCGGGGCCTTGAAGCCGCCCTTGCGCAGGGACCGGACCACCTCGCGGCCATCGGTGTCGGGGAGACCCACATCCATCAGGACCAGGTCGGGCGAGTTGGTCTTGGCGGCGCTGGCGCCCTTGGCACCCGTATCGACTGCGGAGGCTTCAAATTCCTCGTGAAGGGAAAGTTGCTCGACCAGCGTGTCACGCAGGTCGGTATCATCATCCACGATCAAAATCTTGCGGGCATTGGCCATAGGAACGATCCTCTTGGAGGCAGGCAGCGGACACAAGCGGACAGCGCTTTGGCCGAGACTTGACAGCGAGACTCGCGGTGTAGGTAGTCGTTCATTACCGATTCACAAGCCGTTCACAGTCTATCCCAAATCAGCATCCGATTGGATGAATGTGCTGTAATCCCGCCAGATAGAACAATCGGGGTCGGGCAGGCAAGGCGGCAGCTTTTTGATTCACATGGGAAGTTCCAATTTTTCAATCACTTATGAGACAACCGCGCGTGATCGACCGTTGTCCCTGGTCCGGATACGACCGGCTGCCGGTAACCCGTGCCGGGGGTGGCTGACCGCCGACGGCTGGTCGGTGCCGGTGGCGCTTGGCCGGGGCGGCATCCTCGCCAACAAGCGCGAGGGCGACGGCGGCACCCCTCGGGGGGTCTTCCGCCCCCGGCAAATATGGTGGCGAGCCGACCGCTCTCCGCGACCTGCGAGCTTCCTGCCCGTCCGTCCGATCCGGCCCGAGGACGCCTGGTGCGAGGACCCGCGGGACCGCCATTACAACCAGGCGGTGCGGCTCATCCGCGCGCAGAATGGCGACCGGCTGACGCGCGAGGATCATCTCTACGACTTCATCATCGAGATCGACCACAACGCCAGCCCGCGCGTCGCCGGCCGCGGCAGCGCGGTATTCCTGCATCTCGCCCGCCCAAATTTTGCGCCAACCGCCGGCTGCGTCTCGATGACCAAATCCGCGATGCTGCGGCTGCTGCGCCGGATGAGCCCGCAGACGAGAATCGTCATTGGCTGACCGTTTTGCGACGTCGTTACGTCATTCTCCGTCGTCATTGCGAGCGGAGCCAAGCAATCCATGCCTCCACGCGCGGAGAGGTGGAGTGCTTCGTCGCTTCGCTCCTCGCAATGACGAGGTGGAAAGCGCCAACAATCCTACCTTGCCCCAAAAATCGCGGACCCCACGCGCACATGGGTCGCGCCCATCTGGATCGCGGTGACGAAATCGGCGCTCATGCCCATCGAGAGATTCGTCAGGCCGTTGCGCGCGGCAATCTTGGCCGTCAGCGCGAAGTGCGGGGCAGGGGGGTCGTTGACCGGCGGGATGCACATCAGGCCTGAGATCGGAAGCCCGTAGTGCTCCCGGCAGCGTGCGATGAAGGCGTCCGCATCGGCGGGAGAAACGCCTGCCTTCTGCGCCTCCTCGCCGGTATTAATCTGGATGAACAATTGCGGCTGCCGGTTCTGGTTTTTGATTTCCTTGGCTAATGCTTCGCAAATGCTCGGGCGGTCCACCGAATGGATGGCATCGAACAGCGCCACCGCCTCTTTCGCCTTGTTCGATTGCAGCGGCCCGATCAGGTGCAGGACGATGCCGGGGTGTGCCTGCATCAGAGGAGGCCACTTCGCCTTGGCCTCCTGCACGCGATTCTCGCCGAAAACCCGCTGTCCGGCCGCGATGACCGGCGAAATCGCATCCGCGCCGAATGTTTTCGACACCGCGATCAACGTCACCGAGCCACGATCGCGACCTGCATCCTTGCAGGCGCGCGCGATTTCCTTCTCGACCTCAGCGAGACCGTTTGGTGAATGCGCGGTTAGCGGTGTTGTGTTTTCCGGTGTCATGTCATCTACCAACGCGTAGCCTGGATTCTTGTTTTGGCGCGTTTTCTGCGCAGATAAGTCTACGCAATCTGCGTAAACTTGATTGCTATGCGAACCGGTATCCACTTCGCTCGAAAACGCTCTAGCGGCGGTTCCCTCGAATTTTACCAAATCCGGGAAAGGCTTTTTGAACCCTTCGTTCTACTTTCGCCAGTGGGGCTAGGGGACATTGATGTTTAAAATTAATTTCAACCGCCGCCGCGCCAAACTCAAGAACCTGCTAGGCATCCGCGCACGATTGGCGCTGCTTGCGCTGTTGCTGGTGGCCCCCTTGATGCTGGACCGCGTCCGCACCCTGGAGGATTCGCGGGCCAAGCAGCTCGCGCATGCCGCCGAAGAATTCGCCGCGCTCGCGGCACATAGCGCCGACGCCCAGCGCGAGGTCATCTCATCGGTCGAGACCGTGCTGAAATCCGCCGCCTACATCCGCGCATCCGCCGGCGGCATCGGCAAGAGCTGCGAGATCCTGCGCGCCAGCGTGCCCGCCAGCATGCCCTGGATCCGCAGCCTGATGTTTCTCGGCAGCGACAACCGCATCCAGTGCTCGACCAACACCGACTATGTCGGCATCGACCTCAGCGACCGGCCCTATGTGACGGAAGCCAGGGCGCGCCGGGAATTTGTCCTGAGCGATTTCATCGTGGCCCGCCGCACCAACACGCCGGTCGTGATGGCCGCCTACCCGGTGGCGGCCGTCAACAATGAAGCCGAGTCGGTGGTTCTCGCCGCGATCAATCCGGACTGGATGTCCAAGATCATGAGCAATTACGGCGGACGTGCCGGTGTTTCCTCTGTCTTGGTCGACAGCGCCGGTACGGTTCTCGCGGCCCCGCCGGATCAGGCAAGCATGATCGGCCGCTCGCTGGACACCGTGCCGCTGATGTCCGCAATCGCGGACAAGGCGCTCAGCTACGGCGAGTCCTCCGGCTCGATTTCCTTCACCGCGGCGGATGGCACGAACCGCACCATCAGCTTTGCCCGCATTCCCGGCACGCGCTCGCGGCTGATCGTCAGCATCGATGAGGCCAAGGTGACGGCGGCGATCGATCGCGACATCCACACCGCCTATTTGCAGCTCGGCTTCGTCTGCCTGCTTGTGCTGCTCGGTGCGCTGGTCGGCGCGGAGAAATTGATCATCCATCCGATCGACGTGATGACCCGCATGGCCAAGCGCTTTGGGGAGGGCGACTGGTCCGTCCGCGTCGCCAAGAACAAGCTGCCGGCGGAGTTCGTCCCGCTGGCCCGCGCCTTCAACGCGATGGCCGCGCAACTCAGCCAGCGCGAACGCGACCTCGTCGCGACCAACGACCGCCTGACGGTGATGGCGTCGATCGACATGCTCTCGGGGCTTGCCAACCGCCGGGGTTTCCAGAGCCGGCTCGATTTCGAGTGGATGAAGGCGCAACAATATGATTGCGAGCTGTCGCTCCTGATGATCGATGTCGATCATTTCAAGCTCTACAATGACACCTACGGCCATCCCGAAGGCGACGCCTGCCTGACCCGCCTCGGCGAGACGCTCTCCGGCATCGCCGCCGATACGCTGGGCTTCGCCTGCCGCTATGGCGGCGAGGAATTCTGCCTGCTGTTGCCGAACACCAGTGCGGTGCGTGCAAAAGAGATCGGCGAGATCGTGCGCGCCACGGTGCAGGATCTCCGCCTGCCGCACGCAACCTCGAGCCACCAGATCGTCACCGCCAGCATCGGCGTCGCCTGCACCAAGCCGAGCCCGGCACTCCGCCCCGGCGACCTGATAGAAGCCGCCGACGCCGCCCTCTACGCAGCCAAGCACAGTGGCCGCAACACCGTCGTCGAGCACAGTCTGGTGCAGGGCTCGGGAAGCGCGGCACAGATGGCGATGGCGAGCTAGCTCTACCACCACGCTCCGTCATTCCGGGGCGTCCGAAGGACGGGCCCGGAATGACGAGAGAAAATTCGGCAGCAATTCCAAGGTGATTTGCCTCGTCCAGTCTTCGCGCGAAAAATAAACCACTTAACCCGTCGGGCAAATCAGCACTATGACTCCGCGCGTCTCACCCGGATGAGGGGCGGCTCGCGATCGTCACGAACGTTGCGGTGAGATGCGGTGGACGTGATTGTTGTGACTGACGAGCGTGGGCGTCACGGACGGCGAAGTCGTGTGGTCCTGGCGCCCCGACGCTGGCGCTAAGTTCTGTTCGTTGAGCAGAGTGACGGTGGCAAGAAAGCCCGGTCACCGGCTATCTAATGCACACATCTTTGTTGCGAAGATCGGCGAAGACTGATTCCCTGATGAGAGGCGGTCTTGTGGAGGGAGGTCTTATGTCGATGGAGGTTGGACTGGGACGATTTGGCGATCGTCGCCTGGAAAAAGGGGGGCGTCGTTGCATGACGCCCT
>NZ_AUEZ01000056.1 GCF_000426245.1 Bradyrhizobium sp. Ai1a-2 | reverse complement strand
GTCCGGATCATCGGACATCGCCTCGAAGATCCGCCACCAAACGCCCTTGATGCTCCATCGACTGAAGCGCCGAAATACGCTGTTCCAATCCCCGAACACTTCCGGAAGGTCGCGCCACGGAGAACCCGTACGCACGATCCACAATACGCCTTCAACAAACATCCGATTGTCGCGCCCGGTCGAGCCCTTCTGGTCGGGACGACCTATGATCAGCGGCGCCATCCGCTCCCACGCCGCGTCGCTCAAAACCAAACGATCCATCACACCCAAGGCCGCCTCCCCAAAAGCAGCCTTGAATCTGATTTGCTCCTAAAAGGGAATCCTTAGAGTCCACACCACCTAGTTTCCCGTCCAAGCGAGAGCAGAAGGAAAGTCCTGCCGAAAAGGCGGGACTTTCTTTTTGGACGTCGTCACAGCGGCCGCCCCAATTAAGGTTAACAAAGGGTTTAGATTGCCGCTTCACTTCCAACGAAGTTACCTCGCCCGAACCGCCGTCGCGGCGTCAGGCGAGCGGAACAGCAGGGAGCGGCGGATGTCGACGAACTGGCGGATCAGCTCATTTTGCGGCGCGCTGCTTGCGGCCTATTTCATCCCGGCCTGGACGAGCATTGCCTTCCAGATCATGGTTTCGCCGATCCGCGGTCTCTATGAACGGCCGAGCGTGTCGATCGGGTTCTTCATCGGCGATCATCTGCATCTGTCGGGCATGGCGAGCGCGCGTGTCGCCTGGCTGCTTGCGCTGGTGCGGATCACCACGGTTGCCTTTTTCGCGGTGTACCTGGTGCTGCTTTCGCTTCGCTCGGTCCGCGAGCGCGGCGGCGGCGATGAGACGCTTGGCATGGCGCTCGTGCTCGGCAGCGTGCTCAGCTTCGTCAGCATGCTGGCGGCGTCCGCGGTCGGCGAGGCCGAGGCGCTGCGGCTGCATGCGACCGAGCTGTTGATGCTGCTCGGCATCGGCATCGTGCTGTTGGTTGAAGGCGCCACGCCGCGGGTGGCCGAGGCGCGGGATGAGGCCCGCGTGGAGGGGCCGGTTGGCGCGCTATCGCTCCAGCAGCCCTAGTTCAGCGACGATCGCGGAGGCTTCCTTCACCGCATGGTTGGCGGCGGGGACGCCGCAATAGATTGCCTGCTGCAGCAGGATCTCCTTGATGTCATCGGGCGAAAAGCCGCCTTCGGTCAGCGCTGCGCGCACATGCAGGCGGAATTCGTCCCATTGCCCAAGCGCGACCATGGTGCCGATCACCAATACGCGCCGCGTGCGATGGTCGAAATGCGGCCGCGTCCAGATATCACCCCAGGCATAGCGCGTGATCAGGTCCTGGAAATCGGTGTTGAAGGCGTTGCGGTTGGCGATCGATTTGTCGACCCATTCGTTGCCGAGCACTTTGCGGCGCTGGGTCATGCCTTCGTCGCGGCGCTTGTCGTCGTCCATGATTGTCTCCTCCTGTCATTGCACGCGCAGCGAAGCAATCCATGTCACCGCGTGCTGAGGCATGGATTGCTTCGTCGCTTCGCTCCTCGCAATGACGGTCTTGGTTAGCGTTGCGTCAGGAAGCCGACCACGGCTTCGGTGAAGGCGTGCGACTGCTCGACGTTGGAGATGTGCGCGGCATCGAGGATGGTCATGCTGGCGCCTGGAATGCGGCTGCGGATGTATTCGCCGGCGGCGATCGGCGTTGCCATATCGTGACGGCCGGCGATCACCAGCGTTGGGCTCTTGATCTTCGGCAACAGCTCGCGCTGGTCGAGCGTCGACAGCGCCTCGCAACAGGCGATGTAGCCCTCGGCAGGCGAGGCGAGCAGCATCGCCTTCATGCGGGCCGCGATCTGTGGCTCGCGCTCGCGGAAATCCGCGGTGAGCCAGCCCGCGATCACGGTATCGGCGACGGCGGCGAGGCCGCCTTCCTTCACCGCCTTGATGCGGTTGTGCCAGTTGGTCGGGTCCGGATAGTGGCAGGCGGTGTTGGAGAGGATGATCTTGCCGAAGCGTTCAGGCGCATTGGCCCCCAGCCATTGCCCGACCATGCCGCCCATCGACAGCCCGCACCAATGCGTCTTCTCGATGTTGAGGTCATCGAGGATCGCCAGCACGTCGCGGCCGAACCGCTCCATCGAATAGGGACCGGGAGGAACCTGCGACTTGCCGTGGCCGCGCCGGTCGTAGCGGATGACGCGGAACACCTGCGTCAGCGCCTTCATCTGCGGCTCCCACATCTGCAACGTGCAGCCGAGCGAATTCGACAGCATCAGCGTCGGTCCGCCGTCGCGGCCTTCCACCTGGACGTTGAGTAGGCATCCGTCGGCGTCGATCATCGGCATGGTCTGCGTTCCCTCATTCTTTCCTGTCATTCCGGGGCGCGCCTGGCGCGAGCCCGGAATCCATTGAGCCGCAGACGCAGGCGGAGAAATGGATTCCGGGCTCGATGCTGTCGCATCGCTCCGGATGACCGCGAATGTCTTACGACAAATCCTGGAGCGAGGCGAGCAGGCGGTCAATCAGCGCCTGCGAGGCGCCCTGATAGGACATCGGTTCGAACAGTTTTTCAATTCGGTCCGCGGCAAGCTGTGCGGTGATCCGTGGATCCGTGGTCAACACGTCGCTCAGGTGTTTCTGCTCGGCCACGGCCTTCTTGCTGGCGGCTTCGATCAGATGATGCGCCTCGCTCTTTCCAAGTCTTTCGGCGAGCGCCATCGACACCGCTTCGGCCATGATCAGCCCCTTGGTCGCATCGAGGTTGACGCGCATGCGCACGGCGTCGACTTCCAGGCCCTCGGCGAGTTCGACGGTGGCGGCGAGCGCGCCTGATGTGACCAGCATCAGCGTCGGCAAGGTCGGCCATTCCGCATGCCACGGCCCGGCGCTGCGCTCGTGGTCCTGGACCTGCGCGGCGAAGATCGTCGCGGCGAGATTGGGGGCCATGGTGGCGGCGGCGAGAGCCGTTGCGGCGGCAACGGGATTGCGCTTGTGCGGCATCGTGGAGGAGCCGCCGCGACCTTCGCCCGACGGCTCGAACGCCTCGGCGACGTCGGTCTGCATCATCAGCGAGACGTCGCGCGCGATCTTGCCGCAGCTTCCCGCGATGATGGCAAAAGCGGACGCGATTTCCGCTATGCGGTCACGGTGGGTGTGCCAGGGCGCCTCCGGCAGCGGCAGGCCGAGCTCCTGTGCCAGCCGCTCGGCCACCGCCATGCCCCTGTCGCCAAGCGCAGCCAGCGTGCCGGCGGCGCCGCCGAATTGCAGCGCCAATGCCTCGCGGCGCAGGCGCTGCAGACGCCTACGCGAGCGGTGCAGGCTTGCGGCATATTCGGCGAGCTTGAGGCCGAACGGCATCGGCAGCGCGTGCTGCAGCCAGGTGCGCGCGACCACCGCCGTGTCGCGATGCTGGCGGGCGAGTTCGGCAAAGCCGGCTATGGCCCGGTCGAGTTCGGCGAGCAGCACATCGATGCCGGCGCGCAAGGCGAGCATGGTCGCGGTGTCGATGACGTCCTGGCTGGTCGCGCCCCAATGGACAAAGCGCGCGGCCTCCTTGTCCCCTTTGGCGACCTCGGCGGTGAGCGCCCTGACCAGAGGGATCGCCAGATTGCCCGACCGAACAGCGGCTTCCGCGAGCGTTGCGCGGTCGAATGATTCGGCTCGGCAGGCTCTGCCGATCGGGCCGGCCGCGGCGCCCGGAATCACGCCAACCGCCGCTTCGGCGCGCGCCAGCGCTGCCTCGAAATCCAGCATATTCTGCAGATAGGCGGCATCGTCGCACACCGCGCGCATCGCGGCGCTTGACAGCATCGGTGCCACCAGTGGGGAGAGGGATGTGCTCATCGCGCGCGACCTAATCATTCCCGGCTGCCTCTGCCAATGGCCCTTCTTGACCGCGCTCGGCGCCATCACAAGGGGTGGGCTCCGTTTTGCTGCGCTGCGAATATGCATCGCTCGTCGTTAGATGCCGGTCTTTCCTTTGTGGCTGCCGTGCTTTACTTGGATGTTGGTTTGATGCGATCGTGGAGGCTCTCATGGCAATGACGATGAACGGCGAGGTCCAGCTTGCGGCGCCGCGCGAGGCCGTGTGGGCCAAGCTCAACGATCCCGAGGTGCTGAAGGTCTGCATCCCCGGCTGCGAGGAATTGGAGAAGACCGAGGACAACGGCTTTCGCGCCGTTGCCAAGATGAAGGTCGGCCCCGTCTCGGCGCGCTTCAAGGGCAAGGTGATGCTATCGGATCTCGATCCGCCCAACGGCTACAAGATCTCGGGCGAAGGCGAGGGCGGAGTTGCCGGTTTTGCCAAGGGCGGTGCGACGGTCGCACTTGCCGACAAGGATGGCGGCACACTCCTGAGTTATAATGTCGAAGCGCAGATCGGCGGCAAGCTCGCCCAGCTCGGTCAGCGCCTGATCAACGGCACGGCCAAGAAGCTGGCCGATGAATTCTTCGCGAATTTCGCCAAGGCCGTACAAGGCTGACACTAAGAGCATATTCGGTTCTGACCGAATCAGAACCGAAGCTCTAGATTCTTGTTTTGACGCGTTTTCTTCACGCGAACCGGTATCCACTTCGCTCGAAAACGCTTCAAGAATGCTCACTGCAGAATAAAGACTAGTGGCGCTGCACAACGGCGTCAGAACGGTGCGACGTCATCCGGCCATGCGAGGGGCGAGGTTGCCCATTGCGGTGATGGCCCATATTATGGCTTTGGAATGGTTTTAAACGCCTGTTCTGTCGATATGCGGCAGAGCAGATCAAGAGAGTGCTGATGGCCAAGATTTCCCTGATCGTGAACGGCAATCCCGTCACCGGTAACGTCGACCCCCGTACCCTTCTCGTCCAATTCCTGCGTGAAAACCTGCGGTTGACTGGGACCCATGTCGGTTGCGACACCTCGCAATGCGGCGCCTGCGTCGTGCATCTCGACGGCAAGGCCGTGAAGTCGTGCACCACGCTCGCGGTGATGGCCGATGGCCATGAGGTCAAGACTATCGAAGGACTGGCGCCGGATGGCGGGCCGCTGCATCCGATGCAGGAAGCATTCCGCGAGAATCATGGCCTGCAGTGCGGCTTCTGTACGCCCGGCATGATCATGACCGCGCTCGACCTGGTGCATCGCAAGGGCAACGACCTCTCCGACGAGGTCATCCGCGAAGAGCTCGAAGGCAATCTGTGCCGCTGCACCGGCTATCAGAACATCGTCGCCTCGATCGCTGCCGGCGCCAAGGCGATGGCGAAGTCCGATCTCGCTTGAACCTGAGCGCATTGCATCGCTATCGCGGTTTGAAAATTCCGGGACATTCCAATGTATGAATTCAAGTATCATCGTCCGGCGACTGTGCGACAGGCCGCCAATCTGCTCGTGAAGAACGAGGATGCCAAGCTGATCGCCGGCGGTCACACGCTGGTGCCAGTGATGAAGCAGCGGCTCGCGAGCCCGCCGCATCTGGTCGACCTCTCCCATATCGAAGGTCTCGACACCATCGAGATGAAGGGCCGCGCGCTCGTGATCGGCGCGACTGCCAAGCATGCCGACGTCGCCAATTCCGCCATCGTCGGCGAGGCGATCCCGGCGCTCGCCGATCTCGCCAGCCAGATCGGTGATCCGGCCGTGCGCCACCGCGGCACCATCGGCGGCTCGCTTGCGAACAACGACCCGACCGCCGACTATCCGGCCGCCGTGCTGGCGATGGGTGCGACCATCGTCACCAACAAGCGGCGGCTCAAGGCGGAGGAGTTCTTCCAGGGCCTGTTCTCGACCGCGCTCGAGGGTGACGAGATCATCACCAAGGTGCAGTTTCCGGTTCCGAAGAAGGCGGCTTACGTCAAGTTCCGCAACCAGGCCTCGCGCTATGCGCTGGTCGGCGTGTTCGTGGCACGGCGGCCGTCGGACGTCCGCGTCGCCGTCACCGGCGCCGGCTCGGACGGCGTGTTCCGCGTCACCGCTTTCGAGGAGGCCCTGCAGAAGCGCTTCTCGCCGAAGGTGCTGGAGGGAATCAACGTGCCGTCGGAAGGGTTGAATAGCGACCTGCATGGCAGCGCCGAATATCGCGCGCATTTGATCGGGGTGCTGGCGCGCCGGGCGGTCGAAGCTGCTAACGCTAAAGCGTGATAGTGCAGGCTCCTTTGGCTCCAACACCGGCTTTCCCATGACGGCATCGGCGCTACCGAAATCCGTCGATGCGCTGCTCGAGCTCCTGACCTCGCGCGGCTATCTCGCAGAGCGGTCGCTAGCGACCGTGACCTATCTTGCGCTGCGCATGGGCCGGCCGTTGTTCCTGGAAGGCGAGGCCGGCGTCGGCAAGACCGAGATCGCCAAGGTGCTGTCGGCCGCGCTCGGGCGGAAGCTGATCCGCCTGCAATGCTATGAGGGCCTCGACGTCGCCTCCGCGGTCTACGAGTGGAATAGCGCCTCGCAGATGATCGCGATCCGCCTGGCTGAAGCGTCCGGTGACACCGACCGCGACCAGCTCGGAAGCGACATTTTCGCCGAGCGTTTCCTGATCAAGCGGCCGCTGCTGCAGGCGCTGGAGCCTGACGTCGCAGGCCCGCCGGTGCTCCTGATCGACGAGCTGGACCGCGCGGACGAGGCGTTCGAGGCCTATCTTCTGGAGATCCTGTCGGACTTCCAAGTGACGATCCCCGAGCTCGGCACCGTGAAGGCGCCGGCGCCGCCGATCGTGATCATCACCTCCAACCGCACCCGCGAGATCCACGACGCGCTGAAGCGGCGCTGTCTCTATCACTGGGTCGACTATCCCACGGCCGAGCGCGAGCTCGCGATCGTCAAGTCGCGTGTGCCGAACATTTCGGCCAAGCTGTCGCAGCAGGTGGTGCGCTTCGTGCAGGCGTTGCGCAACCAGGATTTCTACAAGTCGCCCGGCGTCGCCGAGACCATCGACTGGGCCACCGCGCTAAGCGAGCTCGACGCCCGCTCGCTGACCCCGCAAGTGGTCGGCGACACCCTCGGTGCGCTCCTGAAGTACCAGGATGACATCGCGCGCATGCAGGGCGATACGCTGCAAAAGGTTTTGAAGGAAGCGACGAGCGAGACCTGATCGCTTGCGCGTCCGCTCCCGTCGTTCCGGGGCGCGCAAAGAGCGAACCCGGAACCTCGCGCCGCAATTTCCAGATTCCGGGTTCACGCTTCGCGTGCCCCGGAATGACGAGGCGAGGATAGATGCCCATCAACCACCTTGCGCCGCCGACCGGGCACATGGCCGACAATGTCGTCGGCTTTGCCCGCGCGTTGCGGGCGGCGGGGCTGCCGGTCGGTCCGGGCTCGGTGATCGATGCGCTCAATGCGCTGCAACTGATCGAAGTCGGCAACCGCGCCGATTTCTACGCCACGCTGGAAGCGATCTTCGTCAAGCGCCATGAGCATGCGCTGATCTTTGCCCAGGCCTTCGACCTGTTCTTCCGCGCCGCCGAGGAGTGGAAGAGCATGCTGGACTCGGTGCCGCTGCCCGACCACGCCAAGAAGAAGCCGCCGCCGGCCTCGCGGCGCGTGCAGGAGGCGCTGTCGCAGCCTGCAAGCCGGGAGGATCGGCCGCAGGAGCAGGCGCAGGAACTCAAGCTCTCGGTCTCCGACCGCGAGATCTTGCAGAAGAAGGACTTTGCCCAGATGAGCGCGGCCGAGATCGCCGAGGTCACCCGCGCCATCGCTAAAATGAGGCTGCCGCAGGCCGAACTGGAGACGCGCCGCTACCGGCCGGACGCCCGTGGCCTCCGGCTCGACATGCGGCGCACCGTGCGCAATTCCTTGCGTACCGGGGGAGAAATCGTCGACATCCGCAAGCTCGGCCGCATCGACAAGCCGGCGCCGATCGTGGCGTTGCTCGATATCTCCGGTTCGATGAGCGAATACACCCGCCTGTTCCTGCACTTCCTCCATGCCATCACCGACGCCCGCAAGCGCGTCTCGGTGTTCCTGTTCGGCACCCGCCTGACCAATGTGACGCGGGCGCTGCGGCAGCGCGATCCCGACGAGGCGCTGGCAAGCTGTTCCTCGAGCGTCGAGGACTGGGCCGGCGGCACCCGGATCGCCACCTCGCTGCATACCTTCAACAAGCTGTGGGCCCGGCGCGTGCTGGGGCAGGGCGCGATCGTGCTGTTGATCTCCGACGGGCTGGAGCGCGAGGCGGACGCCAAGCTTGCCTTCGAGATGGACCGGCTGCATCGTTCCTGTCGCCGCCTGATCTGGCTCAACCCACTACTGCGCTACAGCGCCTTCGAGCCCAAGGCGCAGGGCATCAAAATGATGCTGCCGCACGTTGACGAATTCCGCCCGGTGCATAACTTGAGTTCCATCCAGGGGCTGATCGAGGCGCTTTCGGCCCCGCCACCGCCTCATCATCGCAGCCTGATCCGCTCCGTAGCTTGAAGAGGGTTTTCAAATGCTCAATCGCGACGAAGACATCCTGAAGGCGGCTGAGGACTGGCAGAAGGCCGGCCACGGGGTGGCGCTGGCCACCGTGGTGGAAACCTGGGGCTCGGCGCCGCGTCCGGCCGGTTCGAGCCTCGTCATCAACGACGAGGGCACGTTCCTGGGCTCGGTCTCCGGCGGCTGCGTCGAGGGCGCGGTGGTGACCGAGGCGCTCGACGTGATCTCGAGCGGTCAGCCCAGGATGCTCGAATTCGGTGTGGCTGACGAGACCGCCTGGAATGTCGGCCTCTCCTGCGGCGGCACCATTCGCGTCTTCGTCGAGAAGGTTGGCTAGCCGTGAAGCTCGAAACGCTGAAAGAGCTGAATGCCGAGCGCGCCGCGCGGCGCCCGGTGATCGTCGTCACCGACACCGCCCATGGTGAGCAGCGCCTGGTGAAGGCAAAGGACTTTGCCGCCGATCCGCTCAATGCCGAGCTTTCCAGGGCATTGCGCATGGGCAAGAGCACCAACGTCGAGGTCGGCGGCAACAAGCTGTTCCTCAACGTCTATGCGCCGACCGCAAAGCTCGTGATCATCGGCGCCGTCCATATCAGCCAGGCGCTGGCGCCGCTGGCGCGGTCGCTGGACTATGACGTCACCGTCGTCGATCCGCGCACGGCATTTGCGAGCGCCGAACGCTTTCCAGACGTGCCGCTGGTCGCGGAATGGCCTGACGTCGCGCTGCCGCCGCTCAACGTCGATCACTACACCGCCTTCGTCGCGGTGACCCACGATCCCAAGATCGACGATCCCGCGTTGCTGCACGCTTTCGAGCGCGACTGCTTCTATATCGGGGCGCTCGGCTCGCGGAAGACACATGCCAAGCGCGGCGAACGGTTGCGCGCGCAAGGGGCGAAGGAGAGCGACATCGCGCGCATCCATGCGCCGATCGGGCTCGACATCGGTGCGGTATCGCCGTCGGAGATCGCGGTCGCCATCATGGCGGAGATCACCGCGACGCTGCGGCTACCGCCCAAAGAGAAAGAAGTTGCAGCATGAAGTTCGGGCCTGCCAGTCCGCGTGACGCGATTGGCGGCGTCACCGTTCACACGCTGCGGCAGGGATCGCTGGTGCTGAAAAAGGGCACCACGATCGGCCCTGCCGAAGTGGAAGCCTTGAACAAGGCCGGGGTGAAGGAAGTCGTCGTCGTGCGGCTGGAGGAGGGCGACGTCTCCGAGGACGCCGCCGCGGCCAGCATCGCGCAGGCCATTGCCGGCGATGGTGTCAATGTCGAGCGCGCCTTTACCGGACGCGCCAATCTGTTCGCGGGACGCGCCGGCGTGCTGGTGGTCGATCGCGCCGCGGTCGATCGCATCAACGGTGTCGATGAGGCGATCACGCTCGCCACGCTGACCGCGTTCAAGCCGGTGGTCGAAGGCGAGATGATCGCCACCGTCAAGCTCATTCCTTTTGGCGTCGAATCGCGCTTGCGCGATGCGGCACTCGCGGTGGCGGCCCGCGAGACGCTGCGGGTTGCGCCTTATGTCGTCAAGAAGGTCGGCGTGGTCTCCACGATGCTGCCCGGCCTGTCCCCGAAAGTGATCGAGAAGACGTTGCGCGTGACCGCCGAGCGGCTTGCGCCCGCCGGCGCCGGCATCATCGCCGAGCGCCGCGTGCCTCACGAAGAGAAGGTGCTCGCCGCCTCGATCAAGGAATTGCTCGAGCTTGGCGCCGAGCTCGTGATCGTGTTCGGCGCCTCCGCGATCGCCGACCGGCGCGACGTGATCCCTGCGGCGATCACCGGGATCGGCGGCGCGGTCGAGCATTTCGGCATGCCGGTCGATCCAGGCAACCTGCTCCTGATCGGCAGTGCGGGGAAGGTGCCGGTGCTGGGTGCGCCCGGCTGCGCGCGCTCGCCGGTCGAGAACGGATTTGACTGGGTGCTGATGCGCCTGCTTGCAGGAATCAAGGTCACGCGGGCCGAGCTCACCGGCATGGGTGTCGGCGGTCTCTTGATGGAAATCGTGACGCGGCCGCAGCCACGCACGGGCTCCGACACCGAAGGCAATCGCAAGGTCGCAGCCATCGTGCTCGCCGCCGGCCGCTCGACGCGGATGGGCGGCCCCAACAAGCTGCTCGCCGAGATCAGCGGCAAGAAGCTGGTCAGGATCGCGACCGAGCAAGCGCTGGCGTCGAAGGCCTCGGAGGTGATCGTCGTCACCGGCCATCAGGCCGAGCTGGTCGAGCAGGCGCTGCAGGGGCTGAAGGTGAAATTCGTGCGCAATCCGGATTTCGCCGGGGGGCTCGCAAGTTCGGTGAAGGCCGGTATCTCCGCAGTGTCCGACAATGTCGACGGCGCGGTGGTCTGTCTCGGCGACATGCCGCTGATCGACGCGTCCTTGATCGACCGGCTCATTGACACCTTTGCACCCGATCGCGGCCACCTCATCGCGGTGCCCGTCAGCGAGGGGCGGCGCGGCAATCCCGTGCTGTGGTCGCGGCGCTTCTTCAAGGAATTGATGACGCTCGATGGCGACATCGGCGCCCGCCATTTGATCGCCAAGCACGCCGAAGCCGTGGCCGAAGTCCCCGTCGACGGCGAGAGCGCCTTCCTCGACATCGACACCCCGCAAGCGCTCGAAGCCGCGCGCGGAGGATAAGCGCCGCATCGTAGCTGCGTAGGGTGGGCAAAGGCGCGCTAGCGCCGTGCCCACCACCGCACACTGTGCTCTTGATGGTGGGCACGCTTCGCTTTGCCCACCCTACGCATCTGCGAGCATCTTATTTTCATCAACCTCCCGTTCACCAAGTGGAAACGTCCGGCGGCTAGAGTTCCGCCGACTTTTGGGGGTGGGGAAAGTGATCGGCTCGACGAGGCGCGCGCAACGCCGCGCGTTGTTCATTCTTGCGTTGACGTTGCTGTTGGCAGCTACGCGATTCATCACCGAGAGCTGGGCGGCAGGTGCCTTCGCAGTCGGCAAATGCGGCGCCTATGGCCAGGCCTATGACTATCCCGCCGAAGCAGAAGCCCGCGCCGCAGCGCTGAAGCAGTGCAAGGGCGAATGCACTACCGTCACGATGAAGCGTGCCTGCGCGGCGCTGTCCATCGACATGATGAATCCCTGCGGCGCCCACGGCTATGCGGTGGAGCCGAAGATCTCGCGCTCGCTGAACGCCGCCACGCGCAAGTGCTATGAGTATGGCGGCAAGGAATGCGTGATCCGCGCCTGGGCCTGCGACGCCAGGGGATGATGCGGCGGTTGTAGCGTCGTAGCCCGGGTGGAGCGAAGCGTAACCCGGGGACGCTCGCGAAACTCGCACAGAACCCGGGTTACGCTTCGCTCCACCCGGGCTACGGACTACGAGTGGTGATTGTCGTCGGATCGTCACAGACGCACATTCGGTCCGCCCTTTGACACTGATCAAAAGGCGAGAGGTTGTGATCGCTAGTCTGCGCTCCAAAGCGAGGGAGTAGACCGATGCCGACCATGAAAGCCGCCGTCGTGCGAAATTTCGGCAAGCCGCTCGAGATCGAGAATGTGCCGGTGCCGAAACCGGGGCCGGGCGAAGTTCTGGTCAAGGTGAAAGCCTGCGGCGTGTGTCACACCGATCTGCACGCCGCGTCCGGCGACTGGCCGGTGAAGCCGGTTCCGCCCTTCATTCCCGGCCATGAGGCCGCGGGCGTTGTCGCTGCGCTCGGTCCGGGCGTGACCAATCTCAGGGTTGGTGACGCCGTGGGCGTCGCCTGGCTGCACGACGCTTGCATGCGTTGCGAATATTGCGAGACCGGCTGGGAAACCCTGTGCGAGCACCAGCACAACACCGGCTACAGCGTGAACGGCGGCTTCGCCGAATATCTCATCGCGTCGGCCGCCTTTGTCGCGCGATTGCCCGCCAATATTGATTTCGCAAAGGTGGCGCCGATCCTTTGCGCGGGCGTCACGACCTACAAGGGACTGAAGGAGACCGAGGCGCGGCCCGGCGAGTGGGTCGTCATCTCCGGCGTTGGCGGCCTCGGCCATGTCGCCATCCAATATGCGAAGGCGATGGGGCTCAAGGTTGCCGCGGTTGATATCGCCGAGGACAAGCTCGAGCTTGCGCGGACCACCGGCGCCGATCTCGCCGTCAACGCGCTGTCCGACAGGGCGGTGGAGAAAGTGCTGGCATCGACCGGGGGCGGCGCGCACGGCGTGCTGGTGACGGCCGTGTCGACGGCCGCGTTCGCCCAGGCGCTGAAGATGGTCCGCCGCAAGGGGACCGTCAGCCTTGTCGGCCTTCCACCCGGCCAATTCCCGACGCCGATCTTCGATGTCGTATTGAAACGCATCACGGTGCGCGGCTCGATCGTCGGCACCCGCCGCGATCTCGACGAAGCCATCGCCTTCGCAGCCGATGGCAAGGTGCATGCCGAGATCACCAAGGCGCCGCTGGAGAAGATCAACGACATCTTCGACCGGATGAAGTCCGCAAAGATCGACGGCCGCATGGTGTTGGATTTCGCCTGACGCCGTAGCCCGGGTGGAGCGTCAGCGTAACCCGGGACCGGCCCCGCCGCGGTGCAGACTTCCCGGGTTACGCGTTCGCTCCACCCGGGCTACAAACACGACTTGACAATGACTGACCAGTCAGTCATGATTGAATCATGAAACAACGCACCAAACCATCCGTTCCGTCCAAGGGCCGCCGGCCCGCCAGCAGGGCGGCGCGAGCCAAGGTCTCAAAAGTGGTCTCGCCGACGAACGCAGGCAACGGGCCGAACCGCGCCGAGCGTGCCGCGGAGCGGCGGGCCGCAATCGTGGAGGCGGCGATGCAAGAGTTCGTCGCGCGCGGCTTTGCCGCGACCCGGCTCGACGACATCGCCAAGCGCGCCGGCGTCGCCAAGGGCACGATCTACCTGCATTTCAAGGACAAGGAATCGATGTTCGAGGAATTGATCCGGACCGCGCTGGTGCCGCTGATCGACCGCATGGCATCGCCGGCGCCGTTGAACGGATCGGTGCGCGAGGCGGTGGAAGGCTTTGCGCAAATGTTTATCCGGGAGGTCGCTTCGACGCCGCGCGGCGACATCGTGCGCCTGATCATGGCCGAAGGGCCGCGCTTCCCCGAGATCGCCGATTTCTATTTCCGTGAAGTGGTCTCACGCGGGGTCGCTGGCATGCGCGCCCTGATCGAGCTTGGGATCACGCGCGGTGAGATCCACAACAAGGAACTGGCGCGCTACCCGCAGATCATGGTGGCGCCGGCTCTGATTGCGGTGATCTGGCAGAGCCTGTTCAGCCGGCATTCGCCACTGGATGCGATCGAGATGTTTCGCGTTCATCTGGATCTGATCTTCGGCGAGCGGAGGACGACATGACTTCGTCGCGCCTGATAAAGATTCTGGCGATGGTGGCGCTGGCGGCGGCACTCGCCGGCTGCCAGGAGCGCCGCGATCCCGGCTTCCAGGGCTGGGTGGAGGCCGACATGATCTTTGTCAGTCCGGACGAAGCCGGCCGCGTGGTCAAGCTCAACGTGCGCGAGGGCGAGGAGGTGAAGGTCGGCGACCTCTTGTACTCCGTCGACGACGACCTGCAGCAGGCCGATCTCAACCAGAACAAGGCCACGCTTGCCAATGCACAGCAGACCTATGACCGCGCCGCTTCCTTGAGAGGGACGGGCGCAGGCACGCAGGCCAATCTTGACGCCGCCGTCTCGGCGCTGCGCGTGGCCGAGGCAAAGGTCAACACGTCGGAGACGCAGTTGGCGCGGCGCAAGGGCTTTGCCCCGGTCGCCGGCACCATCCAGCAGATCTACTTCCGCGAGGGCGAGATGGTGGCGGCGCAGCGGCCGGTGCTCTCGATCATGCCGCCCGGCAACATGAAGCTGCGCTTCTTCGTGCCCGAGGCCGAACTGCCGAAGCTTTCGATCGGCGACCAGGTGCGCGTTGTCTGCGACAATTGCGCCGCCGATCTCACCGCCAAGATCTATTTCATCGCGACCACGGCGGAATACACCCCGCCCGTGATCTACAGCCTCGATGAGCGCAACAAGCTGGTCTATCTGATCCAGGCGCGGCCGAGCCGGCCCGATGCCTTGCGCGTCGGACAGCCGATCAGCGTCTATCTCAATCCGAAGACGCCGGTGGCGGATCGGCGATGAGCGTGGTCGCCAACCATACGCCCGACATCGCCATCGATGTCCATGGCCTCTCCAAATCCTTCGGCGGCCGCGAGGTCGTGCATGATCTGTCGATGCAGGTCAGGCGCGGCACGATCTACGGCTTCCTGGGGCCGAACGGCAGCGGCAAGACCACGACCATCCGCATGCTCTGCGGCCTGCTCACGCCCGACAGCGGCGACGGCACCTGCCTCGGCTACGATATTCGCCGCGATGCCGACCGCATCAAGCGCTTGGTCGGCTACATGACCCAGCGCTTCAGCCTGTACCAGGACCTTTCAGTGCGCGAGAACCTGGAATTCGTCGCGCGGCTCTACGGCCTGCCTGACGCACGTGGTGCGGCGCGCGAGATGATAGAACGGATCGGGCTGAAGGGCCGGGAGGAGCAGCTTGCCGGCAATCTCTCCGGCGGCTGGAAGCAGCGGCTTGCGCTCGGCGCCTGCACATTGCCGAATCCGAAACTTCTGCTGCTCGACGAGCCGACAGCCGGCGTCGACCCCAAGGCGCGGCGCGATTTCTGGAACGAGATCCACGCGCTCGCCGCCGACGGCCTGACCGTGCTGGTCTCAACTCATTACATGGACGAGGCCGAGCGCTGCCATGAGATCGCTTACATCGCTTATGGCCATCTCCTGGCGCATGGGACGGTGGAAGAGGTGATCGCGGGCTCGGCGCTCTCGACCTATACGGTGACCGGCGACGATCTCAACGTCCTCACCGCCGAGCTCACCGGCAAGGGCGGTATCGACATGGTGGCGCCGTTCGGCACCAGCCTGCATGTGTCCGGCCGCGACAAGGCGGCGCTGGACGCGACCGTCGCGTCCTATCGCAACGATCCGCGCTGGCAATGGCAGGACAGCGAGCCCTCGCTCGAAGACGTCTTCATCGATCTCATGGGGCGCGCCAGGGACAATTTCCAATAAGGATGATTTCCAATGAGCGCGATCGAGGCTATCCATCCTGCTGTCGAGACCAGGGAGCCGGCCTTCGGCTTCTGGCGGCGCAGCTATGCGATGCTGGTGAAGGAGTTCATCCAGCTTCGCCGCGATCGCGTCTCTTTCGCCATGATCGTGATGATCCCGGTGATGCAGCTTTTGCTGTTCGGCTACGCTATCAACACCACGCCGCGCCATCTGCCGACGGCGGTGCTGATCCAGGAGGACAGCGATCTCGGGCGCTCGATCCTGAAGGCGATGGAGAACACCGCCTATTTCCGCTTCACCCGCGAAGTACACGATGTCGCCGAGTTCGACAACCTCCTGAAATCCGGCAAGGTGCTGTTCGGCGTCGAGATCCCGCGCGGCTTCGAGCGCGCGGTGCGCCGTGGCGACAAGCCGGCGCTGCTGGTTGCTGCCGATGCGACCGATCCGATCGCTTCGAGCGCGGCGCTCGGCGCGCTCGGCGCACTGGTGCAGACCGCGCTGGAGCACGATCTGCACGTCGGCGATCCTCCCGACATGCCGTTCGAGATCAGGACGCATGCCCGCTACAATCCGGCCGCCGAGTCGCGGCTGAACATCGTGCCGGGGCTGGTCGGCACCATCCTGACCATGACGATGCTGATCTTCACGGCGCTGTCGGTGACGCGCGAAATCGAGCGCGGCACCATGGAGAGCCTGTTGTCGATGCCGATCAAGCCGGTGGAAGTGATGTTCGGCAAGATCATCCCTTATGTCATCGTCGGTTTCGTCCAGGCGTCGCTGATCGTCGGCATCGGCGTGCTGCTGTTCGGGGTGCCGATCCTCGGCAGCGTGTTGTTGCTGGCGGCGCTGACCACGCTGTTCATCACCACCAACCTGTCGATCGGCTACACGTTCTCGACCATCGTGCAGAACCAGCTGCAGGCGATGCAGCTCTCGATGATGTTCTTCCTGCCGAGCATCCTGCTCTCCGGCTTCATGTTTCCATTCGCGGGCATGCTGCTTTGGGCGCAATATCTCGGCGAGGGCCTGCCGCTGACGCACTATGTCCGCATCGTCCGCGCCATCATGCTGAAGGGCGCCGGCCTCGCCAACCTGCAATACGACACGATTGCACTCATTGTACTGATGCTGGTGGCGATGACGATCGCCGTGACACGCTTCCGTCGCACGCTCGATTGAGGCTATAGTTGCCCGACGTCATGACGGGGCAAGAGCATGGCCGGATTCTGGGGCACGAAGAAAGACGGGCAGGTTTCGGCGGTATCCGCCGATTTCCATCACGCCCTGATGCACGAGGTGATGACGACTGAACTGCTCCGGATCAAGGCGCTGATCGGGACGGCGGTGCTGCTCGGCGTCATCGGTTTGTGTGTCGACTTGTTTGCGCCCGAGGCTGTAAGCCGCATCTGGCACGGCAATCTCAAGTTCGCATATATCTTTTACATTATCATACCGTTCATCCTGTTCGAATTGTGGGTGCATGGCGCGATCACCCGCCATATGCGGCAAGGTCGCGACCTGCCCGTGGTGCGGCGCTACATCGGCGCGCTGATCGAGACCTCGCTGCCGACAGTCGCGCTGGCGCTCCATATCGACAGCATGGGATCGGTCGCCGCGCTCGGATTCGCGGCGCCGTTCCTCTATTTCATCTTCATCATCCTCTCGACACTGCGGCTGGATTTCTGGCTCTCGACTTTCACCGGCTTCGTTGCCGCGGCGCAGCTGTTCTATCTGGCGATGTTCTTTCATCCCGATCCGGAGCCGAACCTCTATTATCATGCGACGCGCAGCTTCATCGTGCTGATCTGCGGCATGCTCGCGGGCGCGGTCGGCGTCCAGTTGCGGCGGCAGTTTGCGGCCAGCATCGCGGCGGCCACCGCGCGCGACCGCATCACCGACCTGTTCGGCCAGCACGTCTCACCCCAGGTCGTCGAACGCTTGATGGCGGAGGGCGCCTCGACCGGCAGCGACATCCGTCGCGTCGCCGTGATGTTCGTCGACTTCCGCAGCTTCACCGCGGGCGCGCGGACCCGCTCGCCGCAGGAGGTGGTCGACCGGCTCGACCGCGCCTTTGCCGTGCTGGTCGATATCCTCGACCGCCACGGCGGCATCGTGAACAAGTTCTTGGGCGACGGTTTCCTCGCGCTGTTCGGCGCGCCGCTTCAATCCGAGGACGCCGCGCATCAGGCAGTGGCGGCGGCGCGCGAGATGCTCGCCGCCAACGAGCGATTCAACGAGACCACGAGCTGGCCGCTGCGCATCGGCATCGCCATCCATATCGGCGAGGTCGTCGCCGGCAATATCGGCTCGCCCAGACGCAAGGAATACACCGTGATCGGCGACACCGTGAATTTCGCCGCGCGGCTGGAGGCGCTCAACAAGGAGCTGAACTCGCAGTTCCTGATCTCGTCGGAGGTGCGCGAGGCGCTCGGCGAGGCAGCACACGATGCTGTGCTGCGCGGTGAGGTGCCGATCCGGGGCTATGAGAAGCCGGTTTCGGTGTGGCAATTGGGATAGGAGGAATCTATGCAGCGTCGCTATGTCACCGTCGATGTCTTCACCGATCGCGCCTTCGGCGGCAATCCGCTCGCCGTGGTGCTCGATGCCGGCGGGCTCTCGACCGCGCAGATGCAGGCGATCGCGACCGAGTTCAACTATTCCGAGACGACCTTCGTGCTGCCGCCGCAGGACAGGGCGAACGACGCGCAGGTGCGCATCTTCACGGTGCGCTCGGAAATCCCCTTCGCCGGCCATCCCAATGTCGGCACCGCCTTCGTGCTGGCGACGCTTGCGGCCAAGCCGCCGGCGCGGCTGCGATTCGAGGAGAAGGCAGGGCTGGTGCCGGTCGAGATCCTGACCGAGCAGGGCAGCGTCACGGGCGCCGAGCTCACCGCGCCGCAGCCGCTGAGGCGGCTGTCGCTCGTCGATTCCGAACAGGCAGCGGCCTGCCTGTCGCTGTCGGCGAGTGACCTGAAGGTGGACCGCCATCCGCCGCAGATCACCTCGGTCGGGCTGCCGTTCCTGATGGTCGAACTCGCTTCGCGCGAGGCGCTGAAGCGGGCACGGCCCGATGCCGCCGCCTTCGCGCGGACGTTTCCGTGCGACGGTTCGGATGCGGTCTATTTCTACACGCGCGACGTGCCGGCAGCCGAGCAGCCGCTCGACCTGCAGGCGCGCATGTTCCATCCCGGCGCAAGCGGCGTCTCCGAAGACCCCGCCACCGGCAGCGCGACTGCGGCCGCTGCCGCATTCCTCGCCGATCTCGACGCGACGCGCGATGGCGAGTTGAGGCTGCGCATCGGCCAGGGCGTCGACATGGGCCGGCCGAGCCTCCTGCTTACCCGCGTCCGCAAGCAGGGTGGAGCAGTCGCGTCGGTCCACGTCGGCGGCGGTTGCGTGAAGATGATGGAGGGGACGTTGGCGCTTAAGGGGGAGATCTTGTAGCCCGGGTGGAGCAAAGCGCAACCCGGGGCCGCTCGCGCCGCGGATGCAGATTCCCGGGTTGCGCGTTCCGCTCCACCCGGGCTACGGCCCTACACCTGCGGCGCCGCCAGATTCTCCACCTTCACGCCGTCGCGCGCCTCGATGATCTCGGCGATCATCTGGCGGTGGCAATGCGTGTGGTCGCGCTCATAGCACATCAGGCAGACCGGTCCTGCCTTCTTCACCAGTGAGGACAATTCGTCGAGCTGTTCTTTCGCCTGCGACGTTTTCAGGTGCTTTGTGTAGATGTTGCGCAGCAGATCATATTGGCCGCCGCGCGCCGCAAGCCGTCCTTCTTTCGGGGTGCCGAGCGCCGCGAGGTGGACATAGGCGATGCCGCGCTCGTCGAGCCCTGCCGCAAGCTGATTCTTGGAAAAGCCTGGCCGGCGGGATGATGTCACTGCCCGGACATCGACCAGAAGCTTCACGCCCGCCTGCTCGAGCTCATCGAGCACCGCCTTGGGCGGTGTCTGCTCGTAGCCGATCGTGAACAGCTTCCTGGCTCTGGCCATCCGGTGTCCCAATCACTTCACGCGCTCGATCAACTCCATCGCGCCGGCCGGGGCGCGCACCTTGCCTTCGTGGATCACATAGGCGAACACGTCGCGCGGCGCCTTCTTCGGTTTTGTCTTCTCGACATGCGGCAGGTCATCCGGATCGCCGCCCGTGGCCCATTCCTCGAAGCGCTTGGCCCAGGCGTCAAGCTGCTTCGGCGGATAGCAGGTCTTGATCTCGTCATTGCCTTTCTGCAGCCGGGCGTAGACGAAATCGCTGGCGACGTCGGCAATCGCAGGATATTTGCCGTGCTCGGCGAACACGACCGGTGTCTCGAACTCGCGGATCAGCGCGACAAATTCGGGGACGCAGAAACTGTCGTGCCGCACCTCGACCACATGGCGCAACGCATGGCCGTCGAGCTTGCGCGGCAGCAATTCGAGGAACTTGCCGAAATCGGCTCCGTCGAATTTCTTCGTCGGCGCGAACTGCCAGAGCACCGGCCCGAGCCGGTCGCCAAGTTCCAGCACGCCGGAATCATAGAACCGCTTGATGGAATCGCCGGCTTCCGCCAGCACGCGGCGGTTGGTCGCAAAGCGCGGGCCCTTCACGGAGAAGACGAATCCGTCCGGGACTTCGCTCGCCCATTTGCGGAAACTCTCCGGCTTCTGCGAGCCGTAATAGGTGCCGTTGATCTCGATCGAGGTCAGCTTCGAGGCGGCATAGGACAGCTCCTTCGATTGCGCGAGCTTTTCCGGATAGAACACGCCGCGCCACGGCTCGAAGGTCCAGCCGCCGATGCCGATATAGATGCTGCCTGCAGTTTTCTTTGGAGCTTTGGCCACGAGAAGAACTCATCGCGAGGGGGGACCACCCAAGACTAGTCAAATAAATCGTGATTGGCCAGTTGGCCGGCGGCAAGCTGTCCACGCTTATCGGTCCAGGCTATCCGCGCTAGGATCACCCAAAAAGGAGAACAACAATGCGCATGATGATCGCGGCCCTTCTCGTTCTGACATCCTCCGCCGCGATCGCCGACGACGATCGCGATGATGCGCACAAGCTCGCCGTGATCGGCCGCGACGCCTACTGGAATTGCCTCGCCCGCGAATATCCCCGCGACAGCAACAAAACCATGTCGGACCAGGAGTTCGCTTCCCTGATGGCGAGCGCGTGTCCTTCGGAGCGGCAGAATTTCCGGGCCTCGCTGATCGGCTTCCTTGCCGAGCAATTTCCGAACGAGGACGCGAGCGCGCATCTGGCCACCGCCAACCGCGCCATCGAGCTTGCGCAAAAGGACGTCGTCACCGCTTTCGTGCGACGCAAGGCGGCGGCGAAATAGGCGGGCCTATTCCTCGACCAGCGTCTTTCATGATATCAGGGAACCGTCATGACGCGATCGGCGGATCGCGCTCCAGTGGCGGGGACAATCGGGTATGACATCTCAATCGGTCGGGGGCTTGTTGGGCGCCATCGTGGCGGTCATCGTGTTAGGGGCTGCGGTCGTCTACGGGCCGATCGGGCAGTTGGGTAAGCCACCCAAACCGGCCGCGACGCAGCAGCCGGCGGCTGCAGCGCAACCGGCGCCCGAGCCGACCCCGAGGGGACCGGTGATTCGGGAAGTCCCGAACTAGCGTCAGCGCGCCTCTCATCGCCCCCTTGCAAAAGCGGACAGGTGTTCCTATTTAGTTGGTAACGGCGCCGTCGCAGCCTGAAAGGGCTCTGGTGCTGGGACGACCACGCAATAGCAAGGCAGCGCCGGATGTACGCGCGCCTGTTGTTCGTGGTCGTTGGCATTTTTGGGCCCCTTCGGGCCCGTTTCCCCCATTCTAGCCGGCGTTTAGGGCTTCCCGCGGCTCGGTAGCGCGGATATACGCTTGGCCGCCATGAATGACGCCATCAAACCGGGCCCCGAAATCCCGTCGCAGGCCGCTGGTTTGCCACTTCTTTCGGTTGTCGTCCCCAGCTTCAACGAGCGTGACAATGTCACCGTCCTGTACCGGCGGCTGGAGACGACGCTCGCAGGCATCCCCTGGGAGGTCGTCTTCGTCGACGACAATTCCCCTGATGGAACCTGGGAGGTGGTGCGCAGCCTGGCGCGGCAGGATTCCCGCGTGCGCTGCATCCGCCGGGTCGGACGGCGCGGGCTCTCGGGCGCCTGCATCGAGGGAATCCTCGCCTCCAGCGCCCCCTATGCCGCGGTGATGGATGCCGACCTGCAGCATGATGAGACGCAACTGCCGAAGATGGTCGAGCTCTTGCGGAGCGGGCAGGCCGATCTCGTGGTCGGCAGCCGCTATATCGAGGGTTACCGGGCCGAGGGCTTCAACAAGCAGCGCGCCGGCGCCAGCGCCTTCGCCACCGAGATCGCGCGCCGCCTGCTGCGGGTCGATATCGCCGATCCCATGAGCGGCTTCTTCGCGATCCGCCGCGACCGCTTCGAGGAACTGGCCCCGGACCTCTCGACGCAAGGCTTCAAGATCCTGCTCGACGTCGTCGCCACCGCGCAAGGCAAGCTGCGCGCGGTGGAAATTCCCTACACCTTCGGCTCGCGGCAGCATGGCGAGAGCAAGCTCGATTCCATGGTCGCGCTGGATTTCCTCGGCCTGGTGCTCGCGAAGCTGACGAATGACGTCATCTCGCTGCGCTTCGTGCTGTTCGGCCTGGTCGGCTCGCTCGGCCTGCTCGTGCATCTCGCCGCATTGTTCGTTGCCCTCGAAGTCTTCGGCGCGCCGTTTCCGGAAGCGCAGGCGACCGGCGCGATTGTCGCGATGACCAGCAACTTCATCCTGAACAATTTCCTGACCTATCGCGACCAGCGCCTGAAGGGCTTTGCGATCCTGCGCGGCCTGTTGCTGTTCTACCTCGTCTGCAGCGTCGGCCTGTTCGCCAATGTCGGCGTCGCCTTTTCGGTCTATGACCAGGAGCCGATCTGGTGGCTTGCGGGTGCGGCCGGCGCGCTGATGGGCGTGGTCTGGAACTACGCGATGTCCGGGCTGTTCGTCTGGCGCAAGCGATGATCGGGACATGAATCCGAACGAGGCGAGTCTCGTCCGCACGACCGTCGTGGCCGTCGTCGGGCTCGTCCTGCTGCGGCTTCTCGCCGCCGCCTTTACGCCGATCACCTTCGACGAAGCCTATTACTGGATGTGGTCGAAGCATCTGGCCGGCGGCTATTACGACCATCCACCAATGGTTGCGCTGGTGATCCGCGCCGGCACGCTGATTGCCGGCGATACCGAACTCGGCGTTCGACTGGTCTCGATCCTGCTGGCGTTGCCGATGAGCTGGGCGGTTTATCGCGCGGCCGAAATCCTGTTCGGCGGCCCGCGCGTGGCAGCGAGCGCGACGATCCTGCTCAATGCCACCTTGCTGGCCGCGGTCGGCACCATGATCGTGACGCCGGATGCGCCGCTTCTGGTCTCGGCGAGCCTGCTGCTGTTTGCGCTCGCGAAGGTGCTCGAGACCGGGCAGGGCGCATGGTGGCTTGCTGTCGGCGCTGCCGCGGGTGCTGCGCTTCTGTCAAAATACACCGCACTGTTCTTCGGGCCGGCGATCCTGATCTGGCTCGCCGTGGTGCCGAAGCTGCGGCGCTGGTTCCTGTCGCCCTGGCTCTATCTCGGCGGCCTGATCGCGCTGTTGATGTTCGCGCCAGTCATCCTCTGGAACGCCGACCACCACTGGGTCTCCTTCATCAAACAGATGGGGCGGGCGCGCATCGAGGATTTCAGGCTTGCCTTCATCGGTGAGCTGATCCCGACCCAGATCGCGTTCGCGACGCCGCTCGTCTTCATCCTCGGCGCGATGGGGCTGCATGCGCTGGCGTTCCGCCGCACCGGCGCCTTCGCCTCGCGCCTGCTCGTCAATCTGATGTTCTGGATCATCGTGGCCTATTTTATCTGGCACTCGCTGCATGCGCGCGTCGAGGCCAACTGGTTTGCGCCGGTCTATCCGCCGTTCATGGTCGCGGCCGCCGTGGCGGCGACGATGGTGCCGTGGGAGGGACGCTGGCAGCGGCTTGCCGATTTCTGCCGGCGCTGGGCGGTGCCGACCGGGATCGTGATGTTCGCGCTGCTGATCGTGCAGGCCAATACCGGCGTGCTCACGCTCTATCGCCGCGATGCCACCGTGCGCAGCGTCGGCGTCGGCTGGCGCGATACCGCGGCGGAGATCGAAGCGGCGCGCGCGCGTGTCGGCGCGACCTGCGTGCTGGCGCCGGACTATGGCACCACGGGCTGGCTTGCCTTCTATCTGCCGAAGGGCACCTGCGTCGCGCAACAGACCCAGCGCTACCGCTGGGTCAACATATCGGAGCCGAGCGCGGCCGAGCTTGCCGGGAAATTGCTCTACGTCCACGAATTCAGGCTCGAGGATCCGCCGTTCCTGAAGGAGATGTTCTCTCGCGTGGAGAGGATCGCCGAGGTGCAGCGCAAACGCGGCCCGCTCGTGATCGAGACCTACGCGCTCTATGTCCTGGAGAGCCCGAAGGGCGACGTCTTCGACCGCTCGCCGCCGCCGGAGCTGCAGTAGCCCGCTCTCGCCGCAAGCGATGTCGTCATACCCCGCGCATGCGGGGTATCCAGTACGCAACGGCGCGGCTCCAATCACCGCTGCGGAATACTGGGTCACCCGCCTTCGCGGGTGACGACGAGCAGAATTTTTGCCAAGCATGTCGTCTCCGCGCCTCCAGGAACGTCTTCTACAGGTGTTGCCAACCAGCGAGGTTCCGTCATGACCAGTTCCATCCTGAAACCCGCCGCCGAGCTCGCCGCCACCAACATCACGCGCCACCCCAATGAGAGCGCGGAATATCGCCAGGCGCGGCAGGCCCTGCTGCTTGAGGAGATCGAGCTGCGCCGCCAGATCGAGCGTGTTGCGGAGTTGCGCCGGGCCTTGCCGCCGGGCGGCGAGGTAACGAAGGCTTATGAGTTCATCGGCGAGGGCGGCGAGGTCGGTTTTCCGGAGCTGTTCGGCGACAAGCGGACGCTCGTGATCTACAGCTACATGTTCGGGCCGCAGCGCGAGAAGCCGTGCCCGATGTGCACCTCGTTCATGGGGACCTGGGAAGCCAAGCTGCCGGATGTCGAGCAGCGCATCGCCTTCGTGTTCGTGGCGCGCTCGCCGATCGAGCGGCTGGTCGCGGCGAAGCAGGCGCGCGGCTGGACGCGGCACAGGATCTTCTCGGATGTGTCCGGCGACTACACACGCGATTACGTCAGCGCGGCTGACGCCGATGCGCCCGGCTACAATGTCTTCACGCGGTTCGATGGCACCATCCGCCATTTCTGGTCAGGCGAGATGGGACCGAAGATGTCCGATCCTGGCCAGGACCCGCGCGGCGCACCCGACATCGATCCGCTCTGGACCATCCTCGACACCACGCCTGAGGGCCGCGGCACGGACTGGTATCCGAAGTTGAGTTACTAGGCGCGACTTAGAAGCGAGCGGCCCGGGCAGTGAAATCCCGCTTTGGGACAGAGAATAGTCCTGCCTTATTTCCGCAAGATTAAGGGGTAATTAACAAGGAAATTCCCTGCCGTTTCTCCCGCCCCAGATCTGCCCGCGTTTAATCCGCATTTAACTAAAAGTCGCCTTAATGACGCTCCGCGCCTCTGCGAGATGCTCCGGCGAAACTTGTCCCGCACTCTCGCACGAGGAAGAAGTGGAACTGTTCTGGACGCAAGGCGAATGAGTACGAGTACCGGTGCGTTTGGTTTTGCGGCGCCCGCCCGCAAAAAATCTTCCCGGAAGGTCCTCCCTCACTATTTCATTAGCAGTGCCGCGGTCGCGGCGCTCGTGATCGGCTGCGCCTGGACCGTCTACACCAATATTTTCGCTGCGAACGTCTATCCTTCCATTGACGGTACTGCCTATGAGGCGCCCTCAGTGAAGCGGGAGGCCGCGGTCGCCATGCGTCCGACGCCATCCTTCAACGACGTGTTCGCGTCGTTGCCGCCACCGCAGCCGACGTTGTCGAAGCCAGAGCCGAGCTCGGCTTCAATTATGTTTAACGAAAGGTTTGCGGCCGCCTCTCCGGAGGGCGTAGCGTCGCGCGCGGCCGAGGCCGCGCCACCGGCGGAAGCGCCGAAGATCGCGGAAGCGTCGAAGCCGGCCGCTGCAGCAAAGCTCGCCGAAGCGAAGTCAGGTGCTGCGCCGAAGGGGATTGAAGCGGCCAAGAAGGAAGCGGCGGCCTCGCTGCAGGTCGCGCTCAACACGCCGGCCGCGCCCGTCGATACCAAGCCCGCGGCAAAATCGTCCGGCGCTTCCGTGCGCGACATGGCGGCGCGCGCCAAGGCGGCGGTGATGTCAATCGCCTCAGGCGAGAAGCAGTCGATCGTCGAGAAGCTCTGGGGCAAGCGCGAGTCCTCGGGCTCGCTGCTGTCGTTCGCCTCTGCTGATGCCAACGTCACTGCCAGCATTCCCTCGACGCTGAGCCAGAACCCGATGAACGGCGGCTCGCCGCCCTATGACCGCCAGACCGCGGTCTACGATATCAGCGCGCACACGGTCTATCTGCCGGACGGCACCAGGTTGGAGGCGCATTCCGGGCTTGGCTCCAAGATCGACGACGTCCGCTACGCGCATGTCCGCATGCAGGGCGTGACGCCGCCGCACATCTACGAGCTCAAGCCGCGCGAAGCGCTGTTTCACGGCGTGCCTGCGCTGCGCCTGACGCCGATCGGCGGCGAGGACAAAATCTACGGCCGCGCCGGCCTGCTCGCGCACACCTACATGCTCGGGCCCAACGGCGATTCCAACGGCTGCGTCTCGTTCAAGAACTACTACGCGTTCCTGGATGCGTACCGGAATAAGGGCATCCGCCGGCTCGCGGTGCTCGCGAGGGTGCAGTGACGCGGACGCGCGTCAAGCGCGATTCAATCCGTCGGTATTTCAGGCGCGGACCATGAAGCCATAGCCACGCCCCGTGCATAGCAATTGCGCGGAAGGTCGCCCTGTGTATGTTCGAAAACGTACATGGCGGAATGGGGCGGGGCATGACGTTGGTGCAGGAAACGGGCCGAAGAAGTCGGCGGTGGGGTAAGATATTGCTGATCGTCGCGGCAGTCGTGCTCGCGATTCCGATCCTCTCCCCGGTGGTGTTCAGAAGTTTGCTGTTTCAACCCTTCAGCATTCCCGCGCGCTCGATGGCCCCGACGCTGCTGGAAGGCGACTACCTGTTCACCTCGAAGTTCGCCTACGGCTACACGCACTATTCCTTTCCGTTTTCTCCCCGGTTGTTTTCAGGGCGCATCCTCGGATCGGAGCCTGCGCGCGGCGATGTCGTTGTCTTCCGCATGCCGAAAGACGACCGCGTCGATTACATCAAACGTGTCGTGGGTTTGCCGGGGGACCGCATCCAGATGAAGGCGGGGCAACTCTATATCAATGATGTGGCCATGGTGCGGGAACGCCTGCCGGATTTCGCCGGCGAAGATCCTTGCGGAAATGACAAGCCGACGACGCGGCGTTGGCGTGAAACGCTGCCGAGCGGCGTGAGTTACGAAACGCTCGACTGTATCGACAACGGCTTCTACGACAATACCAACGTCTACACGGTGCCGGCCGGCCATTTCTTCATGCTCGGCGACAATCGCGATAATTCGACCGACAGCCGCGTGATGTCGGCCGTCGGCTATATCCCGCTCGAAAACATCATCGGTCGCGCCGGGCTGATCTTCTACTCCCGCTCGCCCACGGGCACTGTCCGCACGGAGCGCATAGGTTCGCGCGTGCATTGAGCGCCGCGGTATCGACCCCGAGCGGGTCGTGGCGACGGTGCCTGACCTGGATGCGTGGCTGTACCGCCCGGTGCAGTCGCGATCCCCGAGGCGGCCGCCGGCCGCAGGAGGAGACCGCGGCGAGGCGTTCGCTCCTGAACACTGCCCGGCTGATGGAGGAGAACCCTCTGCTGCTCCGGCTCAAGGAGCTGGTGTCGCTGGAGCGACTGGTCGAGAAGGTCGGCCGCATCGACCTGCATGTGGGCGACGGGCGGGGCCTTGATGCCCTGCTCACCAGGCTGGTTCGCCTGAAGCCCGCGGAGAGTGCGTGAGAAGAAGGGCCGCCCACGGGCGGCCCTTCATCATTGCGCGGAGCACAAAAGGCCGCGCCTCGCAGGCCGTGTTTGAAGCTTGACAGTTCGGGAGAGAAATCTAGGCTATTTTCCATCCATGGGTGCACTTCGACATCGTCTTTCGAAAGCGGTCTGATCAACCAGGGATAGAGAGGAGGAAAAAAAGCCGCCTCCGCAGGACGTCGCGAAGATTACGGCGAAGAGTGCCTTCGCGCGAGTCACTTGCTCAGAACGGATACGTCGCGACCGTAGCCGGAATCGCAAGGATCGAGAGGGGCATCGGCGTGTGGCCTGCTCCTGAGCGTGCCGTTACGCACGCGCAAAAGATTAGCTGAAGAGATCGCGTATCGAGCGTCGAATTGTCCACGGCGCATCCGTGGCAGCTATGTGATCGCTCAGAATATGCAGTCGGACCGCACCGAAGCCGACTGCATGCTGGATGTAATTCTGGTGACATGAAAATGAAAAATCAAAGGGGAGGAATCCAATGGCAATCGGTATCAAGTACCTTACGTGCGGTGCGGCACTCGCGCTGGCCGCTGTGGCTGTTGCGTCGCCCGCATCGGCGATTGATCCCGCGCGTCTACAGGCGGCCGAGCAAACGCCAAACGATTGGCTGACCTACCACGGCGGCTACAAGTCGTATCACTACAGCGCGCTCGATCAGATCAACGCCGACAACGTCAAGAACCTCGAGGTCGCGTGGATCCATATGCCCGGGCGCTCGACGCGCGGCCTGCAGTCGATGCCGCTCGCGGCTGACGGCGTGCTGTACTACTCGGGCTCCTACAGTCGCGTCTATGCGCTCGACGGCGCGACCGGCAAGCTCATCTGGTCGTATTTCCCCGAGCTCGACGAAGAGCTGGTGGCGATGCAAACGCACTCGCCGTATAATCGCGGCGTCGCGCTCGGCGACGGCAAGGTGTTCGTCGGCACCGTCGACGGACGTCTCATTGCGCTCGACATGAAGACCGGCAAGGTGGCGTGGGACACGAGGCTGGTCGATTCCAAGAAGCTCACCGTCGGCTTCACGGGCGCGCCGCTGGTGGTGAAGGACACCGTCATCATCGGCAGCCAGGGCGGCGAGTGGACCTCGCGCGGGCCGCTGTTCGGCGTCGATGTCAAGACCGGCCAGAAGAAATGGGAATTCTTCACCGTCGCCGGCACCGAGGATGCCAAGGCGACCTGGGGCAATGAATCCTGGCGCACCGGCGGCGGCGGCGCCTGGATGCCGGGCGGCTACGATCAGGAGACCAACACCATCTGGTGGGGCACGGCAAATCCGGCACCGCTGTATGACTGGTCCGGCGCCGATTGGCAAAAGAGCGGGCCGCGGCCGGGCACCAACCTCTACACCACCTCGGTGATCGCACTCGACCCCGATACCGGAAAGCTGAAGTTCTATCACCAGGAGCTGCCGCACGACGCCTGGGACTTCGACTCGGCGGTCGGTGAATTCCTGATGATCGACCGCGACGGCCGCAAGCTCGTCGTGCATCCGAACAAGGGCGGTTTCGTCTTCGTCTACGATCGCACGAACGGGAAGGTGCAGAACGTCTGGCGGCTCGCGAAGAACATCAACTTCGTGAAGGATATCGACCCGAAGACCGGCGAACTGATCGGTCGGCGCGATCTGTCGCTTGGCCAGACGAGCACGCCGCTCTGCCCGGCGATCGCCGGCGGCATCAGTTGGAACGCGGGCTCCTACAACCCGAAGACTGGCCTCTGGTACAAGCTCGGACAGGAATGGTGCATGGACGTGGACGTGGTGAAGACCACGCCAATCACCGAGCCGATGGCGCAGCTCAATATCGGCGCTAACTTCAAGCTCGTCCCGCCGCCGGACGGGCCGGCGCGCGGACATCTCAGTGCCCGCGACCCGGTGACCGGCGACAAGAAGTGGGAGGTCACCTTCAGCGAGCCGCCGCTCGCGAGCTTGCTCGCAACTGCCGGCAATCTGGTGTTCGTGCCCGACTCGCGCGGCGTGCTGCACGCCTACAATGCCGAGACCGGGTCGGAATTGTGGTCGCACTACAATGGCGTCGGCCATAATGGCGGCATCATCAGCTACACCGCCGGCGGCAAGCAGTACATCGCGGTGCCGGCCGGATGGGGCGGCATGGTGGCCGATGAATTTCCGGCCCTGTTCGGCGAGCCCTACAAGAGCATGCCGAAGGATGCCGGCGCGCTCGTCGTCTTTGCGCTGAAGTAACAACAAGAAGGACGGGGAGGCGGTGGGATGCTGTTGCGTCCCACCGCTGCAATCCTGATGCGAATGTTGAAATCAATCCTTCTCGCCACTGGCATTGCGCTGTTAATGCAGTCCTCGTGGCCCGTGGGCGTCCGCGCGCAGCAAAGCCAGGCTCCCAATCAAGATCAGTCGGCCAGGGAGAGCGACATCGAGGGCGGAGTAATGTTCGCGACGTCATGCGGCTTCTGCCACCAGAACGGAGGCCGCTCCGCCGGCAGGGGACCGAAGCTCGCCGGTACGGCTCGCGACGATGATTTTCTCGCGGAACGGATCAGGAAGGGCAAGCCCGGCGCCATGCCGGCCTTCGGGGGCGCTTTTTCGGAGAGTCAGATCATGGCGATCGTGGCCTATATCCGGGCGCTCGAGGAATGACGCCGGCGATGCGATTGGTCGTTCTCGCGAGCCTGCTCGCCTCGTGCGGCGTCGCCGATGTCGCGGCGCGTTCGCTCGACGCGATCCGCCAGCGCGGTGCGCTCACGCTCTGCGCGCACCCCAACGCGTTGCCGTTTGCCAGCCGACGCGGTGACGTTCCGGGCTTCCAGGTCGAAATCGCCAGGGAGTTGGCGAAACGGCTCGGAGTTTCGCTGGAACAGCACTGGGTGATCAACAGCTTTCAGTACCGCCGCGCCGATTGCGACGTCATCCTCGATGCGATCGCCGATCGCGCGGTGCTGGCCGAGGTGGGGCTGCGCATGTCGCGGCCCTATCACCGCAGCGGCGTCGCGCTGGCGGTTGGACCCAACTCCAGCGTCGCGTCGCTGGCGGAACTGGGATCAGCGCAGCGCGTCGGCGTGCCGGTCGGCTCGATCGTGTCGATGATGCTCGGCAAGCAAGGCGTCAAGACTTCGCCATTCGCGTTCGAGGACGACATCATGGAGGCGCTGGCCAAAGGCGAGATCGATGCCGCGGCGGTCACGCCCGCCGCAATCGGCTGGTTCAACCAGACCCATCCCGATGCGCGCGTCCGCCGTATCCCAGCCTTCGAGGACTTGCCGGACCTGAACTGGAATGTCGCTGTCGGGATGGTCAGTCCGGACGAGAAGCTGCGACAGGGCATCGACGCCGCCCTCGATGCATTGCTGGCCGACGGCACGCTCGCCCGCATCTACGCGCGCTACGATGTCGAGTTACAGCCGCCGAAATGAGATCGGCCGACGACGGGAGCCATATTCGCGATCGGGCCGGATGGGTATTTCGGGGTCGTGCAAATCGCGATCCCTGCCCCGTTGATATGCCTGCGCGAGCGGCGAAATGGATTCCGGGCTCTGCTCTAAACAACAGCCGCTGCTCAGCCCTTCGGACGCGTGCGGATCATGAACGTTTCATAGGAATATTCCGCGACCTGCCACCAGATGTTCTCGTCGTTTCGGAACTCCATTTGCGAATCGTAGATCTTCTTGAAGTCAGGATTGGATGCGGAGGTTTCGGCGTTGACCTCGTTGGAGGCCTTCAGGCAGGCGTCCATGATGGTCTGGCTGAACGGACGCAGGAGTGCCCCGTTGGCCACGAGTCGCTTTAGCGCCGCCGGATTGCGCGCATCATACCGCGCCTGAACATCCATGTTGGCGTAGCCGCAGGCTACCACGAGCAGCGAACTGTAAGCCTTCGGCAGGGCATTCCACCTGTCCAAATTGATGAAGAAGTGCAGCGCCGTGCCACCCTCCCACCAGCCAGGAAAATAGTAATACTTGGCGACCTTGTAGAAGCCGAGCTTTTCGTCGTCGTAGGGGCCGACCCATTCGGTCGCGTCGATCGTCCCTTTCTCCAATGCGGGATAGATGTCGCCGCCCGGGATCTGCTGCGGGACGGCGCCAAGCTTGGAAAACGTTTTGCCCGCCCATCCGCCGATCCGCATTTTGAGCCCGTTGAGGTCTTGTACGCTGTTGATCTCCTTGCGGAACCATCCGCCCATCTGAGTGCCGGTGTTGCCGCCCGCAATGCCGTATAAATTGTACTTCTTGCCGAACTCGTTGAGCATGTCCTGGCCGCCGTGATCCTGGAACCAGGCATTCTGCTGGCGCGAATTCAGCCCGAACGGAACGGAGCAATAGAGCGCGAAGGTCGGGTCTTTGCCGATGAAGTAATAGGCGGCAGTGTGACACATCTCGACCGTTGCGTTGCTCACCGCATCGACCGCTTGCAGGGGAGGGACGATCTCGCCGCCGGCGAAAGGCTGGATTTGAAACTTGTTGTCGGTGGCTTCCGCGACATATTTCGAGACCGTTTCGGATGCACTGAAGGGAACGTCAAGCGACTTCGGCCAGCTCGTCGTGCAACGCCATTTCAGTTCAGGCATGGACTGCGCGATGGCCGGCGCAGCAACGGCAGTTGATGCAGCGAGGCCGGTGCCTGCCGTTCTCAGAAATTCGCGGCGTTTCATGACGTTTCCCCTCCGGATTTTGGGCCTCCTAGTTGGGTCCAATTCTGGTCGATACCGGATGCCCCGGCACCTGGAAGCACTTGCCGATGGCGGCGACGCTGGTCCCGTTCACCTTCAGGATTGAGAAGTCCTGAGTAATGTAGTTCCCGACCAGGAGGTATTTTCCGTCAGGCGTGAACATGGTCGCCTCCGGTATGGCTCCGCGCGCGACGGCAACCATCGCAAGGAGCCGCAAGACACCTACAGTGTTCTCTACTCGGCCGCTTCCGGCTTGCGCTCCTTGCGCAGCTGGAAACGCTTGAGCAGCGCGGACACGGTATCGCGGAAGCCGCCATACTCAAGCTCGGAGTAGGGCAGCATCGCGGCGCCCGACCAGCCTTGGCTGCGCATGTCGATAGCCTTGCGCTGGGCGCGCCGGCGGACCTCGTCCCACGCCGGATTGTCGAAGAAATCGGTATAGGACTCGGAAAATCGACCTGCCTTGTCGATCGAAAAGCCGGCACAAGAAACAATCGGCAGGCAGTACATACCCGTCACCGCAGTGTTAAGCGGCACGGGCATCAGCGGCATCACGTGCGAGCCACGTGCATCGCCGCCTACGAAGTGTGCCTTGGCGAACGGCGAGACGATTTCTTCCGGAGCTGGGAAAATCCCCTGATTCCTGATGATCGCGACCGGATCATCCTTGCCGGTGTACTTCCCTGCGATCGAGTGTAGACGCTGCGCCGAAACAGCCACCGCGACCTCGCCATATGTTCGAGAAATGATGCGATCAATGCCAAAGCGCTCGTTGTCGCGGAGCAGCGCGGCAATATGATAGCCGTCCGCGGGCGCGTCGAGTTCAATGATGCTATCGCCAGCCGTGTGGTCCATGTCGATGACATGGAAACGGAATCCCTTGATCATCGGGGGCAGCATCAGCCCGGCGCAATACATGGGATCGGCAAAGGCGAGGTAGAGCGGCAGGTTGTAGGCGCCGGGGCCACATTTGTCGGCGGCGAACACCATGAAGGACTCCGCGGGTCTCGCGCCCGAGAGGCTGTGGTCGAAGCTGAGCTCGGCGACGGCCGGGCCGGCGCCGCGAACGTTTCCGGAAGGTGCGTCGACGAGAAGATCCTGGCCGGCGCCATAGAGCCCGGACGTCTTCGCGACCGCAGTGGCGGCGAGAAACGTCTTCCAGGCGAATTGATGTACCTCGGGGCTTCCTTCACCCCGCATATGCGTCATGATGATCGCAATGTCGTCGCCGGTGTGGCGGACGAAACCATCTGTCAAGAGACCTTTGTCGATCGCCTTCGCGACCTCGTCCTCGACTGTCGCCATCATGCGTGCAGACGGTTTGGTATGCCCGCCGACGGAGCCAATGTCAGCCTTGATGACCGAAACAGTGAGTCTCATGAGCATTTCTCCCTGCGCAACGCAGCGCCTCGGCCTCGGCGCTCGCCGCGCCGGGGCGACGGCGCTGCTCATTGGCGGACAAAACGTCCGATGTTGCGTTAGGTTCCAAGGAAGGCCATTGCCGCTTGCGACGCACCGCAGCAGGCAGCCATTCCGGCGATTGGGTTACCACGCCACCTATGACGCGCGGTTGAGAAAGATCGGCAGCCCGCGCTTGTTCGCGTACATGGGACGGTATCGCTCCGTGTTGTACGTGCTGGCGACATCCAGCTTGCGTGGCCCGAGCTTGGCATCAGGCAGGGGTACGAGGTCGTAACGGCCCTCCACCAGCGCGGACATGAGGCCGGTCTTGCCTTCCAGGATGGCATCGTAAGCCATGTTGCCGAAAGTCAGGGCCACAAGCTTGTCCATGAAGTCCGGATCGCCCGATCGCAGGTCGTAGGTGAGGTCGGAGGTGATGGTTTCCTCGCCGACGTGGCGCTTGATCTCGTCAGCAAGAGATTCCGCCACGCTCGCCTTCTTGCGATGCCCGTAGGCGTCAGGCTCGCCATATTCCTGCACCGTATAGCCCTCCCACGCGGCGCCCTCGCTGAGCACGACCAACGCGTAGTTGCTCGGGTTGGTGCGCTTCTCCTCGACGAGCAAACGGATCAGCTTGTCGAGATTGACCTTGTACTCCGGTATGACGCACCGTATCGAGGTGGCGTATGCGGTGAAGAGTGCCGTGAATCCGGCATCGCGGCCAAAGACGCGGAAAATGCCGATGCGCTCGTGCGAGCCGACTGTTGTGCGCTGCCGCTGGATGGCGTCGCTGGCGCGGGTGATGGCAGTCGAGAAGCCGATACAGTACTCAGTGTTGCGAACGTCGTTGTCCATCGTCTTCGGGATGGCGATGACCTTGACGCCGAGCTCGTTGAGCTTGGCCGCGTAACTGAGCGTATCGTCGCCGCCGATGGCGATCAGGTGTTCGATGCCGAGCCCCGAGAGGTTCGCCAGCACCTGGCCGGTGAGGTCCCACGTCCTGGTTGCGATGCCGCCCTTGGTGCTCTGGGAGACTGGAAAGTCGCCGCCGACGAGATGATCGGGCAGCTTTTTCATTTTGGACGGATTGGTGCGGCTCGAATGCAGCACGGTGCCGCCGTGTCGGTCGATGATGCGGGTGTTCTCACGGCTCAGCGGGATGATGTAGTGGGACCTGCTCGCCGGGTCGTCGAGATTCAGGTGCGTGAGGGCCTCCCAACCACGGCGGAGACCGACAACCTCGATGTCGTCCTCACTGCCGCGATACGTCACGCTCTTGATCACGGCGTTGAGACCGGGGACGTCGCCGCCGCCCGTGAGAATGCCGATGCGTTTTTTTACCATGCCCACCTCCCAGCATTGGCGTGTCGTAACAACGCCTGCGCCACGTCTTAAGTTTCCACAAGGCGGTGGATTCCGGGCTCGTGCCAGCAGGCGCGCCCCGGAATGACGATGAGAGATATGCCCAACAAAAACCCCGGCATTGCTGCCGGGGTTTTGCATTTTTCGAATAGTGCCTGAGGGCCGGATCAGAAATCCATGCCGCCCATGCCGCCGCCCGGAGGCATCGCGGGGCCGGCGCCGCCCTTCTTGGGCAGCTCGGCGACCATCGCCTCGGTGGTGATCAAGAGCGCCGCAACAGACGCCGCGTTCTGGATCGCGGTGCGCACGACCTTGGTCGGGTCGATGATGCCCTTCTTGACGAGGTCGGCATATTCGCCGGTCTGCGAGTCGAAGCCGTAAGCGTAGGACTTGTTCTCGAGGATCTTGCCGACGATGACCGAACCGTCTTCACCGGCGTTGATCGCGATCTGGCGGGCCGGAGACGACAGTGCCTTGCGCACGATCTCGACGCCGGTCTTCTGGTCGTCGTTCTTGGTGCGCAGGCCCTTGAGCTGCTCGGAGGCACGGAGCAGGGCGACGCCGCCGCCTGGAACGATGCCTTCCTCGACCGCCGCGCGGGTCGCGTGCATCGCGTCATCAACGCGATCCTTGCGCTCCTTCACCTCGATCTCGGTCGCGCCGCCGACGCGGATCACCGCGACGCCGCCCGCGAGCTTGGCCAGACGCTCCTGCAGCTTCTCACGGTCGTAGTCCGAGGTGGTCTCCTCGATCTGCGCCTTGATCTGCGCCACGCGCGCCTCGATGTCGGCCTTCTTGCCAGCGCCGTTGACGATCGTGGTGTTCTCCTTGTCGATCATCACCTTCTTGGCGCGACCGAGCATCTGCAGCGTGACGTTCTCGAGCTTGATGCCGAGGTCTTCCGAGATCGCCTGGCCGCCGGTCAGGATCGCGATGTCCTGCAGCATGGCCTTGCGGCGATCACCGAAGCCCGGAGCCTTGACGGCTGCGACCTTCAGGCCGCCACGGAGGCGGTTGACGACCAGGGTGGCAAGGGCTTCGCCTTCGACGTCTTCAGCGACGATGACGAGCGGCTTGCCGGTCTGCACCACGGCCTCGAGCAGCGGCAGCAGCTCGTTCAGCGAGGAGAGCTTCTTCTCGTTGATGAGGATGTAGGCGTCGTCCATCTCAACGCGCATCTTGTCGGCGTTGGTGACGAAGTAGGGCGAGATATAGCCGCGGTCGAACTGCATGCCCTCGACGACGTCGAGCTCGGTCTCCAGCGACTTGGCTTCCTCGACCGTGATCACGCCCTCGTTGCCGACCTTCTTCATGGCGTCGGAGAGGAACTTGCCGATCTCGGCGTCGCCGTTGGCGGAGATGGTGCCGACCTGGGCGATCTCGTCGTTGGAGGTCACCTTCTTGGAGTTCTTCTGCAGGTCCGCAACCACAGCCTCGACCGCGAGGTCGATGCCGCGCTTCAGGTCCATCGGGTTCATGCCGGCGGCGACCGACTTGGCGCCTTCCTTCACGATCGCCTGGGCCAGCACGGTTGCGGTGGTGGTGCCGTCGCCGGCCGCGTCAGCGGACTTGGAGGCGACTTCGCGTACCATCTGGGCGCCCATGTTCTCGAACTTGTCGTCGAGCTCGATCTCCTTGGCGACGGTGACGCCGTCCTTGGTGATGCGCGGAGCGCCGAACGACTTGTCGAGCACGACGTTGCGGCCCTTCGGGCCGAGGGTGACCTTCACCGCATTGGCGAGGATGTCGACGCCGCGCAGCATCTTGTCGCGCGCCTCGACGGAGAATTTGACTTCTTTAGCTGCCATGTGAGTTTTTTCCTTGAGGGATTTATCCTGGGAGGGAGGGCCTTAGGCCGCCTTCTTCTTGGAAGACGTGGGGATGTCGAGGACGCCCATGATGTCGCTTTCCTTCATGATCAGCAGCTCCTGGCCGTCGATCTTGACCTCGGTGCCGGACCACTTGCCGAACAGGACGCGATCGCCAACCTTGAGGTCGATCGGGATCAGCTTGCCGGCCTCGTCGCGGCCGCCGGGGCCGACAGCGACGACTTCGCCCTGGGAGGGCTTTTCCTTGGCAGTGTCTGGAATGATGATGCCGCCTGCAGTCTTCTCTTCGGCGTCGATGCGCTTGACCACGACGCGGTCGTGAAGCGGACGGAAACTCATGCAGTCCTCCTAAGCTATTCTGGATGCTGTAGAATTTTGGAGTGTTAGCAGTCTACCCTGGCGAGTGCCAAGCTAGCTGGGATGGAAATAGGCCAGACTTTGTATGGGGGCAAGGGCTTGTAGCAGAAAAATTGGCGCTCGAAATCGCCGCCTGCCAGTATCGTTTATCACCATTAACCCGCCGTGGGGCGATCGGCGAGGCCCGTATTAGCAGGCAGGCTAAGTTGCTGCTAACGCACGATTTTTCAACATCGTATTAAACATTTAGGCTTGTGATGAGTTGGTCGCATGCGTCACATTTCTCTCATGTGAGCGCATCTCCGCCGGGGTGGCTCCGGCAGGAAAGCCATCCCGTCAATGCGCTCCTTGGCAAAGGAGGTTGGCATATGGTCTCGCGGGTTGGTGGGGTTGTTTCCGACGATTTCCGGAAGCAGCTTCTGGGTTACGGGCTGACGACGGCACAGATCCTCTACCGGATGCCGGACCACCCTTCGCTGCTGCAGACCTACGTCTGGCAGAACTACGACCTCTTCCCGAAATTCCCGGCGCTGCAGGATTTCCTCGCCTTCTGGCAGGAGAAGCTCGAGGGGCCGCTCCACTCGGTAACCGTCGCGCATTCCAAGCTGATCAAGCCGGCGGAGTTGCGCGCCGTCGACGGCGTCTTCCGCCTGCACTGAGACGCCAAGTGAGGCGCTAAGACCGATTGCCGCCGGGCGGAACGGTGGTAACGTTCCCTGGACGCGTCCGCGTCGCGGACGCCTGCAACAGGGAGGCAGGCCATGGCTAAGAAGGTGACATCAAGACCCGCGGCCAAGACTGCGGTCCGGAAGAAGTGGACGGGGCACAAGACCGCCGCCAAATCAACCGCCCGCAAGGCGATCAAGTCCAAGGGCCGCGTATCCAAAGCGGCGCACAAGGCGCGGCCGAAGCAGCGCATCGCGATCAGCCATCATCGTGAAGAAGACTTCAAGGCCGATGGGCTACGCGCCTACGCGAAGTATCGCGATCTCGGAATTGCTGACGCCACGCATGGGTTAGCGCAGGCGCATGTGATCCGGCTAGCCGGTCCGTGCAATCCGGAAGAGGTCTCGAAACTGCATTATCACGACGTGCAATTCCAGATGGTTTATGTGCTCAAGGGCTGGGTCAAGACCTACATGGAAGGGCAGGGTGAGACGCTGATGCAGCAGGGCAGCTCCTGGACCCAGCCGCCGAAGATCAAGCACATGATCCTCGATTATTCCGACGACGTCGAACTGCTCGAGATCATCCTGCCGGCTGAGTTCAAGACGGTGGAGTTGACGGCGTAACTGCTGCTTAACTGTAGCCCGGATGGAGCGCAGCGCAATCCGGGAAGACTGCTGATGGCTGAGAGGCTGTCCCGGATTGCGCTGCGCTCCATCTGGGCTACTGCTTCTACGTCAACATCCCCACGATCGCGCCCATCAGGCAGGTCGTCAGCGTGCCCGAGACGATCGATTTCAACCCCAACTCATTGATCTCCTCGCGCCGCGTCGGCGCCATCGTGTTGAGGCCGCCGATCATGATGCCGAGGCTGGCGAAATTGGCGAAGCCGCACATCGCATAGAGCATGATCAGGCGCGAGCGCGGATCGAGCGCCTCGGTGGGAAGCTTCGACAGGTCGACATAGGCGATCAATTCGTTCAGCACCGTCTTGGTGCCCATCAGGCTGCCGGCGGTGATGGCCTGCGACCACGGCAGCCCCATCAGCCAGCACACCGGCGCCATGATGTAGCCGAGCAGGCGCTGCAAAGAAATCTTCGCGCCGCCGATTTCCGGCAGGATCCCGAGGATGGCGTTGACGAGATAGACCAGCGCCACCAGCACGAGCAGCATCGCGACGATGTTGAGCAACAGCTCGAGCCCGGCTGCGGTGCCCTTGACGATGGCATCCATCGTCGAGGATGCGTGCATCTCGGGATCGCTGCGATCGTCGAGCGATCCGCCGGTGCGTTGATCCGATGTCTCCGGCACCATGATCAGGCTCACCAGGATCGCCGCCGGCGCCCCTAACACGGAGGCGATGACGAAATGCGCCGCGGCGTCCGGGATCAGCGGCGCCAGCAGGGTGGCGTAGAGCACCAGCACGGTGCCGGCGATCCCGGCCATGCCGCCCGTCATCACCAGGAACAATTCGGCGCGGCTGAGCTGCGCAAGATAGGGCCGGATGAACAGCGGCGCTTCCACCATGCCGAGGAAGATGTTGGCGGCGGTGGAGAGCCCGACCGCGCCGCCGACGCCGAGCGTCCGTTCCAACAGCCAGGCCAGGCCGCGCACGATCGGCGGCAGCACGCGCCAATAGAACAGGAGCGTGGTCAGCACGCTCATGACCAGCACGATCGGCAGCGCCTGGAAGGCGAGGATGAAGTCCGCACCCGGCGCCTTGAGATCGAACGGCAGCGGCGCGCCGCCGAGATAGCCGAACACGAAGGAGGTGCCGGCGCGCGAAGCGGCCGCGATGACGCCGACGGCCTCGTTGATTGCGCCGAAAGCGGATGCCACCGGCGGCACCTTGATCAGCACCAGCGCAGTGACCAGCGTCACCAGCAGTCCGACGATCGCCTGCCGGATCGACACCGCGCGGCGTTTTTCGCTGAACGCCCAGGCGATCAGAAGCAGCGCCACCACGCCGAACGCCGATTGCAGCTGTAACATTCACAAATCTCCCGAACGATTATGGCAGCACGATCTGCAAGCACAATGCCGCTCCGTTCGGTCTAGTGAACGTCCTCCGTCGTGGATGCTGTTGCGATGCTGTTTCCGCCACCGTCATTGCGAGGAGCAAAGCGACGAAGCAATCCACTGTTTCGGCAAGCGGTGCCATGGATTGCTTCGCGGAGCCTGTCATCGGGCGGCGCATTCGCGCGGACCCGGTGGCTCGCAATGACGGTGAGAGCAGGGCGCCTACCCCCGTCCGACGAACGGCATCTTGCTTGCCATTACCGTCATGAACAGCACGTTGGCGTCGAGCGGCAGGTTGGCCATGTAGGCGATGGCGTCGCCGACAGCCTTCGCGTCCATTCGTGGCTCCGGCATCTTGCGGCCGTCGGGCTGCAGCACGCCGTCGACCATGCGGTCGGTCATTGGGGTTGCGGCATTGCCGATGTCGACCTGGCCGACCGCGATGTCGTACATGCGGCCGTCGAGATTGGACGCTTTGGTCAGGCCGGTGATCGCGTGCTTGGTCGCGGTGTAGGCGGCGGAGAACGGCCGCGGCGCGTGCGCCGAGATCGAGCCGTTGTTGATGATACGCCCGCCGCGCGGGGTCTGGTCCTTCATGATGCGGAAGGCGTGCTGGGTGCACAGGAAGGGACCGGTCAGATTGGTGTTCACCACTGCCTGCCATTGCGCCAGCGGCAAGTCCTCGAAATTCACCGGCGGCGCGCCCATGCCGGCATTGTTGAAGAGCACGTCGAGGCGGCCATAGCTGTCCGTCACCTTGGCGAACAGGGCCGCGATCGAGGCGGGATCGGTCATGTCGGCCGGCACGCACAGGCTCTTGCTGGCATCGCCGCCGAGCTTCTGCGTCTCCTGCAGCATGTCCAGCCGGCGGCCGGCCAGCACCACGGTGAAGCCGGCATTGATCAGCGCCAGCGATGCGGCGCGTCCAACGCCGGTGCCGGCGCCGGTGACTACAGCTATTCTCTTTCGTGCCTCGGCCATCGTTTCCTTCCTTATTGCTTCTTGGATTCGGTTTCGGTCTTGTACGGCGGTCTCGGGATATTCTGATGCGCCGCGCGGAGCGCCGCCGACCAGCGCGAGCGGAGATCGTGGAAATAGGGTTCGCCCGCCTCGATCCGGTGATTGAGGTCGGCCTCGCAGGCGTCGTTGCGCACCACCAGCACGTCGATCGGCAGACCGACGCCGAGGTTGGAACGCATCGTCGAATCCATCGAGATCAGCCCGGTCTTCAGCGCTTCATAGAGCTCGACGTCGTAATGCATGGCGCGGTCGAGCACCGGCTTGCCGTATTTGTGCTCGCCGATCTGCAAATAGGGCGTGTCGGTGGTGCATTCGATGAAGTTGCCGGCGGTGTAGATCATGAATAGCCGCATCCGCGAGCCCTTGATCTGGCCGCCGAACAGGAACGAGACATCGAAAGAGACGTCTTCCGACCTCAGCGCCTCGCCTTCGGTCGAGTGCACTGCGCGGATGGCGCGGCCGATGCGCTGTGCGGCCTGGAACATGGTCGGCGCGTTCAGGAGCGTCTCGACCTCTCCGGTTTCAGGGTCTTCCATGCCTTCCGTCAGCGTCGACAGCACCGACTGGCTGATCGCGAGATTGCCGGCGCTGGCGACTGCCATGATCCGCTCGCCGGGCTGGGAGAAGATGTGCAATTTGCGGAAGGTCGAGACGTTGTCGAGCCCTGCATTGGTGCGGGTGTCGGCGATCATGACGAGGCCGTCCCGCACCAGGATTCCGCAGCAATAGGTCATTTCCGTCCCCGAAAGTCCGAACGTCTCGGCGCCAAACTAGTAGCCAATTTCGCCGTCGCATCCAACCCTAATTCCCCGGGAACGGCGTGCGTTCAGACAAGGGGGGCGCGGCAGGGCAGGGGAAGCGCGATCGCCGCGCTTCCAGCGAGATACGGCATGGCCCCAGGGCCGCGGTCACGTTTCCGGAGTGCGTCCCGCCGGCGCATCGACGAGGAACGCCTCGTCCACGGGCACGCCCAAGGCGGTCACCAGACGATTCGTCTCGGCGGCCATGCCGACGATCGCCAGCATTTCCTGATATTCGGCCTCGGTCATGCCTTTAGCGCGGGCGCTCGCGGTGTGCGAATGAATGCAGTAGCTGCAGCCATGGGCGATCGAAACCGCGACGTAGAGCATCTCCTTGACTTTTGGATCGAGCGCCCCCGGAGCCATCACTTCCTTGATGCTCTCCCAGGTTCGACGCAGGGTTTTCGGATCATGCGCGAGCGCGCGCCAGAAATTGTTGACGAAGTCCGACTTCCGCGTCGTGCGGATATCCTCGAAGACGGCGCGCGCTTCCGCCGAGAGTTCCTCGTCCGAAAGCAGTTTTACGGTTGCCATGGTTTCTCTCGCTGGTCCGGTTTGAAGCAACCCCGATGATAGCACGACCTCGAGCATGATCCGGAAAAGTGGGCACCGGTTTTCCTCGCGACAAACGCGAAGCGTTTGCGCGGAGATCATGCTCAAACAAAGAGCTAAAGCGGGATGACGATTCGAAGAAAAGTCATCACGCCTTAGCCGGCCGTTCTGATCAGGAGTCCAGGAAATCGAGCAGCGCAGCGTTGAACAGCGCAGGATCCTGCAGGAACGCGAAGTGGCTGACATTGGGAAGGATCAGCAGGCCGGCGCCCGGAATGGTCGCCGCCATGTATTCGGTGTGCTCGCGCTTGATGCCCTCGTCGTATTGGCCGTCTGCGACCAGCACGGGGGTGCGGATCGAGCGCAACTGCTCGTCGGTCCAGTTCGGCTGGGTCTCCCACATCTTCTCGATCTGATGCAGGAACTGGTCGAATTCCTTCGGCGTCGGCGAGAGCCGCTCATACTCGGTCTTTGCGCGCGCGATGAACTGCGCAAAGGTCGGATCTTTGTCGACATCCGGCTTCAGGCCTGACGTCTGAGTATTGGCGCCGAACGCAAACACGCGGCTGACCCGATCGGGATGGCGGATCGCCATGTCCAGTCCGATGATGGCGCCGTCGCTCCAGCCGACGATCGCCGCACGCGGAATCTGCAGATGATCGAGCAGCGCGACGACATCATCCGTCATCAGATCGTAGCCGAACGGCTGGGCGTTGCGCGTGCTGCGGCCATGGCCGCGGCTGTCGACGAGAATGACGTGATGCTTGCGCGCGACATCAGGCACCTGCAGGCCGAAGTAATCGGAGTTGGAAAGCCCGCCGTGGAGAAAGACCACAGGGCTTCCTTCGCCGAGTGCGACGTGAAACAGGCTGATGCCGTTCACCTGCGCTCGCGCGCCGCCACCTGCAACCGGCGCCGGCGTCGCGGGCAGGCTTTTCCACCGCTCGACTGCGGCGGCGCGGTCGAGCGACGCCAGACTCGCGAGAGCGGCGACGACGAAGTGACGTCGATTCAAATTCATGGTCAGTATGCGCTCCTGGCGCCCCTCAGCCAGATGGTGACGGTAAATATGTGTTAGGCGTAGCCTATCACCATCAGGCTTGTCCGGCATCCTGCGCGGAGCGTGCCAAAAGCAGTTTGCCGCCGGCGACATATTGTCGTTGCTGCACAGCGGCGTGCTGGGCGGCGACGTGCATGTCGCGCAGGCGTCGCTGCAGCGGCGAAGTCTCATAGACTGCGCTGCTTCCGGCCAGCGTGAAACATGCATCGACTATCCGAACGCAGGCGGCAGCGATCCAGGTCGCGGCCTGCGTGCTCTCGACAGCAAGGTCTTCGTTGTTCAGCGTGCCCGCCAAGGCGTGGTGCCAAAGGCTTGCGGTCTGCGCCTCGCAAAAGGCCTGCGTTGCCCTGAGGTCGGCGGAAATGCGGCCAAGCTCCAACTGGAATATCTCGGAGTCGCGCATCGGCGTGGTGGCCCGGAACTGCTGCCGTCCCGTATGGGCCAGCGCCACCAATTCGTCGACGGCGCCTTCGGCTATGCCGACGGCGACCGCACTGTGAAACATCGGCACCAATTGCTTCACTGCCGGATAGAGCGGGCCCGGCACACAGGGCACGCCGCTTTCGACATCGAAGAAGTTGGCCTCCGGAACCAGTACGTCGCGCAGCACAATGTGATGGCTGCCGGTTCCCTTGAGACCGGCCGCATGCCAAGTATCCTCGATTTCCCAATTCTGCGCCGGCAACGCAAAGCCGCGAACGACTGGCTGCCCGTGCGGACCGGCGGCAGGTTTGCCGTTGTCGTCGGTGATGAGGCAGAACCCCGCCATCCACTCGGCATGCTTGCAGCCACTCGCGAATGGCCATCGGCCGCTCACCCGGAAGCCACCCTCCGTAGGCTTGGCCATTCCGGTCGGCTGCGCGGATCCGCAGACGGGGACGTCAGGTCCGTTCCGATAGATGCGCTCGTAGGTTTCACGTGCTTCCCAGGTCGCGAAAAGACTGCCCCCGCCGGCCACCATCGCGATCCACCCGACCGAACCATCAAGCCGGGCCAGAGCCCTGATGACCTCCAACCCCTCCGGCAGGGCAAGTTCCAATCCGCCAAAGCTTCTCGGCACGAACAACCGAAAGATACCGGCCGATTTCAGCCGATCGATTAGGTCGGGCGGGATGCAGTTTGTGGCTTCGATCTCGGCGGCGCGAGCCGCGATCTCGGGAGCCAATTTCCGGATGCCGGAGAGCACGGTCTTGTTGCTGTCCGGCGCCGTCAGGGTACGAAGGTCACGAAATTGGTCTTGATGGAGCATCTGTCTCGACCTCTCTTGCCGCGAAAGGAATCTGACAAGAGGATGGAGGCGTGACGCTACTGCATGGTTTCAGCCGAGTTGCTCTCGGGTTACGTCTGTAATGATACACATCATTATTTTCGATTTTCTTCACGCGAACCGTGTCAACGCGCTCGAAGACACTTTGAGCCTATCACCATCATGCTCGTCCGGCATCCTGTGCCGATCGCGTCAGGAACTCCTTGCCGACGGTGGCATATTGCCTTTGCTGGGCAGCAGCGTGCTGAGCGGCGACTCGGATGTCGCGCAGGCGTCGCGGCAGCGGCGACGTCTCGTAGACGACACTGCTTCCGCCAAGTTCGAAACATGCGTCAACGATCCGAACACAGGTCGCGGTGATCCAGATCGTCGCCTGCGTGCTCTCGACAACCACCCGTTCGTCGTTCAGCGTTCCGGCCAGGGCGTGATGCCAAAGGCTTGCGGTCGCCGCTTCGTAGTAGGCCTGGGCTGCCTTCATGTCAGCGGCAATACGTCCGAGTTCGAACTGGAATGTCTCGGAGTCCCGCATCGGCGTGGCGGCTCGGAACTGCTGCCGCCCCGAATTGGCCACCGTCGCCAGATCGTCCATGGCGCCTTCGGCGATCCCGACGGCGAGCGCACCGTGAAACATCGGCAGCAACTGCCTCACCGCCGGATAGAGCGGACCCGTCACGCAGGCCGCGCCCGCTAAATCGAAGAATTCGGTCTCAGAAACCAGCGCATCCCGCAGCACGATGTGATGGCTGCCGGTCCCCTTGAGGCCCGCCGCATGCCAGGTGTCCTCGATTTCCCAGTTCTGCGCGGGCAACGCAACGCCGCGAACCCGCGGCTGTCCCTGCGCATCAGTGGCCGGTTTGCCATTCTCGTCAGTGATGACGCAGAACCCCATCATCCACTCGGCCTGCTTGCAGCCACTCGCGAACGGCCATCGGCCGTTGACACGGAAGCCGTTCGCCGTGGGCTTGGCCGTTCCGGCCGGCTGCGCCGAACCGCACAGCGGCACATCAGGTCCGTTTTGATAGATGCGCTGGTGGGTCTCGGGCCGTGTCAGGGTTGCAAAAATGCCTCCGCCGCCGGCCACCATCGCGAGCCAGCCAAGCGAACCGTCAAGCCGGGAGAGAGACCTGACGACTTCCAGCCCTGCCGGCAAGGAAAGTTCCAATCCACCATGACTCCTCGGCACAAAAATCCGATAGAGGCCGATCGATTTCAACCGATCAACGAGGTCGGTCGGAACGTTGCGTGCGGCTTCCATCTCTGCCGCTCGAGCCGCGATCTCCGGAGCCAACTTCCGGATGCCGCCGAGCAGGGCCCCGTTGCTTTCCCGCGCGGTTGGCACACGATGGTCACGAAGTTTGTCTTGGAGCATCTGTCTCGATCTCTCTTGCGGTAAAGGTATTGCACGAGAGGGTGGAGACGTGGCGCTACGGCATGGTTTCAGTCGGGTTACGCCTGTAGCGCGGCGCTAACCTTTCCGCGTCAGCGTCGCGCTGCGATCCCGATCGGCGCGGTCGGTGGTCCGGCGGAGACGATTTCACGAACTGGCCAGCGAGGTCGCTGCTGCAGGCGATGGAGACGGGGCCTGCCTTGCCGCACCAGCCGGCCTGCGCTTGCCGAGCCAGAGATAGATGCCGCTTGCGAGCACGATGATGGTGGCGAGATCGAGCAGCGCCCAGATAATCTTGAGCGGCAGGCCGCCGTAATCGCCGAAATGCAGCGGGCGCGACACCTGCAGCGTCCGCAAGTACCACGGCAGTCCCTTCGCGGTGGTCAGTTGCGCCGTCTCGGCATCGACCAGCACCGGCGTAAATAGCCGCGAGGTGATCGGCGTTGTTCCCTTGGTCCAGACGATGAAGTGGCGCGGCGTGCCGAACGGCGCTTCGGTTGGCAGCACGAGGCTGACGGGCGTGTTGTCGCCGAGCGCCTGGCGTGCAGTGGCAACGACGTCGTCGATGGACGCGAATTTCAAGAGCGGCGGCTTGCCGCGATGCGGCGCGATCAATTCCGGCATCACCTGCGCACGCCAGGCGTTGAACAGCGGCAGCGATATCGTGTTGATGACGCCGGTGAGGCCGACGGCGAACGCCCACACCAGGGTCACAGCGCCGATCAGATTGTGCAGGTCGAGCCATTTGATCCGCCGCGCGCGAGCGCGTCGCACCTCGCCGAAATCGAGCCGCCGCATGAATGGCGCGTAGAGCATGACGCCGGAGACGACGGCGACCACGAACAATAAGCCCATGACGCCGAGGAACAACTCGCCCGGCAGTCCCATCAGCATGTCGCGGTGGAAGATGCGGATGGTCCGCATCGGCCCGCCTTGCTGCGCGTCTTCCCCGAGGAGCTCGGCGGTCCGCGAATCGAAGGACAGCTTTAGGAAGCGCTGTCCCGGCGGCGGCAGCGGCGTCTCCGACATGAAGACGTTGACGACATTGGCATGGTCGTCGTCCCAGTTCAGGATTTGGACGTAGCGTTCCGGATGGCGCGCCTTTGCCGCGTCAATCAGCCTGATCAGCGAGGCTTCCGGGGTATCGGGCGGAAGTTCGCGCGCGGCGATCTCCGGCTTGAAGAGATCGTCGATCTCGTCGTGAAAGATCAGCGGCAGACCCGTGATGCACAGCATCAGCATGAACAGCGTGCAGATAAGGCTGGTCCATTTATGGACCAGCGACCACCATTTCACGGATCGTGCGGTCATCCCATCACCATCGGTAGGTCATCGTTGCCAATACCGTGCGGCCGACCGCCCAGCGACAGCCGCCCGCCGTGCAGACCGAGACGTAGCTGTTGTCGAACACGTTATTGACGTTCACGGCTGCGCTCAATCCCTTCCATTCCTTGACCCGCATTCCGAAATCGTAAGAAAGGGCTGCATCAAAGGTCGTACTGGCGGGAATGATGTTGGCCAGCACGGCGCTGTTTGCGACGATGGTCGGCACGGTGAGATTATTGGCGTTGGTCGTGTACATGTCGCTGATGTAGCGGACGCCGGCGCCGAAGCCGAAGCCGATCGCCGGCCCGCTCTGCACCACGTAATTGGCCCACAGCGAGGCCGTGTTCATCGGCGTGTTGGCGAGCACCTTGCCGTAGTTGACGTCCAGTGGCGAGGTGATGCGGTTGTCGAGGTAGGAGTATTGCCCGCGCAGGCTCAAGCCGGGCAGCGGGCTTCCGACCACCGATCCCTCGAAGCCGCGCGAAGTGACCTCGCCGACCTGGGCGGTCGAATTGGCCGGGATGCCGGGGCCGCCAATGGCGCTCACCACGTTCTCTTGCTTCAGGTCGTAGACCGCCGCGGTGAATATCAGGTTGTAGCCCACCGGCTGGTACTTGACGCCGACCTCGACCTGTTCGCCGCTCGTCGGCTTGTACGGCTGGCCGTTGAGCAGCAAGCCGACGCTGGTCGGCTGGAACGAGGTCGAATAGCTGACGTAAGGAGCGATCCCGATATCAAAATTATAGATGGCGCCGATGCGGCCGCTCGACTTCTCGTCATTGTTGAGGACGCGCGTACCGAGATTGAGCGTATTGCCTTCGGCCCAGTCGTAGCGGATGCCGCCGAGCACGGTCAGCTTGCCGAGCTGCGCCTCGTCCTGCACATAGACCCCGCGCTGCTCCAGGTGCTGGTCCAGGTTCTGGAACACCGAGGTCGGGACCGCGATGTTCTGAGTGTAGTTCGGCACCAGGAAGTCGAGCGAGTTGGTGGGGGCGTAGCGCGCCAGGTTGTTGAAGTCGTAGCGCTGATAGTCAAAGCCGGCGAGCACGGTGTGCTGCAACGGGCCCATGTTGAACTTGGCCTGGAGCTGATTGTCCGCGGCGAAAGTATTGAGGTTTTCGTTGGTCGAGAAGTAGCTGCGCGTGATGGTGCGGCCGTCAGCCAGCCGAAGGGTGGGACCGGCGCCCGTTGTCGTGAACGCGCCGGGCTGCACCTCGATATAGTTGAGCTCGTTGTGCAGATAGCGCACGTTCTGGCGCACCGTGAAGGTGTCGTCGAAGCGGTGTTCGAATTCGTAGCCGAAGGTAGCCTGCTTGTATTTCAGGCTCTCATAGTTGAAATCGCCTGCGAAGAAGTTCCTTGGAATCTGCCCGTAGGTGCCCGGCACCAGCGTGCCCTGGAGCGGCAGCAGCGCAAAGGCGCCGCCCTGCGGGTCCTGCCGGTAGCTCGTGAGGAAGGTGATCGTGGTGTCGAGGTCCGGCCGCCAGGTCCAGGCCGGCGCGATCGCGTATTTTTCCTCGCCGATATGGTCGACCTGGGTGTTGGCGTTAAGGCCGATGCCGGTGATGCGGTAGAGCAGGGTCTTGTCCTTGTCGACGGGGCCGCCGATGTCGAACGCGCCCTGGATGCGATCGAAGGTGCCGGTCTGCAGCTGGACCTCGCCGAAGGGAGTTTCGGTCGGACGCTTGCTGACAAGGTTGAGGATGCCGCCGGGCGAGGCCGCACCATAAAGGATCGACGCCGGGCCGGTGATGAGTTCGGCGCGATCGAGCAGATAGGGATCGATGCGCGGCGCGCCGAACGGTCCACCCTGCAGGCGCAGGCCGTCCAGATATTGCTCGACGGCGAATCCGCGCGCATTGACCGGCTGGAAGCGGAAGTCGGTATCGTTGCTGAAATAGATGCCGGGTGCGTAGCGCAGGAGATCGCGAAGGCTCTGCGCCTGGCGAACGTCCATCTCGCTGCGGGTGATGACGGTGACCGACGCCGGCGTCGACATGATCGGCGCGTCGGTCTTGGTGGCGCCGGAGGCGCGGCTGGCGACAAAGCCGTTGGTACCTGCGTTGACGCGCTGCGCCGTCGAGACCAGCGCCGGCGTCGCCTGCTGCTGCGCCGAGCGACCAGCCTGCTGATTTGGCCGCTGGTTTGGATCGCGCCGCGACGCGGTGTTGCGCCGGACTTGGGTTGGACGCTGCGCGCGCTGCGCAGGTGCGTCGATGTTGACGGGCGGCAATGTCGATGCCCCTGATTGCCCCGCGTTCTGCGCCTCCGCCGGCGAACCGGCGATCAGCATCCCGCTCAACGCCAGTATGCTTGCAGTACCCTTGAAAGTGTTGAGTTGCGAAAAAAAGAAAGTACGACGCGCGACGCCGTGCGCATTCCAATTCATATGTCAGTGCCCCCATCCGACGAACGCCGTGGCGGCGGAGTTGATGCTTGACCTCACGCGACGTTCGCTACCGTAGGCGTCTTATGGTTTCACACTGTGCGCGTCGAGTTGCCGCATTTTTGAATCACTCGAAGTTTCCGGCAGAACAGATTTTTCGAAGACTTCTAATAAGTCGACGAACTGATCGATGACGCTATTGAATCCGTCGCATGCGCGCTCGTGTGCGAGAAGATGAGCTGTGATGCAACCGCTCTATTGGCGCTCGCTGTTGCGCATCGAACACGGCGGCGCCGTGCGCGCAGGTATCACGATGCTCGCGTCCTCGATCTCGTCGGGAATGACCAGCAAAGTTTGCGGGAATTCTTGGTCGCGCGAGAGCAGTTCAACGAAGCGCGAATCGATCAGGTCGCGCTTGCAGTCTTACTGCGACTGCGATTGCCACTGGCCGGGGCGGCCGGCCTGTTCGACCTTGACTGCAACGGTGAGCGTCTCGGTGCCGCCGCCATAGCGAGTGCCGCGCACCGGAGCGGCGCCGAGATAGTCGAGGCCGACGGCGACGCGGGCGTGGGCATCGGTGGTGCAGATGCCGTTGGCGACATCGAAACCAATCCAGCCGAGATCTGGCACATAGGCTTCCGCCCAGGCGTGGCCGGCGGCCTGGTTGACCGTGCCGTCGGAACGGAAGAAGTGGCCGGAGACGAAGCGGGCCGGCACGCCGCCGGAGCGCGCGCAGGTGATGAAGATGTGCGCGTAGTCCTGGCACACGCCGCGCTTCAGCGCGAAGGCCTCCGCCGCCGTGGTGCCGCTGTTGGTCGGGTCCTCGTCGAACGCCATGCCCTCGCAGATCTGCATCATCAGCGCATGCAGGAAGCCGAGCACCTCGCCGTCGGCCTCCGAGCGCAATTCGCGGGTCAAGGTCGCCATCGCAGGGTTGACCTGGGTCAGCGCGGTCGAGCGCAGGAACAGGCTCGGCGGAAAGCGCTCATCGGTGCCGCGCAACACGCCGCCGGTATCCTGGGTCTCGATCTGCCCCTCGCAATGAATGGTGAGGTCGGCGAGCGGGCCGTGGGTCAGGACATGCGTGACATTGCCGAACGCATCCTCATGCGTGTCGAGCCTAGAGTCGGTCGAGACATCAATCTGCCAGTCCGCGACATACTGCCCGTCATGGCTTGTCGGCGTCATCCGGAGGATCTGGATCACGCCGGAAGCCTGGGGCTCGTAGCGATAGGTCGTGGTGTGGGCAATTCGCAGGCGCATGGCCTAGGTCCTGACTTGAGGGCAGTAGCCCTATATCAGATATTGCTTCGTCACGATCTCACCCAGGCGCGAATTGTCTGCGATGAACTCCTGGATGAATTCGTGCACGCCATGCTGGAAGATATCATCCATATTGCTGTGCTCAAGCCTGTTGCGGATGCCGCGGGCGTGGCGCTGGGCGGCGCCCTGGCGGCCATAGGCGACGCCGATCTGGTCGAGATTGCGTACCAGATTGCCGTAGCAGCTTGCGAGTGACCGCGGCAGCGTGTCGTTGAGGATCAGGAGATCGGCGATCAGCCAGGGTTTGAGCGTCTCGCGATAGACCCAATGATAGGCCGTCAGCGCCGACACCGAGCGCAGGATCGAGGTCCACTGGTAATAGTCGAGCGGACCGCCGACGTGCTCTTCTTCCGGCAGCAGCACGTGGTACTTCACGTCGAGAATGCGCGCGGTGTTGTCGGCGCGCTCCAGATGCACGCCCAGCCGCGAGAACCAATAGGCGTCGTTGCGCAGCATGGTCCGGTAGGCGGAGCCGTCGAAACGCAGCGATGTCTCCTGCACGAAGCGCAGGAATTTCGCGAGGTCTTCGCGGCTCGCGGTGCCCTTCGACCAGACCGCCTGCAGTTCGATCCAGGCCGCGTTGATGGTGTCCCACATCTCGCTGGTCAGCGCGGTGCGCACCGAGCGCGCATTGAGTCGGGCCGCCTCGATGCAGTTCTTGATCGAGGAAGGATTGTCTGATGCGAACGACAGATATTCGACGACGCTCGCCTCGTTGGCTTCCTGATAGTGGTCGTAAAAACTCTGGCCGACGCCGGCGGTCATCAACGCCGAGTCCCATTCATTGGTCTTGCCGATATAGGCCGCCGGCAGTGCCGTGACGCGCAAGGTGGCGTCGATGGTGCGCGCCAGATATTCCGCGCGCTCGACATAGCGGGCGAGCCAGTACAGGTTTTCGGCGGTGCGCGACAGCATGCAAACAATAACCTTTAGTCGGCGAGTATCCAGGTGTCCTTGGTGCCGCCGCCCTGGCTGGAATTGACCACGAGCGAGCCTTCCTTCAGCGCCACCCGCGTCAGCCCGCCCGGCACGATGGTGACGCGTTCGCTGCCGGTCAGCACGAAGGGGCGCAAATCGACATGGCGCGGCGCCAGCCCCTTGGCCGTGCAGGTCGGGCAGGTCGATAGCGCCAGTGTCGGCTGGGCGATGAAGCCTTCGGGCTCGCGCTTGAGCTTGTCGCGGAACGCCTCGATGGTCGCCTTCGTCGCGGCCGGCCCGATCAGCATGCCGTAGCCGCCGGAGCCGTGCACTTCCTTGACGACGAGATCGTCGAGATGGTCGAGCACATACGCGAGATCCTGCGGGTCGCGGCAGCGCCAAGTCTGAACGTTCTTCAGGATCGGCTCTTCGGAGAGATAGAATTTCACGATGTCGGGCATGTAGGAATAGATCGCCTTGTCGTCGGCGATCCCGGTCCCGACCGCGTTGGCGAGCGTGATATTGCCTGCGGCGTAGGCCGACATCAGCCCGGGCACGCCGAGTGCGGAGTCCGGGCGGAAGGTGAGGGGATCGAGGAAGTCGTCGTCGACGCGGCGGTAGATCACATCGACGCGCTTCAGCCCCTCGGTCGTGCGCATGAACACTTCATCGTTCTTGACGATGAGGTCGCGCCCCTCGACGAGCTCGATGCCGAGCTTGTCGGCGAGGAACGAGTGTTCGTAATAGGCGGAATTGTAGATGCCCGGCGTCATCAGCGCGACGGTCGGCTCGGCCGCGGCACCGCGCGGCGCGACCGAGCGGAGCGCGGCCAACAGCTCGTCCGGGTAACGTTCGACAGGCGCGACGCGGTGGCGGGCGAACAGGTCCGGAAACAGCCGCATCATGATCTCGCGGTTTTCCAGCATGTAGGACACGCCCGAGGGCGTGCGCGCATTGTCCTCGAGCACGATGAAATTTTCCGGATCGGTCCGGATGATGTCGATGCCGGCGATATGCACGTAGATGTCGTGCGGCACGTCCTGGCCGTTCATCTCCGGGCGGAAGACCGGGTTCTGGAAGATCAGGTCTTCCGGGATGATGTTGGCGCGCAGGATGTCGCGGCCGTGATAGATGTCGCGCAGGAACAGGTTGAGGGCAAGCACGCGCTGCTTGAGCCCCTTTTCCAGCAGCGCCCATTCCCTGGCCGACAGGATGCGGGGGATCACGTCGAAGGGGATCAGCCGCTCCTGGGCTTCGGCATCGCCATAGACCGCAAAGGTGATGCCGATCCGGCGGAACAGCAGCTCCGCCTCCTGGCGGCGATATTCAAGCGCATCCGGCGGCGTCTCCGTCAGCCAGCGGGACAGCTCCTGGTAGGCCTGGCGGATTTCGGTGCCGCCCTGGCCGTTCATCTCATCGAACGCAACTGCCATAAATCCCGAAGGTCCTCCCACGCCATACGCCACAGTGCATGACTTGACGGGATGGTAGCAAGGGCCGGGCCAGCGGGATATGCATTGGCTGGCGACATTTGGTATGGGTGTCTCAAGGGGCTGCTCGAAAAACCGGCTGCCGCCTGCTTATTTCGGCAGCAAAGACCCGCGACTTCAAGGCGCTGCGTCGGCAGGGCCGGAGCGGAAAAGGGTGAGGAAAGAGACCATGAGCGAGATCGTCACGGCGGGCCTTCTGGTGATCGGCGACGAGATCCTGTCCGGCCGGACCAAGGACAAGAATATCGGCTTCATCGCCGAATATCTGACCAATATCGGCATCGACCTGAAGGAAGTGCGTGTCGTCGCCGACGACGAGGATGACATCGTCGCAGCCCTGAATGCGCTGCGCCATCGTTATGGCTATGTCTTCACCACCGGCGGCATCGGCCCGACCCATGACGACATCACCGCCGACAGCGTGGCAAGGGCGTTCGGCGTCGGCATCGACCACCATCCGGAAGTGGTGGCGCGCTTCCGCGAGCGCTGGAGCGACCAGGACCTCAACGAGGCGCGGCTGCGTATGGCGCGGATCCCCGACGGGGCCGAACTGATCCAGAGCGCGACCATCCTCGCGCCGGGCTTCAAGCTCGGCAACGTCATCGTGATGGCGGGCATACCGACCATCATGCAGGCGATGATGGACATCGTCGCGCCGCGCCTGAAGTCGGGCGTGCGGATGCTTTCCGATTCGGTTCGCGCCAATGCGAGGGAAGGCGACATCGGCGGACCCTTAAGGGAGATCGCCAATGCCCATCCCGACACCATCATCGGCAGCTATCCGTTCCTGGACGAAGAGCAGCGTCCGAACACCAATCTGGTCGTCCGCTCCCGCGATCCGAACAAGCTCGCAGCCGCAATGGGCGCGGTGAAGGAGATGCTGGCGAACCTGCAGGCGAGCCGCTAAAGCGGCGCGGGAGGACAGTAGAAAGACTTCTTGGAGAGAAAGATGGCGGATTCGACCCTCAGCGCGCAGGAGCGGGCAGGCAAGGCCTTCCCGGTGTCGTGGGACCAGTTCCACCGGGACTGCCGGGCGCTGACCTGGCGGCTCAACGAGGTCGGGCCATTCCATGCGGTGATCGCGATCACCCGCGGCGGTCTGGTGCCGGCGGCAATCGTGGCGCGCGAACTCGGCGTGCGTGTGATCGACACCGTCTGCATCGCAAGCTACGACCACACCAAGCAGGGTGACCTTCAGGTCCTCAAGAGCATTTCGGAAGCAACCGCCAGGCTCGGCGGGGGCACCGGCAAGGGGCTCCTGATCGTCGACGACCTCGTCGACACCGGCAAGACCGGCAAGATGGTGCGCGAGATGATGCCCGACGCCCATTTCGCCACCGTCTACGCCAAGCCGAAGGGCCGGCCGCTGGTGGATACCTTCATCACCGAGGTATCGCAGGACACCTGGATCTTCTTCCCCTGGGACACCGCGCTCTCGTTCCAACCCCCGATCCGCGACGGCGCGGCGTGATGGAAGGCGAATAGCGAATGGGGAATGGCGAATAGAGGGACTATTCGCCATTCGCTACTCGCCATTCGCTGCCAGGAATCATTGCGGTCTATCGTGAACGCTCCAATGCCGCTGCAGAACCGCGTCATGCCAACCGGCGATATCGTCGCCACGCCGCACCGCGGGCTGTTCACCGGCAACCGCGGCATCATCCATGATCCCGCCACCAGGACGCTCCTGAAAAAGCGCTGGTCGAGCCCGGCGTGGCTGACATGCGTGTGCGAATTCCGCGGCCGGCGCCGCAAAGTGATGGGCGGCCGGAGCTGGACCGAATTGTTCTTTCTCGATGAAGCCACGGCGTTCGCTGCCGGCCATCGCCCGTGTTTCTTCTGCCGTCGCGACGACGCCAACCGCTTTCGCGCCGCCTGGGAGCAGGGCAATGGCGCGAAAAACCTCCATGCGTTCGAGATCGATGCCGTGCTGCACCGCGAGCGGCTCGACCGCGGCAGGAAGCGGCTGCATCCGCTGCCGATGCCGCTCGCGAACCTGCCGGACGGAGCGATGGTGCAGGCGGATGAGGAGAGTTTTCTCATCGTGAGCGGCAAGCCGCTGCGCTGGTCGTTCAACGGCTATTCTCGCGGCGACGTCGACGCCGATGCCGCAATGCTGCTGACGCCGCCCTCGACGGTTCGCGCGTTCGCTGCCGGTTATCGGCCCGTGCTGCATCCAAGCGCAACGCCTTGACGTCAGCGCAACGGCCGGCCCTGCTGATCGACGCTCATGCGGGAATCCCGGAGCGTCCATTCCTTGATGATCTGGCGGCAGCGCGCGATTTCCGGCGTGTCGGGCTCTGGCTTCTGCGGTTGCGCTGTTCGTTCAACCAAAGCCTGACAGGCGTTGAGCTGGTCGCGCTCGCCGGCCTGCGCCGGCAAGGTTGCGACCAGCAGCGCAACAGCCATCAACGCGGGAAACGAAGCAACCGGCATCAGCCGAGCCGCTGCCGCGCCAGCCTGGCGCCGGCGCCGAGCGCCATCAACTTGGCTTCCGCGATGTCGCGCCGCATCGGCGCCATGCCGCAATTGGTCGTGGCGATGATGTTGCTCTTCGGCACGAATTTCGCGACCGCCTCGATCACGCTGACCACGTCTTCCGCGGTCTCGACCGTGTCGCTTACGACATCGATCACGCCGGCCTGGACGATCTTGCCCGGCAGCAGCGCGAGCAGCTCGATCGGCACTTTCGAGTTGCGGCATTCGATCGCGACCTGCTGGATCGTGCTCTTGTCGATCACAGGAAAGGTCTCCTCATATTGCCGCCACTCGCCGCCTAGCGTCTTCTTCCAGTCGGTATTGGCCTTGATGCCGTAGCCGTAGCAGATGTGCACGGCGGTCTCGCAGGTCAGCCCCTCTGCGGCGCGCTCCAGCGCCTTGATGCCCCAGTCGCGGACCTCGTCCATGTAGACATTGAAGGCGGGCTCGTCGAACTGGATCACGTCGACGCCGTCGGCTTGCAGCGCCTTGGCTTCCGCGTTCAGCAGTTCGGCAAAGGCAAACGCCATCTTGATCCGGTCGCCGTAATATTGGTCGGCGATGGTGTCGATGATGGTCATCGGACCGGGCAGGGTGAACTTGAGTTTGCGCGTGGTGTGGGTGCGGGCGACGCGGGCCTCGGTGGCATGGACGCGGCCCTTGAGCTGCAGCGGCGCCACCACCTGCGGCACCATGGCTTTATAGCGGTCCTTGCGGATGCCCATCTCGACCTTGTGGGCGAAATCGATGCCCTCGACCCTCTCCAGGAAGCCGTGGACGAAGTGCTGCCGCGCCTGCTCGCCCTCGGTGACGAGATCGATCCCGGCATCCTCCTGCAGCTTCAGCGCCAGCAGGGTGGCGTCGCGCTTGGCGCGCGCAAGCTCGTCGCCTTGCGACTTCCAGGGCGCCCAGAGCGTGTTGGGTTCGGCCAGCCATTCCGGCTTCGGCAAGGAGCCTGCGATCGTGGTCGGAAACAGCATGGATGGCCTCCCTCGGTTCGGATTGAGCGCCTGTCTGCCATGTCTTATGATCGAGGTACAGAACAACAAGTGTCTTTGTGACGCGACCTTTGGGGAAACCATGATCGACCTGCACTACGCGCCGACGCCGAATGGCTGGAAGATCTCGATCATGCTGGAGGAACTCGGGCTGCCCTATCAGGTCATCCCGGTCAATATCCGCGCCGGCGAGCAGTTTCGCCCGGAATTCCTGGCGATCAGCCCGAACAACCGGATTCCGGCGATCGTCGACCATGCGCCCGCCGATGGCGGCAAGCCGTTCTCGGTGTTCGAGACTGGCGCGATCCTGATCTACCTGGCGGAGAAGACCGGCCGCTTCCTGCCCACGGATATGCGCGGCCGCTTGGGAGTCATCCAGTGGGTGATGTGGCAGGTGGGCGGGCTCGGGCCGATGCTCGGCCAGCACGGCCATTTCGCGCTCTATGCCGCCGAAAAGATCCCCTATGCGATCGAGCGCTACCGCGACGAGGCGGCGCGGCTCTACGGCGTGCTGGACCGCCAGCTCGGCAAGACCGGGACATATATCGCCGGCGACTATTCGATCGCCGACATCGCCTGCTTCCCCTGGACCATGACCCACAAGGCGCAGGGCTTCACGCTCGACGACTACCCGAACGTCAAGCGCTGGTACGCCGAAGTGCGCGCCCGGCCGCAGGTGCAGGCCGGGCTCGCGATCGGCAAGTTCGTCAAGGAAGCCTTCGACGAGGAGGCGCGCAAGAACATGTTCGGCCAGCGCGCCAAGGAGATGCTGGGGAGGCCGTAGCCTCCTCATCACCGTCATTACCGTCATTGCGAGGAGCGGAGCGACGAAGCAATCCATGCTTCCACGCGCGGAGAGATGGATTGCTTCGCTCCGCTCGCAATGACAGTGTGGCCGACAATAAACGCCTCTATTCAAGGGAACGCCACCATGATCGAGTTCTTCTTCGACTGCTCCAGCCCCTGGACTTATCTCGCCTTCCACAACATCCAGCCGTTGGCGAAGGAGTTCGGCGCCGAGATTTCCTGGCGGCCGATCCTGGTCGGCGGCATCTTCAACACCGTCAATCCGAGCGTCTATTCCTCGCGCGAAAAGCCGGTGCCGCTGAAGGCGCGCTACATGAAGAAGGACCTCTCCGACTGGGCGCGCTCGGCAGGCCTTGCGATCAAGATGCCGCCGACGGTGTTTCCCGTGAACAGCGTCAAGGCGATGCGCGGCTGCATCTGGCTCGGCAACGACAGGATGGTGCCGTTCGCACGCGCGGTGTTCGAGGCCTATTGGGGCGATGACAAGGATATTTCGCAGGATGCGGTGCTGACCGGGATCTGCAACAAGGTCGGCGTCGATCCGGCAAAATTCTTCGCCGGTATCGGTGAGCAGGCGATCAAGGACCAGCTCAAGGCCAACACCGATGAAGTGATGGCGCGCGGTGGATTCGGCTCGCCGACCATCTTCATCGACAAGACCGACATGTATTTCGGCAACGACCGCTTGCCGCTGATCCGCGAGGCGCTGGAGCGCAAGAAGGAGCGGGCAGCCTGATGCCGAAAGCCGTCGTCTGCCGCGATCTCGGCCCGCCCGAGCGCCTGCGGCTGGAAACATTTTCGTCCGCGCCATTGAAGGCAGGCGAGGTGCGTGTCGCGATCCGCGCCGCGGGGATCAACTTTCCCGACGTGCTGATGGTGGCGGGCGAGTATCAGCTCAAGCCGCCATTGCCGTTCACGCCAGGCATGGAAGCCGCCGGCGACGTGGTCGAGGTGAATGACGCAGGTCACGTCAGGGTCGGTGACAAGGTCATCGTGAAGATGCGCCACGGCGCGTTCAGCGACGAGGCGGTGGCCGCACCGTCGCAGCTCACGCCGCTGCCGTCGACCTTCGACTACGCTGAAGGCGCGACCTTCCTCGCCGCGCATGGCACGGCCTATCATGCGCTGATCGACCGCGGTCAGCTTCGACCCGGCGAGGTGCTGCTGGTGCATGGCGCCGGTGGCGGCGTCGGCCTCGCTGCCGTCGAGATCGGCAAGCTGCTCGGCGCCGTCGTGATCGCGGCTGCGTCCAGCGAGGAGAAGCTTGCGATCGCGAAGGCGAGGGGAGCGGACCATCTCGTGCTCTACGCGCGCGAGCCGTTCCGTGACGCGGTGAAGCGCATCACGAACGGAAATGGCGCCGACGTCGTGTTCGATCCGGTCGGCGGCGAGGTGTTCGAAAACTCGATGCGCTGCATCAACTGGGGCGCGCGGCTGCTCGTCATCGGCTTCACCGGCGGCATTGGCCTTGCCCGCACCAATCTCTTGCTGATTAAGGGCGCCAGCGTGCTCGGCGTCCGTGCCGGTGAGGCCGTGCGGCGGAATCCGGCGCTGGGCGCGGTGCGCATCAAGGCGCTGACCGAGTGGGCAGAAGCCGGCAAGGTGCGCCCGAACATCTCGCATCGTCTGCCGCTGGAGGATGTAGCGAAGGCGATGCGCCTGTTGCTGGAACGCAAGGCGATCGGCCGCGTGGCGCTGATGATGGGATAGTTCGTAGGGTGGGTTAGTCTTACTGCGTCATGGGTTTTCTTCGTCCCTTTGATGCAGCGACGCCGCCGCAACAAGGACATCGCGGTAAGGTTTTGATGAGCGCCTGGATCAGGCGCATGCGCATGGTTGCGATCGAGTTTGGGATGTGGCGCTCAGGCCGCGCGGGCGGAGCCTCTGGGTCGATAATTGTCGGGTAAGGGAGGTACCTGGACCGGCGCGGCGGAACGAGGTCGTGAGGGGGGAATCGTCGCCCGTTCGGCGATCAGAAAGCCGTAAGCTGCGATGCACAGGGTTGCGTGATGATGGAAGCCACGCCAACCGCGTCCTTCGTAGTGACCGAGCCC
>NZ_AUEZ01000055.1 GCF_000426245.1 Bradyrhizobium sp. Ai1a-2 | reverse complement strand
TCGCGATCGTCACGAACGTTGCGGTGAGATGCGGTGGACGCGAAGTGTGTGACTGACGAGCACACACATCGCGGACGGCGAAGTCGTGTGGTCCTGGCGCCCCGACGCTGGCGCTAAGTTTTTCGCGCGAACAAGTTCGCGCTTGAGATGACGGTGGCAAGAAAGCCCGGTCACCGGGGAGAGCACGAAGTAAGCCGTAACACCATCGCGCAGGGAAAGGCGGAATGCTTCGGTTGAACCTGTGGTCCTACCCCCGTGCTTTTTGTTGCACGGGACCCACGGGTGCAACCAGCACCCGGCTTTCCCTGCGCCCTCTGATTTCGAGGAGGGTGGAACGGATACAAAGCTCGGACGCAACGCGCCGCGAGAATGCGGACCCGCACTCGCTGTCAAGTCAAACGTAGGATGGGTAGAGCGAAGCGAAACCCATCATTCGCGCCGCTTGCTCCATCGCGATGGGTTTCGCTGCGCTCTACCCATCCTACGGGACCGCTGTTTGAAATTTGAATCAGAACCCATCCCCACGTCGTCCCGGGCTTGTGCGGGAAAGCCCCCACTAGTCGTCCACATCCTCCTGCGGGCGGCCGAACAGGTGCACGATGCCAGGCGTTGCCAGGGTGACGAACACGAAGCGCGAGAGGTGGTGGGCGCCGACGAAGATCGGATCGATATGCAGCGTCAGCGCCAGCGCCAGCATGGCGTCCATCGCGCCGGGGGCAAAAGCGACGACGACGTCGGAAAGATGCACCTGCGTGGTCAGCGTGATCGCGGCAACGAAAATCGCGGAGATCGCGATCGCGACCGCGAACGAGCCGAGCCCGGCATTGATGTGGCTGCGCAGGGTCGAGAGCTTCATCCGCGCAAAGCGCGATCCGATCAGCGCGCCGATGCCAACCAGCGCCACGCCGCGCACCCAGGGCGGCAGGCCGCCCTCGATCGCGCCGACCCCGTGCAGCAGGCTGGAGGCGAGCATCGCGCCGAACATCCAGCTTGCCGGAAATTTCGCCAAGCGCAGCGCGAACGCGGCGACGATGGAGGCTGCGATCAGCGCCGCGAGCTCGATCGGCGAGGCGCTGGCGGAGGCGATCGTCGGCGGCGCCGCCGGCGCTATTCCGAGCGCGGCCAGCATCAACGGCAACGCGGCGGTCAGGATGATCACGCGCATGGTCTGCACCACGGCGATCGCGGCGACATCGGCATTCTTTTCGATCGCGAGCATCGTGATCTGCGACAGCGCGCCGGGGCTGCCGGCGAGGAAGGCCGAGGTCTGGTCCCAGCCATGCACGCGCTGCAAATAGAAGCTGCTGCCGAAGATCGAGCAGACGGTCGCAAGCGAAAGCAACGCGATGGTGAGCGGATAGGCGCTCACATGCTGGATCAGTTGCCGCGACACCAGGGAGCCCAGCGAGATGCCGAGCAGGATCAGCACGGTCTGGGTCACCACCGGCGGCACGGTGAGCGGCCGGCCGGCAAGCGCGGCGATGCCGACCGCGATCATCGCGCCGGAGATCAGCCCGCCCGGCAGGTTTGCCCACAAAAACAGCAGCCCGCCCGCGGCGCCGATAACAAGCGTCTCGGTCGCATTGAGGATGTTCGCGCGGCTGGGAATGGCAAGCGCCATCGATGCAGGGAGCAGGTTCACGGCGGCGTTATGCCAAATCCGCAAGCCCGCGACAAATGCATCTCGCGATTGCAGCAATGCGCCGGATTTTGGAAGCACCGGCGACGATGCTCACTGTCCCGTTTGCGCCGAGCGGGGCGCCGCTTACTTCGCGCCCGTGCTCGTACCGGCGGCTTCCTTCAGGCACTCACGGCGGAATTTCTTGCGCTCCTTGCCGTGCAGGCTTTTCGCATCGGCCTGCTTGGAGCATTCCAGCGAGGCGGCGCTGCGCGCCTTCTTCTCTTCCGGCGTCGACGCCTTGGTCTCCGTCTTGGCGGTGTCCTTCGGCGCGGGTGCGGTGGTCTGCGCAAAGGCGGTGCCCGTCAGCAGGAAGGCGGCGAGGGCGGTTGTGGTGGCAAGGGAGGAAATCTTCAGCATAGAGCAAACCTCGAATGATTGGACTTCAAACCGTCGTCGCTCGATGCTGAACCGCCGATGAATATCGTGCATGTCGGTCGCCACAATATTTTGACCGCGCGGTTCGCCAATGCGTTGTCGCAAGTCCCGGTTGCGTTAGGATGCGGCCCTCGTCAACGCGCTGAGGTTTGACGAAAAGGGAGAACAACCATGACGATTCAAGCCAAACTGTTTTGTGCGATGGCGGCCTCGGGTCTCGCCGCATTCGTGATGTCGGCGCCCGCGCAAGCCCTGACCGCGCAGGAATGCAGCGCCAAGTACCAGGCAGCCAAGACAGCCGGAACACTGAACGGCCAGAAGTGGAACGATTTCCGCAAGGCCGAGTGCGGCGCGAACGCCGCTGCCGCGCCCGCTGCACCGACAGCCGCGGCGCCTGCGCCGGCCCCCGCGGCCAAGGAAGCCAAGGGAGCTGCGCCTGCCGCAGCGCCTGCGTTGCCGGCGGGACCGGCGGTATTCCCGAACGCGGTCGATCCGAAATACTCCAAGGAGACGCAAGGCAAGGCGCGCATGCACACTTGCGTCGACCAGTACAATGCCAACAAGACCACCAATGGCAATGGTGGGCTGAAGTGGATCCAGAAGGGCGGCGGCTATTACAGCGAATGCACCAAGCGCTTGAAGGGCGCCGCTTGATCCCTCGAGCATGATCCAGAATCATGCTCAAACAAAGATCGGCTGGTGCGGCCGGAGTATGACGCCGGCCGCGCCAGCCTTCATCGCGCCGTGTTTCGGACGAGTTTGGTGAGCTCAGCAAAGCTGCGTGACATATCTGCCTGCCGAGCGTAGACAGCGAAGGCAGCCGAGAGATTTGACATGAGCCCATCGACCGATCGTATCGGGATCAATCCGGAACCCACGCGCCGCGCCGCGCTCGGCCTGATGGCAGCCGGCGTGATGCTGTTCGGCGGCACTGCGGCTGCGCAGGAAGAAGAGAAGGTACTGACCGAAGCGGCCGTGTTGCGCGATCCGGAGATCCCTGTCGCCGGCAACGCCAAGGGCGACATCAGCATCGTCGAGTGGTTCGACTACCAGTGTCCCTATTGCCGCAAGATCGCGCCTGAACTGCAGCAAATTGCGCAAGACGATGGCAAGGTGCGCCTCGTGTGGAAAGACTGGCCGATCCTGGGCGATGTGTCGAAGGTCGCATCGCGCATGGCGCTGGCCGCGAAGTATCAGGACAAGTTTCAGGCGGCGCATGAGGTCATGATGGGCCTCACCACGAAGCTGACCGAGCCGAGGATACAGGAGGTGCTCGCAGGCGCGAGCATCGACATCGATCGCCTAAAGCGCGACCTCGCGGCCAATGCCACGACGATCGATGCCATTCTTGCGCGCAACAATGCGCAGGCCGAGGCCTTCGGTTTTCAGGGCACGCCGTCCTTCATCGTCGGCAAATTCCGCGTGCCCGGCATCCTGACCAAGGAGCAGTTCGTGCAGGCCATCGCCGATGCGCGCAAGGCGAATATGAGCCGCTAGATCCCGATGCGCTCGCTAGCGCGACGAGATCTTCTGCCAGTCCTCATGGGCGCGCGCCTTCAGCGCCTTCAGGTCATCGGCGGCAACGTCCCAGTTGACGATGGTACGGCCGTTCTGCGCGACCTGCCCGTCCGCCACGCTCGACGACCGCATCGAATCATAGAGATAGACGCCCGCTGTCAGCAGCAGCGCGCCCAAGATCATTCCGAAAAACGTTCGCATGACGAAACCTCCGGTGACCGCTGATAACGGGGATGGCCGGCGGATGGTTCCGCGCCCGGCCAGTCGGTGCCGGAACCGCCCCTACGCCCGCCCGAAGGCATGCATCACGTAATCGATGAACACGCGCACGCGCGGCGAGAGCTGGCGGTTGCGCGGGTAGAGCAGGGACACCGGGACCGAGGGCGGCGGGCATTCGGTGAGTACCTGCACGAGGGTACCGCGCGCGAGATCGGCTTCGGCGTGGAAGCGCGGCACCTGGACCAGGCCAAGGCCGAGCCGCGCGGTAGCGAGGTAGCTCTCCGGTCCCGTCACCGACATGATCGTCGGCAGCATCACGTCGCGCACAGCGCCGTCGACCACGAACTCCATCGGCCGCAGCCGGCCCGTCGTCAGCGAGCGGATGCCGATCATGCGATGGCCTTCGAGCGCGTCGGGACCGGACGGTGTGCCGAAGCGCTCGAAATAACCAGGCGCCGCGCAGGTGAAGCGCTCCAGCATCACCACCTGTCTTGCGATCATGTCGCTGTCGGGCAGATGGCCGAAGCGCAATACGCAATCGACGCCTTCCTCGATCAGGTCGATCCAGCGGTCGCTCTCGCTCATGTTGATCTCGATGTCGGGATATTCTGCGAAGAAGCCTGGCAGGTTCGGCAGCAGGAAGTGGCGCGCCAGCGTGCCCTGCACTTCGAGCCGCAACAGCCCCCTCGGCCTGCCGCCGCCGAATGCGCCTTCGGCGTCCTCGAGGTCGGCGATCAGCGACAGGCAGCGGCGGTAATGGGCTTCGCCATCGAGGGTCGGGCGGACATGCCGCGTGGTGCGTTCGATCAGCCGCACGCCGAGCCGCGCCTCCAGCGACTTGACGGCATCAGTCACGGTCGAGCGCGGCAGGCGGAGATCCTCCGCCGCCAGCGAAAAGCTGCGGCGCTCCACCACGCGGGTGAACACCCGCATCGCATCAAATCGATCCATCAGGATTGTCCGGATTTATCGAACAGTAAAGCCAAGAAATACACGATTATCCGAGAGGTGGAAGCGCCTACTTTGCTCCTGTCACCCAGCGGCCAAGCCGCATATCAGCAGGAGAACAAAATGTCGGACGAAACCAAGAAAGTAGCACTGGTAACGGGTGCCTCCCGCGGGATCGGCGCCGCGGTGGCCGAACGCCTTGCAAAGGACGGCTTCACCGTCGTGATCAACTACGCCGGCGACACCAAAGCCGCGGAGGCGGTGGCGAGCCGGATCGAGGCGGCCGGCGGACGGGCGCTTACCGCCAAGGCTGATGTCAGCGATCCCAACGCCGTGCGCGGCATGTTCGATGCGGCGGAGGCCGCCTTTGGCGGCGTCGACGTGCTTGTCAACAATGCCGGCGTGATGAAGCTCGCCAAGATCGCCGACACCGATGACGCGCTGTTCGATCAGCACGTCGCCATCAACCTCAAGGGCAGCTTCAATGCGATGCGCGAGGCCGCGCGCCGGCTGCGCGACGGTGGACGCATCATCAATTTCTCGACCAGCGTCGTCGGCACCAAGTTCGAGACCTACGGCGCCTACCGCGACCAAGGCGGCGATCGAGGTCCTGACCGGGATCCTGTCCAAGGAATTGCGCGGACGCTCGATCACGGTGAACGCAGTCGCCCCCGGTCCGACGGCAACCGATCTGTTCCTGCACGGCAAGTCGCCGGAATTGATCGACCGCCTTGCCAAGGCGAATCCGCTGGAGCGGCTCGGCAAGCCCGAGGACATCGCCTCGGTCGTGTCCTTCCTCGCCGGTCCGGACGGTTCCTGGATCAACGGCCAGACGCTGCGCGCCAATGGCGGCCTGGTATGAATCAGCGCCGACGCAGGCGGCGGAATGACCCCGGACTCACGTCGCCGCCGGCGTTGCATTCAGCCAGTCGAGGATCGCCGCGTTCATCTCGCGCGGGTAGGTATGGCTGAGATCGTCGAGCTCGCGATAGGTAACGGCAGCACCGGCCGCGCTCAGAGCCTGCTGCGTCTGGCGCGCGACCTGTACCGGGAACATCCAGTCGAGCTTTCCATGCACGATATGGATCGGCAATCCGCGTAGCCGTTCTGCATCCGCCATCTCGGCCATCAGCGGATGAAAGGTCGCGGCCACCGGGGCAAGGTGGGTGAAGGGCGAGGCGCTGTTCAAGCCTGAAACGTAGCAGAACGTGCCGCCGTCGCTCATTCCCGTCATCAGCATCCGCTTCTCGTCGACATTCCAGCGCGCCCGCACGAAATCGAGGATGCGGACAAGATTCGGCGTGTCGATATCGTCGCCCATCAACGCCCAGGTGCTTCCGCGCGCGGTCGGCGAGACCAGGATGGCGCCGCGGCTGCGGGCGTCGCGCAGCCAACTCCACAAGAAGCCGCGACCATTGCCGCTGCCGCCATGCAGCGCCATCACCAGAGGCCAGGCGCGGTCGGGCGCGTAATATTCCGGCACGTATAGCGAAAAGCCGCCGCGGCTGCCGGGCTCGTCGCTGTCGTGCAGGATGCCGGTGGTTGCACCGGCGGGTTCGGCCAGCCGCGTCAGCAGTTCGGTATCCCCGCGCAAGGCGGGATCGGTGAAGAACTCGTTCACCGGCGGCAATCGCGCGGCCAGCGGGTAGAGCGCTTCCAGCGCGCGCGGCGTGTAGCGCAGCGCGCGAAACACGCTCATGAGATCACCATTACCGTCTTGCACCGTTCGCAGGCCCTGATAGGCGGCGAGCGCCGCGTCGCTTGCGGTTTCGAGCTGCGCCCTGATCGCGGCAAATTGCTCCGGCCACTCGGCGAGCCGCGGGCGAACGGCGCGCAGCGCCTCGTCCGGCTCGCCCGCGATCTGCATGACGTGGCCGAACTCCGGCGGATGCAGGTGGCGCGCGATGAAGCCGAGCGATTCCAGCGTCTGCAACAGCGGCGGCAGCACGGCCACGATGTCGTCCACCACAGCCTCGCTCATTGCACGGCTCTTCTTTTTTGTTTGAACATGATCTCCGCGCAAACGCTACGCGTTTGTCGCGAGGGAAAACCGGTCTCCACTTTTCCGGATCATGCTTTAATGCAGCCGCGGCCCCTTCAATAATTTCGTGCGATCAATCGAGGCCAGCGTGACGTCGAAAGTGACGCCTTCGTGATAGACGGTGAGCGGCACGTCAACGCCGGCGGTTCCGAGCGACCAGAGCTTGCGGTAGAAGCTCGCCTGGCTCATCACCTTTTCGCCGTCCACGGCGAGAATGACGTCGCCGGTCTTCAGCTCGGCGCGCGCCGCCGGGCCCTTGCCGGCGATGCCGACCACAACGATGCGGTTGTCGATCTCGGTGGTGTACATGCCGAGCCAGGGTCGCGACGGCCGGTTGACGCGGCCATACTTGCGCAGGTCGTCGAACACCGGCGTCAAGAGGTCAATCGGCACCATCATGTTGACATGCTCGGCGCGACCGCCGCGCTCGCGTTCGAGTTGCAGCGAGCCGATGCCGACCAGTTCGCCCCTGCCGGAGATCAGCGCGGTGCCGCCCCAATTGGGATGCGCGGGATAGGTGAAGATCGCTTCATCGAGCAGATATTCCCAATAGCCTGCGAATTCCTGCTTCGCCACGATCTGGCTCGCCAGCGAGCGCGTGCGGCCGCCGGCGCCGCCGACCACGACATTGTCGCCGACCTTCGTCGCGGCGGACGAGCCGATCGGCAGCGGCTCGATGCCCGGCCGTCCCAGCGCCTGCACCAGGCCGAATCCGGATTCGAAATCGAAGCCGAGCGGGTGGCCCTCGATCACGCGGCCGTCGCCAAGATGCAGCCACACGGATTCGGCTTCGGTGATGAGATAGCCGATCGTCAACACGAGCCCGTCATCGATCAGGACGCCATTGCCGGCGCGCTCCGTGCCCAGCGTCTCCGCGCTGAACGCATCGGGCGGGATGATGGAGTGCAGGCCCACCACGGTGGTAAGCGCGCGATCGAGATCAAACTTGTAGTTGCCGGAACTGGGCTGGTGTGCCGGCGGCACTCGCCATTCGGTCAAGGAAGGCATGAAGCATCTCCGTAAGAATCGCTTTTCCTTCGACTCACGCCGCACCCGATAGTCAATGTCCGGTCGATCGTCCCGCACCCAATATAACAACGAAATGGGCCCAACGCGAGCCGGCTTCACGGTTTGGAACGACTACAAATGCATGAGCCCCGCCATTGCTGATAATCTTGGGCGTAGTCTTGGGCATAGTCTTGGGCGCCTTCGCAGGCCGGCTTCTATGTCCGTCTTGAGCCGATACGAAACGCCGCATAGATGCCCACCAACTCGGTCCTTTCCGACGGAGCCGAAAATGCATTGCAGGAGCAAAGATCGTTGAAGGTTGTACGTCGCGTGCCTACCAGTGCGGGCATCCTGATGTACCGCCGTTCGGGGCCTCGGCTGGAAGTTTTGCTCGTGCATCCCGGCGGGCCTTACTGGAGCCGCAAGGACGAGGGCGCCTGGTCGATCCCGAAGGGAGAAATGGACGGCGAGGAGGACGCAATCGCCGTGGCGCGCCGCGAATTTGCCGAGGAGACGGGCGTCGTCCTTGATGTGCCGCTCGAACCGCTGGGCCATATCCGCCAGCGCGCCGGAAAGCGGGTGATCGCTTTCGCCGCCGAAGGCGATCTCGATGTGCACGCCATCAGGAGTAATACGTTCGAGATCGAGTGGCCGCCGAGAAGTGGCAAGACGCAGGCATTTCCGGAGATCGATCGGGCCGAATGGTTTGATCTCGCCGCCGCGCATGCGAAGATACTCGAAGCTCAGCGGCCGCTGCTCGATCGCCTCGCCGAGCTTGTCGGCCCGCCAGGGAGGAGCCTATGAGCGACCGCTTTGATCTCGCGCGCTTTGTCGATGCGCAGGCTCCCGTCTACCGGCAGGTCGTCGCGGAACTCAGCGCCGGCCGCAAGCAAAGCCACTGGATGTGGTTCATCTTTCCGCAGCTTGCCGGTCTCGGCTTCAGCGCGATGGCGCAGCGCTTTGCCATCGCCTCCCGCGACGAGGCGGTCGCCTATCTGAAGCATGAGATCCTGGGGCCGCGGCTGCTCGAGTGCACGCGTCTCGTGAGTGCCGTCGAAGGCAAGACCATCCGGGAAATTCTCGGCAGCCCCGACGATCTGAAGTTCCGCTCCTCTATGACCTTGTTCGCCGCGGCGTCGTCCGCCCGCGAATTTCCCGCCGCGCTGAAGAAATATTACGGCGGCGAAGCCGACCCACGAACGATCGAGTTGCTTGGCGACTAGCGGTTCGCCATCATTCCGCTTTCGCGTGCAACCGCGATGGCATGATCCGGAATGCACGATTCTCCTTCAGCCATGCCGCGCGCTCGTCGCGCAATAGCGTGCGGCGAACCTTGCCGGAATCGTCGCGGACCTGCGCGTCCACGATTTCAAAGCTCTCCGGATGTTTGTAGCGGCTCAGCCGGTCGGCGAGGAAATCGCCCATGCCATCGGCGATCGCCTGCGCGTTGGCCTCCGAACCGCACTCGATGATCGCGTGCACGCGCTGGCCGAATTCAGCGTCGGGCAGGCCGACCACGACGCAGGAGCGCACGTCGGGATGCGCGCACACTGCGGCCTCGACCTCCGCCGGATAGATGTTGGCGCCGCCGCGCAGGATCATGTCGGCGAGCCGGTCGCCGAGATAGAGATAGCCGTCTTCATCCAGCCGACCGATATCGCCGAGCGACTCCCAGCCGTCGGCGCGGCGTTTCGGCTCGGCGCCGAGATAGTGGTAGGTGGTGCCGGCGCCGTCATTGGGCAGGAAATAAATCTCGCCGGTCTCGCCGGGAGCGACGTCGTTGCCGTCCTCGCCGATGACGCGCAGGCGCGCGGTCTCGCCGATCTTGCCGACCGAGCCCTTGTGCGCGAGCCATTCCACTCCCGAGATGATGCAGGCGCCCTGCCGCTCGGTGCCGCCATAGAGCTCCCAGATCCGCTCCGGCCCCAGCCACTCGATCCATTTCTCCTTCAGCCATGGCGGCATCGGCGCGGCCATGTGGAATACGACCTGCAGGCTCGAGAGATCGTAGCGGTTGCGCACCTCGTCCGGCAGCGACCAGATCCGGTGCATCATGGTCGGCACGAAATTGATCCACTGCACGCGCTCGGCCTCGATCTGGCGCAGCGTCTCCTCCGCGTCGAACTTGGTCAGGCCGGTCAGGCGTCCGCCGCCGAACAGCGCGAAATGCGAAACGATGAATGGCGCGTTGTGATACAGCGGCCCCGGATTGAGTAGGGAGGCACCGAGTGGCATGCTGAGCGGTAGCGCCATGGTGGTATCGACCACGGCCGGCATATGATCGAGGATCACTTTCGGCCGCCCGGTCGAGCCGCCGCTCGTCATTGCCTTCCAATAGCGTGAGATGGGCGCCGCGAGCGGCTCGTCGGAATAGCCTTCAGGTACAAAGCCGATCGGCAGCGAGTTCGGCGCATTCCAATCGGGCTCGCCGCCGACCACCAGTGCGGGCTTGAGGATATCGAGTACCGCGGCCGCCTCGCCACGCGGCAACCGCCAGGACAGCGAGGTCGGCGTTGCGCCGCACTTCCATACCGCAAAGGTGGTCTCGAAGAATGCGTTGCTGTTGGGCAGCCCGATCGCGACGAAGTCGCCGGGCTTGACGCCCTTGGCCGCAAACGCCCGCGCGCGGGCATTGGCACCGCGTTCGAGCTGTTCCCATGTCAGCGTGTCCTGTCCATGACGGATGGCGATCGTGTCCGCCGGCTGGCGTTCAGCATACCAGCGCGGCACGTCGGCGATCGGGATCAACATGAGGCGTTTCCATTTAGTGGGCTGCTCGCAGCCGCTCTTTGTGTCTTGGATGGTGTGGCTTGGCTCACTTCATCAACAGGAGCCGAGGCGAGTCAAGCCACGGCTGAGGGTGCCGAGATGACAAGGCGCAAGCGTGGCCACGCCGCTCAATTTGCCTGACGATCGAATCGGAATCGTAGGGTGGGTAGAGCGAAGCGAAACCCACCATTTGTGCCCATTTGCTCCGACGCTGATGGGTTTCGCTTCGCTCTACCCATCCTACGGGATATCGGCCTGTCACACCGCTCGTCCTTGCGGTGGCCTACGCACGTAGATCTGTTCGATCTCGGCGGCAAAGCGATGTTCGAGCGCCGGGCGCTTGTTCTTCAGCGTCGGTGTCAGCAGGCCAGCGGCAATGGTCCATGGCTCTAGCGTCCACCATACCGCGCGCGGTGTCGCATAGGCAGGGTAGGCTTTGACGGCCTCTGCGATCCGTTTGACGAGGAATGCGGTTTCCGCCTCCGCACTGCTGCCCGCCAGCCTGGCCTTCTCCCGCTCCCAGGCCTTCGCATTCAGCACCACGAGCGCGGCGAGAAAGGGACGGTTCTCGCCGATCACCATGGCCTGCTCGAACAAGGGATCGGCGAGGATTGCGGTTTCGAGATCGACGGGCGCGATCTTCTCGCCGGTCGAAGTCACCAGGATGTCCTTGATGCGGCCAGTGATGCTGATGCGGCCATTTTCGATCCGCGCTTGATCGCCAGTGTGAAGCCATCCGTCGGCTTCCTTGACCCGATGCGTCTCTTCCGGCCGGTGCCAATAGCCGAGCATCACGCTTGGCCCCCGCACCTGCAGCTCCTGATCCTCACTGATCCTGACTTCGATACCGTCGAGTGGCCGGCCGACCGAGCGAGGGTCGTTATCATCTGCGGTATTGACGGAGACGACGGGTGACGTCTCGGTCATGCCATAGCCCTGCAGGATGTCCAGTCCGAGTGCCAGGAACAGCCGGATCACCCGCTCGCCGATCGCCGCGCCACCACTGACGGCCACGCGCAACCGCCCGCCGAACTGAGCCAGCACCTTGTCGGCGACCAGACGCTTGAGAAGCGGCCAGACCATCCGGTCGGACAGCGACGGGTTGCGGCCTTCTTGCTTCGCATCAAAGCGTCGTCCGCCGACGGCTACCGTCAGGTCGAGCAGTTCGCGTTCGAACCGACCGGCCGCCTCGCTGTGCTGCATGATCAGTGCATAGATGCGCTCATAGATCCGCGGCACGGAGATCAGTACTGTCGGCCGCACCTGCTTCAGATCGTCCGGAAGCTGCTGCACCGATCGCGCATAGGCGACACAGGCGCCGGCCGCGATCGGATAGTAGTAGCCGCCGGTGCGCTCGAAGGTATGCGACAGCGGCAGGAACGACAGGAAGATATCATTCGGACTGGCGGCGATGCGCGCGTGGATCGCCTTGACGTTCGCCACGATGTTGCCCTGCGAGAGCATGACGCCCTTGGGACGCCCGGTCGTGCCGGAGGTGAAGACGATCGCGGCAAGATCATCCTGCGCCAGCGCCACGTCGTTGATGATGGCCTCGGCCACTTGTCCGCGCTCCAGCCAGGATTTCAGCGCCACGACGCGATGGTCCGTCGCTGCCGGGTTTTCGGTGCCTTGCAGATATGCGCAGACGACACGCTTGAGCGCATCCGTCGGCGCGCCGGCGCTGGCGAGGATCCGCCAGCGGTCGATGGTGTCGACCAGCAACAGCGACGCCGCGGAATCCTTCAGAATGTAGACGATGCTTTCGGGATTATCGATCGCGTGCATCGGCACCGGCACGAGGCCGCGCGACAATGCGGCCTGGTCCATCGCGATATGCTCGATGCCATTGGGCATCAGGATGGCGACGCGCTCGCCGGCCGCAAACGCCTCGGCGGCGAGGGCGCGCCGCCAGCGGTCGAGTTCGAGATCGATCTCGTGCCAGGAATGGCTGACCCAGCGCCCGGCTGCCGCATCGAAATGCCGGTATGCTTCCGTATCAGGCGTCACCCGGACGCGCCAACGCAGCAATTCGGGCAGCGTGCGGACCTGCGCAAGCGTGTCCGGCATGCTTGTTGGCGCGATCAAAGCGGCGCCGGATCGTTCCTCGACCTGCACGTAGCCTCCCGACGAGGTTAAGCATCAACAAAAGCATAGACCTGTCGCATGGGGGCTACTTCAAGGATTTGACCTAGCGCAAGAACGGGTATGTCGCGCGCCGGCAATGCCGGGCTCACTCCTCCAATGTGAATCCAACCCGCAGCGTGACCTGGTAATGGCGGACGGTGCCATTCTCGATGTGGCCTCGCGTCTGCACGACTTCGAACCACTTCATCTCGCGAATGGTCTTCGCGGCGCGGGCGATGGCGTTCTGGATCGCATCCTCGATGCTCTTCTCGGACGATCCGACGAGGTCCAGGATCTTGTAGACGTGGTCTTTCTCGGCTGTCGTCGGCATGGCAAGCTCCCTTGCAAGTGGTTTCAGGTCATTCGCGGCGCATCCGGATTGCTGCTCCGTCCGCCCAGGATCGGTCGGCCTCGATCATGATCCGATTGGACGGAATCGGATCATGATCGCATTTTTTTGTTCGAGCATGATCTTTTCGGAAAACCGGTTTCCACTTTTCCCGATCATGCTCTAGGCGTGGCGTCCAGTCTGAACGAGCTGACGGCTATTGAAGTTCCTCCCGTATCACTGCTTGCCCCGCAACATGAGCTGGTGGTCATGGTCGCGACGTCCGTTGTAACTGTTCGAGGTTTCCCGATCACGCTATCATCCCAGGTTGCGGACCTTCCGAGACGACAGGTTCGGATCGTCGCGCCCAGGGGGGAGCCTCATGAGATTGAGCGCTGCGGCCGTCGGCCTGCTGATCTGGTCCTGCCTTCCCGCCACCGCCGAGCAGACGGGTGCCGAGCTTTACGCGCGGCACTGCGCCCAGTGCCACGACGCCGGCGACCCGCAAAGCCGCATCCCCAACCGCGCCGCATTGCAATCGATGGCGTTCGAGCATGTGCTCAGGGCAATTACGGCGGGGAGCATGGCTCCCATGGTCAAGGATCGAACAGACGACGAGCGCAAAGCGATCGCCTCCTTCGTGACCGGAAAACTCGCTGGCGACAGCGCTCCCGCCATAAAGGCGGATGCGGCGGGACACTGCGTGGACGAAGCCCGCGGCTTCGATGGGGCGCTCGACCGGCCGCGATGGATCGGCTGGGGCGCAGACCTCAACAACAGCCGGTTTCAAGCCGCCGAGATGGCGGGGCTGAGGGCGGACCAGGTGCCACGGTTGCGCCTGAAATGGGCGTTCGGCTTTCCGGGCGTCTCCAGCGCCAATGCCCAGCCGGCCGTGATCGGCGGCATGCTGTTTGTCGGCGGCGCCGATAGCAAGGTGCGCGCGCTCGACGCCAGGAGCGGCTGCACGTTCTGGACGCTGGCGACGGACGCGCCGGTGCGCACCGCAATCAGCTTCGGTCCGCTCCCGGGCAAGAATGAGTTCGCGATTTTCTTCGGCGACGTCCGCGCCAATGCCTACGCCGTGGATGCAACAGCGGGCGCGCTGATCTGGAAGCAGAAGGTGGAAGACCATCCGGCCGCCCGGATTACCGGCACGCCGGCTCTGTTTTCCGGCGTCCTCTACGTTCCGGTCTCCTCCATCGAGGAAGCAACCGGCTCGCGAGCCTCCTACGAATGCTGCACGTTTCGCGGCAGCGTGGTGGCCCTTGACGCGGCGACCGGCGGGCCGATCTGGAAGTCGTACACGATCCCCGAGACGCCACGTCCGACGACCAGGAATGCCATGGGGGTGCAGCTTTACGGTCCGTCCGGCGCCTCGGTCTGGTCGGCGCCAACGATCGACGTGAAGCGCCAGGCGCTATACATCGCGACCAGCAACTCCTATTCGAACCCGCCCGCGGATACGAGCGACTCCATCATTGCGTTCGACCTGAAGACCGGTCGGATGTTGTGGCATCGGCAGGCGACGCCCAAGGACAGCTATGTCGTCGCCTGCTACGGCTACGACAAGACCAACTGTCCGGAAGATCCCGGTCCGGACCACGATTTCGGCCAATCGCCGATCCTGGTGAGCTTGTCGGATGGACGCCGCATGCTGGTCATCGGGCAGAAGTCAGGGGTCGTCCACGCTTTCGATCCTGATGATGAGGGCAAGATCCTCTGGCAAACGCGGGTCGGCAAGGGAGGACCGCTGGGCGGCATGGAATGGGGCTCTGCCGCGGATCAGGAGCGGGTCTATGTCGCGAACTCCGACGTGCGGTTTCTGCGCGACGGCACAAGGCGTCTCGATCCGAATGCAGGCGGCGGTCTGTTCGGGCTGAATCTGGCTGACGGCAAGGTCACCATGCAAGTGGCGCCGGTCCCCTGTGATGACCGCGAGCGATGCAGTCCAGCCCTCTCTGCGGCCGTCAGCGCCATTCCTGGTGTTGTCTTCTCCGGCAGCGTGAGCGGCTATCTGCGCGCCTATGCGTCCGACGATGCGCGGCTGCTCTGGGAATTCGACACCGCGCGCGACTACAAAACGGTGAACGGCATCGCGGCGCACGGCGGTGCGATGGACGGGCCGGGCCCGGTCATCGTGGACGGCATGCTCTATGTCAATTCAGGCTACGCGCAATGGGGCGGCATTCCCGGTAACGCGCTGCTCGCGTTCGAGGTGAGCCAGCCCTGATGTGGGACGGACCGAGAAGAGCCAATGCGGAAAGCCTCGCGCGCCCGCCGGAGATCGGGCGCGTTACGAACGTAACGGACTGATAGTTTCTGCGAAACCGAGCTGTAACTCCGCGCGATCAAGATTCCCCCTTCATGAACCGGGCATGTTGAAAGCGGAGACTGTACGATGAGGGCAGAGATCAGCGCCAAGAATTCTTCCGTTAGCCGCGCGAGCCACGAAATCCCAACGGTTACCCTGAAGGAACTTGAGGCGGACCCTCACGCTGTGTTCCGTGCCTACCGCAAGCAATTCCCGGTGGTGCTGTTGCAAGAGACCGGTGGATATTTCGTGCTGCGCTTTTCCGATGTTGATTGTGTGAGCAAGGATCCGCGCTTGCACGCCGTCGGAACGGTCTTTGCCGAGACGCAGGGCTTCAACAGCGGAACGATATTCGATGCATTCGACTATGGCATGCTGACGGCTGACGGCGATGCACATCGGCGGCGCCGTGCGCCGTTTTCACGATTATTTGCTGCCCGCGCGATTAATGAGATGCGTCCGAGTATTCGCCGTGCGGCCGAGGACCTCATCGAGGAATGGTACGGGATAGGCGAGGTCAATTTCTTCGATGAGTTCGCGGCCAAAATGCCCGCCCGCGTCATTGCCGATCTTTTGGGACTCCCGCGCGAGGACATCCCTGAGTTTACGCTGCTGGTCTATGTGGTGACCAAGGCCTTCTTTCTCGGGCTGGGTCCGGACGAAGTCGTCGAGGTCGAGAAGGCAGGGCAGCGGCTACGCGAGTATGTCGACAAAGTCCTTGACGAACGTCGCCGCAGGCCGCGCGGGGATTTCCTGTCTGCGTTCCTGGCTGCAGCTACCGAAGCCGGTGAAATGTCCCCTGCGGAGATGCTTTACCAGATCTTTGCACTGATCGTCGGTGGCACCGATACCACCAGGGTTGCGATCGCAATACAGGTCGCTCTTCTGCTTCAGCATCGCGAGCAATGGGAGCAGGTGTGTCGCGATCCGGATCTGCTTTCAGGCGCGGTCGCCGAAGCGATGCGCTTCGAACCGAGCGTCGGGGGGACCGCAAGGGTCACCAGCGAGGATGTCGATGTTGGCGGGACCGTCATCCCGGCCGGCCAGCTTGTCATGTTATCAACCATGTCGGCCACGCGTGACGAGATGGCCTACGATCGCCCGGATGTCTTCGATATCCATCGCACCAACCAGCCACGGCTGCATCCGATCTTTGGCTATGGTGCGCATCGGTGCATCGGCGAGGCGATCGCCCGCGCCGAATTGGAGGAAAGCCTCGGCGCGATCGCCGCCCGCATACCGCAACTCAACCTGGATGTGCCGCCGAAAATCAGCGGTCATTTCGGAATCCGCCGCGCGGACGTCATGCGCGTCTCCTGGAAGCCGTAAAACGGTCCGGAAAATTTCCGCGCTGGAGCATTTTCGGTTCTGACTGAATCAGAACCGAAGCTCTCGATTCCTGTTTTGACGCGTTTTCTTCACGCGAAGCGGTGTCCACTTCGCTCGAAAACGCTCTAGGAACGCCGGCGCGTCCGCAACCGGCTGGATATCCGGCGGCTGCGGTCCGCCAGCTCGTCGACCTCGAGGTCGACGGCGGCGGAGGCCAGGCGATAGCGGCCGATCCTGCCAATGACCTCGGCGGCCGAGACCTGCGGCCTGGCACCGTCGGAATCGCGCGGGAGGGATGGGCTTCCGATAGTCCGCCTGGTCGCAGCGTCGACGCAGACGGCCTGGTAAGCCTCCCTCTGGGGCTTGATTATGATCACACAGTCCCGGTTGGCAGAGTAGGGCACGCGGAAGCTCAAGTGTGAGACGGTCATCGTCGGTCCTGTTCACGGGCAAAGTTCCGCCGTTCGCAGACGAGGACGCCTGCGGCCATCGCTTTCGTGGGATTGGGAAGGGTTTACGTGTCGGTTTCGCTAGCCCGCAGAGCTAAGTCGCGCGAGCAGAGTGTGTATCGGTGCTCATGACGCAACACGTAACGCAAACTTTTGAAAAGTCGCTTCGAGATATTCCTAAAATTCGATGCAACCGCCAGATTGTTGCGGCCGAGGATGGCTCTCGCGATCAGACGACGCTTGGCTGCACGGCCTCTGTGAGCAGAGGAAAGAGCATGAAGGCGAGCGTCGACGGCTCCTGTACGGTGTATTCGGAACCAAGGCGCCCGCCAGTCGAGGGCCAATATCAGACCTGGCCGCTGCCATCACATGATCGATCTCGCCTTACAATGCACAGCGGACCAGGCCATCTGATTGTCTCACGACGCGCGCGGCGTCAGTGATGGCGCGGTTTGACGCGATTCGTCGTCGGGATAGCAGCAAGGCCAAGATTGGCGCCGCAGAAGGCCGTGCGGCCTGATGCGGCAGCCTGACATTGCTGGTAGCTGGTGAATCCACAATCGCCTCCGCCAGCAAACTCTTCGCCTTGGAGGCAAAACCGATACTCGCTAGCTGCGACCGGGGTTACAGCAGTTGCGAAGACGGTCGCGGACGTCGCGAGGGCAAGAAGCAAGGTGCGCATTTCTCTCTCCCGCGTTGAAGTGCCCCGCTTGACGCTGGGACCAAATTTGCGGGGTCGATGTGAGTTGGCTCACATCGGTGATTCAAATTTTTGAGATCACACGGTGCAGATGCGTAGCGAAGCCTGTCGATGTCTGATTGGTGCGAAAGGTTGACGTTATCCAAAGCCAGAGCGTTTTCGAGCGAAGTGGATAGCGGTTCGCGTGAAGAAAACGTCAGAACAAGAATCTAGAGCTTCGGTTCTGATTCAATCAGAACCGAATAGGCTCTAGCCGCGTCCGAGGAGATGGGCCGCAGAGCGCCAGGCGTGACGCGACAGCGCTTCGAGGCTTCGAACCGTTTCGACGCGAACCAGCGCCGCGTCGGCGGTAAGCGTTCCATTGGCGACCGCGCCAAGCGTCGCGCTGCGGTGGGTGTGCAGCATCTCGCCAAGTTGCGTCGCACAACGTTCGAGCTCGGCGATGGCCTCGTCAGTTGCGCGCGGACCGGCCATGACGTCGGCGCCAGGCGAGGCCGGCATGACCTGCGGCGATCCGGCGGCGCGGGCCGGCGCTGCCACCTCGCGTGCAATCGCGGCGGCGCTTCGCATTGCTTCTGCGCATAGCTCTCCGGCGCGAATGTCCTCCGGTCCGCCACCCACCGAGCCGAAATTGATTCCGCCATTTGCCATTTCCGTCAGTCGGGACGCATGGTCGAGTGCGTGCAATGTGCTCGTGAGACGCTGTTGCTCGTCGTCGTTCTCAGGCGGTCCGGTTACGTCCGACAGGAATATTTGTGCCTGGCGCAAGGCATCGGCGGCGTCCTGCACCGACGCGGTGTCCTTCCCCAGTCGGATCGGTTCAGCCCGGCCGGCCAGCGCCGCCTCGATCGAAGCGCATACCGTTGCGAGCGCGCGCGCGATCGTTCGCCGCACCGCTTCCACCGCCACGATCGGGGTCTCAAGCGCCGAGGGATCGAGGCACCGCGTGAGCGGCGAGCCGCGCTCGGGCAGGATACGCTCGACCAGCCGCGTGAACCAGTTGACCAGCGGCAGCAGGACCACCACGCCGACAACATTGTACGCCGTGTGATACCCGGCCAGCAGCGTGACGCCATCGACGGTGTTCGAGGCACGCACAAGCAGGGGGATGACGACGGGAAAGAGCGCCAGCGCGATAACGGCAGCGATAAGCTTGAAAAGCACATAGGCGATCGCCAGCCGCTTGGCGGTGGTGCTCGCGCCGATCGCGGCCAGGGCGGAACTCGTCGCAGTTCCGATGTTCTGGCCGATGATCAGCGCACAGCCCTGGTCGAGCCCGACCGCACCGGCGAAGTAGGCGGACAACGTGACCGCGACGGCGGCGGTCGACGACTGCATCAGCGCGGTCATTACCAGCCCGACCACGACCAGCGCCAGCACGCCGAACAGGCCCGACCACCACCGCGCGTCGGGACCGGCGAGGACGGCAGGCAGATCCGCCGGGTGCAACCGTTCGGCCAGCCCGCCCATGCCCTGCTGCAGGGTCGTCAGCCCAAAAAGCACAAGCCCGAACCCGGCGAGAGCGGCGCCCATCCCGGATATCCGCCCGCGGGCCAGAAGCTTGGTCAGCGCGCCAACAAAGATCATCGGCAGTGCCGCGGCCGTGAGCGAGACACGGACGCCGATCAGCGCGACCAGCCAGCCGGTCCCCGTGGTGCCGACGTTTGCGCCGAAGACGAGGCCCAATCCTTGCTGGAACGTCAACAGGCCCGCGCTGACGAGACCGATCGTCGTCATGGTCGTTGCACTGGAGGATTGCACCAGAAGCGTGATGATGGCGCCCCAGAAGGAGCCATGCAGCGGCGTCGCAGCCGCCTTGGCAAGCACCGTGCGCAGGGCGGAGCCGGCCAGGGCCTTCAGGCCTTCCGTCATCACGGTCATCCCAAGCAGGAAGAGACCTACGCCGCCAAGTGTTGAGATAGCCATAGACATGCGGGTCTCCTGACGATCAGGACGGTTCCCGCACTGTAGCGCAGTTGTCGAGCGAGGCCAGCGGTGGCTGAGACGAAAAAAGCGCGGCACGATCATAGCGGCGACCGTCAAGGCGGCATGGTTGAAGCCACAAAGGCGGCCGCCGGCGAGGATGAGGTTGCGAAAGCTGCGCTGGCAGTCACGATGGGAAAAATGCGCGATTCGCAACGAGGGCCATTACTATAGCTCCAATGTCACGCTCACCCGAGCGCGCGAGACGCACAGCATCAGCCGGTCCTGCCGCTTCGACGTCGGCAACACCTTGTCGCGATGCAGGACAATGCCGTCGCGATAGCCGCATTCGCAAGAGCCGCAGACGCCCATCTCGCAGGACGACGGCAGCGGGAAATCATGCTCGCGCAGCACGTCGAGCAACGACTTGTCCGCTGGCACCAGAATCCGCTGCCCGGTGGATGCCACGGTGGCCTCGAACGGCTCGGGCTTGAAGTTCTCGTCCACTGTCATCTGGAAATGTTCGCAGTGAATCTGCTCCTCGGACCATTCCGACAGCGACGACTGCACAGCATCAAGCAGCCGCTGCGGCCCACAGATGTAGACATGGGTGCTGGGACTGTGCGGGCCGATCACCGCCGGATCGAACCGTTCGCCTCGTTTCGAGAACCAGCACTGCAGGTCATCGCCGCAGACCTGCGCCACTTCAGCGAGCAGTGGCGCCTCGGACGGCGACCTCGCACAATAGTGCAGCGTAAACGCCTTGCCCCGCCGCTTCAGGCTGCGCGCCATCGCGAGCAGCGGCGTGATGCCGATCCCGCCCGCGATCAGGACATAGCGCACGCCGTCCGACGTGAGAGGAAGATTGTTGCGCGGCGCCGAGACGTGGACCTCGCAGCCCTCCCTCAGCGTCTGGTGCGCCCACACCGAGCCGCCACGGCCGTTTGCCTCGCGTTTGATGGCGATTTCGTAGCGCGCGGTGTCGGCCGGATCGCCGCACAGCGAGTATTGCCGCACGCGCCCGTCGGGCAGGCGGATGTCCACATGGGCACCCGCGCTCCATTCGGGCAGAACAGGCCGCAGGGGATGAACGAGCTTCAGATGAATAACGTCCGGTGTCGAGTAGCTCAGCTTCTCGACACGCAGCTTCATGATCAAGCGTGCTGTCATGGGCTCAACAACTCGATTTCGTCGCCCCGGCGAATGATGCCGCCGCGTTCGATGCCGCAGTTTAGTCCGGAGCGATTGTAGAGCGGGAGGAACACCGGCAGACCCAAGAGTTCTTCCAGGTACTTGCACGGAAAGTTCAGCCGCCCACCGCGCAGGATCACGTCGCCGACGCGAAAGCGCCGCCCGACGAGATGGTTCAGCGGCACGCCCTTCACCGTCAGGTTGCGGCGGTGGTCGCGCGGCTCCAGCGTGATCGGTCCCTGCTGCAAGGGGGGATCGTTGCGGGAGAGCGCATCCAGCGCTTCCTGCTCGATCAGCGTGACCTCGCGCACATCGGGCTTCGGCGAATAGGTGCCGAGACCGTTATAGTAACGGTCGCCGACGATCCCCCGCCCGACCACGCATTCGGCCTCGGCAAGTTCCTCCATCTCGTAGCTGGCGCTTGGCGCGATGTGGATGTGCAGCAGGACGCCGCACCACTGCGTGGCGCCGCCGTCTTTGGTGACGGCGACTGAGCCTGCGGGATGCGCGAACGCCTCGATCATCTTCGGCGGCGGCCGCCTTGGCGAGTGCACGTTCATGGCTTATCCCTTCGTGCGTAGCGCAACGGCTTCGACTTCCACCAGCGCATCCTTCGGTAGCCGCGCGACCTCGATGGTCGAGCGGGCCGGCGGCGCATTGCTGAAGAACTCGGCGTAGATCCCGTTCATCACGGCGAAGTCGTCCATGTTCTTCAGGAACACGGTGGTCTTGACGACGCTCTCGAAGGATGCGCCGCCTGCTTCCAGCACCGCGGACAAATTGGCCAGCGACTGGCGCGTCTGCTGTTCGATGCCTTCCGGAATCGTCCCGCTTGCGGGATCGATCGGAAGCTGCCCGGACGCAAACACGAACTGCTCGGTGCGCACGGCCTGCGAGTACGGACCCGCAGCGGGCGCGGCCTTGTCGGTGCTGACGAGGAATTTGGTAGTCATGTGGTCTTCTTTCTTTTTCTGACGTTCGAGTCGGGGGCTATCCCGCGAGAAATTCCTCGCGGTTCATGTTGGCTTTGCGTGCGCGCTGATATTCGATGATGCGCGCGGTTTCGCTGGCGACGCCCTCACCCAGCATGCGCTGGATGATGTGGAGCGTGGTGTCGATGCAGAGCGACACGCCTCCACCCGTCACGACCGCACCGCTGTCGACGATGGGGGCCTCCTGCGCGTCGATCTGCGGATACGCACTACGCATCCGCGCGAGCGGCGACACTTCCGGCGGCGCGACCGCGCGTTTCGTGGTGGCGGCGATGCCGTCGAGCACGCCGCTGGCCGCGAGGATCATGCCGCCCGTACACACGGACGCGACCTGCGTCGAGGCATGGACGCGCCTGACATAGTCGAGTGTTGTCTCCGACGCGGCCTGCTGCTCCCATCCCGGACCGCCAGTCACGATGACGACATCGCATACCGGCGCATCGTCGATGCCGTACTGCGCGATGACATCGAGACCGTTGGACAGGCTGACGATCCCTGCCTTCGGCGCAATGGTGCAGATGCGGATGCCAGGAGCGATCCGGCGTGCCATGGACAGCACGCCGAAGGTTGCGAGATCAATCGGCTCGACACCGTCATATATGAAGATTCCAAACAGCATGAGCTTTTCCGCTTCAGCCGATAATCTCATCCTTGGTTTCCCGCGCGGCAAAGGCCGCCCACAGCGTCAGGATGGCGATGCCGATCATCATCACCGAGACGCCCGTGGTGCCGCCGAAGTAACCGACCAGCGCTGTCGCGATGATCGGCGAGAATCCGCCGCCGATGGCGGCTGCCGCCTGGAATCCGAACGATGCGCCACTGTAGCGAACGCGCGGCCCGAACAGTTCGGGGAAATAGCTGGATTCCAGTCCGAACATCATGCCGTGCCCGAAATTCATGGCGATGATGATGGCCAGGGTCACCATGGCGACGCTCTTGGTTTCCAGCATCCAGAACAGCGGGAACGCGAAGGCGATGGTGAACAGTGCGCCCAGGATGAAGAACACGCGGCGACCGATCCTGTCCGACAGCCAGCCGAACAGAGGCAGCGTGATCAGTTCGAACAGCGCGGCATACATCACCGCATCGAGCATCATCTGCTTGGGCAGCGCCAGCGTCGCCGTGGCGTACACCACCACGAACACCGTGAGCATATAGACCCAGGACACCTCGGACAGCTTCAGGCCGACGGCGATAAGGAACGTCTTGAAGTTCTTGCCGACGGCCTCGCCGAACGGATTCTTCGAGAACGAGTCGGTGGCCTTCATCTTCTCGAAGACCGGTGTCTCTGGAACCCGTGAGCGGATGAACGTACCGAGCGCGAGCAGAACGGCGCTGGCCAGGAACGGAATGCGCCAGCCCCACGCCTGGAAGTCGGCCTCGGGAAGTTTCGTCGCCAGCGCAAACACCAGTGTCGCCAGCACCAGGCCGATAGGAAAACCGATCTGCACGAAGCTGCCGTAGAAGCCGCGCTTGTCGGCGGGCGAATGCTCGATGACCATCAGCGAGGCGCCGCCCCACTCGCCGCCAAGGCCGATGCCTTGAATGACACGCAGCAGGATCAGGAGGATGGGTGCGAGCACGCCGATGGAGGCGTAGTTCGGCAGTAGCCCGATGCAGAACGTGCTCAGGCCCATGATGAACATCGTCAGCACCAGCATCGACTTGCGTCCCATCCGGTCGCCGAAATGGCCGAACAGCGCGCCGCCGAGCGGGCGCGCCACGAAGCCGACGGCGTAAGTGCCGAGCGCGGCAAGCGTTCCGGTCAGCGGATCAATGGTCGGAAAGAACGCCTTGTTGAAAACGAGCGCCGCAGCGGTCGCATAGATCAGGAAGTCATACCACTCGATGATGGTTCCGACGCTGCTCGCAATCACGATCGATCGCATCTTGGAGCCAGCCGTTCGGGTGTCAGACATGGTCGCAGCAATGCTCATTTCCAACTCCTCATAAAAGCCCCGAGGAACACATTTCCCCTTTATGAGAGACTTTTCTCAAAGAGTGGATGCAAGCGGTGTGCCGGAATTCCCCCGCTGAAAACGCTGGGCTTTTTCGCAAGCTCGAATGCCTTGATGAATTTGAAAGCTGCGGACGCACAAAGGAGCCTGCAAATTGGCCGCTGCAGGCAATTGTGCAAAGGTGCCTGCGACAGCGCGCCGACGCCCATCAATTGACCGAACTGACTGAAAAAGCGGCTCTGGCCGCGGCACAGCCGCGGCGGATCAAGGTGCGAATAGAAGATTAATTTCCACTATAGTGGATTACGATCGTGCCTTCGCAGTGTCGATCACAAGGAAATACTCGCACGGCGTCTTGCCGAGATTGAGGAACGAATGGTCGGCATCCGCCTGGAAATACAGCGAATCCCCCTGATTGAGATTGACGCGCTGATCGCCGATCGAGACCCGCATCCGTCCGCGCAGCACGAAGATGTATTCCTCCACGCCCCGGCGATGAGCCACGAAGTTTCCGGTTTCCGCTTCCGGCGGCAGCGTGTTGAGCACCCAGTCGATCCCGCGTCCGGGAAGCACGGGAGAAATACACCGCCGCAGGAAGCCGGATTCCTCGTCCCTCAGGATCGGCTGGCGGGCGGCCGGGATATGAACGATCTCGCGTTCGACTGCCGGCGCCATCAGTTGCGAGAACGTGACGCCCAGCGCTTCCGCCAGCTTGGACAGGATCACCGTCGAGGGAACCGTCTCGCAGCGCTCGATCTTGGAGATCATGGAGCGGCTGACACCGGACGCCTCGGCGAGCTGTTCGAGCGAGAAGTTGTTCTTCTTCCGGAAATGACGAATCTCTTCGGCGAGAACCGAAAGCTGAGAACTGTCAGTAGGATCTAGAGCGCTCAAACCGGTAAGTCCTTCTTGATGCGCGCTACTCTTAACGGATTCAGAGCGGAAAGGGCAATCTGGAGGTTGTGCGGTTAACCTCTCCGGCCTTTAGGATGCCGCCAGGGCTGACCGGTACAGTCTTTTATGGACCGGCGGCCAAAGTGATTGCAGACTGGTCCAACGCAGCGGCCACGACATCTCGGCAGACGTTCATGAAAGACCGACGCAATCCTGTGCGTTGTCATCCCCACGAGGAGCAGTCAAATGAAGGCCAAGTTAGCCCTCACAGCATTGGTGCTTTCGCTTGCCCCGGCTTGCGGCGCACAGGCATCCACGTTTGCTCATTGGTGTGAGCAGGCTGCGAAACAGCGGATGCTGACGCCCTCGGCGTATCGCCGGGTCAATCTCGTCGAATGGCAGCAGCCGATCTACTTCGCCCCCTATTGGCCTCCGCGGCAGCCCAGCCGCCTTGAGGCGTTCGTAGAGTATGACATTCACAACAGGTTCGGCGTTCCGCTGCGGACCATGGCCAAGTGCGTCTATGGTCGGGATTATTGAAGGTGGGAAACGTGACGCTGTTTTGCGTGCTTTGACACTGTCATGAGTCCCGGCACGACATGTGCTCGGACTCATGAAGCTGTCAAATCAGCCAAGAAGCCTTCTTCGGCTTAGGGACTACCGCGATTCAGGTGTGCGTCGGCCAGTGCCTCTCGCGGAACCAGGTGCGGTACTCCGACGACATCTTCGTGCGCTGCGCCTGCGGTGCATGCCGCTTGCACGTGGAAGCCTCCTCGCTGTTGTCAGGCGCGCCCCACCTCACCTCGACGCAGTCGTTCGGGTTATAGGCCATCTCGAAGCTCGCGGCCCGGTCGAGGACCTCCTTGAGCGACAGCGTCCACTGCGAGCCATCGCTGCGGGTGTAGGATATTTTTCGCGAGGCGAGTTCGGACGCAAGCACCCCTTGCAGCTCGCTTTTCACGTCCGCGATGCTCCTGCCGTTCGGCATTGCATAGCGCGCGCCCCGCCGCACGACGCGATCAGGATAACCCCGCACGACGTCCATCGCGATCAACAGGCGGAAATCGCGCGCCGGTGTGGAGTAATCCTCCCAGGCTCCCGACGTCTCGAAGATCGAGGGGCCGTTGGGCATGGCCACGTCGCCAGCCTGCTTCTCCTGATACTTTCGTCCGTTTTCGACCGAGGTCACACGCGTCTTCACCTGCTCGTTCAGACTTGCGATGGCGTCCGTCATCGCTTTCACGGGATCGAGAGGGTCGGGCGACATCACGTCATCCATGCGATCGTAAAAATCCTCGGCACTCATCTTTGACTGATCGAGTGAAAAGTCGGCGTACTGCGGATTGCTGGTGATTTCGGCGTTGGCCAACCGCCGCAGCGAACCGCCTTTGTCGCGCACGACCGGCCGGAAGTGCTTGAAGCCCGGGCTGCCGAGCGCAGGATCGTGCACGAACAGGAAATTACCGCGCCAGAAGCGCTTTCGCGTGATCGACCCGTCCGGCTCGGCATCGACGGCGAGGAAGACGCCCGGCTTGCCGTCCATCTCCGGCACGCGATGAACGAGCATCAACACGTGTCCATAGGGGTCAGCGTACACCGTGCCGGGGCGGAGCGTATCTTGCGCCAGCGGAACGGTGTAGAAATCGGTGTTTTCGTCGCTCGCGGCGACCCGCACGGCGCCCGTATGCACGACGTCGCCGACGTCCCGCAGATATTCGCTGAACGTTGTCGGTGGCTTTGGCTGCGGCTTCTGCGGAGCCGCTGCCGGCGCCGGTGTCCCGGCCGACGGGGGCCGGCCGAACATGTTCAGGATCCCCGGCGTTTGCCCAGGCAACGTGGCGTCGGCGATGGTCGCCGGCGCGATCTCCTGTTCGGGCGGCGCCGGCGGACGTGTCATCTCCGGATGCTCCATGTCGAACCACTGGTAGCATTTGGGCGCCCTGCCGCCGGCGCCGCGCGAGCAGTTGGAATAGCCGAACGGCAGCCCGATCTTGTAGGCAAAATAGGCGCGCAGGAAGTACACGAAGTCGGCGCAGTCGGGGCGAAGGCCGGTCTTCACATTGTCTTCGCCGCGACCAAGATAGTTGAACAGGAAATTGCGCGACCGGTCGCGCAGGACTTCATGCCAGGCTTTCCAGGACAGATCCTGATCGACAGGCGCGTCGAACAGTTTCTCGATCCACGCCGAGAACAAGGTTTCCGTTTCGTGATTCCAGCTGTTGCGCACCTTCCAGAAGCGGCCGGCGGGAATAGCCACAGGGGCCGGCTTGCGTGCGCTCACGGGGATATCGTGAGTGATCGTGCTGCAATCCGCCGTCGGGTGGTCGAGAGCGAGCGTGGCATGCCACGTCCCCGCCGCCGGCACGGCGACCTCGGCGAACCAGGAGTACGGCGCACCGCCGTGCCGATCGGACGATTTGGCCGCGACGCTTCCATCGGGCGCGACCAGCGACATCACGCCCTCGAGCGGCTTTTCACTGACGATCATGACGCGCAGCGGCTCCCCCTTCCAGGGAGCGAGCGGCGAGGGCAAGACCGAGACCTCAGCCATCTCCCCGCACGGGCCCGCCGCCGCGTGGACCGGCGAATTCATTGTTGCGAAAATGAACGCAGCTGTTGCGGCAGCAAACCGGCTGGCGAGATGCATTTTGACAACCTTTCTGGAGGAAGCCGGAACCGCACTCGGCCCTGCTGATCCCACCCCGGACGTCCACGGCTCGCCCGCTGCTACCTTCACGTGCCGTCGCTGTCCCGGCTGAGGTCAGTTGCCACCCCAAGCCGGCGAAACTCGCAAGGCAGAAGCCAAGCATGCGAATAACCGAGGCCACGATTGTCAGGCGAAACGCCGTAGATATGGCGAAAACCGGCGCAGCGCGATTTTGTGATTTGGCTGTTGCCGCGCTGCCACGGAGAGGTCAGTGATGCTGACCTAGGCAGAGCGTCCCTTTCCCCGCGTTGCAATCATCGCAAGGACGCTCTCCCGTTGTCGTGGCGCGGATGTAACGCTGGCTTTGTGCGGTTGTTTTCAAGCGTAGCCAATTGGAGTGACGCCACTACTTTCGTAATGCGAATTCACGTGGCCAGGTGGAGTCGATCCTCTAGCGTTGAGCTTCAAGGTTGCGGTGAAGAGGCGTGGGACCGGGCGATCCATAGCCGCGCTCTTGCCAAGCACTTCGCCAGTGCCCGCTATCGGGGATTTGGCCGAACCAGCGAGTGAGATCATGGACATGCCCGAGCGCGCCCAGGTTGTCGATTGGGCAAGCGACTTCGATCATCTTCATCCACGCTGGGCTGACGATCCCTATTCGATCTGGCGCGGGTTGCGGGACACATGCCCGGTTGCTCATACCAATCGTTTCGCAGGCGTCTACTTTCCGCTGCGCTATGAAGACATCCGCGCCGTGGCCTACGATACCAAGCACTTTTCGTCGCGTCGTGTCGTCATTCGCGAGGGTAGGCCGGACAGTGTGCTCCCGCCTATCACGTCCGATCCGCCCTTGCATCGCGACCATCGCAAGATATTGCTGCCGTCATTCACGCCGGAGGCGGTTGCGGCGCTTGAGCCGAGAACGCGCTCAATCTGCAGTGATACGTTGCACCGCCTGTCTGGAAGAACCGAGTGCGATATCGCTGTGGATTACGCGCAGGAGATCCCGACGCGAGTGATAGCGTTTATGCTTGGTCTCCCCGAGCAGCAGGGCGACACGTTCCGACGGTGGATCCACGAGATTACACTTGGCTTTGCCGACCCCGAGATCGGTCGTCGCGTCGGTTCCGAGATGAACGCCTTTTTCGCCGAGCACGTGGCCAACCGCCGAGATACGCCGAGGGCTGACATGGTTGGGCAGCTGATCGAAACCCGGCTGAACGGGCAACCATTGAGCGATGAGCACATTCTCGGTACGTTACGTCTCCTTCTGGTTGCCGGGATCAATACGACCTGGAGTATGATTGGCGCCAGCTTGTGGCATCTGGCCATCCACGAGGACGATCGAGAGCGCCTCGTCGCCGAACCGCAGCTCATTCCAACGGCGATCGAGGAGTTTCTTCGGGCTTATTCGCCCGCCGTGGTTGGCCGCGTCATCGATAAGGAGACGGCCATCGGAGGCTGTCCGGTCAAGGCGGGCGAAATGGTCATGCTCGCTTACGGCGCCGCCGATCGTGATCCGGCGGTGTTCGCCGACCCGGATCAGGTCATCATCGATCGTGCCGAGAACCGCCATGCAGCGTTCGGCCTCGGCATCCATCGTTGCATCGGCGCCAATTTGGCGCGCATGGAAATCCGTGTCGCCATCGAGGAATGGCTCAGGACATTCCCTGATTTCACGCTGACACCGGGAGCGGTCGTGAAATGGTCGCCAGGCTCCGTTCGAGGGCCGCTGCAGATCCCGGTCACAATGCGACTCTGACGGATTGAGAGACGGAGACACGGCGGACGCTCTTATGCGTCCTGTGGCACTCTTGTGAGTCCCGGCGCAGCGGCACTCCCGACAATCCCTTACGGATCCAGCTCGGTGTCCCAGTACAGGTAGTCGAGCCAGCTGTCGTGCAAATAGTTTGGCGGAAACAGGCGGCCGTTGCGGTGGAGCTGATGCACAGTCGGTGCGAACGGCGTCTGCTTCGGAAACATCTTGGCCTGCTGCGGCGTCAGGTTGCCCTTCCTGAGGTTACAAGGCGAGCAGGCCGCGACCACGTTCTCCCAGGTGGTCTGGCCGCCTTTGCTGCGCGGGATGATGTGGTCGAAGGTGAGATCGTCAGGCGAATTGCAATATTGGCAGGCGAAACGATCGCGCAGGAAAACGTTGAAACGCGTGAAGGCAGGATGCGTGGTCGGCTTGACGAAGGACTTCAGCGAGACGACGCTTGGGAGCTGGATTTCGAAGGAGGGGCTGCGTACCGCCCGGTCGTAATATTCAACGATATTTACGCGGTCGAGGAACACTGCCTTGATCGCGTCCTGCCACGACCATAGCGACAGGGGGTAATAACTCAGCGGCCGAAAGTCCGCGTTCAGGACCAGTACCGGCCAACCGCCTTGCGAGACATGTGCGTTCAAGTAACGCTCCTGGCCTCCATATCGCTGCGAAGCAGCATGTACTGACATACTACATGCAGCGTGACGGGATTGTGAAGAGCGTTGAGCCGTTTATCGTATTCCACGCTGCCATGATCCCGCCGTGATTGCCACCTGTCTGCAAGGCCCGTAAACGAGGCCGCAGATATATCCTCCTGCGTCGGCGGCCTCCGCAATGCTCACCAAGTCCCGCTATCTCGAGGCACCACGTCGGCTGCGCGCCTTCGTCCGCGCGCATGAAACGAGCCTGGTGTTCCTGGCGGCGCTGACCGGAACCATCGGCGGGCTGGTGGTCGCGGCCATGAGCGGCGTGGTCTCGGTCCTGCATGTGGCGCTGTTCGACCTGCCGTTCGGCGAGCGGCTCTCCAGCCAGATCAGCCTCGATCCGCTGCGCGCCGTGCTGGTTCCGAGCCTGGGCGGGCTGCTCCTCGGCCTCGCCTTCCTGGCGCTGGCGCGCTGGCGGCCGGGGCGCGAGATCGACCCGATCGAGGCCAATGCCCTTTATGGCGGGCGGATGTCGTTCCGCGGCAGCGTGATCGTCGCGTTGCAGACGATCTGGTCTTCTGGCGTCGGCGCCTCGGTCGGGCTCGAGGCGGGCTATACGCAGCTCTCCAGCGGCATCGCAGCTTCGCTCGGCCGCGCCTTCCACCTGCGCCGCATCGATCAGCGCATCATGGTCGGCTGCGGAGCGGCGGCGGCGATCGCCGGTGCCTTCGGCGCGCCGCTGGCCGGCGCCTTCTATGCTTTCGAACTTGTGATCGGCGGCTATACGCCCGCGAGCCTCGCGCCGGTCGGGGTTGCCGCCGTCGCCGGCTATTTTGTCGCACATTCCTTCAGCGTGCTGACGCTGGGGATCGGCGTCGATACCGTCGGCGATGTGCTTGGCCGCGACCTCGCCATCGCCGCGCTGCTCGGCGTGCTGGCGGCGCTGTTCGGCATCGCAATCATGCGCGGCGTCACGCTGTGCGAAACGCTGCTCGGAAAGACCGGGCTCTGGCCGCCGCTGCGCACAGCGTTTGGCGGTTTCGCGGTCGGGCTGATGGCGCTGCTGACGCCGCAGGTGATGTCCTCGGGGCATGGCGCGCTGCATCTCGGCGGCATCGTGTCGATGCCGTTCGCCTTCATGGCCGGCGTGCTGATCCTGAAAGCGATGGCCTCGATCGTCTCGCTCGGCAGCGGGTTTCGCGGCGGCCTGTTCTTCGCCGCGCTGTTCATGGGCGCGCTGGGCGGCCGGCTGTTCGCCGCCGGTTGCGACATGCTGTGGCCCGGCCTTAACCTCGATCCCGACGTCTATGCGGTGATCGGCATGAGTGCGTTGTCGGCGTCGGTGATCGGCGGACCGCTGACGATGTCGTTTATCGCGCTGGAATCGACCGGCAATCTCTGGCTCACCACGGCGGTGCTGGTTTCTGTCATCATCTCCACCATGATCACCCGGGAACTGTTCGGCTATTCATTCGCGACCTGGCGCTTGCATCTGCGCGGCGAGACCATCCGCAGCGCCGCCGATGTCGGCTGGATCCGCGACCTCACGGTGGACAAATTGATGCGCCGGGATATGACGACAGTGAATGCGGACATGCCGATCGTGCAGTTCCGCAAGCAATTCCCGCTCGGCTCCAAGACGCAGGTGGTCGCGGTCGATAGCGACGGGCGTTACGCCGGGCTGGCCATGATCGCGGAAGCGCATGCGCCCGATGTCGACATGCACAACGGCCTCGCCGGCATCCTGCGCCACAGCGACGTGGTGCTGCATCCGTCCATGAACATCCAGGAAGCGATTGCGGTATTCGATGCAGCGGAAGCGGAATCGCTCGCCGTGGTCGAGGAGGGCGAGGAGCGCTGTCCGATCGGCCTCCTCACCGAAGCGCACGCGATGCGGCGTTATGCCGAGGAATCCGAGCAGCGCCGGCGCGAGGTGATCGGCGAGGTCTGATCGCGGCAGCACGAGCATGGTCCGGAAAAAATTGGAGACGATGCCCGTTCGGGGAAGCTCGCTGTCCTGCGTCGCTTGATTCCACCCTGCGTCCCGCTATACGTTCACGGCATGATGTTCATGTCCACATTCTTCCCGCTGATCTGAACGACCCAAGTCGTTCCGGCGCACCCGCGCCGATATCAGATCAAAACGGCTCCGCCGACGCGGTGGCCGAACGGAGAATGTGTAATGCAGAACACCGATTGCATCGGCCTGACCCCTCATCAAGTCCAGGCCTTCATCACCGACGGTTTCGTCAAAATCGAAAATGCCTTCAGCGCCGACCTTGCAAGGCAATGCAGGGACGAGCTGTGGGCGGATATTGGTCTGTCGCCGGATGAACCCCGGAACTGGATTCAACCAGTCGTTCGGGTGGGGCACAAGGCTTCACCCCCCTTCATTGAAGCCGCCAACACGCCATCTCTGCACAGGGCCTACGATCAACTCGTCGGTGAGGATCGCTGGCTTGCGCCCAAAGCGCTCGGGACCTTCCCGATCCGCTTTCCCTCACCAGAACCCCCCGGTGATGATGGCTGGCATGTGGACATGAGTTTTGACGATCACGATCCGGATTTCATGGAGTGGCGTGCCAACGTCAAGAGCAGCGGACGGGCATTGCTAATGCTGTTCCTGTTCTCGGATGTTGGTCCCGACGATGCGCCGACCAGGATCCGGAAAGCTTCGCATGCCACCATTGCGCGGGAGTTGCTGCCCTGTGGCGAAGCTGGTGTGACGCTCAGGCAGCTTTCTGCCCACGGCTACGCCTCCACGGAAGATTGCGAAGTTGAACTGGCGACTGGCGCGGCAGGCACGGTCTATCTGTGCCATCCGTTCCTGGTTCATGCCGCGCAACCTCACCGAGGCGAACGTCCACGCTTCATGGCACAACCGCCGCTGCTGCCGAGGCGTGAGTTTGATCCGGCCTTGCCGCCGTCGCCGGTTCAGGTCGCCATCCGTCAGGCTTGTGGGTTAACGTTCTAATCAGCTAATCAGACAACACCCGGGATCGCCAGACGGTCCCGGGTACTCAAGTCGTCACGTCTAGGCGGAAGGAATCTTCTCCAGCTTCTGCAAGCAGCGCGCCACCCTTACCTCGGCCGGCATCTCGGCATCGGGAAAGCTGGTCTTCCAGTCGGTGACGCCGACCTCGCCGACATAGATGTCGCCCCTGGAATCGAGCGCGATGCCGTGCGGCGCCAGGAACTTGCCGGTCTCGATACCGGGACCGTTTTCGCCGCCGAGCCGCGCGATGCGGTTGCCCTTGGCATCGACGATGCTCAACCGGGGCCCGAGATTTGGCACCTTGCGGTTGACCGCCATGCCCGGACCGAGTTCGCCGATCACGAAATTCGGCTGCCGGCCGCCGCAACAGCAGAGCGCGCAGGGACGGTGCAGGTTGTTCCACTGCGTCTCATATTTGCCGTTGCCGTCAAACACCTGCACACGATGGTTCTCGCGGTCGGCGACATAGACAAAGCCATCCGCATCGGTTGCGATGTTGTGAACGATGTTGAACTGCCCGGGATCGGTGCCGGGCTCGCCCCAGCTCTGCATCAGCTTGCCGTCAGGCGTGAATTTGTGGACACGGGCGTTGCCGTAGCCGTCGGAGACATAGATATCGCCCTTCGGCGACAGCGCGGTGTGAGTGCAGCGGTTGAACGGCTCCCCGCTCATGAACGCCGCGGGCTTGCTAGGGATGCCGATCGTCAGCAGCACCTTGCCCTCGGCCGAGCATTTGCGCACGGTGTGGTCGCCGTCGTCGGTGCAATAGAGATTGTCGTCGGCATCGATATGCAGGCCGTGGGCGCGGGAGAACAGGCCTTCGCCCCAGCTGCGCAGGAAATTGCCCTCGCGGTCGAACACGATCATCGGGTGCCTGCCGCGGTTGAAGACATAGATCCGGTCCTTGCTGTCGACCGCGACGGAAGCGACGTCGGTGAGCTGCCAGCCGTCGGGCAGCCTGGCCCAGTTCTGCACCACACGGTAGCGATGCTCGCCGGAGCCGAGAATGGTCGACATGTGATTTCCTCTCCCCAAGGTCGCCGTCATTCCGGGGCGCGAAGCGAACCTGGAATGACGGTGCAAGCTATACGAACGCCGCCCGCGGCCCGACGTCGCGCGGCAGCAGGCCTTCTTCGATCGCCTTGATCTGCAGCGCCAGGTGCTTTGAGCCGATCCGGCATTGCGCCAGCCCGCCGGCGATCAGCCAGAGGCCCGCCTGGTGCGTGCGGGTGTACATGTTCCGGAGCTCCTGCTCCTCGCCGAAGCCCCAGATGGTGCCGACGCGATCGGCGACATCGGCGCCGAACAGCTTCTTCACCAACTCCTCCTGTCGCTTGTAGCCGGTCGCGAGCACCACGAGATCGGCGGCAAGCTGTTCGCCTTTCTTCATCCTGGCGCCGTTGGCTTCGAACGTCTCGATGTCGGAAAACTGTTTCAGCGCGATCTCGCCCTTCACGATCAGGTCGGAGCAGCCGACGTTGAAATAATAACCGCCGCCGCGGGTCAGATATTTGAACTGCCAGCCGGTATTGTCCTCGCCGTAGTCGAGCTTGAAGCCGACGCGCGTCAGGCCCTCGAGCAGGTCCTTGTCGAGCGCTTTTGATTTCTCCGTCACCATCGCGTGGCTTTTGCGCCCCAGCTTGAGCGGCATCGACATCGTGATCAGGTCGTTGTCGTCGAGCGTCCCGTCATTATAGGGCGCGTAAACGAGCTGCGCCGACGGCTCGATGCTGACCACCAGCGTCGGGCTGCGCTGCACCAGCGTCACATTGGCGCCGCTGGAATAGAGGTCCTGGGCGATGTCGTGGCCGCTATTGCCGGTGCCGATGACGATGGCGCGCTTGCCCTTCCAGTTCTCTCCGTCGTCATAGCGGCTGGAATGCATGACCTTACCGGAAAAATCCGTCAGGCCGGGAATATCAGGCACGTTCGGAATGCCGCTGACGCCGGTCGCGAGCACCACATGGCGCGGATGCATCTCGCGCCTCGAGCCATCGGCGCAACGCAGCGTCACCGTCCAGCGGCCTTCATTCTCGTTGTAGTGGCCGCCCTCGAACTCGGTTTTGGTCCAGAAGTTCAGCTCCATGGCATCGACATAGGCTTCGAACCAGTTGGCGAGCTTGTCCTTCGGGATATAAGTCGGCCAGTTCGGCGGGAAGTGCATATAGGGCAGGTGGTTGACCTGCACCTGGTTGTGCAAGGTCAGCGCGTGATAGCGCTTGCGCCAGTTGTCACCGATGCGCTCCTCGCGATCTACGATCAGCGTATCGACCTGCAACTGCTTCAGCCGTGCGGCGATGCAGAGCCCGCTCTGGCCGCCGCCGACGACGAGCACGGTCGGATCGTGGTCGGCATAGTCGGTCGACGCCTTGCGGAGGTCGAGCCAGTTCGGGCCGCGGAAGTCGCGCGAATAGGCATTGCCTCGCGGGCGGTTGACGCCGAGCTGCTCCTCAAAACCCTTGAGCTCGCCGAGCTCGGTCAGCAGCGTCCACGCCTTCAGCGTATTGCCGTCGGTCGCATCGGGGATCAGGCGGACGATGCCGCTGCCGCGTCCATCCGCGGTCTCGAACTTGAACATCGCCTCGATCGCATTGGTGCCGGCCCGCATCACCTTGCGCGGCGAGCGGCGGTCGGGATCGATCGCCAGGCGGCGTGGCCCCGCACGGTCCGCATGCCGCTTCAACTCGGCAATGATGGCGTCCGCGCCGTCGATGGTTTGGATGTTCCAGCTCAGCGCCAGTATGTCGCGCCAGGAACTATCGGGGAGAAAAAGGAAATTGAGCGCGCCGTCGCCGGGTTTGCGAAGTGCGTCCTCGAATCGCGCGAGCCAAGTGTCGGCGGCCACCGAGATGTCGTCGGTCTTGTCGAGCATGAGCGTTTCCCATCACGGCCGTCTCCGCGGCGTGTTCCATCGCAGCCTATACCTATTTGGCAGGCCGCAGAAAGGCCGTGACGGGATGTCGGCTATTCGCTGAGATCGTGGTTCGATTGAATTCAATCGAAGCACGATCTCATCTCTTGTTCAGCATGATCTCCGCGCAAACGCTTCGCGTTTGTCGCGAGGGAAAGCCGGTTCCCACTTTTCCGGATCATGCATGGAGCGACAGGATGTGTCCTAGATCCGGTGGCACACGGCCGTTGAGGGTATCAAAATAGGCTGCCTGCACGGCGGCAGGCCCGCGACCCTCGGTCACGTTGAGCCATTGTTCGAGCTTTGGCGCGAAGCCGGACCAGGCTGGGCCGAAACGGGTCTCGATTCCGCCCGGTCCCCACTCCTTGGCGCGCTTGCGGATCTGCTCGGGCGCGGAGAACCAGCTCGGCCTGGCGCCCGGCAGCTCCGGCTCGTTTTCCGACGAGCGACGATGCGTCAGTCCGACGCGCCCCGAATATTTCATCTGCGCGCCGAAATGTCGGTGCAGCGTTTCACGCAGGCCGCTGTTGCCGGCCATGTCCACGAACGCCGCCGGTCGATCGGCGGCCAGGGACGCGACGCGATCATAGGTGACGACGTCGTCATAGCAGCCGAGCGAATTCACGAAGCCCGTATTGGCCGCTGATGTCAGGCCGATCACCCTGATGCCTCTGGCGTGCAGGAGATGCGCGAGCCCAAAGGCGGTCTTGCTGGAGGCGGAGGAGAGCATCACGCTCTCCGCGCCGAAAAATCCGTTCTCGGCGAGGAAGTCATCAACCAGGAACGACAGCATGAACAACGGCCGCAGCAAGGCCTGGTAGTCGCCCTGCCGCCCGGCAAAGGCGGAATTGCCGCTCACGCGCGCATAGGCATTGTAGACCGGCGCCACGCCTTGCCGATGTGCGGCGCCGTCGCGCAGACCGCGCTTGCTGACATCGGCGGCTTCGATCACAAGGTGCGTCGCCATCGGGAAATAGCCGAACAATCGTTCGCCTTCGGCAACGTTCGGATGGCGGGAGGCGAGCACCTCGCCAAATCCCCACACCGGGATGTTGCCAAACCCATCCGGTGCGGGGAAGAGCTGCCAGTACTTCAACTCGTCGCCGAGCACCGCATAGGTGATGTTGTTGGCGGTCAGCGCAAAGCTCGTCACTTTGACCAGCAGCGTCTCGCTCGGAAGCGCGGCGGCATCAGGCACCGTCTGCTCGATGAACTTGTATTGCTTGAGATCATTGCGGGCGACGACGAAGTCGGTCGATTTCATGGCGGCGGCTCCGGCTCGTGACGTGCCGCCATCTTTGCGTCGGGCGATGGAGGTTTTGCAACAGCAACATAGTTTAAAACGCTGTTCGCTTCCGGCTGCTCGGATGAGGCGGGTGTCGGCCTGACCAGCCGCTTGAAATTGTGGGCGCGAGGCCGAGGCAGACGCGGAGCTGCCCTCTTCACCCCGAGAGCAGTCAGCATGAACACGACCGCAGTACTAACAACATGAATCAGCATGCGTATCCTCAATGCTCAAGCGGAACGCGGCAGCGGAATGGCGGAAGAGAAAACGTTGTCGGGATCGTAGCGGTGCTTGATCTCCATCAGCCGCCCGGCGTTGCCGCCGTAGCTCTGTCTTGCGCGATCGAGCTCATCCTTGCCGAGAAAGTTCGGGTAACCGCCGGGCAGTGCGGCGGCGAAGGCCTCGCGCGTGGCGTGCATCCAGTTCCGGTGCCGTGGCATGTCGCCGGCGTCGGATTGATCCGGGAAGCTTGCCAGGATTTCGACCAGCAGATGATCGCGGCGCAGTCCGAAGGCCGTCGCGGCCTCGGTGACACTTGACGCAGCGCCGCGGAATTCGTGGGTGATGATCGCGCAGCCCGGCGAGACGGTGTTTTCCATCGCATAGACGAACGCGTCGATGGCGTTGCGGTCGAGCGACGGCAGCCAGCAACTATCCATCACTGTCTGCAATCCGTTGGCGATGTAGGGATCGAACATGCCGAGCAGAGCCCCATAGGATTTCCGTTCGATTCCGCCCGCGAGCAGCGTTCCCAGTCGGGTAAATGGCCGAAGCCTTGCTTCGCCCTCTTCGGGCCGGCCACTCCAGGTTGGAACGACCAGGACCAGCATCGCGCCGCTTGGATCGGCCATAAGCGTGTGCTGCACCGTCAATTCGTCCGCTGCCTCCGCCATCAGTGCGCTGCACCGCTCCAGCACGCCGTGGGCCTCGGAAAAGGGGTAGACGAGCATGCCGGAATGAACGCTCGGCAGTTCATGGACGCGATGTCGCATCGCCGTCACCACGCCGAAATTACCGCCGCCGCCGCACAGCGCCCAGAACAGATCGGGGTTGGTCTCGCTGTCGGCATGCACGATGCGGCCATCGGCCAGCACGACTTCGGCGGCGAGCATGTTGTCGATCGCCAGTCCGAAGCGTCCGATCAGCGGACCATAGCCGCCGCCGAGCGTGAGCCCCGCGATGCCGACGCTCGAAACCGATCCTGCCACCACCGCCAGCCCGTGCGGATCGGTGACAGCAACGACATCGGCGGCGCGGGCTCCGCCTCCAATCGTGGCGCTGCTGCGGTCGGGGCTCAGCACGACGCTGCGCATGCCGCTCAAGTCGATCACGAGTCCGTCGCAGAGCGCACGGCCCGCCCAGTCATGGCCGCCGCCGCGAACCGACAATGGCAGCTCGCGCTCGCGCGCGGCGCGAATCGCATCCTGAACGTCCCTGGCGGTTCGGCAATGCACGACCGCGCCGGGCGTGACGCCGACCTGCTTGGCCCAGATGCTGGTCGCCGCCGCATAGCGACCATCGCCAGGCAATGACACCAGTCCAAGCAAGTCCTCGCTCAGGCCGCGACAGGCGGCATCGATCGTGTCAGACATGGCTTCACTCTCCTGTGATCGACGCGAGCGAGATGCTCGGCGTTGTCTGTCGATTTACGGAGAAGCGGGCCCTGCGTTCGTGAAGATTCCTGCGGTTTTGCTCCGTACTTAGGCGAATTCGGAGGGCGCGACGCCGTAGACGCGTCGGACCCATCGCGACAAATGGCTCTGATCCGCAAATCCAGTGTCGGCTGCGATCTCGGCGAGGCCCATTCGTCCCTCGCGCATATGCCGTGCCGCCGCCTGCAGGCGGAGATGGACGACGTAGCGATACGGCGTCACGCCGACCGACCGGGTGAATACGCGCGTAAAATGGAACGAGCTGCGGCCGTCGAGTGCGGCCAGATCGGCGACCTCGATCGGCTCGGCGAGGTTGGTGAGCACATAGTCTCTGATCCGCTGCAGCGCGCCTCGACCGAGCCGGCCGCGAAGGGGGCTTCGGGGCGTCGACGTATAGTTGGACACCAGGCGGCCGATGAAGCGGCTGGCGGCTTCGCTCCAGAACAGCGGGCCATTCGGATAGCCTTGGGCGCTCTCAGCGGCCAGTGACTGCGCGACCTGCTGAAGCGTCTGATCATATCCCGACAGCCGCTCCGGAAGCTCCGCTTCGAGCGCAGAATCTTCCGCGGCGGCAAGCACAAGCTGGGTCGGCTTGACGGCGATCAGCAGCATATCGGCCGTGCCCTCGGCATCGGCGGAAGAGTCCACGCCGGCCGGACAGATCGCGAGCGCGCCCTGGGCCGTCTCGTGCTGCAGCCGCCGTCCGGCCATTCGGCAATCGAGCCACAAATGAGGTGACATCTGAAAGAAGACGAAATGCTGCTCCGTGGTGGCGCTGAAATGCGCTCCACCGTCGAATAGCGCTCGGAATACACGGATACCGCTTTCGCCCGCCGGACCGTCCGCTTGGGACATCGTCGGCGGCCTGCCATCCCTCTGAGCCCAACGCACCTGACCGAACTTCGTCACCCCGATCACGCTCCGTCTTGCTTATTTGGGCATGATCTCCGCGCAAACGCTTCGCGTTTGTCGCGGGGGAAAACCGGTATCCACTTTTCCGGATCTTGCCCAGCAATGCAGTAAACAATGCCGCAAAGTTGGGCGCAGACCGAGGCCGCGAAAGGGCGACGAAGCCGTTCCTAACGCACACGTGAAAAGGCGTGAGAGCGCCTTTGTCCCGGCCGTGTCACACGGCTGCGCGCAGCGTGCCTTCGCGATGCAGATCGCGCAGCTTGCGCTTGAATATCTTGCCGGTGGCCTCGCGCGGCAGCGCGTCCACGAACTGGATGTCCTTGGGCACCTTGAAGTTAGCAAGCTTGCTGCGCAGAAAATCCTGCACGGCGGCGACCGACAGCGTCGCGCCCGGCTCAGGCTCGATGCAGGCGAACAGCCGCTCGCCATATTCGTCGTCAGCGACGCCGAACACCGCGCAGTCGCGCACGCCTTCCATGCCGATCAGCGCGTTCTCGATCTCGGCGGGATAGATGTTGACGCCGCCCGAGATCACCATGTCGCGCTTGCGGTCGCACAGGAACAGATAGCCGTCCGCATCGAGATAGCCGACGTCGCCGACGCTGACGAGGCCCTCACGCCCGGCCTCGGCGCGCGCCTTGGCATTGCCCTGATAGTCGAAATCCGGGATCGTCGTCTGCCGCATGAAGATCTCGCCGGGCTCGTTGACGTCGCATTCCGTCCCGTCGGGGCGGAAGATCTTCACGATGCCGCCCTCGATCACGCGGCCGACGGTGCCGGGCTTTGCGAGCGCCTCCGCCGCCGAATGCCAGACCGGAATCCCGGTCTCGGTGGAGCCCAGGTATTCGTTTATCACCAGTCCCCACCAGTCGATCATCGCGCGCTTCACATCCTGCGGACAGGGTGCGGCGCCATGAATGATGAAGCGCAGCGAGGAGACGTCGTAGCGCCGTCTCGTTTCCTCCGGCAGCCGCAGCAGCCGCACGAACATCGTCGGCACCATGTGCATGTGGGTGACGCGGTAGCGCTCGGTAAGCTGCAGCAGATCCTCGGGATCGAAGCGCGGCTCGAGCACAATGGTGCAGCCGCAGCGGAACGCCAGCATGCCGTAGCTGTGCGGCGCCGAATGATACATCGGCCCATTCATCAGGACGACCTGGTTGTCGTTCGGCTTGATGCCGTAGGCGATCGTGGCGACGCGGACTGCCGCGGCCTGCAGTTCGGGCGGCATCGGCTTGCGCCGCACGCCCTTGGGCTGGCCCGTGGTGCCCGAGGTGTAGAACATCGCCGCAGCGCCGATCGGGGCATCGGTCAAGGGCGCATGCGTGTCGCGCCAGAGGTCCCAGTCGGTCAGGCCGTCGGGCACCTGCGTCAGTTCAGGCGGCACACCGTAGGCCGCGGCGATCTCGGGTGGCGTCGCCACGACCAGAAGCTTGAGCCCGGCGGGCAGCCCATCGCGTATCTGCGGCAACAGATCGGCGTGACAGATCAGGACATCAGCACCGCTGTCGGCGAGGATGTAGGTGACTTCCTCGGCCTTGAGGTGCCAGTTGATCGGTACGGTCGGGCTGCCGAGCGCGGCGGAGGCGGCCACCGCCTCGAACAGCGCGAAGTCGTTGCGCAGCATCATCGCGACCGGCTGGCGATCGCGCACGCCAAGCGCACGCAACCCGGATGCCGCGCGGGCGATGCGCTCGTTGATCTCGCCATAGCCGATCCGGCGTTCACCGCTGACGATCATCTCGCGCTCCCGATCGTTTCCGTCATCATGCTCAGCGGTCATCCAGGATCTCGCCGAAGCTTACCCAGCTTTTGCCGTTGAAGCGCCGCAACTGCAACTGCTGGAACGGCAGATAATCATCCGGACCGGTCGATACCGTCACGCCCGGCAACAATAGCGGCAGCTTGACCTCGCGGAGCGAGGTCGCCTGGCGCAGGACGTTCTCGCGGCTGAAATCATCCTTGCATGCCCTGAGCGCAGTCATCAGAAGCGTCGCATAGTGATAGCCGGCGGCGTAGTTCGAATTGTTCAGGTCGGCATTCGGCAGATATTGCTTCATGAACGCAAGATATTCTTTCACGCCTGCGTCATCGGCCCACTGCACGTCCATCGTATCCTTTTGATTGCTCGAAGAGATCAGGCCGACCGCATTCTCCAGTCCCGCCGGCTCCAGGAACGAGATCGAGGAAGCCGAGGTCGGCACGAAGAACAGCTCGGGCTTCCAGCCCAGCTCTGCTACGCCCTTGATCGACTGCGAGGTGAATTTCCCGAGCACCACGGCGAACAGCACGTTGGCGCCTGAGGCCTTCAATGTTGCCAATTGCGAGCTGATGGTCGGCGCGCTGGTCTCGTAGCTCGCTTCCGCGACGATCATGCTGGCGGCCTTGGGGCCGAGCGCGCGCTTGAAGCCGGCGACATAGTCGCGGCCGAAATCGTCGTTCTGGGAGAGGATCGCGATCCTGGCGTCGGGCTTGGCCTGCAGCACATATTTGGCATAGACCACGCCCTCGGATTCGTAGGCGGCCATGCCGGGCATGGTCCAGGGGAAGTTCTTCGGGTCGGCCCATTTGGTCGCGCCGCTCAAAAGGAACAGTTGCGGGACCTTCTTGCCGTTGAGATAGCGGTGCACGGCGCTGTTGGTCGCAGTGCCGAGCGAGCCGAACATCATCTGCACCTCTTCCTGCTCGACCAGCTTGCGGGTCTGCTCGACCGTCTTGGGCGGCGAATAGGCGTCGTCCAGCGTGATGAACTTCACCTTGTGGCCATCGATGCCGCCTTCGGCATTGACCTTGGCAAAAAAGGCTTCCTGCGTCCGTCCGATGGTACCGAAGCCCGACAGCGGTCCGCTATAGGGCAGGGTCTGGCCGATGCGGATATCTTCCTTGTCATCGGCGAAGGCCGTCGTGATCGCACCCAGCGTAAACAGGACGGCGAGTGTGTGCCGCAGCTTCATGGTCTCTCTCCCGATGATCAATAGAGTGTCTTGTTGATTTTGGAGCGGCTGGTGCCACTTCTCCCTCTCCCCGTTCTTACGGGGAGAGGTGAAATCACGCGCTCGCGCGTCTCAGGAAATCACCGCTCGCTTCGCCGAATTCCGCCTTGAGCCGCGCCACCAGTTCGGCGACCGGCGGCGCATCCGCGATCTGGCCGATGCCCTGGCCCGAACCCCAGATGTCGCGCCACGCCTTGGCTTTCATGTTGCCGCCGGAGCCGAAGTTCATCTTCGACTTGTCGGCGACAGGCAGATTGTTTGGATCGAGACCGGCCGCCGCGATCGACGGTCCGAGGTAGTTGCCGTGCACGCCGGTGAAGAGGTTCGAATAGACGATGTCGTGGGCGGCATGCTCGGTCAGCGCCTGCTTGTAGCGCGGATCGGCGTTGGCCTCTTGGGTGGCGATGAAACGGGTGCCCATGTAGGCGAGGTCGGCGCCGAGTGCGAGCGCGGAGGCGATGCTCCAGCCGTCGGAGATGGCGCCCGACAGCAGGATGGTGCCCTTGAACCATTGCTTGACCTCGCGCACCAGCGCGAACGGCGACAGCGTGCCGGCATGCCCGCCGGCTCCGGCGCAGACCAGGATCAGGCCGTCGACGCCCTGCTCGGCGGCTTTCCGTGCATGCTTGACGTTGATGACGTCGTGAAACACCACGCCGCCATAGGAATGCGCGGCTTCGACGATTTCCGACGGCGGCCGCAGCGAGGTGATGATGACAGGCACCTTGTGCTTTACGCAGGTTTCCATGTCCCGCATCAGCCGGTCGTTGGAGGCGTGGCAGATCTGGTTGACCGCGTAAGGCGCGACCTTCTTGTCCGGATGTTGCGCCTTGTATTCACCGAGCTCGTCCTCGATCTGCGTCAGCCATTCGTCGAGCTTCCCGGCGGGTCTGGCGTTCAGCGCCGGAAACGAGCCGACGATGCCGGCCTTGCACTGGGCGATCACGAGATCGGGCCCTGACACGATGAACAGTGGCGAGCCGACCACCGGCAATTCGAGACTGTTGGCGAGAAAAGCGGGCAGCGTCATTTCCTGGGTCCTCCGGTGCCTGCGGCATCTTGATCTTGACGCTGTCAATATAGGGCTGGACGAAGCGATGGTGCCGTTCAATATTGAACAGTCATTTCAGCAGGAATGAACAGGCTATCGCGAGGCCGCCGGATGGATTGGGACCTGTGCAAGACCTTTGTCGCCGTGGCGGAGACCAGGAGTTTCGCCGCTGCCGGGCGCCGCCTGCGCGCGAGCCATCCGACCGTCGGCCGCAAGATCGCAGCGCTGGAGAAGCAGCTCGGCACCCGCCTGTTCGCGCGATCCAATGATGGATTGTCGCTGACCTCCCAGGGGCGCAAGTTTCGCGAGCATGCCGAAGCCATGGCGGCCGCGGCGCTGCGCGCCGAGGCCGCGGCTTCCGCAACCGGCGAGCAGGCCAGAGGCGTCGTGAAGCTGTCGATCGGCGCGACGCTGGCGGCGCACTGGCTGATGCCGCGGCTCGGGCCGTTCCTGCGCGATCACGACCATATCCAGCTCGAGGTCATCACCCATCCGTTTCCGGCGAGCGTGCGCCGCCGCGAGGCCGATGTCGTGCTGCGGCCGGTCGACGCCGGCGAGGAGAACCTGATCGGCCGCAGAATAGGCCGGCTCGGCACCGGGTTCTACGCCTCGCGCGACTATGCCGCGCAGCGCAAGCTGCCAGAGCGGCGCGACGAATGGCGCGGGCACAGCGTCATCGGTTTTGCCGACCAGGCGTCGAACGCGCACCTGGCACGCTGGAGCGATGTCATCACGCGGCAGGGAACGGTCGTGATGCGCTGCTCGTCGCAAGGCGACATGCTGGCCGCCGCGCGCGCCGGGCTCGGCATCTCGGCGCTATCGTGCTTTGTCGCGGAAAGCTACCCGGATCTGGTGCGGGTCGCGCCGCAGAAGCTCGCCAGCGTCTCCGATCTCTGGCTGCTCGCGCATCCCGACCTGGTCGAGCTGCCCGCCGTGCGCGCCGTGATCGCCTTCGTCACCGCCAGTGCCCGCGAAGACCGCACCAAGCTCCGCGGCTAGCCCTCGTAGCCCGGGTTACGGGCCCGTCCAGTGAACTTTCGCCGTCCGCCGCGCTTGTCGAGTACGGCACCCTCGCAAGCGCTCTTCCCAAGGCCGCAAAGGACATCAGGCTTACAATCATGCGCCGACGCCCTGTAAAGGTTGCAGTCAACGACAAGATGCAGCGTGGGTACCGCTACGTCCTCACCGAGCCTGTCGGTCGCAATTTCGATCCGGAATTTCGTCCCGAACTTACCCCGAAGCAGATGCTGGCACTCGGCATATTCTGCGGCAAGTACATGACGGACTGCCGCAAGGAATTTCCGGCCAGCTGGTTTGCGGGCGCCCGGCTTTCACGCTCGGCGCGCGACTGCTCGCTGAATTACTTTGGCGTCAACGCGAGTCAGCCTCTTTCGGTCTGGCGAAAGAAAGGATGGATCCATCCCGACGATCCGCGCGGATGGTTTCAGTGGTATTGCCGCTATTACATGGGCCGTCGAATACCACCGGAGGATGCGCGGCAGATCAGGCGCTGGAAGGCGATCCGGCGACATATCGCTCAGATCAAGCGCAGTTGCGAGCCCGGCGATCTGACGTGCAGGCCGCGGCAACGCCAGGCGTTGCTCCATTGGGCCTACGACAGCCGCAAACTTTGATACATAGACCGTAGCCCGGGTGGAGCGCAGCGCAACCCGGGACACCTGCGTCCACGTTGACGAGCGGTCCCGGGTTACGCTGGCGCTTCACCCGGGCTACGGCTCTGCACTCCCTTTCGAAGCTGCAATGACGCCTTCGCGCTTCTTCAGCACACGGTAATAGGCCCACCACAGATGCGCAGCGGCGCCGCGCAAGGGGCGCCATGGCTCGGCCAGCGGCGCCATTTGCTTGGCGGTCGGTCGCTCCTTCAGCCCCAATCCGATCTTCACCGCTTCCTGCACGGCGAGGTCGCCTGCCGGCCAGGCGTCGCCATGGCCGAGGCAGAACAACAGGTAGATGTCCGCGGTCCATGGACCGATGCCGGGCAGCGCGGTCAGCGTGTTGTGGGCGATGTCGGCCTCTTCGCTCGCGAGCACGTCGAGGTTCAGCCGTTCGGCGGCGAGCTCGCGCGCGATGTGCTTCAGCGTCTTGATCTTCGCCGCCGACAGGCCGAGCCGGCCAAGGCGGTCGGCGCGCGCTTTGCTGATCGCATCATGATGAAAGGGATCGAACGCCTTGCTGACCCGGCCCCAGATCGCCGCGGCGCTCGCGGTCGAAAGCTGCTGGCCGCAGACGATCGCGGCAAGCCCGGCAAAGCCCGGCTCGCGCTGCCGCAGCGCCGGCATGCCGGTGAGTTGCAGGACCGGCTTCAGCCGCTTGTCCTGCTTTACAAGAGTTTCGATTGCGTCTTCGAGGTCTGACTGGGTTTCGAAGTGGATGAGCATGGAAAGAACAGTCTCGTCGCGTCATGCGCGGGCGCCTGTCCCCGACCTGATCGGGGATGACCCCGCGCATTCATCTGCTATCGTAAGAGTCCTAGAGGATGGATTGCCGGGTCAAGCCCGGCAATGACGAATTCCAATACAATGTCGCCACCCGTTTTCCGATTCGCGCCGAGCCCGAACGGCTATCTTCATCTCGGCCACGCTTTTTCGGCGTTGTTGAATTTTGACCTCGCGCGCGAGGCCAAGGGACGATTCCTGCTGCGGATCGAGGACATCGATCCGACGCGCTGCCGCCCGAAGTTCGAGAGTGCGATCTACGAGGACCTCGCCTGGCTCGGCATCTCCTGGGAGACGCCGGTGCGGCGGCAGTCGGAGCATTTCGACGCCTATCGCAAGGCGGTCGAGCAATTTGCGGCTCAGGGCCTGCTCTATCCGAGCTTCGAGAGCCGCGCCGAAATCGCGCTCCTGGTCGCCGAGCGCGAGGCGGTTGGACCGTGGCCGCGCGATCCCGACGGCGCGCCGCTTTATCCGGGTGCCGCGAAATCGCTGCCTGAGCCGGAGCGGCAGCGACTGATCGAGGCGGGCGCGCCTTACGCGCTGCGGCTGGACATGGCGGCCGCCCGTGAGCGGGCGAAACATCTGAGCTGGACTGAACAGGGCGAGGGGCCCGGCGGCGAGCACGGAACCGTACCCGCCCGGCCGGAAGCGTGGGGCGACGTTGTCCTGGCGCGCAAGGAGACGCCGACCAGTTATCACCTCTCGGTCGTGATCGACGACGACCTGCAGGGGGTGACTGACGTTGTCAGGGGGCAGGACCTGTTCTGGTCGACCAGCGTGCACCGGCTGCTGCAGGCGCTGCTCGGCATCGCGCCGCCGACCTACCGGCACCACCGGCTGATCTGTGATTCGGCCGGGCAGAAACTGTCGAAATCGACCACGGCGACCGCATTGCGGGAACTGCGCGCCGGTGGCGCGACGCCCGTTGATATCCGCCGTCTCGTCGGTCTGTCCTGATTTACCGAACGGCCAAGTCGGCCAAAGGTCTCCGTGACTCGGATGGCCCTGGCATGCCATTCTGCCGGCCGGGGCAGGGTTTACGGTAATCATGGCGGCAAGATCGCGCGTTGGGCGCACCATTCGGCATCCCAAGAAGACGCCGTCGCGGAAGCGTGTCTTGAAGGCGGCAAAAGCACGCCGCGGGCGCGCGTCTGCCAAGGCGGGGCCCGGCGTGGTCGAAACCGCGCTGGCGGCTTTCGCGCATGAGGTGCGCACCCCGCTCACCGGCATTCTCGCGATCAGCAACCTGCTTGCGACCTCCGACCTCGACGAGCGCGAGCGGCGCTGGGTCGATACCATCCAGGCCGGCGCCGAGCATCTGGCTAGCCTTGCGACCCTGTTCGTCGATGCGGCGCGAAGCCGCGGCCCGGGTCTCGAGGTCCGGCAGGATTTCTTCGACCTGCGCACGCTTGCCCGCAATGCCGGGAATTCGCTGACGGGGCGAGCGGCGGCCAAGGGCCTGCAGGCCTCGGTCGATATCTCCGAGAAGCTGCCCGCGTTCGCCGTCGGCGATGCCATTCGGCTGCGCGCGGCGCTGGAGAACCTGATCGACAATGCGATCAAGTTCACCGAACGGGGGTCGGTCGCGTTCGAGGTCGCGCCGATGCGCGCCGGGAAGGGCAAGATCGGGGTCGCCTTTGCGGTCTCCGACAGCGGCATCGGGCTTTCGCTCGCCGAGATCAAGCGCCTGTTCCGTCCGTTTTCGCAGGCCAATGTCTCGATCGCCTCGCGCTTCGGTGGCGCCGGTCTCGGCCTGTCCTCGGTCAAGCAGCTTGCGCGGGCGATGGGTGGCGACATCGTCGCCAGGCAGCGGCGGGGCGGCGGCACCACCTTTACGCTGACGATCGTGCTGGCATCCGCCGGCGAACCCGCGGTAACCAAAGGCGATGCCGAAAGTGACGTTCCAGCGGGGTCGCCGCGTGCGCTGCGGCTGCTGAGCGTCGAGGACAATCCGTTCGGCCGCGTCGTGCTCAACACCATCCTCACCGAGCTCGGTCATCAGGCGGAGTTCATCGGCGAGGGGGAAGCAGCGCCGGAGCGGCTTCAGCAGGGCGCCTTCGACGCCGTGCTGATGGACATGGTGCTGCCCGGCATCGACGGGGTCGAGGCGATCAGGCATATCCGTGCGCTTCAGCTGCCGCTCGGCCGCATTCCGATCATCGGGATTTCCGGCCGCAGCGAGGACGAGGCAGCCTCGCGCGCGGCCGGTGCCGACGCGTTCCTGGTCAAGCCTGTGAGTCCACGTGCTTTAGCGACTGCGCTGCTTGAAGCGACACGCCGTTCGGCAGGCGCGACTTGATGATCGCTGCGTTCAATTCGCCGCCATAGACGAAGATCGCGGCGATGAAATACAGGAACACCAGCGCGATGATCACCGACGCGAGCCCCGCATACATCGTCACGTAATTGTTGGCGAAGCGCGCCAGGTATTGACCGAACACGATACCTGATATCAGCGAGGCCACCATCGTGAAGATGATGCCGGGCAGGATCTGCAGGAAGCTGCGGCGCCCCGCGGGCAGCCAGGCGTGCAGGATGAACAGCGCGACGGTCAGCGCCGTGATCGTGATGCCGTAGCGCGCAATGTTGACGATGCGCTCGTTGCTCTCGACGAAGAATGGAATGTACAGCCGGGCCGTCTCGAGCATGAGCGGACCGAGCACGATCAGGAACGCCATTGCGAGCGAGGTGATGGCGGCGACCAGGGTGTAGCCGATCGATTCGAGTCGGAGCCAGTACCAGCGCCGCAACTCGACCACGGCATAGGCGCGGTTCAACGCCACCCGCAGCGCCTCGACGCCGTTGGAGGCGAAATACACCGCGAGCGCCGCGCCGACGGTCAGGATGTCACCGCGCGTGGTCGTCAGGACGTCGTGGACCTGGCTCGACAGCGTGTCGGCGACTTGTTTGGGCCAGGTCTGCAGCAGCAGGCTGGCGGCCTGGTCGGCCAGTTCCTTGGAGCCGAAAAAGCCGGCGAGGGAGGTCAGCACGATCAGGAACGGGAACAGCGCCATCAACGTCGACAGCGCGATATGGCTCGCAATCGCCCAGCCGTCGTCGGCGAGGAACGTGTAGAACGCATCCATCACGACGCGGTAGACGTAGTGAACCTGCTTCACTTCCCACCCTGATCCGGCCAGCCGAGGCCGCACACCAGCTTCCGATATAATCGCGCCAAACGCCAGATCGTTGCATTTGCCCGATGTGGCGCTTCGGATATCGCGGTGTTATGTAGGGTTGATGGCATCCCTCTTAAGTACGTTCATCCTCCCCATCGCGGTCGGCGCTGTCGGTCTGGTCCTGTTGCTCGGTCTTGCCAACATGATGCGCGGCGGCTCGCCGAACACCTCGCAGAAATTGATGCGACTGCGCGTCTTGCTGCAATTCGTCGCCATCGTGATCGCGATGCTCGCGGTCTGGGCGATGGGCCGCTAGTTCTTACCTCTCCCAAGGGGAGAGGTCGGATCGCGCAAGCGATCCGGGTGAGGGGTTGAGGTCCCTCGCTTTACCGTAATCCCTCACCCGGCGCTTCGCGCCGACCTCTCCCTACGGGAGAGGTGGTCACGAAGGCCGGAGCTGAACATTCGACGGAGCTGAACATGGTCGTGCTCAACAAGATCTATACGCGCACGGGCGATGACGGCACCACCGCGCTTGGAAGCGGCGAGCGCCGGCCGAAATATGATCTGCGCGTCAGCGCCTATGGCACGGTGGACGAGACCAATGCGGCGATCGGCGTGGTTCGGCTTCATCTTGCGGATAGCCCCGCGCTCGACCGCATGCTCGGCCTGATCCAGAACGATCTGTTCGATCTTGGCGCCGATCTCGCCGTGCCCCAGCGCGAGGGCAAGGCGGAGCGCTTGCGGATGCTGGCGAGCCAGGTCGAGCGGCTCGAGCGCGACATCGACACGCTCAATGCCGAGCTCGCGCCGTTAACCTCATTCGTACTTCCTGGCGGCACCCCGGCGGCGGCCTATCTGCACCTCGCCCGCACGATTTGCCGCCGGGCGGAACGGGTCATGGTGGAACTTGCTGCGCGACCGGACGAGCCGGTTAGCGAGGCTGGCATCCAGTATATGAACCGCCTGTCGGATTTCCTGTTTGTCGCCAGCCGCTTCCAGAACGACAAGGGCGCCGGCGACGTGTTGTGGGTGCCCGGCCAGAACCGCTAGAGCCGTTTTGAAGCGGTGTGGAGAAAGCGCGTCAAAAACAAGAACCTGGGGCTTCGGTTCTGATGCAATCAGAACCGGATATGCTCTAGAATGGGTCTGAAATCCCCGGGGCCGATTTTTGGCTTTCGCGCGTTGACCGCCGATAACGGGACCTTTAGGTTCCGCGCCCAAGCCAACCAACCCCCTAATTTCAAAGCGAAAGAGGATCGATGAAGGTTCTTGTGCCGGTAAAGCGGGTCGTCGACTACAACGTCAAGGTCCGCGTCAAGGGTGACGGATCGGGCGTGGAACTCGCCAACGTCAAGATGTCGATGAACCCGTTCGACGAGATCGCGGTCGAGGAAGCGTTGCGGCTCAAGGAGGCCGGCAAGGCGACCGAAGTCGTGGTGGTGTCGATCGGCCCGGCGCAGGCCTCCGAGACCATCCGCACCGGCCTTGCGATGGGCGCCGACCGCGGCATCCTGGTCAAGGCCGAGGGCACGGTGGAGCCGCTCGCGGTCGCCAAGCTCCTGAAGTCGGTGGTCGAGGCGGAGAAGCCCGGTCTCGTCATTCTCGGCAAGCAGGCGATCGACGACGACAGCAATCAGACCGGCCAGATGCTGGCCGCGCTGCTCGGCTGGTCGCAGGCGACGTTCGCGTCCAAGCTCGAAGTCGAAGGTTCTGACTTCAAGGTGACGCGCGAGGTCGACGGCGGCCTGCAGACGGTCAAGCTGAAGGGCCCGGCGATCGTTACCACCGACCTTCGCCTGAATGAGCCGCGCTACGCGTCGCTGCCAAACATCATGAAGGCGAAGAAGAAGCCGATCGACGAGAAGAACGCCGCGGATTACGGCGTCGATCTCACGCCGCATCTCGAAATCCTCAAGACTTCGGAACCGGCAGGCCGCAAGGCGGGCGTCAAGGTCAAGGACGTCGCCGAACTGGTGTCGAAGCTCAAGACCGAAGCCGGGGTTCTCTAAATGACGACATTGCTGATTGCCGAACACGAACACGAGAAGCTCAAGGACGTCACCAACAAGGCGCTGACCGCCGCCAGCCAGTTGGGCGGCGACGTGCATGTGCTGGTCGCCGGCGGCGGCCAGGGCACCAAGGCGGCGGCCGAAGCGGCGGCGAAGCTCGCCGGAGTCAACAAGGTGCTGGTGGCCGAAGGCGAAGCCTATGCGCACGATCTCGCCGAGCCACTTGCCGCGCTCATCGTCTCGCTGGCGCCGTCCTATGATGCGATCGTCGCGCCCGCGACCTCGCGTTTCAAGAACGTGATGCCGCGCGTTGCGGCCCTGCTCGACGTCATGCAGGTCTCCGAGATCATCAAGGTGGTCGCGCCCGACACGTACGAGCGTCCGATCTACGCCGGTAACGCGATCCAGACGGTGAAGTCCAAGGACGCCAAGAAGGTGATCACGGTCCGTACCTCGACCTTCGCGGCGGCGGGCGAGGGCGGCAGCGCGCCGGTCGAGACGGTAGCGGCTGCGGCCGATCCCGGCCTCTCCAGCTTCCTCGGCGAAGAGGTCGCCAAGAGCGACCGTCCGGAGCTCGCCTCGGCCAAGATCATCGTCTCCGGTGGCCGCGCCATGCAGAGCCGGGAAAATTTCGCCAAGTACATCGAGCCGCTCGCCGACAAGCTCGGCGCGGGCGTCGGCGCCTCGCGCGCCGCCGTCGATGCCGGCTATGCGCCGAACGACTGGCAGGTTGGCCAGACCGGCAAGGTGGTGGCGCCGGAACTTTATGTCGCAATCGGCATCTCCGGCGCAATCCAGCATCTGGCCGGCATGAAGGACTCCAAGGTGATCGTCGCGATCAACAAGGACGAGGACGCGCCGATCTTCCAAGTCGCCGACTACGGCCTGGTCGCCGACCTCTACCAGGCGGTTCCGGAGCTGACCGAGGCGCTCGGCAAGCTCGGAAAATAAGCAAAGCGAACACCGGCCGGACGATTCAGTCCCGGCCGGTGTTCGTGTTTTTGAATGGCGTTTTTCGGCGAAGCAGGTACCTTCGCCCGAAGCATGATCAGGACCTAAGGCGCCGCCTCGGCGCTAAGTGGGCTCGGTTTATGAAAAAGATCATGCGCAAACGTAAGACTTGTCGGATATAGGGGACATTGTAGGGACTTGGGCGAAGCGCGATGGACGCGCCGTCCCGGTGGATGAGAACATGACGGTCGCAATCAAGAAGGTCGGCGTGATCGGCTCGGGTCAGATGGGTAACGGTATTGCCCATGTGGCGGCGCTTGCGGGCTTCGACGTGCTGCTCAACGATATTTCCGCCGATCGCGTGAAATCGGCGCTCGCAACCATCAACGGCAACCTGTCGCGCCAGGTGGCCAAGAAAACCATCACCGAGGAGCAGCGCAAGCAGGCGCTGTCCCGGATCGTTGCGACTGACAGCCTCGACGATCTGGCGGATTGCGATCTTGTGATCGAGACCGCGGTCGAGAAGGAAGAGACCAAGCGCAAGATCTTCCACGATCTCTGCGCGGTCCTGAAGCCGGAAGCGATCGTCGCCTCCAACTCCTCATCGATCTCGATTACGCGGCTTGCCGCCTCTACCGACCGCCCCGAGCGCTTCATCGGCATTCATTTCATGAATCCGGTGCCGCTGATGGAATTGGTCGAACTGATCCGCGGCATCGCCACCGACGATGCGACCTTCGAGGCCTCCAAGGAGTTTGTCGGCAAGCTCGGCAAGCAGGTCGCGGTGTCGGAGGATTTCCCGGCCTTCATCGTCAATCGCATCCTGCTGCCGATGATCAACGAGGCGATCTACACGCTCTATGAGGGCGTCGGGAACGTCGAGGCGATCGACGCGGCGATGAAGTTAGGCGCCCACCATCCGATGGGCCCGCTCGAACTTGCCGATTTCATCGGGCTGGACACCTGCCTGTCGATCATGCAGGTGCTGCATGAGGGGCTCGCCGATTCAAAATACCGGCCGTGCCCGCTGCTGGTGAAATACGTGGAGGCCGGCTGGCTTGGCCGCAAAACCCAGCGCGGCTTCTACGACTACCGCGGCGAAAAACCGGTCCCGACACGCTAGAGCTTCGGTTCTGATTGAATCAGAACCGAAGCTCTAGATTCTTGTTTTGACGCGTTTTCTTCACGCGAACCGGTATCCACTTCGCTCGAAAACGCTCTACCCATCCTACGCACCACGTCGCGGGCGCGCCGGGAAACATTCGTTAACCCCCCGCCGCCTATGGTGCGCCCGAAATCGGGAGTACCGCGTATGGAGATGATGAGCATGGTCTCGGGCATTCTGGCCATGCAGGCCGGCGGCCTGCAGTCGCAGGTCCAGACCTCGATCATCAAATCCAATGCGGATGCCGAGAAATTCGCGGTCCAGACCCTGCTCGGCGCGCCATCCACGGCCAATCTGGCGCCGGGCGTCGGCGGCAATCTCAATCTGGTAGCCTAAATCCCGGCCGCCGCCGGCTGCAGGGCGGCCGTGATCAGCTTGACGGCGTCATTGCTCGCCCATTCGGCCGGACCCGCAATGGTCGCGATCTCGCAGCCCTTGCCGTCGACCAGCATCGAGGTGGGCATCCCAAGCGCCTTGCCTATGCTCTTAAGGTCCTGGAAAACCTTGGCTTTCGTGTCGCTGAAATAGCTGAGCCGGGTCAGATTGGCGTCCTTGAGGAAGTTCTTCGGCTTGTCGAAGTCGCGGGTGTCGATGTTGATCGCCACCACCTCGAAATCCTTGCCGCCAAGCTTGGCCTGCAGCTCGTCCAGCGCCGGCATCTCCTTGCGACAGGGCACGCACCAGGTGGCCCAGAGGTTCACCAGCACGGTCTTGCCGCGCCAGTCGGACAACTTCCTTGGCTTGCCCTCGCCGTCCTCGAAGGCGAGATCCGGGACCCGCAAGGGCTTCGTCGCCATCGTCAGCGCGGCGAGTTCGCCCTGCGCCAGCGGGCTCAGCCGCTTCGCCAGATCGACTGCGCTGCTGCAGGTCGGATCGCCGGACGGGCCGCGCCCCATCAGCCCGCCAAATCCGGAGACGCCGGCATAGCCGATCAGCGCGCCGACCAGCACTGCGCCGATCACGAGCGGGATCCGGCGCGTGGCGCCACGGGACGGGGGAGTTTCGGGCATATCGTTTGTCATTCCGCGTCAGATATGGCTAAGCAGGGCCCGCGCCGGCGGCAGGTCGGTTGTGACGGTCGGCGATCAAGGGCTGGGCCTGAAATCTTAAGAAGTCGTGAGCGAGCAATCATGAGCAACAAGATGTGGGGCGGGCGGTTCTCCGAACGTCCCGACGCGATCATGGAGGAAATCAACGTCTCCATCGACGTCGATCGTCACCTTTATGCCCAGGACATTGCCGCGTCCAAGGCCCACGCTGCGATGCTCGCCGCGCAAGGCATTATCACTGCGTCTGATGCGAAAAATATAGGCAAAGGTCTAGACACGATTTTGTCAGAAATCGACAAGGGATCGTTCGATTTCAAGCGCGCGCTCGAAGATATCCATATGAACGTCGAGAGCCGGCTGTCGGACTTGATCGGCCCTGCCGCCGGCCGGCTGCACACCGCGCGCTCCCGCAACGACCAGGTTGCGACCGACTTCCGTCTCTATATCCGCGACACGATCGACGAGCTGGACGCGGGGCTGGCCGCGTTCCAGCAGGCGCTGGTCGCGCGCGCGCTGGAACACGCCGGAACGGTGATGCCGGGCTTCACCCACCTGCAGACCGCCCAGCCCGTTACCTTCGGGCATCATCTGCTGGCCTATGTCGAGATGGCGGCGCGCGACCGCGGCCGCTTCACTGACGCCCGCAAGCGGCTGAACGAATCGCCGCTCGGCGCCGCCGCGCTCGCCGGCACCTCGTTTCCGATCAATCGGGCCGCAACGGCAAAATCGCTCGGCTTCGACCGTCCGATGGCCAATTCGCTCGACGCGGTCTCCGACCGCGATTTTGTCCTGGAAACCCTGTCGGCCGCCGCGATCACGGCCGTGCACCTGTCGCGATTCGCCGAGGAAATCGTGATCTGGACCTCGCCGCTGGTCGGCCTGGTCCTGCTCAGCGACAAGTTCACCACCGGCTCCTCGATCATGCCGCAGAAGCGCAACCCTGATGCTGCGGAACTGGTGCGCGCCAAGACCGGCCGCGTGATCGGCGCGCTCACCGCGCTCCTGATCGTGATGAAGGGCCTGCCGCTCGCCTATCAAAAGGACATGCAGGAGGACAAGCAGGGCGCGATGGAAGCCTTCGCCGCGCTCTCGCTCGCGATTCGCGCCATGACCGGCATGGTCGCCGATCTCGTGCCGGATGAGGCGCGGATGAAAGCTGCGGCCGGCGAGGGCTATGCTACCGCCACGGATCTGGCCGACTGGCTGGTGCGGAGCCTGAAAATGCCGTTCCGCGAGGCCCACCATGTCACCGGCCGCATCGTGGCGTTGGCCTCCCAGCAAGGCGTCGGCTTGCACGAATTGCCGCTGCAAGCGATGCAGGAGGTCGAGCCGAAGATCACCGCCGATGCGCTGAAAGTGCTGTCGGTCGAATCATCGGTGAAAAGCCGCACCAGCTTTGGCGGCACCGCGCCGAGGAACGTGCTTTCCCAGGCAAAGGCCTGGGTAAAGCGGCTGGAAAAACAGCGAAAATTGGGCTGAACGACAAATTTCGCTGTAATCTCATGGTTGTCCGGGGGCTCGCCAGAGCAAATCAATGTTTGTATGGTGCGGCCCGCATTGGGGATTTCGTCGTGACCAGTAACCACCGCCTGACCCGGTCGGGATGGGCTCTTATCCTTGTCGGCGTTGCCGCGCTGACGCTTGGCGGCTGCGGACGCAGGGGACCGCTCGACCTGCCGCCGACCGCGAGTTCGGCGCAGACGCCGGTCGCGCCGCAAGGCGATACCGAGACCCAGCGGGCAGCCCAGCCCAGCCTGTTCAATCCGAACTACGGAACAGATGCGCCGCCGGCCGCGGCCAAGGGTCGCCAGCGATCCTTCGTCCTCGACCCGCTTCTCGACTGAGCGCGCCATGAATCATTTCGACTATCGCGACGGCGTGCTGCACGCCGAAGCCGTTGACCTGTCCAGGCTCGCGGAAATCGTGGGCACGCCGTTCTATTGCTATTCGACCGCGACGCTGGAGCGCCATTACCGCGTCTTCACCGAAGCCTTCGCCGGCGAGAAGGTGCTCGTCTGCTACGCCATGAAGGCCAATTCCAACCAGTCGGTGCTGCGCACCCTGGCAAAGCTCGGCGCCGGCGCCGACGTGGTCTCGGGCGGCGAATTGAAGCGGGCGCTCGCTGCCAGCATTCCGCCGTCGAAAATCGTGTTCTCCGGCGTCGGCAAGACCGAGGCCGAGCTGCGCGCCGCGCTTGCCGCCGACATCCTCTGCATCAACATCGAATCCGAGCCCGAACTTGAATTGCTGTCGCGGCTCGCGGCCGAGATGGGCAAAACCGCGCGCATCTCGGTGCGCGTCAATCCCGACGTCGATGCCGGCACGCATGCCAAGATCTCGACCGGCAAGTCCGAGAACAAGTTCGGCATCCCGATCACGCGGGCGCGCGAGGTCTATGCCCGTGCGGCGAAGCTGCCGGGCATCGAGGTGCGAGGGGCCGACATGCATATCGGTAGCCAGATCACCGATCTCTCCAAGATGGAGACCGCGTTCCGGATCCTGGCCGAATTCGTCCAAACGCTGCGCGCCGACGGCCACAACATCTCGCACATCGATTTCGGCGGCGGCCTCGGCATCCCCTATTACATGGACCGCGAGGCGCCGCCGGCGCCGGACGCCTATGCCGCGATGGTCAAGCGCGTGACGCATAACCTCGGCTGCACCTTGATGTTCGAGCCGGGCCGGATGATCGTCGGCAATGCCGGCATCCTCGTCACCCGCGTGATCTATGTGAAGCATGGCGAGGCGAAGAACTTCGTCATCATCGACGCCGCGATGAACGACCTGATCCGGCCGACGCTTTACGAAGCGCATCACGACATCCTGCCGGTGCGGCAGGCCAAGAAGGGCGCGCCCACGATCATCGCCGACGTGGTCGGCCCGGTCTGCGAAAGCGGCGACTATCTCGCGCTCGACCGTTCGCTGCCCGAGCCCAAGCCCGGCGATCTCCTGGCGATCATGACCGCCGGCGCCTACGGCGCCGTGCAGTCCGGCAGCTACAACACCAGGCCCCTGGTGCCGGAAGTGCTGGTCAAGGACGATCAGTATGCAGTCGTGCGGCCGCGCATCGACGTCGAGGCGCTGATCGCGATGGACAAGTCCGCGCCGTGGCTGTGATTGGCTAGCTGGTTCTGGCTGGACCCTGGAGTTCACCCCACGGGAGCCGCTCTGCGTCGCAGGATGTACTCTCGGCTACGCTGATGACAGGCGAAATGTACCTGACCAGGCCAAGCTCGCGAAGGAATCTGGACCAAAGATAATCCAGCACGGTCCAGAACACGGGTTGTCGCGGATACACCTGGCCGCGAAACACCACGAACGAGCGCTTCGCGCCGGCACTAAGATGCCGAATGAGATTCGCGTTCGATCCGTCAGGGGTCAGCCTGGCGACGTGCAGTTGGCATGACTCGGTGGTGGCCCGGACGATCGGCGCGTCATTCACAAACTGGTCGGTTACGACCACCTTGAAGTGCCTGGCCTCGAGAAATCCGACCAAGTCATCTTTTACATGGCTCTTGTCATCGGCTGGGATTGCGACCTTCCATCCGATAGCCAGCAGGAGCACGATGGCGATCAACGCCCTAAATGCGCTGGAAGAGTTCACGCCTCACCCCTATCACGCAGAAGCCGACGATCAGGCCAAGTATGGTCATGTTGGCGACCGCGGCGCCCAATGGGGAATGGAACGCCTCGTAATGCCACTGGCTCCATCCCATGAAACTCATGCGCGTCACGTTCACCGCGATTACCGACACGCAGGCCATCAGGCACCACAATGGATCGTAAACTGACCTCTTGTGGCCGACGGATTGGCTGACGGTGACCCAGCAGAGAAGTGCAAGCGATACGTTGGCGATCGAAGAGCAGGCGGGCAGGATCACGAGAATTCCGGACCCGTCGGCGAAATCGACGATGTCGCCCCTCCGATGCGTGTGCAACAGCCAGCTCACGAGTGAGGCGTCGATCTGCAATATCAGGTCGGCGAAGAACTGAAACAGCAGCCGGCTCCAGAGCATGGGCACGCAGGTCGCCACCATGATCAGGGCGCCGCGCCGGGTTGAGGGGACGTCGGTGGAGAGGACCAGGTAGAGGCCGAGCGCGGTTATCCCAAACCAGCTCAGGGGACCGATGGGCAGAATGACCAATACGAGAAACGCTGCGCCGATCGCGAGTTCCGACCGGCGAATCCCGGTCGTTCGATCCTGAAGGATGAGAGCGATCCCGGCGACACACGAGACCCAGACGATGATGCTGATCTCAAACGTACTGAAGAAGGCATCTGCCCATCCAAGCCGGTCGATCGATTGGATGATGCGTGATGTGAGGCCGCTGATACAGCCGAGTGCGAAGAGCCCCGCAAAGAATTCGCCGCGCGGGAGGTCCCTCGCTATTTGCGATGCGGGACGAACGGCGATTAATTCATTTAAAATGGCCATTGCGATTTAATAACTTGTACAATTCATTTTAACCACCGGAAAATCGGTGCGACAGCCGAAGTTTTCAATGGTCGGACGAATTTCTCGGCAAAGCGCAGAAGTTTGCGGGGCCGTTTGAGCCGGAAACGGCGCGTGCTTGCGAGCAACTTTGACTTAACAGAACTGTGATCACACCATCTCACAGTCATGGAATACCGCCGGCCGACGCTCGATGTGTGGATAAGCCTCGGATAACCTGCGGTATTTCCAGCTTATCCCGTCCTCATCCATGTCATTTTCGCAGATCAGAAATTTAAATATTAAATCCCCGTTGACAGTTATTTAAATCGGAGTGAGATTAATATTATCAAATGTGGCTGAGCGGAGTGCAACAATGTCGTTACCGGGCTGGGTTCTCGCGATTTTCCTCACGATGGCTGCGGCGATCCCCGCCGGAGTGTACTTCTCGGCCTGGTTGTTCTTCCCTCCCGACCAGGTCTACCACTATGAGGGTCAGGGAACGTATCGTGGCGCTCCCGGCCCCGCCGCCGGCGCAGGACTTCCCTTCCTCGTCGCTGCGGGCGTCTATTGGTACGTCAGGCGCCGTCGCCAGCCGAAATAGCGCCCGCGATCGGCGCAGCGAAAGCTGCCGACACAGAACACGTTCGTGGAAATGCAGAAGGACCGCCGCAAGGCGGTCTTTCTTTTTGATTCAAGCATCATCTTGTTCGCGGTCGTCCCGCGACGGCGCGGACCCATAACCACAGGGGGGCGTCGTAGCGCGAGCAAGCGGTTGCAGCTCCCGCATCACTAACCCTGCGCTCACTTCGCCGCGTGGCTGCCCTTTGCCCCGCCGACCACGACGCCCGCCGCCTTCTCGATCGGCTTGATCGCGGAGGTGAAATCGGATTCCGGTCCCGCCTCGCGGATCACGGTCTCCCACAGGCGGCCGACGGCTTCGGCGACTTCCACCGACAGGCCGAGCGACTTCATCTCTTCCAGGCACAGCCGCACGTCCTTCACCATCAGGCCGGTGGCGAAGCCGAAATCGAACGTGCGCGGCAGCACCGAGCGTGGGAATTTGTCGCGGCTCGCCGTATTCATGCCCGAGCCCGCATTGATGACATCGATCATCACGGCCGGATCGAGCCCGGACTTCACGCCCATCACCACGGCTTCCGAGGTCGCGACCATCGCGGTCGCCGACAGGAAGTTGTTGGCGAGTTTCATCGTCTGGCCCGAGCCCGGCTTCTCGCCGATGAAGAACACCTTGCCGATCACGTCGAGCGCGGGCTTCAGCGTCTCGTAGTCCGCGCGCGGACCGGAGACCATCACCGCCAGCGTTCCTTTTTCGGCGCCGCCGACGCCGCCGCTGACGGGGCTGTCGATCTGCACGATGTTGCGCTTCGCCAGCAGGTCATGGATGCGCACCGCCATTTGCGAGCCGACGGTGGAGAGATCGACGAAGCGTTTGACGCGCTTGCCCTCGATCACGCCGCCGGCGCCGGTCGCGACCTCGAGCGAGGCCTGCAGTGAAGGCAGGCTCGCCATCACCGTCTCGACCCGGTCGGCGACCTCCTTCGGCGAAGACGCGGCCTGCGCGCCGCGCGCGGTCAGCCGCTCGACGGCCTCCTTGCGCGTATCGAACACGGTAAGTTGATGCCCGGCCTCGACCAGCCGGCGCGCCATCGGAAAACCCATGTTCCCGAGGCCGATGAATCCGATTTCCATGGTGTTTTTCCTCCCACCGTCATTGCGAGGCGCGAAGCGACGAAGCAATCCATCTCTCCGCACATACCGTGTGGCGATATGGATTGCGTCGCCTCGCTCGCAATGGCGATCTAGGCTGTGTGGACTCTTGGGATTCTCAAATCAGATGGAACGTGATTCAAGGCTTTCTTTTAGGAGGAAGCCTTGGGCGTTACGGATCGGCTCGTTCTGAGCGACAGGCAATGGGACCGTATCTCCGGCTTGATCATCGGTCGGCCGGACCAGCGTGGTTCGACAGGCCGCGACAACCGGATGTTTGTCGAGGGCGTGTTATGGATCGTGCGAACCGGTTCGCCGTGGCGTGATCTGCCCGAAGCGTTCGGCGAATGGAACAGCGTCTTCCGACGTTTCAGCCGGTGGAGCGCCAAGGGGGTCTGGCTAGGTATGTTCGAAGCGCTGGCGGATGATCCGGACTTCG
>NZ_AUEZ01000054.1 GCF_000426245.1 Bradyrhizobium sp. Ai1a-2 | reverse complement strand
CAACAATCTTCTGGAGCGCGACATCAGGGTTTTTGCAACTGGCAGGAAGAGTTGGTTGTTCAGCGATACCGTGGACGGAGCCAAGGCCAGTGCCGTCGTCTACAGCCTGATGCTGACCTGCCGCGCCTCACGTGTCGAGCCGTTAGCGTGGTTGCGCCACGTCCTCACCGAATTGCCTCAGCGCGCCGGCGACGCCGATATTACCGACCTGCTGCCCTTCAACTTCCACAAAGCCGCCACTGCCTGAACGGACCGGTATCGCCCCGATACTAGGGCAATCCATCAAAACCGCCGGCGTCAACGTGCGGGGAAAATCGCGCTTACGCAAAAAGCGGAAACACAGGCAACTAGACGGCTAATATTACGGTTTGACGACGTCGCCCGCCTCCGGCGTCCCGAGGAATGCGTCCCTCCAAGTCGGCCCCATAACAAAGACGCGGCGGAATCGCTCCCGCCGCGCCCGATTCTCGTGCTCGCTGGTCCAGGGCTGAGAGCGCCCCGATGCCAAGCTTTGGACTGCTTAGCGGGCGATCCCAGCGAGGTGACAGCGCTTGAGATAAGACACTGGATCACCTCCTTTCTTTGTTGATGGGACAGCCAATATAGGCAGCCGATCCGCCCCTGTTAAGGCCGGAAGGCGGATTGGCTGGAACCCGGCTGTTTGTAACGGCTCAGGGCGGTTGAGGCCGCCCTCCCGGCGTGATAGTGGATCGACCCTACGCGGGTGTAGCTCAATGGTAGAGCAGCAGCCTTCCAAGCTGAATACGAGGGTTCGATTCCCTTCACCCGCTCCAAACCTTCCTAAAACCAATGCTAAATCAACGTGTTGCACGTGTCGCTTACGCACCAATCACGTGATGATGCGTGACTGGCTTTGAGCACCTCAAAGCCAGCCTATCCCCACAATAGTACATCAAATTCGTCTGAGCGGTGTTGCGCGCGTATGTGGCCGTTGTCGTGACGCCACAATCACCGCATTCTCTTCCTCAAGTCCGCCACCTCAGATCAGCGTCAGCTTTTTGCCTCTAAGCCTCATCATGCTGTCGATATTGACGTCGCCGTTGGTCTTACCCGGACCGCGAACGAGGCGCACGTAATTCGGCAATATCTCGATCGAGTCAATAAGCGGACGAGTCGAAGGAAGAAGGACCACCATCTCAAAAACAAGATTGGTCAATGCCAAGGAAGTCGACGATGTACTCTTCCAATGGGCCCATGCCCAATCCTCCAGGCAATACTGACCACCGCGGGCCAGCTTGCCAAACGTCAGTTCGAAGGTGCTACGGGACAAGTTATAGTTGTGTGAGGCGTCATCGCAAATGAGGCCGATATCCTCGCCGCTGAAATCCTCACGGATAATTTTCTCCAAGGCATCCTTATCCGACTGGCTAGTATTGTAATGGATCTTTACTCGTTCCTTCAGACCAAGATTGTGAACGTGGCGCAAAACCGCATCATCGGGGTCTCTTATATCAAGCGCTGATATCCTGAATTCAGGATGAGCGACGGCGAAGAACAACGTCGACCCACCCTCAAAAATCCCGACCTCAAGGAAGTTCTTGTTTGGCGCGGCGTCGAACACTTTGTCGTACGACCGTAGAATGTCCGCGGATTTCAGAACCACGATCTCGCTGTCGGTGGTCTTGTGCTCCTTGTAGTTGCTGTTGATGAAGTTGAACGTGAGCCCGCCCGCAACGAACGTGTTTCCGTCCTCGTGCGTGATGACATTTGCCATTGCGTTTCTTCCTCAATGTTATTGAACGCAATCTTAGATAGAGCTAATCGCGCGAGCAAGAGATTTTTCATTCAGTCAGGTATGGCTCTCCATCATGGCACCTCGATCAATTGTCCTTCGGGATGTGTCACTCGAAGTTCCACCATGACGAGCAAGGACCACTGTTCGTCACTGACGAAACGGGATGGGGACCATTGCGCAATGGCTTGGGGCGAGACCTGAATAGTCGAAGCGTCGAGTAAACGACGCTGGGTCGCTTGTGGCGGACTACGTGAGAAGGACCGGTTGCGATTCTTTGCCTAATCCCGAACTCAGCGGTCCAGGGAGCGCCCCATCGCCGCGGAGAACAAGGTTGCCATTGGTCGCCGACTTCACTGGATGACGAAGCACGAGCACTGTTCGTTTGCCCTGCAACTGCGTGGGGCTCCTGATCCGCTTTGCGCGTCCAAATTGTAACTGGTACGATATCTGCACTCACCCGAAATGCAGCCGTTGCGGCTCCGTGGGGTGGGTTGATCCCCGACCGAACTGGTCGGAGGTCATCCATTACAGCAAAGGCATTTGAGGGAGATAGTCATGCTTCGATTGGCAGTGTTGTTTTCTCTCGCTCTCACCACCGCGGCCAGTGCCCAAACCAACCGAACCGAATTAAAGAAGGCAGACCTGACCGGCACCGACATGGAGGTGATTGTTGCTGTTGTAGAGGTGCCGCCCGGCAACAGCCTCCCCCGACACTCCCACAATGGAGAGGAAGCCGTCTATGTGCTCGAGGGCGCAACACTGCTGTTGCCCGATGGGAGCGAGCGGCAATTCCCCACCGGAGCAGCCGTCATCAACGTGCGCGACGTTGCACATGGCGGCTTCAAGGTGGGCGGCGACAAGCCGCTCAAAATGCTAACGGTGCATATCGTCGATAAGGGTAAGCCGCTTATCGTACCCGCGAAATAGCTTCCACGAGGTGCCGGAGAACGGCTGGGGCCGCTCGTTCGACGCGCCGATCGCGCCGAACGGTCGACGCCTGGTCGTTCTCCGCGACGCGGCGAACGTCATCCACAGGACGCCCCGCGAGGTGGTTCGAAGAGAACGACCCTCTTAGGCGTCGCGTTCGAATATCCGTTGTTCGAATGAGCCCGGCCGAAGCAACCACCGGCTGGTCGAAACCGGCTTAGGGGCGACAGCAGAAAAGCGCAACAGGAAATAAATCGCCGTCACAGAGAACAATTACCCTGTGGCGATTCGTGTCACCGCGGTCCGTCAACGTTCCCGACCGCTGAGAAGAAGGGATGCGTGAATGTGGAGATCAGCTTTTGCAATAGTTGTCGTCGCCTGCATGATGCCTGGTGCGGCAACGGCGCAGGACATTCTCATACCGGACCCGCAGAAGATTGATTCCATGACCAGGAATTGCGTCTACAACAGCGCGTTTTATTCTCAGGGCGCCGTCATTTGCCTCGGCGGGGGTCGCGGACTCCAATGCAGCAGCGGCAGTTGGGTCGCTACTCAGGATGCCGCTGCCTGCAAAGACCCAGTCCCTACACAGCCGCCGCGGTAACTCTTAGAGACCACCTTCGACGAAGCGCCCCCGAGGAGATCAGAGAGCCTTCAGATCAATGAACTTCCGGTTGCTGGGCTCGTATTGGAAGGCGTAGGGCTTGCCCTCTCCGCAGCTCTTCCCGGCTGCTGCTCGACGTTCCAGCTTGTAGGTTATCTGGTATCGCTGTTGTGTAAGGTCCGAATCAAACCTGACCAGAAGTCTGGGTGACCGGTTTTCGTTTTGCCGCTCGTACTGATGCGAAAACCATGTGTTCGCACCTGGGGCGATTCTGTTTGTGTCCCATCGATCCACATCGGCCCACTTGACCTGGTAGTTGATGGGAGCACCCGTCCGGTTGTGCAGGCACACGACAGCAAAACGATTTGCGGCTTGCGCGGTCGTTGCTCCGAGAATCGAGACTGCCACTCCCAGTCCGACGAGCGATGGAAGGATGCACGTTGTCATGCTGTTCTCCTAAGTCAGTCGCGAGGGACACCTGATGCCGACGTCGCTGACAGCGCAAAGTATAATTTTATAGTCCACACAACCTCTGTGATATGCTTCACAAGCCATCGGTTGGCCGTTCGGCTAAGTGTTTGCGAGAGCGCGATGACGCTTGAGCGCGACAATGAGCCACACGCCGGCAACACCGCTGCCTCCGTATCTGGCTGGACAAGGACAACAGCACGCATGAGCTCCCGGCACGCGGACGACCTTCCTATTTCAGTTGGTCTAATTGCTTTGGCGGCATTGCTGACCATAGCATTGATCGTGAACCTCCTTGCTGAGCCCTGAGAGCCGCCGATGATACCCGCAGCTCCACGCGACAGCGACCAAGGCTTCGGCCTCCGCACAGTCCGCCTCCCGGACTAGCCTCTGGGCGGCCTCCTGGTGGGCCTGAGCGCGCATGTCGGCGCGCGAGACGACGGTAACGAAGCGGACCGGTCAACGGCTGGTGACGTGTGCGACGCGCGTTGCCGCTGTAACCATTTCCAGCGGGATCCGAAGTCAACGTGTAACAACGATACCTCCCTCTGTTCACTCGGGGGCCACTCGGAAGAGGCGGCCGGACCCTACCCGACATTCACAGAGGCTCCGATCCCATGAAAATTCTCATAGCTTCGACGCCCGCGGAGGGCCATCTCAATCCGCTGCTTGGGATCACTCGCGTCCTACTCGCCGAAGGCCACGAGATCGCTTTCTTTACCGGCAGCGTCTTCCGCCACCGCATCGAAAGCAGCGGCATGAAGTTCATTTCGCTTCCCGCCAGTGCGGATTTTGATCTGCGTGAACTTCTCTCGGTGGCTCCCGAACTGAAGGACATTCCGGCGGGACCCGAATGGTTGCGAGTTTGTGTCCGTCGCGTCTTCATCGATCCGATGGCGGCGCAGCACCAGGGCCTGTTGCAGGCAATACGGGAAAGTCCGGTCGACATGGTCTTGTGCGACGACACATTCCTGGGCGCGCTGCCGATGCTGCTCGGGGCGGGCTCAAAGCGGCCCTCAATCGTTGTCTGTGGCACAACTTTCTTGCGTTTACCGCGCGAAGACGGCGCGCCGAACTTTCTTGGACTGCCGCCCGCAACAACCGAGGAGCAGCGCCAACAATACGCGGCTATGGCACGGCAAGTTGACGAAGCCGTCAATCAACCAAACTTGCTTTGTGTGAACGAGACGTTGAACACGCTTGGTGTCGGCACATTGCCGATCCCGGCTTCCCAAGCCATCATCAAACTTGCTGACGCCTATCTGCAGCTATCGGTGCCGAGCTTCGAGTTTCCGCGCAAGCTGCCGCCCACGGTCCATTTCGTGGGCACGCCTCCGATCGTTCCGAACCAGGCGCCGGTGCCGTCGTGGGCCGCTGATCTCGACGGCAAGCGCAAGGTGGTGCTGGTCACGCAGGGGACGGTGGCCAATCACAATTTCGGTCTTCTCGTCGCGCCGACGCTGGCCGCCCTTGCGGACGAACCGGATCTGCTCGTGGTCGTGACCACCGGCGGTCGTCCGGTCGATGCGATCCCCGGCCCGATTCCGTCCAACGCCCGCGTGTCCACCTACCTGCCGTTCGAGTGGATCCTGAAAAAGACGGATGTGTTCGTCACCAATGGCGGCTACGGCAGCGTCAATCAGGCGATGAGTTTTGGAATTCCGATCGTGAGCGCCGGGCTGACCGAGGACAAGGCCGATGTGAACGCGCGCATCGCGTGGTCCGGCGTCGGTATCAACCTGGCGACCAATCAGCCGGATCCGCGCGTCCTGCGCGAGGCGGTTCGGACCGTGCTCGAAAAGCCGGGCTATCGCACGCGGGCTGCATCGATGGCCGATGAGTTCGCCGGGCTCGACACGCGGTCCGAAATCCTCTCAATCATCCGCCGACTGGTTGCAGATCGAAAAGCTACTGTGGACTTCGCGAAAAAGGATAGCGAATACACGCGGAACGAGCCTCCTCCGTCGCTTGCCCGAATGTTGTAAGGACGCACACACGATCCCCAACCGTGTTGTGCCCTGCCCCGCTTACAGCTCGATCTGGCGTCTCAGCCGAGTTCTGGAAGTTCAGCGGCCCAGTTCGACCCAACCGCCGGCCGCTCGCCCGCGCTCCAATCCGCGTCAAGCAAATTGCCGTTTTTTCCCGGATTTTCGTGAACCAGATCATATCACCTCGTCCGGGCATGTCGGAGACTGCCGGTAGCGGAGGATCAGAACCATGGCCAAACCTTCGAAGCGAATGCCGGACTGGTTGACGACCGACATCCTGATAATCGTCGTAGGGCTAGCGGTGATTGGAGTCGGATTCTGGATCGCTCCTTAGCCGGGACTTGCGGTTTGAGATGGAACCCGGTCGAACCGAAGGCTCCAGGTCATCAGCCGCCTTCTGAGAAGCTTGCTGCCTGTGAGCGCTACGTCAATAGCGCTGCATTTTTTCGGATCGGCGAAGCAATATCCTTCTCAGCACATGGGCCTTATCGGATGCTTCATGCAGTTCAACCGCATCATCGGTCCGACGGAAGACTTCCAGATGTGGAGCGCCAGCAGCCATGGCTTCTCGTTCGTGATCAGTAACGAGAGTCGTAGCGGCCCCGGCCTTCACGGGCAGCCCGGCTTTGTTGCATCATGGCGTCCCATCGATCTGAACCGGCCCGCGATCAGGGTGGGCGGTTCGCCATTCAAGACTTTTGCCGAAGCCGAGAAGGCCTGCGAGGAGATGCTGAAGCACCTGATTGATGACCGGGCGGGATAGCGGGCGATTCACTTGCCACGATCTCCGGTTTTGCTCGTTATCGATTGGCACGATAACGGAGGATATGGCAACGCACCCTCGATCATCTGCAGTTCGACGATGCCGAGCACCGTGTGGTGAGGCCCGAAGGCCTTGCTCAGCTTGGCTGCACTGTCATGGGTCCGCGTGAAGCCGCCAACAGTCGGAGTGAAGTCACCGCGCTTACCGATGATGACGGCGTAGCGGTAATGCCGACTGGTACGGGTGCCGACCACTTCGCCATCCCAGATCGCCAAGAAGGTCTTCTTCTTTTCCATTATCATTGCCTTCTTGGCTGCAAAGACGTGATCCGAGCCGCCGTCAATTTCGTCGATGCGGAGAGTCAACCAGGCCTGTCTTTAGGGGTAGAACAGCGCGAGGATCAGCTACCTGTGTCAGCACGCAGCAGGATGTCCATGACCGCGCCACCGGCAACGGTAGCCTTCGGTCGAGCCGCATTCTGTTCAAAAGTGAACGCAGGCACCCGGCGAATTGACCGATAGGATCGACGGCAAGTTCCAGCTTGGACTAGGGCGATGGGAGGACTCGCCGCACGTTCCTAATGACGGCGCACAGCAATCCGTACAAAATTGCAGCTATTTCCCGACATCCGGGGAACGTACATGCTCCTAGCCTCGTTATGCAGCCAGAGCATTGCGGAGGCGTTGGGTCGAAATGGACGAAGTGTCTCAACTGGCCTTAGTTGTTTTCTTCGCGGCATTGTTGCTGGTCAGCGGTCAGCTATTCATGGAGCACCGACCAAAAACCTTCAACAGCCTTGGCGATGCCACGGCGACCTTGCGCGCAGCGAAAAACGGCGCCGCGTTTTCCCAATACATAAGTGGCGCGCCAATGCGCGACACACAATCCGAAACCCTTTTGGGTTTGGTCCAGAACCAGGGGCTGTGACCGGGCCCACCTACAATGCGGGCGCTCTACCTGCTTGACCTAGTCCGGCGCGCAGCTAGTGGCTGCCGTTCCCCAGTTTTCTCCAGCTCATCAGGAACTTTTCGCTTGTGGTGCGATGACGCAGGCGGCTGAGTCTTTGGGCGTGGCGAGTTCCTTAACCCGGCTAAGGGCAGCGACCCGCACCCGCACGCGATTTCATTTGCTTTCATTTGCTTTAGTCAGCGGTGGAAATATGAGCCTGAAGTCGTTCTTCATACTGACGATCTGCCAGTGGCGCTCGTTGGCCTCGTCCCACAGCTTGTCCAGGCGACCCCAACTGGGCCCGGCCCTGTCATAGGCGAATTCCCGCTCGGCATCGTCATGGTGCAGGATCAGAACGAGATGCGGCTTGTCGTTCGCCGCGGTCATCGCAAGCATCGGCTCATCGCCATCGGAGTTGCCGAACGCCAAAATTGGCCGCTTGCCGATGTGAAGCTGGATATTGGCAACGTTGCCGGGACCATCATTAAGGCTGCCGAGCTGCGCCACTCGCTCGATGGTCGGTTGACCGTCCACGACCTTGTAGTCGTACCGCACGCTGCTGCCGATCACCTGTTCCGGCGGAATGCCATACTCCGCATTGGCAAAGCTGCGAAGAAAATCAACCTCTCCGCCGGAGACCAGATAGACCTTAAATCCGTTCGCCCGGAGCAACTGAAGGAGTTCAAGCTGCGGTTGGTAGACCAGGCTCTGGTACGGTCGATGAAGTGTGGGATTGCTGGCGGTCTGCAGCCACGCGCTCGCCGTTTGTTCGAAAGTCTTTTCATCCGTGCCAGCAAAGGCGGCGAGAGCCAGGCTTACCGTGTCGTCCCGGCTGAGCTTCGATAGGTAAGCACGAGCGTTGTCGAGGATCGCCTTGAAGGGCTCGTTGGTCCGCCATTCTGGATGCGCTCCGGAGAGACGACGGACCTCGTCCAGAGCAAAGGCCAGATTGATGTTAGGCATCTCCGCGAGCAGCGTGCCGTCATTGTCGAATACTGCGACACGATCCTCCGGCGGGACGAATTTTGCGTTTCCCGGCGTGGTAACATCCGCGATGAAGCTTTTGACCGCTGTCTTGGCCGCACCATCGTTCCATGAGGGCAAAGAATCGGTCTGCGCCTGCGCCGATACAACGCCGATGAAGGTCAGCAACGTCAGTGAGCATGCGAGCCGACGCACCATCAAGAAACCATGCGCCCGGAAACTCCTGATCTCGAATTTCAGCATGTTCCGTTCTCTCCGTCACAAGGGCTCGAAGCCGCGCGTCACTCATGCATTCAGCCGCGCGATCAACCGCTCCAATTCGTTTGGGTCGATTTGATAGCGAGGAGTGCATTTCGGACTCGTTTCAAAATGCGGCCCTCGCGCTACATTTGAAATCACGCTAGAAAGGGTCGCGAATCCACAGCCTCTGGATTTCGGCGTTCGCGCTTGGCGCGCCCGAAGCGACGCTGAAAGCCGGCGGCTCAGAGGTTGACCGAACACAGCCGCGGCAATTTGTCGGATTCGGCCTGCCCCAAACGTCCTTTGCCTGGCCACCCAGCTACGAGAGGTACCGATGCTCTACGCCATCCTCGCCTATCACGTCGAAACGGAGGTCATGTCCTGGACGCCGGAGGAAGATGCCGCGCTGATGGTTGACCTGCACGAGGTCCATGACCGCTTGACGGAGGAAGGCCGCCTTGGGCCGGCGGCACGGCTCGGCGAGACCAGGAAGGCCCGCACGCTGCGCGGTCCGGGCGCAGGCGTTGTAATCGACGGCCCCTTCGCCGAGACCAAGGAGCAACTGCTCGGCCTTTACGTCGTCGACTGCGCCAGCGAGGAGGCCGCGATCGAAGCCGCGCGCGACCTGCGCCGGGTCAATCCAACCGCAGTGTACGAGATCCGGCCGATCACGCTCTATCTTCCGGGGACAGCCTTTCCGCTGACGGAGGCCGCAGGCGACGGCGAATAGATCAGTCGTTGCCATCTGTCGGAGGAAATCGCCGAGACCACCGCGGGCATGCTTGCCGCGATCGGCGTGCGCATCCGCCAACTGCAACAGCCGCCTGGTCTCCCTCAACGGGCACGCCATTCCGCGAGCAGATCGGCGGCGTCGGTCACGATGCCGAGATGCAGCGACACCATCTTCAGCGCGGCGTCCTCCATCTCCTCGTTGGTGCCGCGCACGAGGTCGCGCAGCACGACGACGCGATAGCTGAGATTGCTGGCATCGAAGGCTGCGTTGAGGATGCAGCAATCGGTCATGCCGCCGTCGAGCACCACGGTGCGCACGTTCATCTGCCGCAGCAGGAAATCGAGATCGGTGGCAAAGAACGGCGACAGCCGTTTCTTGCCGGCGACCACCAGGTCCTGCGGCTCGACATGGGTGACGAATTCGGTCCAGCGCGAACCTTCGATCGCATGCGCATCGGAGTTGGGGATCGCGCCGACATAGAGCGGAAAGGTGCGCCGCCACGCCGAAGGAATGCCGGCGATATCGTCGACCCCGGTCTTGCGCAGCACCGACTTGACGTGGATCACCGGCACGCCGATGGCGCGCGCCGCGACATGGAACTGATCGATCGGCGCGACGATCTCTCGCGCGCGCGGCGCCGGACAGGGACAATCCGGCGTATCGGCGAGGTGTCCCTGGTGCATGTCGACGGAGATGATCGCGGTCCGCGCGGCTTGCGTGAAATCCTCGAACCCCTGCGGCAGCTCGCGCCTTTCGCCATACACATAAGCTTTCATCAACTCTCCTGTCGCCGAAACATTTTCCCGTGATACGCAAAGCAATATCCAGGCCGCTCATTGTTTACGGCAACAGCGAGTTACAGCATGACGAACAGGATGCAGGGAGGACTGCTCATCGATTGGCTCGACTGTGACTAAACAATTGGCGTGCTATTTTTCACAACAATGCGAAGATTTTTTCGGAACCCGTCCTGAACGGTCGACGAATTTTCGCATATCGAGAGGATCCGCGTGATGCGCTGGACTACAATTCCTGTTCTTGCTGCTGCCCTGACCGGCGGCGCGGCAGTCGCCTATGCCGCGGGGTTCACGCTTCCGGCGCCGGCCAAGATTGCGTTCCTCTATTTCGCCGACAAGACCGACGGCGGGTGGACGCAGGCCTATGACGAGGCGCGCCCGAAGATTGAGAAGGAAGTCGGTATGCAGATTCCCTTCGTCGAAAATGTGCCTGAGGTTGCAGGACAGATCACGCCGGCCGCGGAGCGCTTCATCCAGCGCGGCTACAACGTGATCATCGGCACCGCATTCGGCTATTCCGACACGTTCAAGGAGCTGTCGCAGAAATACCCGAAGGTCGCGTTCCTCAACGGCTCCGGCACCACCAACGGCCCGAACCTCGAATCCTTCTACGGCCGCACCTATGAGAGCCAGTATCTCTGCGGCATGGTCGCCGGCGCGATGTCGAAGTCCGGCAAGCTCGGATTCGTCGCCGCACATCCGATCGGCCCAGTGAACTGGACCATCAATGCCTATGAATTAGGCGCGCAGAAGATGAATCCGAAGGCCACGGTAACGGTGATCTTCACCGGCGCCTGGAACGATCCGGTCAAGGAACGCGCCGCGGCGCAGGCCATGGCCGACCAGGGCATCGACGTGATCGGCCAGCACGTCGACACCCCCACCCCGCAGATCGTTGCGCAGGAGCGCGGCATCTACGGCACCGGCCATCACCGCGACCTCCGCGAGTTCGCACCGAAGGCAACGCTTTGCTCATCGGCCTGGACCTGGGAAAAATTCCTCGGGCCCGAACTGAAGAAGATCGCGGCGGGCAATTGGGAGCCCAACCCCTACGGCGCCTTCCCCGGCATCAAGGATGGCGGCACCGACATCGCCTGCTGCAACAGCGTGGTACCGAAGGATGTCGTCGACAAAATGATGGCCGAGCGCGATGCGATCATTGCCGGCAAGCAGATCTTCGCCGGTCCGATCAAGGACACCGCCGGCACCGTCCGCGTCGCCGAGGGCAAGTCGCTCGACGATGCCGGATTCTGGAAGATGGACTGGTTCATCCCCGGCGTCATCACGCAGAAATAGGCGAGCATAGCTTGTGATGAATTCGGCCCTGCAACTTGCCGGGATCAGGAAATCCTTTGACGGGGCTCTGGCTCTCGATGGCGCGTCCTTCGAGAGCCGCTCCGGCGAGGTCCATGCCCTGCTCGGCGAGAACGGCGCCGGCAAATCGTCGCTGATGAACGTCGCCGCCGGCCTCTACGCGCCGGATGCCGGATCGATCTCCATCAACGGTGCACCGATCTCCCTGAGTGGGCCTGCCTCGGCCCGCTCGCACGGGATCGGCATGGTGCACCAGCACTTCAAGCTGGTACGGCCTTTCACCGTGGCCGAGAACGTGCTGCTCGCCAATCCGCAACCGCATTTCGCTTCCGGCCTGCGCGACATCCGCGATGCCATCAAGAAGCAGGTCGATGCACTCAAATTCTCGATCGATCCCGATCGCCGCATCGACAGCATGACCGTGGCCGAGCAGCAGCAGGCCGAGATCGTCAAGGTGCTGGTCGGCGGCGCCAGGATCCTGATCCTCGACGAGCCAACCGCGGTGCTGACCGACGCCGAAGCCGTCGGCCTGCTCGAGATCGTGCAGCGGCTGGCGCGATCCGGTACTGCGGTGGTGCTGGTGACGCACAAGCTGCAGGACGTGAAGCGCTACGCCGATGTCGTGACCATCATGCGCGGCGGCAGGACGGTGGCCACGCTCGATCCCCGGCAATCGACTGCGGAAGAACTGACCGAGCTCACGGTTGGCCAGACCTCGGCGCTGCCGGAGCGCACGCCGCACCAGGGCGGCGAGACCCGGCTCAATGTCGGCGCCCTCACCTATACGCGCGCCGACGGCCGCACGATGCTCAACAACACGAGCTTCTTTGTCCGTGCTGGCGAGATCTACGGTATCGCCGGCGTCAGCGGTAACGGCCAGGCCGAGCTTGCGGAAGCGCTGATCGGCGCGATCGAGCCCTCCCTGGGCGAGATCTGGGTGGATGGCGCCGGCGACATCGGCCACGCCGGCCAGGCCAGGCGGCGGGAAGCTGCGATCGCCGCGATCCCCGCCGACCGCTACGCCTATGCGCTCGCCGGCAGCCTGCCGATACAGGACAATCTCGCAGTGGCACAGATCCGTTCCGGTCGCTACGGCAGCGTCTTCCGGCTCGACCGCGCGGCGATGCGCCGCGACGCCATCGCGGCGGTGAAGGATTACGACGTGCAGGGCGTGCGCAGCGTCAAGCAGAAGGCCTCGCTCTTGTCGGGCGGCAATGCGCAGAAGCTGGTCATCGCGCGCGAGTTCAGCCTCGAGCCGGAGGTTGTGGTCGCGCACAGCCCGAGTCGCGGGCTCGATGCGCGCGCCTGTGCCGCCGTGCACCAGCGCCTGATCGCGGCGCGCGAACGCGGCGCCGCCATCGTCCTGATCAGCGAGGACCTCGACGAGATCCTGAGTTTGTCCGACCGTATCGGCGTGATGACCCGCGGCGCGATCGTCGCCGAATTCGAACGCCCCGCGGACCGCCAGGCGATCGGCCGCGCCATGGTCGACCATGCATGACATCCTGCGCCGAGCCGAGCCATTGACCTCGCCTGTCCCCGCATCCCCGCGCGGCTTCGGCCGCCTCACGCTCGACGTGCGCCAGAACCTGCCGCCGTGGAAGCAGGCGGTGTTCGTCGGATCATCGCTGATCCTCGGCCTTGCGATTTCAGTCGCGATCCTCGCTCTCGCCGGCATCCCGCCCTTGACGCTCGCCAGCGAACTCGCCGGCGTGCTGACGGCGGAGAACCTGCGCGGCGTGCTGATCCAGGCCGCGCCGCTGATCCTGGTCGGCCTGGGCGCAAGCGTCGCCTTCCGCATCGGCTTCTGGAATCTCGGCATCGAGGGCCAGATGATCTTCGGCGGCATCTTTGCCGCCGCGATCTCGATCTACGACATCGGCCCGCCGGCGACGCGGCTGATCCTGATGGGAATGGCCGCCGCGCTTGGCGGCGCGCTCTGGGTGCTCCTTGTGGTGTTCCTGAAGCTGCGCTTCCGGGTCAACGAGATCATAGCGACGTTGCTCTTGAATTATGTGGCGATGTATTTCCTGTTCCACCTGCTCTACGGCGCCTGGCAGGACGCCAAGACGGCGTTTCCGCAATCCACACCGTTCCGTCCGTTCGAGCGGCTGACCGATATCGGCTATGGCGTCAACAGCGGTTTGCTGATCGCGATCGCCGGCGTGCTCGCGGCCGGCTGGCTGATCCATCTCAGCCGCATCGGCTTCTACACCCGCTTCATCAGCGCCAATCCGCGCATGGCGAAGGTCGTCGGCGTCCCCGTACAGACGGCGACGATCTGGATCATCGCGATCTCGGGCGCCTGCTCAGGACTCGCCGGGTTCGTCAATGTCGCCAGCCAGGAGGGCCGGCTCACGCAATCCTACGCCAATGGCTATGTGTTCTCCGGCGTCCTGATCGCGTTCCTGTCGCGCAACGACCCGATCGTGGTCGCGATCGTGGCCTTCCTGATCGCGGTGCTCTTCATCACCGGCCAGACGCTGCAGGTGTTCTACCAGATCCCCTTCACCATGGTGCAGATGATCGAGGCGATCATCGTGATGGCGGTCGCGTCGTCGGAATTTTTGATCCGCCACCGCATCAGGTGGATTCGATGATCGATTTCCTCGTCAACTGGCTCGCCAACACGCCCGTCACCGCGGCGCCCTACGCGCTTGCCGCGCTCGGCCTGATCATCGCCGAACGTTCCGGCGTGCTGAACCTCACCGCGGAAGGCCTGATGCTGGTCGGCGCGCTCGCGGGCGCGGGAACCTGCCTTGCGCTCGGCGGCTACCCAGCGCTGGCGCTGGTCGCCGCGATGGTGGCGGCGAGCGCAGTCTCGCTGCTGTTTGCAGTGCTGGTGGTGGTGCTGCGCATCAACCAGGTGATCGCGGGCCTGTCAGTCGTGTTCTTCTGCCAAGGTTTTACCGGCCTCGTCGGCACGCTGGCGAAATGGCAGAACAAGCAACTGACGGGCCTTCCGCCACTGAAGATCTGGCCGCTGTCCGAAATCCCCGGCATCGGGCGGATCTTGTTCCAGCAGGATCCGATCGTCTATCTCACTATCCTGATCTTCTTTGCCGTCAACTTCCTGCTGTTCCGCACCATGCTCGGCTTGCGGATTCGCTCGGTCGGCGAGAACCCGGGCGCTGCGGACGCCGCCGGCGTCAGCGTTACCTTGCATCGCATCTTCGCGATCGTCGCCGGTTCCTCGTTGATCGGGCTGGCCGGCGGCTACATCTCCGTCGTCAGTGTCAAGCTATGGGTGACGGGAATGACCGGCGGCCGCGGCTGGATCGCGGTGGCGCTCGTGGTGTTCGCGCGCTGGGCGCCGTGGCCCGCCCTCGCCGGCGCACTCCTGTTCGGCTGCATCGAGGCGCTGATCCCGCAGATCGCAGCGGCCGGCATCCGCGTGCCGCAATATCTGATGCTGATGACGCCGTATCTGGCGACCATCGCCGTCATGATCTGGGTCGGCACCAAGGATTCCGGCATCACGCAGGAGCCCGGCGCACTCGGCCAGCCGCATGTGCGGGAAGAGCGAAGGTAGCAACCTCACGCCTGTCCTTCCACGTCAACATCCGACGGCTTCCAGCGCGCGTGAAATCATGTTCGGCGACAGCGGCACCTGGTGGAATTTGAGCGCGCCGAACGGACGCAGCGCGTCCTCGACGCCTGAGGCGACGACCGCACCGACCGCGATGCAGCCGGCTTCGCCGACGCCCTTGACGCCGAGCGGATTGAGCGGCGTCGGTGTCTCCAAATGCAGGATCGAGACGTTGGGAATCTCGGTCGCGTAAGGCACCAGGAAGTCCATCAGGCTGGCATTGGCGAGGTTGCCGTCGGCCTGGTAGTCGAGATGCTCGTAGAGCGCGCCGCCGATCCCCTGCGCGATGCCGCCGAGCACCTGCCCCTCCACGATCATCGGATTGATCATGTTGCCGCAATCGTGAATGCAGACATATTTCCTGATCTTCACCGTGCACAGGCCCGGATCGACCTCGATGATCGCGCCGTGCACGCCATAGGCCCAGGTCGATCGCGACGGGCTGTAATAATCGGTGGCCTCCAGTCCGGGCGCCTGGCCGTCGGCGAGCGGCGGGCCGTCATGCTTGCTCGCCGGCGCGAATTGCGTTGCCGCCTGCGCAGCCTTGTTGAAAGCGTAACGCAGCGGATTGCTGGCGGTCGCGATCGCGGCCAGCGGAGCAAAGCGGTTCGAGCCTTTCACCCACGCCGCGGAATCGCGCAGCTCGATCTGGTCCGGATCGACATCGAGCATGTTGGCGGCGGCTTCGATCACCTTGTTACGCACGATGATCGCGGTCTTGTGGATCGCGTTGCCGCTGACGACAGCGGCGCGGCTTGCAAATGTCGCCACGCCCCATTCGAACGCCTTGGTGTCACCCTCGACCACGATGACGTCCTGCGGGCTGACGCCGAGCTGATCGGCGACGATCTGCGCGAACACCGTGTCGTGGCCCTGCCCCTGCGTGCTGAGGCCGGTGTTGACATAGACCTTACCGGTGATCGGGTGGATCTTGACGTGGCCTCCCTCGTAGGGACCGAGGCCGGTGCCTTCGACGTAACAGGCAAGCCCCAGCCCTAGATAGCGTCCCTCGGCGCGTGCTTTCGCCTGCTCGGCGGCGAAATTCTCCGCGCCAAGCTCGGCTGCGGCCATCGCCAGCGCCTTGCCATATCGGCCGCTGTCGAGCGTGACCTTGAGTCCATCCGCGAACAGCAGTCCTTCGCGCGCATAGGGAAATTGGCTTTCTTCGATCAGGTTGCGGCGGCGGATCTCGAAACGGTCGAGCCCGAGCTCTTCTGCGAGCTGATCCATCGCGCGCTCGATGGCAAAGCAGGCCTGCGGCCGGCCGCAGCCGCGATAGGGCGTCACCTGCACGGTCGGCGTATAGACCGCCTTGAACTCCACGAGGATGTTGGGGATGCGATACGGTCCCGCGATCGAGGTGGAGGCGACCTGCGCCACTGCGATGCCATAGGGAATGAAGGCGCCGGTGTCGTGCAGGAAGAAATCGCGCAGGCCGATCACCTCGCCGGTCCTCAGCGCGGCGAGCTCGATGGTGTGGATCTGCGTCCGCTCCTGCGAGGAGCCAAGGAAATTCTCGCGACGGTCCTCGATATATTTCACGGGACGCCCGAGCCGCATCGCCGCCATCGGCACCAGCAGCTCGTCCGGATAGAACAGCAGCACCTTCTGCCCGAAGCCGCCGCCGACATCGGGCGCGATGACGCGGACCTTATCCTCATCGAGCTCGAATACGGACGCAAGCCCGCCGCGCACCGAGATCGGCGTCTGCGTGCCATCCCAGACCGTTAGTTCGCCCGATACCGCGTCCCAGCGCGCCGCCACCGCGCGGCATTCCATCGGGGCCGCAGTCGAACGGTCAACCTGCACGGTGATCCTGGTGACGTGCTCGGCACGCGCAAAGGCGTCGTCCGGATTGCCGCTGGTCTGGACGAAATGCGCTGCCAGATTGTTCGGCACGTCGGCATGCACAAGCGGCGCATCGTCGGTCAGCGCTTTCGTCAGGTCCATCTCGAGCGGCAATGGCGCATACTCGACCTCGATCAGGGCTGCAGCGTCTTCCGCGGTATAGCGGTCGACCGCGACCACCATCGCCACGGTCTGCCCGACATAGTGGACATCGCCTCGCGCCAACGGGCGCTGGGTCTTCGGGTTCTTCATCGAGGGGTGCGGAATCAACAGCGGCATCTCGACATCGAGCGCGCCGATATCGTCGCTAGTATAGATCGCGGCGACGCCGGGATAGCGCTTCGCCGCCGATGTGTCGATGGCGACAATCCGCGCCCGAGCATGCGGGCTGCGCAAGAAAGCGACATGCAGCGCGTCCGGCAGCGGAATGTCGTCGACGAAGGCGCCCTCGCCCCGCAGCAGCTTGGGATCGATATTGCGCTCAACGCGGGCCCCGAACTGGCGTGTCGACATCAGGCCCGTCCCAGCAGCTCGGCGGCGCGGCGCACCGCGGCGATGATGTTGAGATAGCCGGTGCAGCGGCAGAGATTGCCCGAGAGCAAATCCCGGATGCCCTCGTCGGAAAGATCGAGCTTTCCTGGCTCCTCGAAGCGGGCGACGATGTTCATCACCATGCCCGGCGTGCAGTAGCCGCACTGCAAGCCGTGACATTCCTTGAAGGCCTGCTGCACCGGATGCAGCGTGCCGTCGGCGGCGGCGACCGACTCGATGGTGCGGATATCGTAACCATTCGCCTGCACAGCCAGCGTCAGGCAGGAGCGGCCGGCCCTGCCGTCGATGAGCACGGTGCAGCAGCCGCAGACGCCATGCTCGCAGCCGACATGGGTGCCGGTCAGCCCCAGTTCATGCCGCAGGAAGTCGCTCAGCAGCATGCGGACGCTGACGGTGCGGCTGACCGCTTCGCCGTTGACTGTCATCGACACGTCGACTTCGGGATCCGCCGAGCGGTCGGGGATCGCGGCTCTCATCGTTCGCGCCATTCAGGCGATCTCCATCTGCGTGGCGCGTTGCGCGGCCGTCGTCACCATCCTGCGGATCAGCGTGCCGAGCGCCCTGCGGCGATAGGTTTGCGACACATGCATCTCGTCGGGCTGAGTCACGGCCGCAGTGGAAGCTGCCACCGCGGCGTCGAGATCGGACGCATCGAGCACCGTGCCTGTGAGGACATTCTCCGCGTCCCTCAGGCGCACCGGCGTATCGGCAATGCCGCAGGCCGCAAGCTGCACGCGCGACGCACGGCCGCGATCGTCAAGCGACAGCACGCAGCCGACGCCCGCAATCGCGTAGTCGCCGTGACGCCGCGTCACCTCGTCGAAGGCCCATCCTGCCGCTTTCGGCAGCACCGGAAAGCGCGCCTCGGTGATGATCTCGTCCCGCTCCCGGGCGGTGGTGAGGAACGACTGAAAGAAATCCTCGGCCGCAATCTCGCGCCGCCCCGAAGGTCCTTGCGCGATCACGGAGCCACCGAGCAGAACCAGCAGCAGCGGCATTTCCGCCGAGGGATCGGCATGGCAGAGACTGCCGACCACCGTGCCGCGGTTGCGGATCGGCACATGGGCGACATGTTGCATGACCTCGGCAACCAGCGGATTGACGCGTGCAACCGCCGCATCGAGTTCGAATTCGCGGTGGCGGGTCATCGCCTTCACGACGATGATTTCGGTGCCGACCTCGATGCCACGGAGATCAGCCACATGCTGGATGTCGACCAGCGTAGACGGATTGGCGGCGCGAAAGTTCATCGCGGGCAGCAAAGTCTGCCCTCCGGCGAGCACGACCGCGTCGGGATCGCCGGCCAGAATGCTGATCGCCTCTTCGATCGATGCTGGCGCCTGGTAGCCAAAGATGGAGGGCTTCATCTGAACTCTTCAGCTCGCCAAAACCGGAGTCAGGATAGGTGGCGCGAAAATGCTGTCAACGAAGTGAAATGAGCACCGTTTGCCCACAAATGAAGCATCGACCTGCCCGCCGCAACTGAAGCGCGGTCGCAAGATCCGTCACAGCGTGCGGGCGTGCGCGGCGACCGCCTTCATGAACAACGCAACCAGCTCATCCGGCTGCGAGAGCTGCGGCGCGTGGTCGCTGTCGAGGCCGTAGACTTCGAGGCACGGCGACAATTCCTGCATCTTCCGCTGCAGCGGCAGATGCACCGAGCGATCCTCGCGCGCCTCGATATAGACGCGCGGCACGGTGCCGAAGCGCTCCGGCGATAGCTTCAGCTGCGAGCGACGGCCGCCTTCGGGCTGCGGCGTCAGGCGATGCGCCGCGGCTTCGGCCAATGCGCGATCCGCCTTCTGGTAGAACACCTCGACAGCAGAAGCTGGATCGATGCGCGACAAGAGACCTGCTTCGTCATAGGTAACACGCGCATGCGCGCCGCGCATCCAGGGTTCCAGATAGCGCTCGTAGAACTGCAGCACGGACATCCCGTCAGGCAACATGAACGCGCAGAGGAAGATCGCGAGCGCGATCCGTTCGGGGCGCAGCTCGCAGGCCTGCGCGGCCGCCGTGCCGCCCATGCTGTGCCCGACCATGATGATCGGACCTTCGGTCCTGTCGATGACGTCCACGACATGCGCGGCGTAGCGGTCGAGATCGACCTGCTCAGGTGGCAGCGGGTTGTGGCCGTTGCCCGGCAGGTCGACGGCGGTCGCCTCGTGCCCGAGCGCCTTCAGGCGCGGAACGATGGTGTCCCAGGCCCAGGCGCCCTGCCAGGCGCCGTGGATCAGGATGAAGGTGTAGCGTGTCGATGAAGCAGTCATGGCGGCGACGGGCTACTTGTAGGTCCGCTTGTACATCGCGCGCATATGCTCCTCGACCGTTACAGGCGGGTATTTCGGCTCCTCGCCGGGCGCAAGGCAGGTCGGGATGCATTCGACCTTGTGCGCGTAATTGCCGGTATAGAAGAACGGCACCGAATAGCGCTCGCGGCCCGACGCGTTCACCACGCGATGCAGCGTCGAGCGGTATCTGTCGTTGCTCCAGCGCGCGATCATGTCGCCGAGATTGACGACATAGGTGCCGGGCACCGGGTCGGCATGGATCCATCCGCCGGTTGCCTGGTCCCAAACCTGCAAGCCGCCGACATCGCCCTGGCGCAGCAAGGTCAGTCCGCCGAAATCGGTGTGCGCACCGGCGCCCTTCTGATCCGGATTGCCGTTGGCAGCCTGCGGCGGATAGTGCAGCAACCGCACCGTCGCCATCGCGTCGGTGCAATAACCCTTGAAATAGCCTTCAGGCAGATCGAGTGACAGCGCGATGCCGCCCATCATCCGCGCCGACAGATCCAGCATCACGTTGAGATAGGCCTCCATCACCGGCTTGAAGTTCGGCCGCGACGACGGCCACTGGTTGGCGCCGTGATTGAACATGCCGGCGAGCACGCGCGGATCATCCGGCGCATGCTCGGGCCCGACATAATAACCTTCCTTGAGGTCGGGCGGCGCGCCGGGCTCCAGCGTCTGGCCCTGCAGCGGCTCATAGCCGCGATTGACCTTCGAGCGCGACTTGTCGACCTCGGCCTTTGTCTCGGGCGGCAGATCGAAGAAGGCGGCAGCCTCAGTGAAAACGTCGGCAACGAGGCCTTCGTCGACGCCATGGTTCGAGATGTAGAAGAAGCCGTTGTACAGACAGGCGGCCCGCAGCTTGGCAGCAACCGCCTTGCGATCCGACAGGTTTGGCGACGATAGGCCGGAGATATCGATCACCGGCAGGCTGGACTGCGAAACCCGCGCCGCTTCAAGCATGTTCGCTACTCTCCCTTGCGCGTCCGCCTCACGACCATGAAGCGCACGCTCGCCCGCAGCCTTTAGGTAGCGCGGCAAGCGCGATCACGCGCGCTGAAAGTTTCGGCAAATAATAGCGTTTTCGGCCCAAAAAAGCATCCGAGGGCGAATCGGATGGTACGGCAGAGATGCAACGGAGCCCTTCATATTCGTACGTGACAGCCGACTGATCTTGTGGTGACCCAAGGGTCGGAATCTTGTACTGGGAGTTGACGCTTGGCTGACTCTCTCGTCGCGAGCGGTAAGTCCCGGGAACCGTACGGCAGCACGGCCGTTGTGTTCCCAACTAAACAAGAAAAGGAGCAAGCCGTGAACATGAGTAGGATTTTCTTGATGGCCGCCGCCACAGCGATGACGATATCGGCATCCCTACCTGTTCGAGCCGCGCCCATGATGCCGTCCCCCGTGGCACAGGAGTCTTCGGCACAGCAGGTGCAATACCGTCGCTGGCATGGTGGTCCCGGCTACCGCCACTACGGTTACCGGCGCGGGTATGGGGGCGGCGGATACGGAACCGGCGCTGCCGTGCTTGGCGGACTCGCCGCGGGCGCCATCATTGGCGGGGCCATTGCATCCAGCCAGGCACAAGCGGCAAACGCCCAAGCTTACTGCGCGCAGCGCTTCCGCTCCTATGATCCCGCCTCGGGCACTTATCTCGGCACCGACGGTTATCGTCACCCCTGCCCGTAACGAGCGCTAGCAGTCCCAAACTGTCATTCCGGGATGCGTGCATAGCACGCAGGCCCGGAATTCGGTCGCCCGTTTCGCAGGTGGTGAAATGGATTCTCTGATGTGCAAGTGCACATCATAGTTCGCGCTTTTGCGCGCCTCGGAATGATGGCAAGCCGAGGTGCGCCGCGACACTTCCGTCGTTTACGACGGAAAGTCGGCCTGCTTAACCTCGAGCCGATCGGCATGCAGGGTCCAATCGTGAACCCCGTGCATCTCGCAGAATTTCTGCTTGGCGACGTCCACCGCTTGTGCGTTGTCGGGGACATCGAGGTCCACTGTGCATTGGCAGATGTCGCCTACCTGGCCGTTCTCGCCGAGCACACGTTTGTAAAATCGGGCAATGAAGCGCGCCATCCGCGTAGCTCCTCTTTTCCTCTGCTAGCTGAGCCAGCCCGCGAGGCCTCGCGTTGATCTCGCGCAAACCGAATAGCCGATGACCTGATTTGAAATTGCAACGCAGATCCCCGCCAGGTGCTGAACCGCAGGTGGATGGCGTCCCCCATGCCCGAATTATCCGCTTTCGAAGGCGGCGGCATCAAAGCGCGATGTGATTTTCGGAAAATTGCGTTGGATCAGGACGGCTTGCGATCCGCTCGGGTGGAACGCGGCAGGCTGCCTTCCTTCGCTTCCTCGTCCGCCAGCAGCTTGCGAACGACCTCGCGCTCCGCCTCGCTGATCTGCGGATCGTTCAGCTTCTTCCTGAACAGCGCGAGGTTCTGATTGTGAATGAATTTCTCCACGGGACCCACCTCCATCCGCGGGATCCGAGCATCACAACAAGTATTACATGTTACCGCATGGATGTCCGCGCGACCAGACGATTTCCGAGCGGCGCTTAGCCACACTGCATGGCAAGCATATCACTCCTCGAATGATGGCGACTCCGGCGCCTCACGCGGATCGCGTTCGACCGGCTCATTCTCGCCGAGCGGCTCATCGCGCTCAACGTCAACCTGATCCTGATCGATCAAGCCCGGCGCCTCATCCGCCTGATCGGCCGGTTCGCCGCGTCGCTTTCGAGGAACAGAGAACATGGTCTTCTCCCGCAAGGACGCGTGAGAACGGGTTATGCATCAACAGCCAGCGGGCGGCGCCCGCGGATCATCCAACCAGATGCCTTTCGATTTCACCGACAGGATGCTTGGTGAGATCCTTGTCGAACTCAGCCAGGATATGCCGTTTCACGTCAGGATGAAAGGCAACTCGAAGCTCTGCCAAAGTTCGAGGCGGGGCCACGACGACGAGCGCCTTTGCCTTGCCGCTGCGGATGACCTGCTCGGCTGCGGCCGCCACCTGTCGCGCGAACCGGTGCTCTTCGAGATCATGCCAGTCCACCGGCTCGACCGTACTTCGCTGCCCCGACGCCGGCTTCCTCGTGCGTCCGGGCCGCTCGCTGCCTTGGTCATGGGTCGAGGGATTTAGCTGCTCAAAGACTTGCTCGGTCTTCAGATTGGGAAACTTCTCATCGCCTTCGTTGCGGAGGAACAGCGCCTTCCGTCCGTCGCCCACGAACACGATGGCGTCATGCGGAATCTTGAGTCTGCCCATGATGAACCTCCGGCACTTGTCTTCAATTTGCTGAACGGCACCGTAGCTGCACACGATTCAACAACGACGACAGCCTATCTCGGAGCCCTTCTCCGCCATTTGTTCTGGATCAAACCATCCGGATGCATCGTGCGCCATATGACCGGACCGGGCAGCGGCGCGCGTCGACCGCCTGAGGGAACCGCCGCGGAAAGTTCGCCGCGCCGTCGGGGGAATTTCGCCTCCGCGGGGCCAAAACCTTGCGCTGGATCAAATCGTCGGAATACAGATCTTCGACAAAGGGCGGATGAGACATTTCATCTTCGTCTGTCCCAATACCCATCTCAACGTTCAGCACAGCCTGGACGAGGACGATGGTACCGACCAGAACGAATTCACTGCGGTAAGCTGCCCTGCCTGCACGCGACTGCATTTTCTCAGCCGCAAGACCGGCCAATTGCTGGGCGCAGATTCAACCCCGAAGAACTAGCCTTCGTTCCGAAATGCGAACGCCGTGCGGAGTGGTTCAGGCTCCGGGCAGATGCGTCAGATACTCATAGAGGGCACGAAGGTCTTCATCTTCCATCCGACCGATCGGCCGCCACGGCATCTGATTGCCGAGGGTGTGACCGTTCGGATCGATACCGGTTCGCATGGTGGCGACGAATTCCTGAAATTTCCAGCCCTTTACGACATTGAGGTCAGGCCCTAGCGGCGCGAGCTGGCCAGGCTTGCCGCCGGTCAGATCCTTGCCATGGCATTCGCGGCAGTCCTGATACGAAATGAGATATTCGCCGTATTGCGGCGTGGGACCTTTTGGTGGCGCGGTGACATGTTCTGTTGAGACCGGCTTGCCCGTAGGCAGCATGCCGGCGCCCAACATCGCGATGCCGAGTGTCGTGAGATGATCGGCCGGGCTTATCGTCTTTTCTCCCGCAGCGGGCAGACTGCGGATATAGGCGATCACCGCTTTGGTGTCCTCGTCACTCAGCTTTCCGGCGTTGGTGTACGACATGATGACCAGCCAACGGCCGTCAGGATCGACACCGTTGCGAATAGCGCGGAAAATATCGCCGTCCGACCATCGGCTTACCGCCCCGACCGGCGTGAGGTTGGCGGCTACAAATGAACCGATCGGCAACGAGATCTCCTTGCCGAGATCCGCACCGCCGGTGAGCGTGTCGGTCCGGGTATGGCAGCCGCTGCAAAAGCTGTCCGAGATCGTCTGGCCGCGCCGAATTTGCTCCGCGGTCCCTGCAACCTTCAAATCGACGGCTGGCGCGCTGCGCGCCTGCAGCTTGAAAAGTCCAATGGTCAGGAGCGCGCTGATCGAGATGGCAATGACAGAGGCCAAAGCCGCCAAACCTGCTCCGCCCCATTTGACAATTGGTTTCTTCGATCGCCGGCTACGAATAGCTGACCACGCCAGCAACCCCGCGATGGCGATCAACACCGCGGGCTCAAACCACTCGAACATCCTGTATTGCCCCAAATCAAAATCGATGCGCAGGACGATGAAATCTCGACCGTTACAGACGGTAGGGGGAGCGCGATACGGAATAATTTCGAGATCGGCCGATCGTGTTACAGATGTAGTTCGCCAGACGGCCTTGGTTCTCTCCTAGAGTTTGTTCAGACTGCTGCGGCCTCGAGACCTGTGCTTAGAAGCATTCTCGCGAGGTGCTTGCGCGCATAGGACATCCGGCTTTTGACGGTGGCGCAGGGAACGCCGACAATCTCGCCCACTTCGCCGTCAGGGAAGCGATGGCTAGTAGCAGCAGGATCGGACAAGGCATGGCCGCTTTGGGAAAGACACCGAACCTGCACACCGCTTAGAACGCCCACTGACCACTCAAGCCAAGGTTCCGCCATGCCCCGGTTCCCGACCGGCGCCGCCACACCCGCGTCCATCGTCGATGCCCTGAAAGCGGTGGCTGGTGATCCGCCAAAGGTGCGCGCGAGCTTTGCCAAGGGCCGGTGCGTTCGCGGCACCTATGCCCCGTCGGATTGGGCGGAGGAGATTACGAAATCCCCGAGTTTCACCAAACCATCACGGGTGCTGGCGCGCTTCTCGGTGGGCGGCGGCAATCCCAAAGTGGCGGATACCAACAACCTCGTGCTGCGCGGCTTCAGCTTCAAGCTCGGCGACGATCGACATCGCTCCGACATTCTCCTTGAAAGCGCTCCGGTGCATTTTGCGAGGACGCTCGACCAGATGCTGGCTTTCCTCAAGGCGCGGCTTCCGGGTCGGGACAGCAAACCGGATATGGCGAAGGTCAAGGCATTCTCCGCCGCCAATCCGGAAACGCTGCATCAGGCAAACTACATCGCCGCGCGCCCGCTGCCCGCGAGTTTTGCCGGCACGACCTATTGGGGCGTGCACTCCTTTCCCGCAACGAATTCGAAAGGCGAGACACGGTTCATCAAGTTCAAGGTCGTTCCGGTCGGCGGAGACGTCACACTGACCGAGGACGAGGCCAAAACGAAGTCCGCCGACTTCCTGCATGACGACCTCGAAAGCCGGATCGCGGCGGGCGATGTCCGGTTCAACGTGATGGCGCTCCTCGGCCGTCCCGGCGACCCCACCATGAACGTGACCATCCGGTGGCCGGATGAGGACAATCGCGAAGCGATACGGCTCGGAACGATCGTTATCACCGGTCTAGAAGCGAACGAGGCCTGCGACCCAACCATCTTCGATCCGGCAAATCTCGCCGAAGGCATCGGTCATCCGCCGGACGAGATCTTTGCGGCGCGCCACGCCGCCTACACCATCTCACTGGCGAAGCGACGCTGATCGGACCAAGCGCCCGGCTTGAATCACGTCTCGCTTGGCGAAGCGCCGAGCGCATCGCGGCGCCACGCCCCAGGGCTGACGCCGACCACGGACGAAAACACCCGCGTAAAGTGGCTTTGGTTGGCAAAGCCGGCCGATATCGCTATTTCGGACAGCGGCAGGTCGCGGACGGTCATCAACTGCTTGGCCGCCTTCACGCGCTGGCGAAGCAGCCACTGGTGCGGCGGCAGGCCGGTGGAGATGCGAAACGCGCGTGAAAAGTGGCTGACCGAGAGATCGAACTCAGCCGCGACTTGCTCCAATGAAATCTTTCCGGCGAGGTCGGATTCGAGCTTTTCGCAGGCGCGCTTTTCCTGCCACGGGGCAAGACCGCCGCGGCTCGGTTCGGTGGCGCGCTTCATTCCGCCATAGGTCTGGGCGACGTGCGCAGTGAGCGCGAGCATCATGTGATCGACGAAAAGCTGGTTGGTCTCGTCCGGCCGACGCAGTCCTTCCACCAGCGACGCACCGAGATGACGAACGACCGTGTCATCATGGCCGATGCCTGCCTCATAGGCGAGTTCGCCGATGCGTGGCGCGCCGGTCTGCGTGGCGACGTCGTCGAGGGCCGAGCGCGGCAGATAGAAAAAGATGGAGTGGAACGGCTTGTCGATCACGTAGCGCGGATCGCGCTTCAGGTCGTACAGATAGGTCGCCCCGCCACGGACGTCCGTCTTGATGACACATCGTCCGCTCTCCCAGCACTCGCAATCCGGGTAATCGCGAAACTTGAGGCTGACGAGATAGGCATCCTCGGAAGGCATCGAGCCGGAAAGACCCGGCACGGGATCATCATCCCGCGTTTCGGTCACAGCCAGTTCGGCGCTGCGCAATGTACGCGTAACCAGCGAGGGCGCGTCCTTCAGACGGAAGCGTCGCCCGAGCCCCTGCCCAAAGGCGCGTGCCTGTCTCATATCGGTCAACCTCATCAGTGGAATTGGACCGGGCAGGTCATCGTTGTGCTGTCCCGCAAGGTCGCGACTGCACTATCGGAGATCAGCGAGCGACTGTCCACGCTCGCTCGCTGAATGCGTAGCTGTTCTGACAGCATACCAGGCCAATCACGACAAAATGAATTTCAAAGCGATTTCAATTTGATTCGGCACTTTGCGACTTGCTGGCGTGAAATATTCCGCCTGGCAAGGTGGCAAATCACTGCTCGATTCCAGCGTGCGTTTGTGAAAACGGCGACAGCAGCTCCGCTCTCAACCGGGAGTCGAGCTCGACGCTTGATTTTTCGGCGCGCGAACTCGCGCAACGGCCTCGGTTCGATAGCGGCAAAACGGTGGCGTTCGCCGCACCTGACTACAACTTTGGTCGCATGCGAGTGCGCTACTGCGTCGCCTGGTCGTCTTGATCAGAAGTTCGAGCGGAAAATCACGAAAATCGCAAAGTGTCGCAATGGTGCACTTGGAGCAGGATCGGGCAAAGCATGGCCGCTTTGGGAAAGACGCCGGACTTTTACGGGGCTTAGAACACCTGCCGAATGCTCTGACCCAAGAACGGCGCCAGACCTGAGAGCAGAAGCGATCAAAGGAGGCCACGCAATGGTTGGGACAACCGCACTCACCGCCTCACCTGTTTTACCGCCCTTACCGCGCCTCCCCATGAGTATAGCTGCCGACACTATGGACCGCCCGCTTGTCCTGATCGTGGACGATGACGAGGATATGCGCTCCGCGCTTCGAGAACTTATGCTGTCGGTGGGAATCGACGCATGCTGCTTTGGATCGACGAAAGAACTCTTGCATGCCGATCTTCCGGAGCGGCCGGGTTGTCTGATTCTCGACGTTCGCATGCCCGGAGCAAGCGGCCTGGATCTCCAACAGCACCTCACCTTGAATGGCAACACGAGACCGGTCATTTTCCTCACTGGCCATGGCGACATCGCAATGACGGTCCAGGCGATGAAAGCGGGTGCCGTTGACTTCCTCACAAAACCCGTAAGGGACCAGACGCTCCTCGATGCGGTCACCGCCGCGATCGAGAAGGATGTCTCGCAAAGAGCCGTGGCGCGGCTGGTCAAGCAACACGTCGACCGCTACGCAAAGTTGACGCCGCGCGAGCGCGAGGTCCTGCGCGAAGTGGTCAAGGGGCGCCTTAACAAGCAGATCGCGTTCGATCTGGGCATCAGCGAAATCACGGTCAAGCTGCACCGCGGCAACGTGACGAAGAAGATGCAGGTCACGTCCATTGGTCAGCTCATTCGCATCTGGGAACTGTTACCCAGTGAGATTCGAACCGAGAGGTCGGCCTAGACCAAAGGATGGTTACGATCGGGCGGGCAATCGGGCAGATCAGGGGATGCCCGTTTGGCCATTCGAGCGAAGGTCTTCCGTTTGTCCAAAGCGCCCATAGTCGCGATTGTCGATGACGACGAAGCCGTCCGAGAGGCCCTTTCCGATCTCCTTCTGGTGCTGGATCTGTCGTGTCGCACTTTCGATCGAGCGGAGGCCTTCATGGCGGAATACGTCCCGGGTAGCTTCGATTGCCTGATTACCGACGTGAGCATGCCCGGCCATAGCGGGCTGGACCTGCTGCAACGGCTGCGGAGCATCGGATCATCGATTCCGGTCATCGTCGTCACCGCCGACACGAACCTGACGACCCGGTTGCGCGCGATAGGTGGCGGCGCCCACGCATATCTGACCAAGCCAGCCAGCAGTGAAGCGCTCATTGGTCACTTGCAGTCCGCTCTGGCGCGCGTGGGCCCTACCCTGGACGATGATGGACAGGAGGCGCCTTCCGATGGCTAGCACCGGCAATCTTGTCGACATCGTTGAGTTCGGACGGAATGCAGAAGCGGCGTCCGAATCGACCGATTGCACATCCTGTGAACTGCGGGCAAGCGAGGAGCGATACCGCAATCTGATTCAATATCTGCCGACTGCTCTCTGGCAGGTTGATTCCCGCAGCGCGGGTGAAATCTTTGACCAGCTGAGGGCAAAGGGCGTGCGCGATATCGCGGCTTACCTCGACCAGCATCGGGACCTTATCCGACATGCCGGAAGCGTTGTGTGTGTGACTGATGTCAACCGGGATGCGGTATCGCTGTTTCGCGCCGACAAGGCTGCCGATCTCACAAAGCCTATTCGATACCTTTTTGCCGCAGCTCCCGGGCTCGCCAAACGGGTCATGGTTGCACACTTCGAAGGTCGGCGGAATTTCATCGAAGAAACCAGGATTCTCGCCTTCGATGGCACCATGATCGATGTCTTGTTCACGGTCACCTATCCGAGGCCGCCCGAGCAACTGGACACGACTTTCATAACCATCCAGGACATCAGCGAGAGATTGAATGCCGAGCAGCAGCTTCGAAAGTTGCAGGCGGACTTCACGCATGCCGCACGCATCGCAACGCTCGGTGAACTAGCGACTTCGATCGCGCATGAAATCAACCAGCCGCTCGCGGCAATCGTCATGAATGGTGAAACGAGCCTGAGGTGGCTGGCGCGCACCGATCAAAACATTGAAAAAGTTACAGAGCTCACTTCCCGAATCGTATCGAACGCTCGGCGTGCCAGTGAGATCATTCAACGCATGCGGGGCATGGCAGCGAAGCAAGAACCCGAGAAACGTCTCATCGACCTCAATGAGATCGTTGAAGAGACCCTTCTGTTCATTCGGCATGACGTGGATACCAAGTTGATCACCCTGTCAACAACGTTTCGCCCTGGGCTTCCTCGCGTTATGGGCGATCGGATCCAGTTGCAGCAGGTAATCATCAATCTGCTGGTCAACAGCATCCAGGCGATTACGCTGTCGGGACAGCCAACACGTCGGATCGATATCGAGACTGCGATCGATGAGGACGGTTCGGCCGTCTTTTCCGTTTTTGACAATGGACCAGGCATTGCGGAAGCGGACCTCGCGCATATTTTCGACAGTTTCTTCAGCACCAAGGATGCCGGCATTGGTATCGGCCTGGCCATTTGCCAATCGATCATCGCCGCGCACGGCGGCAGCATTTCGGGCTCAAATCGTCCCAACTGCGGCGCCCATTTTCGCTTCACGCTTCCAGCGCCAACGGTTGTTGGGACCGATCCTGGCATTGCCGACTTCATTCACCAGACGGATCAGTCCAAATAATGGGCTGTTGTCTCATCGGGCGATCATCTGCGCGATGATGCACATCCGCCGTACTATCCCAAGGTGCAGGTCAATCTACCCCGGGACCCTGCGCGACCAGGCTCGCTGCACGATACCGCCGCGCAGCATTTGCCAACATTGTTGCAGGCACACGAGCGGCGACGGCTCCGCCGAGACGCCTTGCCGCCGTTGACGCGCAGCGGCGGCGCGCAGGTACGTCTGGGAAAAAACCAACCAAAGGGATAAATCACATGCGACTCGTCATCATCGGCGCCGGCTTCGCCGGCATGTATGCCGCACTTTCCTCGGCCCGCCTTCGCGACATCCAGGGCGTCTCGCCCGAGGACCTCGAGATCGCGCTGGTTTCACCGGAGCCGACGCTGGTGGTGCGCCCGCGGCTCTACGAACCGAAGCCGGAGACCCTGACGGCGCCTCTGCTGGATGTGCTCAACGCGATCGATGTTGTCTACGTGCAGGGCAGCGCCGAGACGGTCGATACCAAGTCTCGCACCGTGCAAATCGTCACGGCCAAGGGCACACGAAAGACGCTCCCCTACGATCGGTTGGTCGTGGCCACCGGCAGCCGGCTGTTCCGTCCGAATGTTCCTGGCCTCGCCGAACACGGGTTCAGCGTCGACCAGCTCGACGACGCGATCGCCCTCGACCGGCACCTGCATAATCTGGCCGCTCAGCCGCCATCAAAGGCGCGCGACACGGTCGTCGTTGCCGGCGGCGGATTCACCGGCATCGAGGCGGCCACGGAGATCCCCACGCGGCTTCGTGCGATCCTTGGCAAGGATGCCGAGCCGCGCGTCATCATCGTCGATCGAAACGATGCGATCGCCCCGGATATGGGCGCGGGCCCCCGCCCCGTCATCGAGGACGCACTGCGCAAGTGCGGTGTGGAGACCCAGCTCGGCGCCGGCGTCGCCTCGCTCGACAAATCCGGCGTCACGCTTTCCAACGGCGTGCACATCGAGTGCGCAACCGTGATCTGGGCGGCCGGCATTCGCGCCGCCCCGCTGACCGCGCAAATCCCCGCCGAACGCGACAATTTCGGCCGACTGCTCGTTGACCGCGATCTGCGCGTGACGTCGGTGGCTGGCGTCTTTGCCACCGGCGATGCCGCGAGAGCAGCCTGCGACGATGTCGGCAACTACGCGCTGATGTCGTGCCAGCACGCGACGCGGATGGGCGCCTTTGCCGGCAACAATGCGGCCGCCGAACTGCTCGGAGTCCCGACCAAGCCATATCACCAGAAGGCTTACGTCACCTGCCTCGACCTGGGCGAGGCCGGCGCGCTCTTCACGCGAGGCTGGGAGCGGAAGGTCGAGATAGTCGGCGAGCAGGCAAAGAAGACCAAGCAGGAGATCAACACCGTTTGGATCTATCCGCCGCGGCCCGAGCGCGCCGCAGCACTGGCGTCGGCCGATCCGGAGCGTGTGACTGACCTCTAGGCCTCACGCGATATGAGCCGCGCTCCGGGCAGGAGCGCGGCTCCCCTCACCATCGACCAATCTGGTGCTCACCACGATGAAACACGAGAATTACGAATTCGTCGACATGCCTGACTCAACCGGCTTGCCGCGCAGTGAGAGAGGAATCGAATATGCAGAGTGAAAAGGTGGTCATCGTAACGGGCGGCAGCTCCGGCATCGGCCGGGCTGCGGCGCTGCGTTTCGCCGGGCAAGGCGATAAGGTGCTCATCACCGGCCGGCGTGCCGGTGTCATCGAAGAAACGGTTGCCGAGCATGCGAACATCGCCGGCCTGGTTGCCGATGCCGCCTCCGCCGAGGATGCCAAGCGCACAATCACCATGGCGCTCGATACCTGGGGCAGGATTGATGCGCTGATCAACAACGCGGGCGCGGGTGCAATCCTTCCGCTGGCCCATACAACGGCCGATCGGATCATGGACATTTTCTCCGTCAACGTGCTCGGCCCAAGTTTGCTCGCCGCTGCTGCCCTCCCTCACCTGACGGAAACGCGAGGCACGATCGTCAATATATCGAGCATCTTCGGTCACAGGCCGGCGGCCGGACTGTCCCACTACGCAGCCAGCAAGGCAGCTTTGGAGCACTTGACCCGCTGCTGGGCGCTGGAGCTTGCGCCACTCGGCATACGCGTGAATGCCGTCGCGGCGGGCCCCACGGAATCCGGCGCTCTGACAGGCATGATGGGCCTGTCGCCGGAACAGGCTACGGCCATCAAGGAACAGGAGCGCGCGCGCATTCCGCTCGGGCGGCGCGGCGTTCCGGACGACGTCGCGGAATGGATCGTGCGGCTTGCCGGCCCCGGTTCGGAATGGATCACTGGTCAGGTGATCGCTGTAGACGGCGGCTTGGGACTGGCTTAGTTGCTGCTGACGCGCTGGCCGGCCGCATCGCGGCTGGGCCCGCGCCTCGCGTTGCGCGGTAGCTATGCCTCGATCAAAGCCTGCGCGATGTCTGCGATCAGATCGGAAGGGTGCTCGATGCCAACAGACAACCGGATCGTGGAGTCGAGCACGCCTATCCTTTGACGGATGTCGGCCGGGACGCCTGAGTGGGTCATGGTCGCAGGGTGGCTGGCAAGCGACTCGGTGCCGCCCAGGCTCACCGCCAGTTTGAGGATTTGCAGCGCGTTCAGGAATTTGAATGCAGCCGGCTGGCCGCCGACAATATCGAATGAAAAGGTGGAGCCTGCGCCACTGCATTGCCTCGCGAACAGACGGCCAGCCGGAGAATCCGCTGCGTGGTGCGCAAGATAGTGGACTTTCTCCACTTTGGGATGATCACGCAGATAGTCAGCCACGAGGCGCGCATTTCTGTCGGCCTTTTCCATCCGCAAGCTCAGGGTTTCGAGCGACCGGCTGATCATCCAGCAGGAATGGGGATCCAGTTGCGTGCCGATGGCGCCCCGCAACGCCTTGACGTCCTTCATCAGAGCCTTTGAGCCGAGCGCGGCACCGGCGATCAGGTCGGAATGGCCTCCGACATACTTGGTCAGCGAGTACAGGGAGAGATCGGCCCCATGCTCGATCGGCAGCTGAAACAACGGCCCGAGCAAGGTATTATCGCATGCGACGATCGGCGTGTGGCCCTGGACCTGGCCGATCAGCTCGGCGATACGGCGGATCATCGCGATATCGACCAGGCCATTGGTGGGATTTGCCGGAGTTTCGATGAAGATCATCGTAACTCGGCCCCTGCGCATGGCGTCCTCCGCCGCGTGCCTGACTGCGGTCTCGTCGAGACCATCGGCGAAGCCCACGGCGCCAATGGAGAGCTTCGCAAGCGTGTTTGCAAACAGCGTTTCCGTCCCGCCATACAGCGGTTGAGAATGCAGGATCACATCGCCAGGCCGCGCGAATGCCAGGATCGTGGTCGAAATTGCCGCCATGCCGGACGAGAACAGCACGCAATTCTCCGTGCGTTCGTAGACGGCGAGCCTGTCCTCCACGATCTCGCTATTGGGATGATTGAACCGCGAGTAGACCAGGCCCGCGCCCATCCCCTCCGGTGGTTCGCGCCGGCCCGCGACGAAATCGAAGAAGTCCTTGCCATCTTCCGCGGTCCTGAAGACGAACGTCGACGTCAGGAAGACCGGGGGTTTGACGGCTCCCTCCGATAACTGCGGATCGTAGCCGTAGTTCAGCATCAGCGTTTCCGGGTGCAGGGTGTGGTTGCCAATGCGGGTCTTCGACGGTTTCACCATGGCCTGTCCTCGCTCTCTTGAGGGAACATCCTACCCCGCGCCTGTCTACGGCGGTATGAAAGTCTCCTATGGCTATAACGCCGGAATGGCCAGATCGAGCCCGCCGGCGCGGACATAATGCTGAGCTTCTGCGCCGAGCGGCCGTTCGACAGAGGTCGCGGACCTGAACCCGAACCGCAAATCGATCGGCACGAGCGCTCGAGAGAGAGAGAGAGAGAGAGAGCGATTACCGCGATCTGTCGAACTTCGTCAGCCGCCAGCGTACGAGATCGTCGGCACCCGGGCCGGCCTGCGGCCGCACATCGCGCGGACGAACAACTTCACCCGATTTCTCGTCGACAAGCGCAAGCTTGACCGCCCGCCCGGTGCTCTGATCGACGAATTTCAGCGGCGGACCTTGCTCTCCCGCGATCTGCCATTTGTCGCCGACCTGCGCGAGAGCTTGGATCACGAGAATAACGTCAACGCCCTTTGGCGTCAGAACGTATTCATAGCGATCAGGACCCGTCTGATACAGACGCCGCTCGATCAGTTCATTCTGTTCAAGATGCTTGAGACGATCGGACAGTGTGGCGTGGGTGACGCCGGTCGATTTGCGCAGGTCGTCGTAGCGACGGAGCCCAAGGCCGAGATCACGCAGGATCAACATCGCCCAGCGGTCGCCCACGGCCTCCAGAACGCCCGCAATCGAGCACACCATTCCCTCGAAACTCTTCGACCGCATCGTCATCACTCCGCATATCGCTCTAATCATTAGAGTAAATTTATTGTGCGAACAACCTCCGAAAAGACCTTGCTTTTTAGTTACTCTTATTATTAGAGTTAGTGGTATCGGGTTGCTCGACAAAGAGCACGCGGTCGTCGGGCCGCGATCGGAGGATCCATGGCCGAAGCGGAGAAGCGTCACCCAGTGACGATCGAGATCAATGGCACGCGCCGGACATTCGAGGTCGAGAGCCGCAAGCTGCTGGTCCACTTGATCAGGGACGATCTCGGCCTGACCGGCACGCATATCGGCTGCGACACCTCGCAATGCGGTGCCTGCACCGTCGAGGTCGACGGACTGGCGACAAAATCCTGCACAGTGCTCGCCGTCATGGCTGACGGCGCCTCGATCACGACGATCGAGGGCGTGTCGCCGGCCGGATCGGCCCTGGATCCGGTGCAGACTGCCTTCCATGAGCATCACGCGCTGCAATGCGGCTTCTGCACGCCAGGCATGATCATGAGCGCGCGCCAATTGCTGCGCGCCCACCCCGATCCAGGCCACGACGACATCCGCCACGGCATTGCCGGCAACATCTGCCGCTGCACCGGCTATCAGAACATCGTGCGCGCCATTGAATCCCTTGTCGCGAAAGGCTGATCGCCATGAACGCAACCGTGCTCCACTACATCGGCAAGCCCCTGAAGCGCCGCGAGGATTTCAAGTTCCTCACCGGCAAGGGCCGCTATGTCGACGACATCAAGCTGCCCGGCGTGCTCCATATGGCAATCGCACGATCGCCGCATGCGCATGCCATCATCAGGAACGTCGACCTCGGCGCGGCCAAGGCAGCGCCAGGCGTTCGCCTCGCCCTCGCCGGCCGTGACCTTGAGGGCAAGATCGGCCCGATCGTTCCAAACTGGATCATGCCAGGCACGAAAGTGCCGTTCCGTCCGGTGGTCGCCATTGATCGCGTACGGTTCGTCGGAGAATGCGTCGCGCTGGTGGTCGCGGAAACGCTTGCCCAAGCCTATGACGCCGTCGGCCTGATCGACGTGGATTATGAGGTATTGCCCGCCGTCGTTGACGAAGAAGCCGCGATCGCCGCCGATGCGCCCCAGCTCCATGACAACGTGCCCGGCAACATCACCACTATCTACAAGGTGCGCGGCGGCGACTATGCCAAGGCGGCCGTTGACGCCGACCAGGTGGTCAAGTTGCGCGTGGTCAACAACCGCCTGATCCCGACCTGCATGGAGACCCGCAGCGTAGTCGCCCATCCAGATCCCGACGGCACCTTGACCGTGTACATGCCAAGCCAGGTGCCGCACATGCACCGGCGCTGGATTGCCGAGACTGTCGGCATTCCGGAACACCTGTTGCGCGTCGTCGCGCCCGATATCGGCGGCGGCTTTGGTGCCAAGATGCATCTCTATCCGGAGGAACTGCTCTGTCCGCATCTCGCGCGCGAACTCGGCGCGCCGGTGAAATGGTGGGAAAGCCGTTCCGAGAGCCATCAATCGACCAGCCATGGCCGCGCCCACACCGAGAATATCGAGGTCGCGATCAAGAACGACGGCACCATTCTCGGACTGAAGGTCGAAACATTAGGCAATGTCGGCGCGTATCTCTCCAACATGGCGAGCGGTGGGCCGACCGTGAACACCGTCAATTTCGGCACGGGCAACTACAGAATCGCGAACTATGAGGCGACGTCGCGCGTCGTCGTTACCAACACAGTGCCCGTCGATGCCTATCGTGGCTATGGCCGGCCGGAAGGCGCCTATATCGCCGAGCGTGCCATCGACGTCGTGGCGCGTCATCTGAATCTGGATCAGGTCGAGATCAGGCGGAAGAATTTCATTCAGCCCGCCGATTTTCCCTACCGGCCCTATGGCGGCATGGCCGTGATCTACGATAGCGGCAATTATCAGGGCCTTCTAGACAAGGCACTCGCCGCCTTCAACTACGACGCTCGCCGGAACGAGCGCGAGACATTGCGACGCAACGGCATCTATCGCGGCATCGGCGTCGCCGCCTACACCCATATGTGCGGCATGGCGCCGTCGCGGCGTCTTGCGTCGATCGGATTCGATCGCGGCGGCTGGGAGAGCGCGCGGGTTGCGATCGATTCCAGCGGTCGCGCCACGGTCTATTCGGGCTCGATGAGCCAGGGCCATGGCCACGTCACCTCGCTGTCGCAGATCGCCGCCGACGTGCTGCAAATTCCGATCGAGAACATCGACGTGATCCAGGGCGACACCCGCCAGGTACAGGCCGGCCACGGCACCTTCAACTCCCGCTCGATGGCGGTCGGCGGATCGAGCCTGCATGTCTGCTCGCAGCGCATCATTGCAAAAGCAAAGAAGATCGCCGCGGGCATGCTGGAGGTCGACGAGAGGGACGTTACCTATGCCGCGGGCCAGTTCAGCGTGCCCGGCACTGACATTGCGCCCTTGACCTTCGGCAAGGTCGCACGCATGGCCTATGTCGGCCACAAGCTCCCCGACGGTGTCGCGCCGGGCCTCGACGAAACCGAGTTCTACGATCCGATCGGCATGAGCGCGCCATCCGGCGTGCATCTGGCCTATGTCGAGGTCGATCCCGAGACCGGGATCGTCGACATCATCGACTATGTCGCGGTCGACGACGTGGGCACGCTGATCAATCCGCTGCTCGCGGCGGGGCAGATCCACGGTGGTGTCGTGCAAGGCATCGCGCAGGCGCTCTATGAGGAAGTCAGTTACGATCCCGACAACGGACAGCTCCTAACCGGCTCGCTGCTCGATTACGCCGTGCCGCGCGCCGAGCATGTGCCTGATATCACCTCGCTGTTCCAGGAGACGCCCTCCCCGACCAATCCGATCGGCGTCAAGGGCATCGGCGAAAGCGGCTCGATCGCAGCACCGCCTTGCATGGTTCACGCCGTGCTCGACGCCCTGTCGCCCTTCGGCATCCGCCACCTCGACATGCCGCTGACGCCGCCGCGCATCTGGGCGGCGGTGCAGAACGCACGCAACGGAGCAGGCCAATGATCCCCGCAGCTTTCGATTATGTCCGCGCGGGCTCGCTCGCGGAGGCGATGAATCTATTGCAGCGTGATCCGGAGGGCACGAAGCTGGTCGCCGGCGGTCATACGCTGATCCCGACGCTGAAGCTTCGGCTGGCTTCGCCCGCGCTGCTGGTCGATATCCGCGGCATCGCAGAAATGAAAGGAATTCAGGTCAGCGAGAACAGCATCAGCATTGGTGCGCTGACGACGCATGCAGAGCTCCTTGTATCCGAACCGCTCCACCAGGTGCTGCCGATCTTCCGCCAGGCCGCCAATTTGATCGCCGATCCGCAGGTGCGCAACCGCGGCACCATTGGTGGATCGCTCGCCAATGCCGATCCCGCCGCCGATTGGCCGGCCGTCATGATCGCGTTGAAGGCAGAGCTGGAGATCGCAAGCGTCAACGGATCACGACGCGTGGCAGCGACTGACTTCTTTGTCGATATCTTCTCCACCGCGCTGGAGCCTGGCGAGGTGCTCGCGACCATCCATATCCCGCGCCCGGCGACAGGCATGCGCTTCACCTACAGAAAAATCCGCCATCCTGCGAGCGGCTATGCCGTTGTCGGCGTCGCAGCAGGTGTCGCCGTCACTGGCGTCGCCGCCGACGTATCGATCGGCGTGACCGGCGCGGCGAGCCATGCATTTCCGGCTGATGTCGCGGCAAAATTCCTGGTGGGCAAGCCACTGTCGCGAGAGAATATCGAGGAAGCCGCGAGGCTCCAGAGCGCAGCGACCGAGTGCCTGTCGGACCGCTACGCTTCGGCTGAGTATCGCGCGAGCCTGGTCAGGACGGAGACAAGGCGCGCGCTACTTGCCCTTGCGTGAGGCGCGCCTTGGCGCTTCGGTCGCCTTGCCGGCTGAAGCTGCGCCAAACCGCCTGCGGTTGAACGGCACGGCGCCGGCTCCCGCGACCACCTCGACGTCTTCGAGGCGTAGCGCCTTGCCGCCGGCTGTCCGCAATTCCGGATACTCGATCGGACGTCCGGCATGCCGGTCACGAAAAACCACTTGCGGGCCGGCCGGCTCCGCCAGCCAGCTGTCACCCCATTTCTTCAACGCAAGATAGGCAGGGAAAAAGTCGCGTCCTTTTTCGGTCAGAACATATTCGCATCGGCCGGCGTGCTCGGGCAGCGGCACACGAGCCATGACGCCTGCCTCGACAAGCTTCTTCAGCCGGCTACTTAGGATATTGGGGGCCACGCCGACGTAGTACTCGAATTCGTCGAATCGCTTCACACCATAATAAGCCTCTCGCAGGATCAGGATCGTCCAGCGATCGCCGACGATTTCCATGGCTCGCGCCATGGAGCATTCCTTGTTTGCGAGGCGGCCTTGCTTTACGCCGGACATGGCTCTTTTCAGCTCCGAACGCGACCCCCGTACCATATTGGGCCGAGCTCGCGTATGTCCAGTCTCACGTACCTTGGCCTGTTTCTCGGTCGATCAGGCTGCCTGACCTGGCTCGGTCTGCGGTTTGGCGGCAACGTCAGGTTCGAGCGCGCGCCGATGTGTCACCAGAACGCCGGCTTCGCTCAAGCGCTTCAATTCGGTCTCGCTGACGCCGAGTTCGCTGAACACCGCAACGTTATGCTCACCTTGAAAGGCCGGCGTCCCGATCGGCGTCAGCTCTTCGGCCGAAAAGCGCCAGGGACGTCCGGGCAGGCGATACTGGCCGCCGCTGCGGTCGGATACGTATTGCACGGCCCCCCAATAGTCGCTCCATTCGGACGCCGTGAGTTCCTTGATCGAGCGGATCTCGCCCATCGCGATCTTGGCCTCGTCGAACTGGGCGTCCAGCGTTGCCATGTCCGGGAAGGTCAGTATCCACGATTGGATGATCTGGTGCAGCGCACCGAAATTCAGCCGGCGCGCGGCCGCATTGCAGAACCGCGGATCGTCCATCAGGTCCGCGCGGCGCATCGCGCGCAGCCACGATGGAAAGGTCCGGCTCCCGACAATGCTGGTCGCGACCGTGAAGTGCTCCCCTTGCGGTCCGGTAAAGAACGAGCAGTCGGTGGCGCCGAGCACGGCAGGTTCGGCACCGATATCATCGTCGGAGAGATCGACATGCGCGCGTTCGTTGACCGCCAGCAGCGTCGCAGCCATCGCGACATCGATGTACTGGCCGCGCCCGGACTTCTGACGGCTGTTGAGCGCTGCCAGGATAGCGATCACAGCCTGCATTCCAGCATAGACGTCCGCGTGCGACAGACTGTCCGTGCGTGGTTCAGTCAGCGCACTGCCATAATGGCGAACGCTGTTTTCGGTGAAGCCGGCCTCGGCCTGTACGGTCGGTGCGTATGCCATCCGACTTCGCCACGGTCCTCCCTGGCCATAACCAGTGATCGAGGCATAGATCAATCGCGGATTTCGCTTTGAGAGAGTCTCATAGTCGAGACCGAAGAAACCCAGCGTGCCCGCACGGAAATTCTCGACGACGACATCGGCCGTGTCGCAGAGTTTCAGCGCCAGTTCATAGGCGCCGGGCACATTGAGGTTGATACTGACATTGCGCTTGCCCGCATTTTGCTGCGCGTAATAGCCCGACATGCCGTCGGTCGACGGAAATGCGAAGCGCGAGACATCAGGGCTTGGCGGCTCGATCTTGATGACCTCGGCGCCAAGATCCTGCAATGTCCGTGCGCATAACGGGCCGGCGAGCACGCGGGAGAAGTCGACCACACGGATTCCGCTCAAAGGGCCGCTCATGTCAGCGCCCCGCGAATTTTGCCAGACCCGGGCCATTCTTGCGGAATGACGCGAGACCGGTCTTCAGGTCTTCCGAGGCCCAAATCGGCGCCTGCACCCTTGCCATCGCCTCATCGGCAGCAGCAACGCCTTCATTGACCGCGATATACGCAAGCTGCTTCGTGGCCGCATGCGCCACGGTCGGGCCTTGCGCGAACTCCTCCGCAAGCGTCATCGTGGCCTGTTCCAGCGACTCTTCTGGCACGGTGAGATTGATCAGGCCCCATTTCTCCAGCGTCGGCGCGTCGTAGCGCCGTGCCAGCATCGACATCTCCTTGGCGCGCTGAGCACCGATCCGCTGTACCTGGCGCTGGATTCCGCCGAGCAGAGGATGAAGCCCAAGCGTCGCCTCGACCGATCCGATCTTTGCCGAAGAGGCGGCGATGATGTAGTCGCAGGAGAGCGCAAGCTCGAGTCCGCCACCAAGGCAGACACCGTGAACGCTGGCGATCAGCGGAATCGGCAACAACTCCATGAAACGCAGGAATTCGACACCGTTCAGCCGCCTGTTTTCGCTGGCCTGATCAACGGCACCTGCGGCGACCCGCTTATCGAAGATATCCAGATCCGCGCCGGCGGAGAAATGGCGCAGTCCGCTGCGGATCACGATGGCGCGGCTGCCGGCCTTCTGGGCCGCCTCGACCTGCTCCACCAGCGCATTGATGAGCTTTGGGCCGAGCAGGTTGTATGGCCGATAAACCATGGTCAAGACGGAGATATTGCCGCGCTCTTCGCGCGTCACGAGCACGTCCTCGGACAAACTTGCCTCCTGTGTGTCGGCGCTGCTTTCGAAACGGCCGCTTTCTCATTTATGAGGAGAATACATCGTGACTTGCATTTTGCAAGTCACGAGTCGTTGTCCGAATGACAGATCCTGCCCGGACAAAGCACCAAGCCCGGCCGACTGATACAGGAAACAGGTCGAAAGAGGTTCTTTAGTCCTTATCCGACACGTCCTCTGTTTCATCTGCATAAACATTGCCGAACAGCGCCCAACGCTCCCCGTCGAAGCGCCCCAACTGCAATTGCTGGATCGGGAAATAGTCGGACTTGGAGGTCTTAAGTTTGATGCCGGGCAAAAACATGGATAGCTCGACATCGTTGAGAGACGCCGCCTTTGCCATGACGTTGGCCTTGGATACGTCGTTCCCGCAGGTCCTGAGAACCACTTCGAAGGTTTGACCAATACTGTACGCGATCACGTTGAAAGGATTGTCCGGATCGCCCGCGGCGTAGTACTTCTTCATCCAGTCACGGTAGTCGACCATCGCAGGATCATTTGCCCATTGGGGATCGGTCGGATCCTTCAGGTAGAAGGCCGAGACGATGTCTCGCGACGCATCAATGCCGGCGGGCTTCAGTACCGTATTGATGTTCGCCGAGATCGACGACAGCAGCTGCAGTGGTTTCCATCCACCAGCATGGGCCGCCTTGATCGCTTGCGCTGCAAACTTGGCCGTCGCTGCGTTATAGAAGACGTTTGCCCCCGCCGTCTTCATCGAGACGATCTGGGAATCGATGGTCGGATCTGTGACCTCGTACTTCTGGGTCGACACGATCATTTCCGAAGCTCGTGGTCCGAGAGAAGACTTCAGCGCATTCAAGGCGTCTCGGCCAAGATCGTCGTTTTGGTAGAGAACGCCGATCTTGGCATCGGGCTTCGTTGCCAATATGTATCGGCCGAAGATCTTGGCCTCGAGGACGACCGTCGGCAGCCACCCCATTGTCCAAGGATACTTCTCTGGATTGTTGAACTTGCCGCTCGCGGTGACGGAGAACAGCTGCGGTATCTTCTTGGCGTTCACATATTTCTGTATCGCACCATTCGTCGCGGTGCCGAGCAAACCAAGCAGCACCTCAGCCTCGTCACCTTCCACCAGCCGACGCACCTGCTCGACCGTCTTTGGAGGGCTGTATGAATCATCGTATGACAGGAACCGGATCGTTCGTCCCTCGATGCCCCCCTTTCCATTGACCATGTCGAAGTAGGCGCTCAGACCCTTCCCGATGGTCGAGTATGCGGATGCCGGCCCGCTATACGGCGCGGTATTGCCGACGACCAGTTCGGCAGCCTCGCTTTGGCAGGCTCCGAGCGCCAGCACGCCGACGAGGACGGCTCGTCGTATGTTACTAACAAACTGATTACCCATTCCTTCCCTCCTCTGAACCGCACAAAACACCACCACGCGCGCCGATCGCGGCCCGACCGGTACGTAACTTGAGACCGAAACTTGAGACCGATAGAAGCAGATTTGATCAGGAAGCGCGCAGCTGCTGCCGCGTGTTCACTAGCTTCTCCAAAACGATCTTGCGGAGCGCGTCCTTGCGGACCTTGCCAAAGGAGTTCTTTGGCAATTCATCGAGACACACAACCTCTCGGGGGCGCTTGTAGCCAGCCAGGTTGCCGCAACTCTTCGAGAGCTCGCCAAGGTCCATATTGCAGCCGCTGCTCGCAACGACCGCCGCAACAACAATTTCGCCCCACTTCTCGTCCGGAACACCCACGACCGAGACTTCACGGACCGCAGGATGTTCGCTCAGTGCCAGTTCGACCTCCGCGCAGTAGATATTTTCACCGCCCGAGATGATCATGTCCTTCAGGCGATCCTTGATCGCTAGATAGCCGTCCGAGTCGATGACACCGACATCGCCGCTCCGATACCAAAGACTCCCGTCAATATCGATGATCGCCGCCTGGGTCGCTTCGTCGTTGTTGAGATAGTGCGAGAACGCCGTCGGCCCGCTGACGAGAATTTCACCGACCTCGCCGGCCGGAAGGACACCACGCGTCTGGTCATAAATGATGATCTGCGCACCTGGTGCCGGCAACCCCACAGTCCCGGGCTTCTTCGACAGCATCGCCGGCGGGCATTTCGAAACGAACAACATCTCCGTGATGCCGTAAGCGTTCGTGACCCCATTTGGGAGTTTGAAAGCCTCACAGATTTGTTCACCAAGTGCCGCCGGAAGAGGAGCCGAGGCGGAGATCCAGTTCGTGAGATACGGAAAAGCTCTTTCCTTGGAGCCGGGATCGCTGAGAAGTTGCCATGCCATCGTGGGCACGATGAATGCGGTGTTGATCTTATACTTGTCCAGACATGCCAACGTCTGGGCAGCGCTGAGCTTCCTGAAGAGAAAGTTTGTTCCGCCGCACAGGACGACAGCCAAGGCGATGTTCTCCATCGGGCCCCGGTGAAAAAGAGGAGCAACAGCCAGGGCTCGTACCTCTGAGGTGAAGCCGTAAGACATGGCTGAGAACGTCGCTGTCGCGACTGCTGAACGATGCTTCACAACGGCGCCCTTGGGCCGTCCTGTCGTACCGGACGTGAACCAAATCCCGCTATCGTCCTCACCCTTAACGACCGGAAACGCTGCAATGTCACGGACATCGTCACCAATAGCATCGGAAAAGGCTATCTGGTCAGCTTTGACCTCGGACCCGACTACGATTTGCAGAATCGACGAACCAGCCAAGTTGATTGCCTGGGTCGCCAGATCCGTTAAGTCCTCGTCGACAATGATGACCTTGCATTGCGCTGTGGCAAGCTGGTACGACATCTCCTCAACACTGAGACGAAAGTTCAGAGGAACGGTCAGTGCTGCTATGCGCCCGATCGCAAAATAGGACTGAAGTAGTTCGCGCTGGTTCCAAAGCAGATATGCGACCTTGTCGCCTTTGGCGACCCCGAGACTCCAGAGCCTGGTAGCAAGGCGATCGACGATCTTATCGAACTCGGAATAGCTCAGCGAGCCCTGTTCATCGAATATTGCAATGCTCTTCGGCGTCGCGCGCGACGTTATCCTGAGAACATCCGACACGGAAATAGCCCGGTTGAGCATACTAACCCTCCCCGTTATGAAGATCCGGCAGCTTCTGCTGCTCTTGGATGTGTTCGCCGTGCGTTCAGCCGCTCGCCGCCGGCTGCCACTTCACCCAATGAAAGAACGACTTGCACTCGGAGCACCGGAACAGGACTTCCGATACGCTGCCTCCGAATGGAGATTCGACTTCCACCGCGCTGCTCTCGCAGTGCGGGCAAACAACTTCGCTTATGTCTATCGGCAAATCGAAGTCTGGCCTTTGCCGGGTCACGGAAGCGCCAGCTCATGATTCTTGAAACGGATCAGTTCGAACAGGCTGTCCGGAATGCCGGGCTTCCCGCTGCGACGGATCGAACGCTGCCACGACACAGGTGCGGGCACGTCTGGGCCCGAAACATCGATTGTCGCCTCCACCGCTTCAATAAATCTCTTCCGCAATGTGGCGTCCGATGCCTCCCGATATCCAGCGCGGAATAGCCCATCGGGCTGATCGTTCTCATCCCACCATTCAAGCGTCTCGGCAAAGCGCCGACGGATATCCGCTTTGATCGTGGACGACGGATCCTTGTTCAACGCCTTGATCCAACCGGTCGAATAGCTGACGTGGAAACGTGATTCCTTGTGAACCTTCTCGGCCAAGCGCGCCAACGTTCGGTCTGCCTGGTTACTCCTGTACGCCCCCAGCTGCGTCGAGATCGCCTGTTCCGCCAGGAATATCGTCGCCACGAAATCGGACCATGATCGAGGTGGTTGGTCCAGCAGCTTGGGCGAGCGGATATCCGCCGCTCCGCGCGTCCATTCGGCTTCTTCGCGCGTCACGCCAAAATGTCCCAGGTATTGATACAGGGCGCGGGCGTGCCCGTATTGTCCCTGCATCATCGCACACATCGCACTCCAGTCGGAGATGGCTCGCCCGTTGGGCAGAACAATCATGTACCAACCCGCCAGAACGAGCTTGCTATCTGCAATACAATATAACTCGTCGCGAAGGAGCTGGTCGGTTTGGGAGAGTCTTCCGGCAGACGTTGCGTCGGTCATCACACCACCTTCACCTTCACATCGCTGCCGCGCTCCGTAATCGGGATAATCGCCGATGTTGGAACGATGCACATTTCCTTCCACGGCTCGTGATCGTAGACGAACCAGGCACGGGCTTCGGCCAGTTCCGCGTTCGGCGCCTCGATCGAGCCGATGTGGGTCAACGCTTCTGCTGAACTGCGGCGAGCAAAAATCTCGTAGAACTCGGGCTTGTCGCCCCCCAGTTCCAACCTTCTGTCAATGACCTTCTTCATCTGCAACACTCTCAGAGTTGAATTCCGAAGCGGCGCATATGCTCACGCGCAAGGGGATCGATTGACTGGGTGGTCCACTCGTGGTGCCAACCCTCATTGATCTTGACTTCCCTGACTCCCTCGAGCCGGCCTACGGCTTCCTTGATCGACTGCTTCAGCATCGACACACCGGGACAAGCGAGACAGGGAATGGCAAGCTCGACGTCCACCACGCCCATGTCCGAAACCTGGATGTCCCGAACCATTCCCATCCGCTCGATCGCGATCGGAATATGTGGATCGTTCACCGAAAGTAGCGCCGCCCGAACTTCCTCCCCGGTCACCACAGGTCATGCCCCCACAACTCCGACTGGATACGACGAAGTCCGGGCACTTTCTTTGAACCACCCCTCTTCCATTGGGCAAGCTTCTCTGCCCAGGTCACCTTGCGAAAATCCCATTTGCCGGTCTCCTCATTGAAGAGGATCGGCATCTCGAAATCGAGCACGTAGATGCCCTTCTCGCCGTCAAAATGCGCCGGCACCTTCAGACCAAGTTGCTCGCAGAACGGAACGACGCGGGACAGCCAGATCTGACGAAGCTGGTCGTTGCTGCTGCCGCGAATCTTGTAGTGGAGCTGGTCCATTCTCGATTTCACATCATCGGTCGCCCCGAACCATTCGGCACCAAGCGGAAACCAGAAGTCCAGCGATTCCTGGACACGCTTTCTCACTTCGGGACCCAGCTGCATGTAGTGGCGAACCGAATACTCGCCACGCTTGACGTGAAACTGTTCCTCGAAGTTCACTTTCCTCAGCGACCTGCTGTAAGGACCAAAGGAGCAGTGCTCTTCGAGATCGCAAGTCGTGATGTAACCCGCTTGATCGCCGATGAGATGGCTCATCGCCATGTCAATCGGATCCTTCAGGTTCCACTCCAGCATGAAGAATGTCTTGAAGGTCGCCGGATCGCGCTCGAATACGCGCTCATATGCATCGAAGCCAAACTCTTCGAGCATGCGGAACATGACCTGGGCATGACCCATCTCGTCCTGTAGCGCCGAGGCTACGGCAATCCTGTCGCCGATGCACGGCGCGAATTGCATCGCATCGAGATCGAGAGGCAAGGTCATGATCTCGAGATCGGCAGCAATCGACATGGTCGCAACGAGAACATCGCGGTAACGCGGCGTCATCTCGCTGATATCTTCGAGCGTGCCGCCAGCCTTCACGCGAGTTTGCAGGGCCACCTCGTTCGGCTCGTCCCGAGTGTCGCGCGCAAGTGCCACCTGAGCCATCGTCAATCTTCCGTTGTTAGAATTGCGACCTTGTTTAGTCTTCGATCTGAAGGTTGCCTCGCAACACATCGAGCACCGACGGCCCATCTGCAACGCTGATTTCCCGCGGCGTCTGTGATGCATCCTGAAGTCCTGACAGGACAACCGCCTGAAGCGCGCGAACGAGACGATCGACCTGGATTCGAAGATTGTGACGCAAACACTCGAGCATCATCCCATCGCAAGTTGAGATGAGGAGTCTCGCCATATCTCCGCTGCTGAGGTCAGAGCGAAACACTCCAGAAGCTTGCCCCAGCTCGAGAACCCGCCGAATCTCTTCTGCAATCCGGTTGTAGCCGGCCTTGACTCTCCGGCTGGCCTCGGACTCCGTACCCGCGAACTCAATCGAGACGACGATAGGCAACAGCATCGATCCGGGATGTTCCAGCGCCACCTTGCCTGTCATTTCCAGGAATGTCGTAATGCGTTCGGTCGGCGAGCGCTCGTTATCTCGCAGCACCTGCACATACGGCACCAGAACGTTTGCACGCACCCGGTTCAACAGTTCAAGGAGAACACCCTCCTTGGTACCATAGTAGAAGTACACACTGGCCTTGGTTAGGCCCGCCAGCTCGCCGATTTTCTCGGTCGTCGTGCCGTTGTAACCCTGCGTGACGAAGAGAAACTCAGCAGCGGCCATCACCGCCGCCTGGCTCAGCTCGCGGTGCTCGGAATTTGTCAGTCGTTTCTTGCGCTTTTTCATGCGCTCGACCGTATTATCAGACGAGTCCCGGCGCAAAGAATTTACTCGTGCAGATGACGCCGCAGCGGTCTTCCCGAATGACTCGCCCACGGGTCGAGCGCGCTCCGTCCATTCGCCTGCAATATCCGTCACCACCGTCATCGGCGAACCTGCACTTGTCGCGCTCGTCAGTTGACTTGGGTCCAGTTGTATATTTTACTTACTGTCCAGTTAATATGTTTGTTTGGCTAAGGAGTACACATCATTTTCTTCTTAAAACTCAACGAGATACATGAGAGAAAAAGGCAAGAACTCCAGCCAAAAAGCGGAATCTTGACGACACCAGACGAGGCAAAAGGACCAAGGATGGGCAAACAAATCGAATTCTATTTCGACTTCGGTAGCCCCTACAGCTACCTCGCTCAGTCGCAACTCAAGAAGCTCGCGGCGGGCACCGGACACTCGATCATCTTCATGCCTACCAGCGTGATCGATCTAATGAAGGCAGTTGGCAACAGCCCAACGAGTATCGAGTGCAAACCCAAGAAGCAGTACGTCAAAGCCGACTTGCAGCGGTGGGTGAAGAGATACGGCATCGGCTGGGAGTTCAATCCGCACTTCCGGCATATCGATCTCAGCTTTCTTTTGCGCGCGGCAATTGCAGCAATCAAGCTCGGTGTCATTGCCGACTTCGTACCCAAGGTGTTCGACGGCCTGTACCGGCAGTCACTCAATCTCGGCGACGCTACCATTCTCAAAGACTTTCTCAGAAACAACGACCTTCCAGGGGATCAGATCGTTGAGCTGATGAACACGGAAGAAACGTTCGAGGAGCTCAAGGCTCGCAATGCATCCGCACTGGAAAAGGGCCTGTTCGGCCTACCAACATTCCGAGTTGGGGACGAGATCTTCTTTGGCAACGACCGGCTTCCATTTGTTGAAGCCTCAGCAAACGCACAGGCATGATCATGAAGAAACCAGTTTGCATCATTACCGGGGTAGGTCCGGGAACGGGTAGCGCTTTGGCTCGCCGCTTCTCCCGCGGCGACTATCACGTCGCACTCATCGCGCGCTCCGAAAAGCGCATTCCCAAGCTTCAGACGGAGCTGCCTGACGCTTCCGCCCATATCTGCGACGTCACCAGCGAGGCCCAGGTCAACGAGACCGTGGCCAAGATCACACGCGAATTCGGCGCACCGACTATCGCCATCCACAACGCGATTGGCGGAACATTCGGCAACTTCCTCGAAGTCGACCCCGCAGCGCTGGAGACCAACTTCAGGGTCAATACGATGGGAATGCTTTATCTCGCGCGCGCGGTAGCTCCCGCGATGATAAACGCGCAGAAAGGCGTCATCATCGCGACTGGCAATACGTCGGCTTATCGCGGGATCGACAGCTACGCCGCATTCGCTCCTTCCAAAGCGGCCCAGCGCATTCTGTCGGAATCGATCGCGCGGTACTGTGGCCCCCGAGGTGTCCACGTTTCATTCTTGATGATCGATGCGATCATCAATGTGCCGTGGGCACGCAAGATGTTCCACGACAAGCCAGACGAGTTCTTCGCCGATCCCGTCACTATTGCGGACGAGATTTGGCATATCGCTCATCAACCTCGGTCGGCATGGTCCTTCAACTACGAGCTCCGGCCTTACGCCGAGAGGTGGTGACAATTCGGATAGCCTGAGTTCCCCCTGTTCGCAGAATCCGATCGAACCGGGAGCCGTCCCACCTTGGCGACGGTTCTCGCGTTTCGCCATGAACAATCATGCACGACAAGGCTAGACATGTTGGACGTGCCCCGCCGCCCGAAGGCGCTCAAGGCGCCTCACCACTCTGTCGTCTCACTCAGATTGCTGGTCGATAGCGCCCTTCGGCTCGCGCCAGGCCTAGTCCTCACGTTATCGATTGCAGTCGCGGCATTTGGCTTGCATAAACTTCCCCTATTGTCGGCCATCAGCCCGATGATGCCCGCAGTGCTGCTCGGCGTCACGCTCCATCACACGACAAAGTTGCCGAATTGGATGGATGCCGGACTTGAGTTTAGTCAGCGCCGGTTACTCAGGCTCGCCATCATCCTGCTCGGCCTGCAACTCACCTTCACTGAAGTCGCGCAACTAGGCGTCATCGGCCTGCTTATTCTGGCGGCGACATTGGGGTTCACCTTCGTCTTCACCGTTCGGCTGGCGCGGGTTCTAAAGGTGGAAGCGAGATTAGCCCAGTTGATCGCGGCGGGGACAGCTGTGTGCGGTGCGTCTGCGGTCGTTGCGGCCAACGCAGTTGTGGGCGGAGAGGAAGAAGATGTGACTTATGCCGTAGCGTGCGTCACCATCTACGGGACAATCGCGATGTTTGCTTATCCGGTTCTACCCGGACTGCTGCATCTCAACTCCAGCGAATTTGGATTCTGGGCCGGAGCCTCCATTCACGAGATTGCCCAAGTCGTCGCCGCCTCCTTCGGCGAAAGCCAGGTCGCCGGCGAAATGGGAACTGTCGCAAAATTATCGCGCGTGATGATGCTCGCGCCGCTCGTCATTGGCCTGGACTTTCTGGCCAGGCGCGATGCGGGAAACCGAAACATCTCGACCCGAACGTTGCGCGCTTCCGCGATCCCTTGGTTCGTAGTTGGCTTCATCGTAGCGGTCGGAATCAACAGTTTGGTTGCGATCTCCGCCGAGTTGAAATCGCACCTCATGATCCTGACGACGTTTCTACTGACGGCGGCTCTGGCTGCGATGGGAATGCACACAGACCTGGCTAGATTGAGGACCAGAGGATTTCGTCCCGCGCTTGTCGGAGCGCTGGCTTGCCTGTTCGTGGCAGTCTTCAGCCTCACAGCCATCAAGCTGCTAATCTGACACAATGCCGTTCGCGCTGGAAAAAAATGCCCGAGATGATCCATCTCGGGCAAGTCTGGGAGAGAGGAACCCAGAGTTTATCAGGAACGCCTCCACATCGCTCCCGTGGAGACTTTGTGCAGAGCATGCGTTCAGGAAGAATGCATCATTACAGGTCGCCTGCCTTCTTGAATACGTCCCCTACCCCTGGCTGAATATCAGCGCGCGTGGTCGATCCGCTCGACTTCGAAAGTAACGCCGGCGTTCCTGCTTAATCGCGTTACGAGCTTTTCCCGCATCGCGGCGCCAGGTGTCCAGATGCATGGCGGAACGTCGGGACTATCTTGCAAGAGGCAGAGCGCGCATTCAGCGATCATCTTGGACGTCGAACCGTAGCCTGGATCCCTATCGCCACGCACCACGACGGAGATCCTGCCGTGATCTTTGTTATGTCCGAGGAAAAGAATGTCATAGCATCCCGCTTCTCGTTCGGTCTTTGACGGCCCTTCGCCGGGTTTCAGGCTATTCGCGCCGCTGAGGGTCTTGTTCTCTTCAACGATCCGCGCGGCTTCCGCCTGCCCCTCGCTCCCCCTACCCGCAACGATCATCTCTTTGTAGACAAAATCGGTTCCATATGGATGCCCCATCAGCGCATTTGAACGGTGGACGTTCCGAGTATTGATGGTCGACATGACGAAAGGCGCCACCCACGCACCGAGGTCCTCGTCCATTTCGACCTTCATCCCATGCGGCTGTGCCGGACCCACAAAGCCCGGCGTCAGAAGGAACGGATCCTTAAGCTGCGCCAATACGTTTGGATCTTCCTTGGCCGCGGCCATCGTGGCTTTTGAACTAGCCGCCGTTCCACCAGAGAATGTGCCCTTCATTCGACGAACGCATCCCTTCACACTCTCCGCAGGCGCGCCCCATGCATCTCTTGCCGCGCTCTGCAGGACGTACACCCCAAGTTCGAACGGAACTGAATCGAAGCCGCAGGAGAACACGATACGCGCACCGCTCGATCTCGCGTCATCTTGGTGAGCATCGATCATGTTCCTCATCCACACCGTTTCGCCGCTGAGATCGAGATAGTCGGTACCCGTACGCGAGCATGCCGCGACCAGTTTCGATCCATAGAGCTGGAATGGTCCTACCGTAGAAATAACGGCGCGCGTACTTCGGACCAGCGCTTGCAGCGAATCCTCGTCGGAGGAGTCTGCCGGTATAAGAAGCACATCCTTGGGGGCACCAATTTCATCGCGCACCGACGCAAGTTTGCCGACGTCGCGCCCCGCCATTCCCCACTTGAGTTGATTTCCGTATCGTGCAGCGACGTATTCGGCGACCAAGCGCCCCGTGAAGCCGCTTGCACCAAAGACCACCAGATCGCATTCGCTCACGCGCACCATCCTTGAGCTCCAGTGGTCACCAGCACAACAGGCCCGCGCCAGCGGGAGCACAGCGCTAGAAACGCTATGCCTTTTAACATGCTGCTCTGACTTACATTTTTCCAAACATGATAAGTTTCTGACTGGACAGTAAGCTAAATACTTGCGATGTCAATCGCGAAAATCTGTTGTCGCCTCTCATCAAGCGCGTTCGAGCGTTCGCAGGGGTCGATCAACGGATCAGCCGCGCCCGAGATGACATTCGAAGGCGGCGGATGAATCGATGCCGCCCAACCAACCCTTGGAGAACACGATGGCCAGTTTGAAAGGCTTGTTTGACCTGACCGGCAAGAAAGCGCTCGTGACCGGAGGGTCCCGCGGACTTGGGTTGCAAATTGCCGAGGCGCTGGGCGAACAAGGTGCCGATATCATATTGTCATCCCGCAAGGCTGCAGACCTTGAAACCGCAGCTGAGCATCTCAAGCAACGCGGAATCGTTGTTGACTGGATTGCCGCAGACAACTCCAAGGAAGAGGACATTACACGGCTCGTCGAGCAAAGCATCGAACGGCTCGGTCGGGTCGACATATTGGTGAACAATGCGGGTGCGACCTGGGGTGCCAAAACGGAAGATCACCCTATCGAAGCGTGGGACAAGGTGATGAACCTGAATGTCCGGTCACTATTCCTTCTCAGTCAGCAAATTGGAAAACGTTCGATGATACCCAACCGATACGGCCGTATCATCAACTTGGCGTCAATAGCCGGCCTGCGTGGCAGCACGGGCGAGATCCAGACGATCGCGTATGACACCAGCAAAGGCGCCGTCGTCAATTTTACAAGATCGCTTGCTGGGGGATGGGGCCGCTACGTAATCACGGTCAATGCGTTGGCCCCCGGGATGTTCCCGTCGAAAATGACGAAGGGCACAATCGATCAAATCGGCATCAGCAAGCTCACCGCCAACGTGCCGCTTCAGCGTATTGGTGATGAGGACGATCTGAAGGGCGCCACCTTGCTGTTTGCCAGCGATGCAGGCAAACACATCACCGGCCAGATACTATGCGTAGACGGAGGCCTGACGGCCGTGTTGTCGGGGTCCTAAAAACCGCTCCCTCCCGACCTGATCAACTCGAATGGCACCGGATTTCGAAACGGATTCCTTGTCGCCGATGCCGAGGCGTAGAGACGCCGCTCTCGGCCAGTGGCTCAGCCACCATCACTCAAGATCGAGACGCTCTACAAGCTCAACGCTTGCACTCACGAGTGCAAAGCAGCCGCATGATCTCTCTGACTTGCGATCGTTCGCGAGCAGAGCATTTGCAACACAAGCATCGCTGGAATTAGCCCAGCCGGCCTGCGCCCGAAGTCGCGCCAGAACACAGCTGTAACGCAATTCCCGCGGGATTATCACCGCCGTAACTGAGTGGACCGTAGTTCTTTCCACCAGTGACGATAAAAGCGAACGCTGAATGCAATTCGATCTGTCCCCCAATCACCAGAAAACGCACGATCGACAACAGTTGGATGGGAATAGATGAGCGCGTCAGAATCGCTGAACCTCACCAATGAGAGCAAATACCGGGCATTGGTGCTTGCCGCACTAGGCGGTGTTCTGGAGAACTATGATTTCATTGTGTTCGCGTTGTTCGCAAGAGTCATAGGACAATTGTTCTTCCCTCCCCAAATGCCCGAATGGTTAGCTATCACGCAGACGTTTGGCATCTTCGCCGCTGGCAATTTGGCACGACCTCTCGGGGGCCTCGTCCTGGCCCATTACGGTGATTTACTTGGCAGGAAGCGGACGTTTGTCTTCAGCATGATGCTGATGTCCGCTGCCACCCTGGGTATTGCCTGCGCGCCAACCTACGCAACTATTGGCAGCGTCGCACCGATCATATTGTTGACGATGCGGATAATCCAAGGCGTTGCGATGGGCGGTGAGCTACCGGGCGCTTGGACATTTGTGGCCGAACAGGTCGCTGCGCATCGCGTTGGCTTCGCTTGCAGCGTGTTGAGCGGCGCTCTCTCGATGGGCAATCTTCTCGCAGCAGTGGCTGGAGTGACATTAACTCGGTTTTACAAGCCTGCAGAGATTCTGGCTTTCGGATGGCGGCTCCCGTTTTTCGCCGGCGCGATTATCGCGATTATAGCGGCATACGTGCGTCGCTCGTTGGTTGAAACCCCCGTGTTTCGTGCGCTGCAACGCGAAGGAAAGCTCGCCACCGAGCTGCCTCTGAGGATCGTGCTTCGCAGACATTTACGTGGTGTTGTTGCTTCCGCAGCACTGACGTCACTCTCCGCGGTGACGATCGTAGTCATGTTCGTCATGACCCCCACTCTGCTCCAAACCAACTACTCAATCGGTATCAGTAAGTCGTTCCAAGCCGTCAGTCTGGCAACAGCCTGCCTTGGTGTGAGCTGCATCTGCTGTGGACTGCTGGCAAACATATTGGGTGTCGATTTACTCTTGATCGGGGGCACGCCCGTCTTGGCGGCTTGCGTCTATATCTTCTTCACTCAACTCGCCCAACATCCGGACAAGCTATTCGCCCTTTATGCGCTGGCCAGCACTTCTGTCGGGGTCATAGCGGGTATACCGTCGATGTTCGTGCAAAGCTTTCCTCCGGCGGTGCGCTACACCGGTGTCGCCTTCTCATACAATGTCGCCTATGCCGTATTTAGCGGGACCACTCCGCCTCTCATAGCGCTGGTGCTTCGCGTAGATCCGCTCGCGCACGCCCATGCGGTCATGCTCGCATGTGCGGTCGTTTTTGTCATCGCTGCAGCGCGGCTAATCAATAGCCGTACAAGCTCTTTTGTACCGGCGCGCAGCAATGATTCGCCCTGAGAACACTCGGCGCCCGCGACAGCACAACATTTCGGAGTCCGCTTATGTCGTTGAATCCTACCGAAGTGTTGGTTCATCAAGCGCGCGAGCGTCCCGAAAATACGGCCTTTGTCTTCAAAGAAGACGTGTGGCGCTATCGGCGGCTCGCCGCCGAAGTCGAACACGTTGCATGTGGTCTGGCCGCGCGTGGTGTCAAACAGGGCGATCGTGTCGCGCTTCATATGACGAACTGCCCCGAACTTGTGGTTGCGTACTACGCATGCTTCAGATTGGGAGCAATCGCCGCTCCACTGCGTACCGCGTTCACATCGGCCGAGCTGGGGCCTCTCCTCCAGAGATTACGGCCGGCGCTCTACATTGGCCAGACTTCACTTTACGAGAATGTCAGGTCACTTGACATCGAATCGCCCCCGCAAGCTAGCTGTATACTCGTCGATGCCGGCGCTCCTCGCGACCGGCAGTGGAATGTTCTGAGGGAAACTTCCCTCACGAATTTGCCGACGCCACCTTCCGATGAACCAGCCGTGTTACTCAACACATCCGGAACGACCAGCGGCCGACCTCGGTTCGTCACGCACACCCTCAACACGCTGGCGGCAGCAACCGACCTCATTTGCAAACATGGGGGCCTCTCCGCCGACGATGTCGTCATTCTATCGTTGATCATGGTGCACGCCAGCGGTCTCTTCCGGTCGCTCGCTCTTGCTCGGTGCGGCGCGCCGTTCGTCCTGCTGGAAGGCTTTGATGCTGATGCCGTCCTTGATAACGTAGAGCACTATCGCGGAACTTGCCTGCTCGGCTTCCCCGCCCAATACGCGGCCCTGATCAAGGCTCAACGCTCAAGATCGAGGAACTTGTCGTCTTTGCGGTTCTGTACGACTGGAGGCGATGCCTGTCCGATTGAGCTTCAGGAACAGGCTACGTCCACTCTTGGCGCCCCCCTGTATAATCTTTGGAACGCAACTGAGGCAGTTGGCAACCTCGCATTCGGGTTGGCACCAGGCCCTAACATGCGCGTCGTCGATGAGGCACAGATTCGGCTTGTCGACAATCAGGAAGTGGATGTCGCCCCTGGCGAGGCAGGCGAACTCTTGATCCGTGCGCCTAATGTGTTCGTCAGGTACTGGGACGATCCTGTCGCAACCGCGCAAACCCTCAAGAATGGCTGGTATCACACTGGCGATGTGATGCGACGTGGTGAAGGCAACGAGCTTTGGTTCCTCTCGCGCAAAAAGGATATTATCATTCGCAGCGGCACGAACATCTCACCCATCGAAGTTGAAGAAGCGCTGATTGCGTGCCATCCGGCGGTCAAAGCGGCAGCTGTTGTCGGCAAACCAGACCCGGCGCTGGGCCAGCGCGTGGTCGGCTTTATTACTTTGATCGAAGGCGCCGGCGACGCTGTGGTTGACGAGATATTACATAATTTGGCGAAGCATCTTGCGCCCTATAAAGTTCCCGAGGTTCTGACGGTGCTCGAGACATTGCCGCTCAATGCTCTGAGCAAGGTGGACCGCCGGAGGTTGGAAGCGATGGCTCGCGAGGACAATAACGCGTCGTCCATTGACTAACTTCATAGAGGATCTGTCGTTCGAGCCGCGGCCGTCAGAGTCCAGCGTGAGGTCAAACGGGCCGTGAGGCGTGACGGGACAGAAATGGCTCTAGCGCGGCGTTGATCGGCTCGGGGTTGGTGATGCTCAGAAAGTGTGCGCCACCTTCGATGACGACACAGCCCTCGCTGCCCGGGACGCGATCGGCGATCGCTTCGCCATGCGATACCGCGTAGGAATGGTCCGCCGTTCCATGCAGCACTAGTGTTGGCGCGCGGATTTCGCCCAACCTATCCGTCAGATCGTCGCGCTGAACAAGTGCCTGAAGTGCGAAAGTAGCTTGCTGCACCGGCCATCTACGCCAAATCTCCCTCCAGCCACCCGCCCCGGACTTGGAGCTGAAGCAGATATAGGACATAGCGTCCAGTATCTCATCAGGTGGACCGCTTTCGCCCGCAGCTGAGAATACTGCATTCATCTGCAGGTAGCTCGCTTTATGGTCTTCCGCTTCCGCACTCGCCGATGATCCGAGCACGGCCAGCGAGCGCACGCGATCCGGGGCCAACAAAGCGATGCGGAGCGATACAAATCCTCCCTGACTGGTACCGACAAAGGAAGCCGCCTGAATATTCAAATGGTCCAGCAATGCGAGACAGTCCGCCGCCGATTCCCAGAACGTAAAGTTTCGGTCCGTCAGGCTACCGCCGTGACCTCGCTGATCCCACGTGATGCAACGGTATCGACTCCGAAATGCATCGCACTGCGGAGCGAACATGGAGCCGTTCATCCCGAAGCTATGGCTAAACACGACCACCGAGCCGTTTCCCCCTGTGTCGTCGTAAGCCAACGTCTGATTGCCATGATGAAAGATCGGCATAGCTCATCCTCTATCCGCACCTGCGATAGTACGGCAGATGATAGCCCGCCGTTTTGATAAAGAGAATGACGATGATATTACGACGGTAATATACACGACTTGGGTTTACTCGACGACACCTCCTCAACGATTGCCGGCTAACGGATCCACCGTCGATCTCTCGCCGGCAGTGTTGAGAACCGCCTCGTCCCCACGCACGCTCTCGTGCAGATCAAGTGCGCTTGACCAGCATATCGAACACATAACCGACGCCGCGCACTGTCTTGATGATACACGTCCCCGCAGAGTTGGCTTCCAGCTTTCGACGTAGTCGCAAAACGCCCACATCGATGCTCCGGTCCGTTCGATTCTCATGCTTGCTGATCGCATGTATTAACTGCAACCTGGTGAGCAGCTGTTGCGGTCTTTCAAGAAAGGCAATCAAGAGTGAATAGTCACCCTTGCTTAGCTTGACCAACCGTCCACTCGGATTTGTCAGCCGCCTCCTGCGGAGGTCAAGTTTCCAATCGCCGAATCTGTAGGAGAACTTCTTCTTCCGCGTTTCGGTCGGCTGCACGGAGGACGTTTTCCGCCTGCGCAGTATCGCGTGTATGCGCGACACGAGTTCTCTAAGTCCGACCGGCTTTGTGAGGCAGTCGTCCGCACCAAGGTCCAGAACAGCGGCGCGGTAGCTTTCGTTGCACCCCGCGCCACCTATGATGATGATGGGAATATCGAGGTCGTTAGCGCGGATCGCACGCAGCATGTCGAGGTCGTTCTCCCAACTCGGCTCGAGATCGAGCACGACCAAGCTCGGTGTAAGAGAGGTTAGTTGTTGCAAGAGGAGTTGCCAGCCCTGAACGGCGACAACACGCATATTGTAACTTTCGAGATAGTTGGTCACTTCTCGTCGAATCTCGGCGTGTCTCGTCGCCAGCACGATGACCAATTTCTTCTGGAATATTGACGCCGTCATCGCCACACAACGGCCTCCTGTTGACGGCGCGGCATTTCCATCCGTCGTTGTTCGTGGCGAGCGCATCGCCACGCTACGTGAAATTCCGATCACGGCTCCCTCATACGCACCTGATCGGGATGCCTTTACTCCTTGATCAACGCCACCGGCGCGCGTCCTATAACCGCCGCGCACTCCACGACTGTACCGAACCTGACTCGGAGTGCCCTCGGTTTGAGACAGCTCCTCTCGAGAACCAGTTTGGTTCCTGGCGGTACCAAGCGATTGGATATTTCGGACACAAGTTTCACTTGGTCGTGTTGGGCTGAGGCTATCGCTTCGGCTGATTTGATCCGTTTGCCAGGCTCATAAGAGCGCGATCGCCGGACAGGCCAGTTTACGTTCACGAACGATCGCCCTCGCCGCCTGCTCGCCGATGATCACGCTGGGGGCCATCGTGTTACTCGAGGTAGTGCGCGGCATCACGGAGGCGTCGGCGACACGGAGGCGCTCGACGCCGTAGACTTTGAGGCGGCTGTCGACAACGGCCATGTGATCCCGTCCCATCTTTGCGGTACAACTCTGATGCCAAACCGTCGTCACGCCGTCGCGGATAAACTCGTCCATGGCTGCTGAACCGAGTTCGGTCGGCAGGACTTCACGCTTTGCGAAGCTGCGAAGCGCCTGAGCGTTGCCGACTTCCCGGGCAAGCGCTACGCAACGCCGCAAAGCGACCAGGTCAGCGGGATGGGAAAGTATCTGCGAGTCGATCAGGATCGGATCTTCGCATCTGGCGCTCGTCAGGCGCAGCCGGCCCACGCTGCGCGGACGCACCAGCGCCGGGCAGATTCCCCACGATCCGGCCGGCACGGTTTGGCGCGCCGCAAGTTCGGGGGTTACGACCGGGAACTGCATCTGGAGCAGTTGAATATCGGGACTTTCCAGCTCTGCCGCGCTTTTGGCAAAGATGATGAGCTCGCCACCATTGACATGGGGAGCGATTGGCTCCGGATATTCCCAAATGCAACTCGAGACCATGATGTGGTCCTGAAAATTAGCACCCACTCCTGGAAGATGCTGGATCACCGGGATGTCGAGCGCTGCCAGCGCGTCCGCGTCGCCAATGCCGGACTGCATCAGCACCTTTGGTGTATTAATGGCCCCTAGAGACAGGACGACTTCCTGCGAAGCTTGGAAGCGCCGGCTCTGACCGTCGAGGAGGCACTCCACACCGGCTGCCGCGCCACGTTCAAACAGCACCCGCCTTACCAGCGTGTCAGGCAGCACAGTAAGGTTCGGCTGGTTCATTATCGGGTATGCGTAGGATCTGAAAATTGACTGCCGCCGGCCGTCGCGAATGCACAGGTTCGCATAGGAAGCTCCACCGGGGCCCTCCATCATGAGGCCGTTATGATCGTCGAAAACAGTTATGCCCAGTTCGCCGGCGGCGCCGAGCATGGCGGTTGCAACGGGGTTCGGCTCGACCGGCGGCGCAACGTACAGCAGACCATCGCGTCCGCGTCGTGCTGGATCTGGCCTGCCCTGCCAATTTTCGATTTCACGGTAGATCGCCAGAACCGACTCATAGCTCCAAGCGGGATCGCCGGATTCGGCAGCAAAGTAATCCCAGTCGCTCTTATGGCCACGAGCCCAAACCATGACATTGATGCTTGATCCTCCGCCGAGCACCTTGCCCATGTTCATCGGGATCGCACGTCCATTGAGGTGCGGATTGGGCAAGGCCGTAAAACCCCAATCTCGCGCGCTACCCAAATTCAGCGGCCAAGCCGCTGCCATCTCCACCTCCGGCGTGCTGTCGCTGCCGCCGGCCTCGATCAGCAGCACCGAGATATCCGGATTCCCGGCCAGCCTCCTAGCGACCACCGAGCCCGCGGATCCGGATCCACATACGATGAAGTCGTAGCGCGGCCGAAGACTAGCGCGAATCTTCAGCTGATTTGCCGTTACGGCTTCATCGAGTTCAGCCGAGTCTACATCCATGTTGATGCCCTATGGTTGCGCATCGCCGACCCGTAGAAAGCCGGCTTTCAGGCAGGACCATCCGTGCTGCCTTTGTAACTAGGGCCTCGCACGCGGGATTGGAGATTTCCGCCAAGAGCTACCGCTCTCGCACGTCCCTGACATTGCGGCGATCGCTCCTGTCGCCCGAATGGTGACCAGCACGCTTGTCGGAACGCCGCGAGCGTAGAGAACACTCGAGCCAGCTCGATCTTGCGTCACGATCACGGCGACTTCGCCGCTCTCACGGACCGCGCCAGGTGAGCCTCTTCGACGTGCTGACAGGCGCGTCCGATTTCTTCAATTCACCAAGGAGCACACAGCACATGATGAGATCAGCCGTCCCGCACGACTCATGGTCGATCGTGGTCGGCCGAATGCTGCAGAAATGAAGTGGAGGTCGTCATATGCGTTCTTCGACAAATCAGAGCGATGCCCTGCGCACCGCGTCGATACAACCACCGCGTGACACGCCAACTGTCGATCATTCGCTTCGCTCGGACGTGACGATCGAATCCTACCCGCAGCCGACACCACACCACAGCACGAGATTGGCCGGCCAAGTGCGCCGCACCTCCTTATGGGTTCGCCACACGGAAACCGTGGGTCTGGCGCTCTTCTCTTCTGGTCTCGCTCCGGCGGTCGTGATGACAGCGATCTGGCACGAAGCAAGGCTTGCCCCTCTGGTGTTCGCGTTCACATTGATTGTTGCGCTCAGTCACGCGATTGCGGCCGGGTTACCGCTCTTCTTCGTTTATCTGTGGCGGAGACGGTTAACCGTCGGAGCGTGCGTTTTCTTCGGCGGCTTGATCGGGGCCGTAGCGACCGGCTTTTTGTCCTACCCGGCGCAGTCCCCGGCGTTCCACGCCAACTCATGGATCAGCAGTGCGCCGATTGTTACAACCGAGATGATCGGCTCCGCGACCTGGAGCGGGTATATCGCGCCTTTGATATACTGCGGATTGCTCGGCGCCCTTGGAGGGCTCGCGTTCTGGACCGTGTTGAGATTCTCAGGCGAGTTTGATCGAGATGTTGGCGAGCACAACGCGTTTCGAACCAGTCACCTGTCCACTGCAGGAGCGAGCGGAGAATGAGGCCGGCGTTCAGTCACTCGCCGGCGACATCGCGTGTCGCCCGCCGCCGCATTCGGATGTCACCACAGGAAATAGTCGTACGCGATGGGGGCGGCGGCGCTCGCCTTGTCCGCGATGCGACGCTGTTCGGCCGAAGCCGGCAGCAATGCGCGTTCGGGCGACGAACCGAGGACCGCGTTGAAGTCTCCTATCATGTGCGCTTGATCCGCAAATCCGCAGCCATAGGCAATATCCGCCCATCTCGATCCATTTCGCCGCGCAGCCAAGACCTTCTCTATGCGTGCGGACCGCGCGAATAGCTTTGGACTCACCCCGAATAGAGCTTGAAATTTGCGCAGAAGTTGCCTCTCGCTCACATCCAATTTTGCCGCGAGCCGCCCGACCTGCAACGAAGGATCACGACGCAGGCAGGCGACCGCCTGGCATACGACGGGATCTGGTTCGCGAGAACAGGCATGAGCGCAGAGAAATTGTGCTACCGCCGCGAGTCGCTCAGAGCTGCTCGGTGCTTCCGATACCCTCTCCTCAAGCAGCCCGACTTCATGAGCGTCGAAAACGTTGCCAAGGTCGATCTTGGAGTCCGCGAAACAATGCAAGCGTTCGCGAAGAACGTGCACGGCGGCTTCCGGCTTGAAACGCGCGATTATTGCACCGAGCGGGCCCGACGGTCGTACCGTGGTGATGCCGGTTTCCATTTGAATAATAACATTCCGGTAACGTCCATGTCGGTTCTCGGTGTCGCGAAATCTCCGCAACGAGATCATTGGGTCGCGGTATTGAACTATGAAGTACGGCCGCGTACTGGGCAGCACTTTGATTGCAACACCGCGCGCCGTCTCGCTATCCGGGAAGTCCCAATCGACAATTTCCTCGACGAAGGTCGCGAGGAGCGGAGAGTATTCGTGCACGTTGATCGACGGGCAGCGATTAATTGCAATATTGCTTGCGCCACTCGCGCGCGAAACCAGCTGTGACATGCGCTTCACTCTTTAACGAACGGCTAAAACACGTGTCTCCTCGATAGTGCACAATGTCGACGGGAACCTCGCCGCACTGCTTAGAATTCCGCAAGGCCCAATTCCGAATTGCTTGCCAAGACAACTCTGGTCCCCTGATCCTTTTGTAACATCAGACTTCCGAACGACGATGCCGTTAGCTTCAAAGTAAGCGGAGCTCTGCGGCCCTCTTGAATGGCGCTTGACGCCTATTTTGTTCGCGTGGCGCGTCGCCGCGGTTTCCATGTGTCGGACAACGCGTTGACGGCGGCTTCGAGCGCCTTCCGGTCGACGACGTTGGGATCGAACCGCTCCGGACCCCAGAGGCGCATATGTTCGTGGTCCGGATGGGCGGGGTCTCTGATGGCTTCGAGGTATTCGGCATAACCCGGCGCACCGCCGACGTCTTCCGGAGGACAACGACCGGCGGCCTCGAGCAAGAAGGGAAGTCCCTCCGTCGTGGTGTTCTCGAACCATTTTTCGAGCTTGATCACATGGTCCCAGCTGTCGCCGAAGTCATAGAGATAATGGATCGTCTTGGCGCCGGTCTCGCGAACGACATCGCAAAGCCGCGCTTTGCTGGCATCCATGGGCTGGTGGCCGTAATCGTTGTG
>NZ_AUEZ01000053.1 GCF_000426245.1 Bradyrhizobium sp. Ai1a-2 | reverse complement strand
CATCCTCGCCGACAAGGGCTACCGAGGTCACAATGCGCCACCCGATTACAAGTTCAGGGTGTTCATCTCAGGCCAGAAGCGGCGCGTGACGCCCAGGATCAAACGCGAGCTGCGCCGGCGCTCGGCCGTCGAGCCGGTCATCGGCCATCTCAAATCCGAGCATCGCATGGGGCGCAACTACTTCTGGTACCGCAAGGGCGACGCCGCCAACGCCGTCCTCGCCGCCGCCGGATACAACTTCCGCCGTCTCATCCGCTGGCTGGAGCTTTTGTTGCACCAAATCCTGGTCAGGCTCATCCTCCGATTTCAGCTCGTCCCAAGCTGAAATCAGACTTCTTCACGGGCGACTCAATAAAATCAGCATATTATAGCGTTTTCAACGGCTTACGTATCCCGAACGCTGGAAAATTAGGATACATTAGAGTATACACGGTTAGTCCCAATTCCTACCGGATCGAGCCGTGACCGACAAACCCGACATACCTTACCTCATCGAGCAGAACGGCTGGTGGCATTACATGCGCCGCGTGCCGCTTCACATGCAAGACCTCGACAAGACGCACAAGCGCTTCGTCAAGGCGGCGCTCAAGATCAAGAAAGAGGATGATCCCAAAGGCCGCGCCGCGCGCAAGGCCATCGAGATTATCGACAACGAGACGCAAGCCTACTGGCGGGATCTGGTCGCCGGCCGCAACGCCGATGCACGCCGCCGCTATCGTCTCGGCGTCAAGCGGGCGCAACAGCTCGGCTTCGTTTATGCCTCGCATCAGGAGGTCGCTAACAGCACACAGCTCGATCAGGTGCTCCGGCGCATCGAAGCGCTCGACAAGTCCGGCTGGCGCGATCCCGTCACCCAGGATGCGATGCTCGGCGGCACCGTGGTGGCGTCGTCGGTGCTGCTGTCCGAATTGGTCGATCAGTACATGCGGCTGCCGAGCGTGCTGCTCTCGTCTAAATCCGGCGGCCTGAAGGGCAAGAGCGAGGAGCAAATCGCCAAATTCCGCAAGCATCGTGAGAAGGCGATTGAGCTGCTGATCGCGCAGATCGGCGACAAGGACATTCTTTCCCTCTCCACCGCAGACGCCAACAAGTTCACCGATTGGTATTTGCAGTACATCACGGTCAACGCGCTCGGCACCGATGGACCGCGCAAGCATATCGACGTGATCCGCAAGATGATCCGTTCGATTTGCGAGCGTGATCGGCTGACCGATCCCGACGCGTGGGGCAAAAATCCCTTCCCGCGCCATGAGGGCAAGCGCAACGCCTTCTCGATTGCGTTCGTCAGGGACGTGAACCGCCCCGATTGACGGCGCCCTAGTACTGCGACCCACATCGGCCCTTTGAGCAAGCAGGCCGATGCCGAAGGAACCGACGATGCTTGCTCGGCACAATTCCACTTCACCACGGGCGAACGACGAGCCGATCACAGAGGCGCGCATCAAGCGCGCGCTTCTTGTGGTGGCGCGCGTGATCAGCGAATGCGACAGGCCGGAATATGGTCCGTTGCTGGAACGGCTTGAGCGCGAATTGCAGATGTTCATGGAGGGCCGCGACCCGGTCTCGCGGGCGCGCGCGATCTTGGCGGAACATTCGGACAAGGCGGCAGCGCAGGAGCCTGAGAACGAGACCACATAGAAAAGCCGGGCGCTGCGAGCCACAGCGACCGGCCATATGTGGGACACTCAAACCAACCCACATATGGACCAGCGCGCGAAAGGTGGCAAGCCCCGGCCTCCACAAGGGAGGCCACGCCGTGAGCGACAAGAAGCCAAGACGCGCGGCGCGCAAGCGGGAGCGCTTCGCGGGCGAGACACCGGAGCAGATCGCGGCCCATATCGAGATTGACCAGCGCTACGCGCGCAAGAGCCGGGGCGCGCCGCGCTCGCCGTACTGTCGCCTCGCGGCCTTCCGCCTGCGCGATCTGGCGAGGCTGTTCCGCGCCCGCTTCGGTGTCACCTTGCCCGACAATGCTGAAGGTCGCCTGTGTCTCAGGGTAGCCGGGCAGCATCTTCTCCATCGCTTCCTGCACCGGGGCTCGGAGGCATCGATCATCAACTATGCGCGCCAGTGGGCGCCATGGTGCGATGACCCGGCGGCGCTCGCGCGCCAGGTCGCAGCTCGGCCTGAAATGTGGTCGGCAGACCACCTCGGTGAAGTTCTTGAACTCGACATGGCCGAGCGGCAGGCGCTCGGCATCACCACCATCGGAGCTTGGGACCTCAGCGTGGCGGAACGCATCGAACGGCGCAAGGAGCGGAAGCGCCAACGCGAGCGCGACCGCTACGCCGCGAGGCGCACGGGACAGCCGCGTGGGCGTCCCCGGAAAAATGTCTGCCCAGCAAGAGACGTGGGAGACCCGGAAACTGTCTGCCCACCAAGAGAGAAAAATGTCTGCCCAGCAAGAGAGGCGGAAAATGCGTGCCCAGCAAGACAGAAAATGTCTGCCCAGCAATCTCTCTTATTGCTGGACAGGGATTTATTTGGCTCGACGGAAGAGACGAGCACCTGTCGCGACGAAGGGGGGCGCGGCGCGACCGCGCCCCCCATCCCTCCCGGCCCCGAACCTGTGGATGGCCGGGCGGTGCGTGTTATCGTAACGGGTGCCCGCTGCGATCTGGTGTTTCGCTCACGGGCCGACGACCGGCCATACATCGAGGAGGTGCGCCGCACTTGCATCGCGGGCTACCCGGACCTGCGTGCGGTCGCGATCTACGCGCACGAGCAGCGCGCCGAATGCGAGCTGGCCTTCTCGCATCGCAACGACGATGGAGAGTGGGTGACCTCATGGTGGTCCGACTTCGGCCGCGAGCCCGAGGACGAGGCACCGTCATGAGCAACAGTCATGGCTTCACCCTTGGCATGATCGCCGAATATCGCGGCCAGAAATACCGGCTGATCGATGTGAGGCCGTATCGTCGGCTCGACGGTCGCGACAGCCAGATCATGGTCTGGCGATCCCGTTGCATGACGTGCGGCGCTCTGTTCGAGACCACCACGCCGTTCCGAGAATTGACGAAGGCAACGCGGCGCTGCTCGGCGCACGTCCAAAGGACGCGGCAGAACGTCCGCGCGGTTGTCGAGGCGTATGTGGCTGGCACGCTCAAACTTGCGGCACCGCCGGAGACCTCCGACACCAACAGAGATGCGGGCCGGAGCGCACCGCCCGCCTATCATGCGACCAACCGGGTGCGCGTGCGCGGTCAGCGGCTGTCGCCCATCATCTGGCAGGGCAGGCAGTGGGCGGTCACCAAGCACGGCATCGAATGCCGCGACGGCACCTATGCCATCGCGAAGTCTCGGCTCTGGGAGGGCTGGGAGCGGCACATGGCCGAGAAGGAATGGGTCGATCAGGCGGACTTGGCCGAGGCGCTGCGCATTGCGCGCCAAGTCCATGCCAAGCAGGCACCGGGCACAATGTCCCAGCGCACCGGCAAGCGCGGAAGGGCACCAACATGAGCAACCGAGCCCGACGCCGTCGCGATGTTGCCCGCTTCCGGCACGATGCAGCCGGCGGCGCGTTGCTGACCTATCTCGTCCCGCCCGGCGATGTCAGGCTCAATGCGGCGCCGCTGTTGCGGACCGCCGCCGACAACTGGCTCGACGCGCTTACGACGCGGGTCCGAACCTGCATCATTTGCGCGTCGTGGCTCGCGACCCGGCAGGGCGTCGGCGCGTTGCTGTTGAGTACGCCGGCCGTCCCCAATCCAAGCAGCGCCGCCGTCGCGGCCATCTGCTCAGGATGTTGGCGCGCCGATTTGCCGCTCGCCGCGATTGATCACGCGGTCGAGCAGACCTTGCGATCGGTGATCCCGAACGGGAAGCTCGAACCCTTGATCGCACCACGATGCGCGCCCCGCCCGTGAGTTTATTTGAGATGGCCGACACCGAAGGGCGGGCAAGGGCCGGACGCATCAGCGGGCTCCGCAGCGGCGCCGATAGCCCAGCGATTATCGTCGCGACGCCGGTCTCGCCGCTCGATCGGCGCGGCCGTCGCCTGCCGCATACCCTCGAAGCGATCAGCGAGCGTAACCGGCTGCTTGCCGAAGCCGCTGAGATATTCATGCCGGACCTGTCGGCATCGATGCAGGCGGAACGGCTCCATCGCGCGATCCTCAGATACCAGCTCGGCGGCTGGCGCCGGCACCGCACCGAGGACGAATGCCCGGCGCGTCTCGTCGGTCGCATCGAAGCATTTTGCTGGCAGATATTGCGGCTGCACGATCATGCGCCCGCGACGCGGAGCATCAGGCGCGCGCTTGTTTTGCGGTAGGCTTTTCGTGGCCAACGTTCTCCGTCAGGCTCTCGCGGAGACAACAAGCGAGGCGACCATGGCACCGCGAATGTTCAACACCCCAATCGGCTTTCAGAAAGTCACCCCTGCCGAGGCACAGGCCGCGTTCGATGCGATCAACGCGCCGTTGGCCGCAAACTTCATGGTCCACCAGATCGGAGACGTTGCCGACACATTGCCAGATGGTCCCCGATCGAAGCTGTTTTCCCTTCGGCAACGAGCGGCGGACGCGAGAGCGCTCGTGTTGCCGCTCTCGGACGAACTCCGGGAGGCGCGGCTTGAGAAGCAGCGCGCCGACATTCGGCTCGCGCAATTGAAACTGCGTCGTGGCGAAGGCGGCCCCGATCTGGACGACGACGACTTGCAGGTGCGCGAAGTCCGCAAGAGGATCGCGCACCTCGACAGCGAGCTGACGAGGCTCTCCACCCGCGCCGCGCGCGACCTGATCGACAAGCTTGTCGAGCACGACGAGCCGGTCGAGGTGTTCTGCGTTCACGATGCCGATGCATCCGGCACCATGATTTTCCAAACGCTACAGGAGGAAACCAAGGCGCGGGGTGCGCGCAGGATCAACATCATCAATCTTGGTCTCGAACCGTGGGAGGCGGTCGAGATGGGACTTGAGGTCGAGACCGTTGAAGAAAAGGAGCGGCTCAAGCCTGTTGCCGATTATGTCCGCGAACGGGATGACGGCCCCGATTGGGAACGCTGGCTGCAGACCAACCGTGTCGAACTGAACGCGATGACGACGCCGCAACTCCTTCACTGGCTCGACCGCAAGATGGCCGAGCACGGCGGCGGCAAGCTGATCCCGCCGACGCATGTGCTGGAGCAGGAGCTTGCAGTTCGCATCGAGAGGATTGTCCGCGAGGCGATGACCGAACGCATCCTGCGCGAGGCCAATCTCGATGAGCGGATCACCGCAGCCCTCGCGGCGATCAGGACGCCGGCCGGTGCGGCGCTGGCGCGGGACATCGCGCGGCTGTTCAAGCGGCAGTCCGACCGGGAATGGAGGGACCTCATCAGGGACGTCGCAAGCCGGCTGGCGGAGGGCGCTTAGGTTGGCCCGCGCCGGCCGGCGATGCGCCGTTAGCGCCACTCCTCCCCGCGCTACCGCTTCGGGCGCCGGGTTCAATCTGCGAGAAGGTGCCTTCGCTCTAATCCTCAACCCTTGGCGGCGCGGCGCCCTACTCGGGAGAAATATCCGCGCTTGCAAACAGAGCCGCCTTTTTGCGCCATGCCGCCGACGCGCCCTTCCTGTCAGGTATCCGCTCAATGAGATCGCGTTTCGCCAGCCTGAGGAATACCTCTTTCATCGTGTTCTCTGATGTGATGCCCGTCAACTCTCGCGCAGTCCGATTGTTTATCTCTTCGTGGTTGGCCAAGTAGTCCATTACGCTCTCCTCAGGCGAGGCCAGCTTATCGTGCCTGATTTCCACGACTACGGAGTTTTCAGTCTCGCGAATTACTGGCGGTTTCAGTCGCGATTTTTTCATCGCGTCGAAAGCAGTGTTGAGCCCTTCGCCAATATCCTTGTTCGGAGGATCAGGGAATTTATGGATCAGGCGAACCAGAACACCGTTCCGCGAAAACTGGGTTTTCAGGATATTGCGTGTGGTCACATGGCCGGGAAGACGACCGGGGCTTTCGACCTCGATGCGATCTTCAAAAACTCTGATTTGCACATCCGTGGCGATGCTGTAGTCGCGATGCACGATAGCGTTCGTGACGATTTCGTGTAGCGCCTCATCTGGGTACACAACGGGTTCAAAGCCTTTTGGGCCAAGTCTTTGGATGCCCTCCACCATCGCGACCGTCCTTTTGACAGCCTCGTAGATCAGGTCATAGGTTGTTCCCTCGATGGTCTCTGGATCGCCCGCGAGCGTGTCTCGTGTTCCAACTGCAGCGGTCGTTTTGTACCGGAAAAGCTTGACGCCGGACTTCGGCAGTAAAGCCTGAGGCTCTTCGGCAAACAGCAAAATCCCGGCCACCACCGGTTGGTTGTTTCGTGAAAGAGCTTGCTTCCTCACAAACACAACGGGGGTTTGCATTGGAACGACTTGCTTGATGAAAACCGAGAGATTGTCCGACTTCGTGAGCACGGTCAGGTCAACATTCACGGGTTGTTTCTCGTAGCTGACGATGCCCTTATCAAGCTCCAGGCGGCGCAATGCCTCGACGCCCTTTACTTCGAGGTTTTGAGCACCCCTTCTGACGAAAACCTTCTTGTCGTGCGCTCGGGCAATCTGAGGGGTTCGCTGCACGGTGATATGCAGCACGACCCCGACCGAGCCGGGGCACGATAGAAACTCGTACGAGTACTCGGCACCGAGCGGAAACAGCGCTTCCAGCGATTGAAGATGGCCATTCGCGGCTTCCTGATCGCGGAAGCCGTGCCATGTCCGGACCTTCACCCCCAAAAGCTCTGTCTCTCCGATCCCAACATACAGATCGCCACCGGCGGAATTCGCAAATGCCGAAACGGTGCGGCCAAGTTTCTTGGTTGAGACCCCGATTGCCTTCAGTTCGGCGAAGTGTCCTTCGTCCATAGCCAACAACCGGTCGCGTTGCTCGCCGGCGATTTCAATGAGTTCTATACCTGTGGCTGCCATAGCACCCATTATGCCGGGAACAATCGGTGTCACCAAGCCAGAAATGTAATAAATTCGGTGGAAACCACCTGTTATTGCCAAAAAAACCGGTGACTTTCACCAGAGGACCTCAAAGCGACGGCTCCCGTCAAGACAAGCGACGCCAAGGTCTCAAAACGATGCTCGATAATGAATTTATAAGCAAAAACAATGTTTTACTGCATCCCAAAACGGTGGCTGGTTTTTCCCGAATATCACCAGCAACCGGAGCAAGGCAGTGCAAATCCCGAAACCCTTCACGGTCCTCCAGCCGATAGCCGGCGAGAACCCGAAGCCGCTTTTCATCCTCCACGCCTATTCGCTCGAACAGGCCCGCGCGATCGCCGCGTCCAAGGTCGCGGGCGAGACCATCGTCGTCGGCCCGGTACCGCGAGACGGAGCGCCAATGATCCCCGATACCCTCAACGGGCTCCCGGCAATGGCCTGCGTCTCAGCGATGCAGAAGGCGATCAGGCGCAGCATGGAGCGCGAGGCCATGGAGTTCGCCGTTGAACTCATGCACACGTCCAAAGCCTTCCACACCATGGTCTGTAACCGGCTCGAAATCATCTGCCACGAGGACCTCGATACATTGGCGGCGCCGCATGTGTTTCCGTTCGTGGCCGCTTCGCTCGCGGCATCACGGGACCGCTACAGCAAGTCAATCGGCGAAGCCCGGCTGACGGTTGGCAATGCGAGCCGCCGCGCCGCGTCCGCGTCGATGCCGCGCCAGCGATCGGACAGCCGGTAGACGTTCGCAAGGCGCAGCCCCGGCGCGACATCGATCAGGCCGAGGTTGTCGAGGGCCTTGATCGCGGGAGAGACCGACTTGCGCCAGATGCCGTGATCCCGGTGAAAGCCGGTATAGCTCACCGCCGCGCAGCTCCCGCCGCCGATCGCCTGCTCGATCGCGGCGAGGACCCGCCGCGCGCCCGGAGAGAGCGCCGCATAGGCCGGAGACTTCTCACGATCCGCCATCGTCCGCCTCCGTCGATCATGCGAAGAACCATGCGAGCGCGACCATGGCGACGACAAGCGCCACGAAGATGGCAGCCTCGATCGGCGACATCCTCCACATCGCGCACCGTCCTGTGCGGGACGGAACGATAATTTACCGCGATGGGGTGATTGGCAAATATCCAGGCACATCGGCGTCGCACGTACCCCGCGTTTTCTATCGATCCCAGAGGACCCGTAAGGCAATTGCGGAGGGCCGCCATTCTTCGACGGTCCGCCATCGCGCGGCGCACGTCGGCACCGGACGCGCAGGGTGCATCTAAGACGATTTAAAGCCGCGCCCAACCCAGAGCAGGCTATATCCCAATACGAACAGCAGACCGCAGGGAACGAGCGCCCAAGCCGCTATCACGCCACCTGCATAACCCCAGCGGCTCCATCGCCGCTCCCAAAACTGCGATGCAATGTAGTTCTTATCTGCTTCGTTGTACTGATCATGCATGTAGAGGTGACTGCCGTCAGGCATTTCAACCACGGCCATCGAGCGTTCTTTGTCCCACTGAGCTTGATCGCTTCTCTGGACCGGAAAGAATTCGACGCTCAGTTTTTCAGCGGCTGGCGAACGCATCGTGTCGTAGAAGGGCTTGCTCCAATCGATCTTCCACGGCTCTATGCCGCCCTTCGTTTGCCCGGACGGTTGAAACGACCCGCGTACAGTATCCGGCGAGACAATAGTGTAGGCGATGAAGCCTGCTCCTATGATCCAAAAAACAGAGATCAAAATCCAAGCCCGAAACAATCCGCGACCGACGTTCATAGACAGCCCTTTCACAACCCTCATCCCAAACCGCCGTCAGCAGGTCATCAGGAAGGCCGCTCATTGCGGTGGTGAAGCCTGCGCTGCCGGTGGCGGGCATACCACCGCTTTCCAGCCGACCTTACAGGCCCACTCGTTGTAGGCGGCAAAACCTTGAGCCACCGCGCCTATGGCGGCGAACACCGTCGCGACGGCAACGATCACCGCTACCAGTTCCTGTCGCCACGTCAGATCGAGCGGCCGGCGGATTTCGACCGGCTTGCCGTGCCAGTAAAGCTCGCCCTTCGCATCAACTCCAAGCGCATCGATCTCACCGAACGCGATCGTTCTGATGCCTTTGGGCCATGTCGACTTATCGGCTGGCCGAAACGGCGCCTCTTTTAGCTCTTGATCGCGATCATCCATTGAAAGCCCCGGCTACCCCACGCGAGAAGCGTAGCGCCATTCGGTTGCGGGCTAAGGTTGTTTTCCGAGATACCCACAGGCTCAGGAGCCGGCGGCAGGCCGCAGCGTCGAGCGCGTCTCCATCGCGGCGACCCGGCGACGCGGCAGGCGAGGCTAGAGCGCGTCCGCCGAAGCTGGTAAGGACAACCGACCGGCCCGCCAGAAGGCCGCTCAGCGGCCTTCTAAAGGCGTCTCAGCGGCCTTCGGTTTAGGATACACGTCGGGATACATGAAAAACACGGCCGGAAAAATTACTTCGTAATTTCAAGTAGCTTATCCCGGTCGCCAAAAGCGACTTCTCCCACAAGGGGAGAAGGAAAGCAGTTTTCGACTACGCCACCGCCCCCGCGGCGCGCAGCTTGCTGATCGCGGCCTCGTCATACCCCGCCTGGCGCAGGATCTCGTCGCTGTGCTCGCCGACTTCCGGCGGCTTGCGCGGCTGCACTTTCTTCTCGCCGTCGATGAAGATCGGGCTGTTGACGGTCAGCATGGTGTCGTTCTCGAACCGCACCAGCACCTCGTTCTCGATCATCTGCTTGTCATCAGGGATGTCATCGAGGATGCCGACCACGCCGAACACGAGGCCATTGCCGTCGAGGATCTTGCGCCACTCGGCGAGATCCTTTGTCGCAAATACTTGGTCGAAGATCTTGATCAGTTCCACCGAGCGCGCATGGCGGCCGGCCTTGCTGGCGAAACGCTCGTCGGTGACGAGGTCCTCGCGGCCAAGGCAGCGCGCCAGCGTCGGCCATTGCCGCTCCTCGTTCAGCAGCGAGAGGATGATCCAGCGGCCGTCCTTGCACTTGTAGTGGTTGGTCACCGCGTTCAGCGCCTCTTCGCGCGGCTTGCGCTTGGAGAATTTCGCGCCGCAAAGCTTTGCCTGCGCCAGCACGCTGTTGGCCCAGACGCCGTTCGCCATCAGATTGGTCGAGACATGCGAGCCCTTGCCGGTGCGCTCGCGCTTGAACAGCGCGGTGACGATCGCGCCGTAGAACGCCATCGCACAGGGGTGGTCGCCCATGCCGGCAACGGAGCGCGCCGGCGTGGTGTCCTCATCGGCGCGCACCAGGTCCATCAGGCCGGAGCGTGCCCAATAGGCGTTGCTGTCGAAGCCCGGCTTGTTGGCTTCCTCACCCTTTTCGCCATAGCCGGTGAAGGAAGCGTAGATCAGGCGGTCGTTGAGATGGGCGAGGTGATCATGCGTGATGCCGAGCTTGGCGCGCACCTGCGGCGGCATGTTGGTGATGAAGACATCGGCTTCAGCGACGAGCTTGTACAGCACTGCCTGCGCCTCCGGCTTGGTGAGGTCGAGCGCCAGGCTCTTCTTGTTGCGCGCTTCCAGCATCCAGGCGAAATTGTGCTCGGTGTGGGGATAGCCAGGCAGGTTCGGCAGGTTGCGGTAGGGATCGCCGGCCCCGGGCGGCTCGATCTTGATCACGTCGGCGCCGAAGTCGGACAGCACGGTCGCGGCCGCGGGCGCGGCAATGAAGCTCGCGCAGTCCAGAACCTTCAAGCCTTCAAAGATGCCTTTTTCCATCGTGCCGTCGCTCCCGTGACGTTTGTTCTGTTGTTCGTGAGGCGGAATTACCGCTGCCGATGATCCCGAGGGAGGGGCATTTGACCCATATGAGGTGCGGGATGCAACGGCCGAGAAGCCGTCGGGTGGTCAAAGTGCCGTAGGATGGGTAGAGCGAAGCGAAACCCATCAGCTTTTGTCGCAAGCCGCACGAATGGTGGGTTTCGCTTCGCTCTACCCACCCTACGAAACTGGCTACTCGCCGCCCGCGAGCAGCGCTGCGTTGCCGCCGGCTGCCGCGGTGTTGACCGTCACCGTCTGCTCGGTCGCAAACCGCGCCAGATAATGCGGGCCGCCGGCCTTCGGGCCGGTGCCGGAAAGGCCGCAGCCCCCGAACGGCTGCACGCCGACGACCGCGCCGATCATGTTGCGGTTGACGTAGATGTTACCGACCGAAAGGCGCTCGACGATCTCCTCGACGGCGTCGTCGATGCGCGAGTGGATGCCGAGAGTCAGCCCATACCCCGTCGCCTCGATCGCGCGCAACACGTCATCAAGATTTTCCGCGCGGTAGCGCACCACATGCAGGATCGGGCCGAACACCTCCTCGGTGAGCTCGCCCGCGTTTGCCAGTTCGAAGATATGCGGCGCGACGAAATTCCCCTCCGGTGCGGTTCCGGCGAAATGCACGCGCGCCTCTCGCTTCATCCGCACGATGTGCGCGTCGAGCCGCTGCTTTGCCCCCGCATCGATCACCGGTCCGACATGAGTCGAGGGATCGCCGGGATCGCCAAGCTTCAATTCACGCGCGGCACCCGCGATCATCTCGATCGTGCGGTCGGCGACGTCGTCCTGCACAAGCAGCAGCCGCAGCGCCGAGCAGCGCTGTCCGGCGGAGCGGAACGCCGAGGTCACGACATCGTCGGCAACCTGTTCGGGGAGCGCGGTGGCATCGACGATCATCGCATTGATGCCGCCGGTCTCGGCGATCAGCGGCACGATCGGGCCGTCCTTGGCAGCCAGCGTGCGGTTGATCGATCGCGCGACTTCGGTCGAGCCGGTGAAGACGACGCCGGCGATATCAGGATGCGCCACCAGTGCCGCGCCGATCCGGCCGTCGCCTTGCACGAGCTGCAGGGCGGAAGCCGGCACGCCCGCCTCGTGCAATAGCGCGATAGCTTCGGCTGCGATCAACGGCGTCTGCTCGGCCGGCTTTGCCACCACCGAATTGCCCGCCATCAGCGCGGCCGTCACCTGTCCCAGGAAGATCGCGAGCGGAAAATTCCACGGCGAGATCGCGACGAAGACGCCGCGGCCGCGCAAGACGAGCAAATTGCTCTCGCCGGTCGGTCCCGGCATCGCCTCGCCATCGCCCAACAGCTTGCGGCCCTGCGCGGCGTAGTAGCGGCAGAAATCGGTTGCTTCGCGCACCTCGGAAAGCGCGTCATCCAGCGTCTTGCCGCCTTCGCGCTCCAACAGCGCAATGAAATGCGCGGCGCGTTGCTGCAACAGCTCGGCGGCGCGTTCGAGCATTTTCGCGCGCGTCTCGGCCGGCGTCCGGCTCCAGGGGACAAAACCGCTGCGCGCCGCAGCGACGGCGGCATTCGCTTGTTCTGGCGTGGCCTCGCTGCTGGCAGCCGTTGGCACTGTTTCGGCGTCGATCGCCGTCAGGAGAGCGTTCAGCGCGGCGCGCTCGCCGAACTCGATGCCACGCGAATTCTGCCGCTCCGGCCGATAAAGATCCTGCGGCAGTGGGATATTCGGATGGCGCGCGTGCTCGGCCGTGCCGATGATGTCGGCCGGCCGGCGCAGCAACGTCTTGACGGGCAGCGCTTCGTCGGCCGCGAGCGCGACGAAGGATGAATTGGCGCCGTTCTCGAGCAGGCGCCGCACCAGGTAGGCAAGCAGATCGCGGTGGCTGCCGACCGGTGCGTAGGTGCGATAGGCGATATCGGAACGGTCCTTGGCAAGCTGCGCATAGAGCGCCTCGCCCATGCCATGCAGGCGCTGGAATTCGAAGCTGCTGCCGTCGCCGGCGAGCTCCAGAATGGTCGCAACGGTGAGCGCGTTGTGGGTCGCGAATTGCGGAAACAGACGCGGCCGCAATGCCAACAGCTTTTGCGCGCAAACGATGTAGTTCAGATCGGTCATCGCCTTGCGGCTGAAGACCGGATAGTCGTCGAGCCCGCGCTCCTGCGCGCGCTTGATTTCGGTGTCCCAATAGGCGCCCTTGACCAGCCGCACCATCATCCGGCGATCCACACTCCGCGCGAGCTGGTCGACATAGTCGATCACCTCGCCGGCGCGCTTCTGATAGGCCTGGATCGCGAGCCCGAAACCGTCCCAGCCGGCAAGCGTATCGTCGGCGAACGCCGCAGCGATCACGTCGAGCGACAATTCCAATCGGTCGGCTTCCTCGGCGTCGACGGTGAAGTTCAGGTTGAACGCCTTGGCCTGCCGCGCCAGTTCGACCAGCCGCGGCACCAGTTCGCGCATCACGCGGCCATGACTCACCGCCTCGAAACGCGGATGCAGCGCGGAGAGCTTGACGGAGATCCCCGGCCGGTCGGGCAGGGGACGGTCATCCGCCGTCCGCCCGATCGCCTCGATCGCACGCGCATAGGAATTCAGATAGCGTTCGGCGTCAGCGGCGGTGCGCGCGCCCTCGCCGAGCATGTCGAAGGAATAGCGCGGCTTGTGCGCGGAATGAGAATTCGCCCGCGACAGGGCCGCCTCGATGGTCTCGCCGAGCACGAAGTGGCTGCCCATCAGCCGCATCGCCTGCCGCGTGGCGGCGCGCACTGCCGGCGCGCCAAGCCGTTTTGTCAGTCGCCCGAGCGTGCCCTGCGGGGTTTCACCGGGCTGAATCACCCGCGCGGACATGCCGAGCGCCCAGGCCGACGCGTTGACCAGGAACGCGGCCGATTTGGTCTCGTGATGGACGAAATCGCCCTGGGCCAGCTTGTCCTCGATGAACTGGTCGGCCGTGCGCGCATCCGGCACCCGCAGCAGGGCTTCAGCCAGCACCATCAGCGCCAGGCCCTCCTTGGTCGAAAGCGCGAATTCCCGCAGCATGTCCTCGATGCCGCCGAGCGGATCGTCATTGGTGCGGATCGCCTCGATCAGCCGCGTCGCGGTGGAGTCGATCCGTGCTTCCTGCTCCGCGCCAAGCCGTGCGTCAGACAGCAGCCGCGCCGCGATCGCCACATCGTCCGGCGCATAGGCCGCGCTGAAAGGTGGAATGATTTTGTCGGCCAGCATGGCGTCTCCTCAAACCCAAGCCAAACCTAGTCTTCCGGCAAGCCGATTCGATAGGAAATCGAGGAATTAATCTCGCAAAATCAGAAGGATAATCCAAAAAAATCGTCACGCGTGATGTGATCCACAGGTTCCGCCGCGACAGCTTGGCATGATCCGGCTCGCACGTTAATTCTGCCACTTCGTCGGGGGTGCAGGGTTCATGAGAGAGACTGATCGATCGATGCAGCGCATCGCACGCGCAACGCTCGCAGGCGTCTGCACCGGCCTGCTGGCACTTTTTGCATATCCGGCGGCTTCCGCCGAGATGAGCGCGGCGGTCGAGGCGCTCTACACGTCGGTGTCGATCTATCCGCCGTCGGCGAGCTCGATGACGGTCTGCTATGGCTTCGTCTGCCGTCGCCGCGAGACCCTGGATTTCACTGCCGTCGATCGCGCCGCGCTGACGCAGATATTGAATGCGGGCCGCGCTTCCGCTGCGGCCGAACGTGCTGCGGTGCAGAAAGCGGTGACCTGGTTCGACCGCCGCATGGGCCCGATCATCGGCACCGACAAGCGCGTGGCGAAGGCCGATTTCCGCTATTTCGACGACAAGCACAATTATGATTGCTGGGACACCACCCGCAACACCACGAGCCTGCTCTTGGTGCTGCAGCAATGGAATCTGCTGAAGCATCACGTCGTCGGCGACCCGCATTATCGCGGCAACACGCTGGTGCTGCAGACACCGCACAACACCGCGGTGCTGGTCGAGCGCGCTACCAAGGTGGAATGGGCCGTCGATCTCTGGCCGCGAGGCTATCTGCAGCCGCCGGACGTGATGCCCGTCGCCAAATGGGTGACGGAGGACTGAAAGTGGCCGACGCGCGGATGCGCGCGCTCAGCTCCTTGTGAACGCTTCCCTATGTTGCGATTGTTTGGGCGTCACTCCCGGACGCATCCCCGAGAGTGCGACCTTTGCGATAATGCTAGACCTTCAAATTCTCCGCCGATGTCCGGCCGCGGTTGGCGATCTCGTCGTACTCGACCGTCTGCCCTTCATTGAGCGTCGTAAGTCCGGCCTTCTGAACCGCTGAGATATGAACGAATATGTCCTTGCCACCCGCGGCGGGTTGGATGAACCCGTAGCCCTTGGTCGGGTTGAACCATTTTACAGTACCTTTAGCCATTCACGTCGTCTCCGGCGGAAAATCAAATAATTAAACGAACCGGCCGGTCCCCGCACACCCCGGCATGTTCGCAAAACGCAGAATAACGCAGATTGCGTCGCGCTTGGTAGCGCAAAGCTCACGCGTGATTTTGGCGGAAACACGCCGTTTCGCGGCGGTTTTGCGCCCTTTTGCCTATTTGGCGTTCATTCCCGTGGAAAAAGACCGGCCGATAGCGGCAAGTTCTGGGCACCAGGCGCAGCGAGGCTTTGCAAGCCGGCATTCGCGATCAGCACACGCCGACGTTGACGATGCGGCAGCGATCGCGGAACGGTGCGATTTAACGGATGATAATCAGGCCGCAACGACCTGATCGCCGTTGACCAGCGCGGACAGTGTGCGCGTGTCGTCGACCGTGCGCACGATCATCGGCTCGTTGCGGCCGCGGATCGCGACTTCCTGTTCGGGCAGCGCATCGGCGGCAAGGCCTGCGGTGATGCGCACCTCTTCGGAGAAGATGGCTTCGCAGCCAAGCTGTTTGGTCATGTCCTGCAATCGTGCCGCGACATTGACGGCGTCGCCGAGTGCCGTGAACACCATGTGGTCGCGATAGCCGATGTCGCCGACGATCACCTCGCCGCCATTGATGCCGATGCCGAAGCGGATCGGCTCGGGCAGGTCATGGCTCAGGAACTGGTTCAATTCCTCGATGTTCTTCCCGATCTGTGCCGCGGCGCGCAGCGCGTGCCGGCAGGCCTGCTGGCGGCTGCTCGCGAGGCCGAACAGCGCCAGCATGCCGTCGCCGACGAACTGGTTGGGCTGGCCGCCATTTTCGAGCACCGCCTGCGACACCGCGCCGAGGAAGCGGTTGACGATGAAGACGGTGTCGAACGGCAGCCGCGTCTCGGCAAGCTGCGTCGAGCCGCGCATGTCGACGAACAGGCTGACGAGATAACGCTCCTGCCCGATCCGCGTCGGGTTCGACGCATGTGCGTTGGCCGACATCGTGTGCGGGGTGAACAGCTGGAAGAAGGAGAGGTCGGTGGTCGGCTTGAGCTGGCAGGCGAGCCGGATCGATGGATCGGTCGATCCGACGCGGCCGAGCACGAAGGCCTCGCGCGGCGAAGGTTCGGGCAGCGTGCTGCAGTCGCCGATGATGCGGATACGGCAGGTCGAGCAGCGCGCGCGGCCGCCGCAGACCGAGGCATGCGGCACGTTGTGGCGCAGGCTTGCCTCCAGCACGCTCAATCCCTTGGGCACGCGGACGGTGCGGCCATTGCCGTAGGACAGGCTGATCATGCCGCCGCGCCGCTCCAGGATGGCCCGCGCGCCGCGCGCGAGCAGCACCAGGCCAAGCAGGCCGACATAGCCGATCGTCATGCCGCTGGTGATGCGGTCGAGCATGTCTGCCTGCTCCAGCGTGCCGACATGTTGCGCGGACAGATTGTCGTGCCGCCAAGCCGGATCGGTGCTGTCGGCGATCACGGTGCGTCCGCCCTGGTAGACTCCAAGCAGCGCCAGCGTCGGGATCAGCACGGCGGCTGCGAGCAGAAACGGCGCCGCGCGCTTGAAGAAGCGGCGCAGCCTCAGCCAGAAATAAAGCCCGATGCAGCCGTGCACCCAGGCGATAATCAGTACCGCGAGCATCGGCCACAGCCTCTGTCTCGCGCTGATGAAGAATATATAGAGTTCCTGCGGATAGAGCTTCTCGTGCCCGTACAGCGTCTGGCCGAGCCGCACGCCGACGATATGGGCGATGATCAGGAAAGGGATGCTCAAGCCCAGCACCAGTTGCAGCGGCTCGATCGCCTTCCAGCCGAACTGGCGCCGCTGATACAGCGCCCAGATGCCGAGCCCGGAGTGCACCAGGCAGGCGCCGTAGAAGAGGAAGGCGATGGGCGCGAATTGCCAGAAGGCGGTGTGCCAGTTGACCCCCCAGGCCAGCGCGTTCAGCGAGATATTGCCGAGCGCGTGATTGAGGAAATGGCTGACCAGATACGTGAACAGGATGGTGCCGCTGACGAGCCGAACCTGCCGCAAGCCGATGCCGCGGAAAAATTCTCGTAACTGCTGGGGCGCAGAGGAGGCCATGTGATCCGTAGATACTATCGTCAAAACTGGTGCCTTATTCCCTGAACTCTCTCGGCGTCCCGGCCCCGTGCCGGTCCATTATAGATATAATGTATAATGCTTCCGCACTCTCAAGTCCGCCTCTCCCAAGGGGAGGTGGGAGCTCGCCGCTCTGGCCACGCCCAAATTACACACCAGCGTCACAGGTCCGGCCCTCGCGGGGGGATCCCACCCGTCATTCTTTCCCGCGACACGTTGACACCCCGTTAGGAGTCTTGGAAAAGCGCGGCCGTGACGAAGAACCCACCCGAAATCGGCCGCGCAACAGCGGACGACTATCCTGCCGCGCCGCCATGGTCCGTCGTGATCGCCCTGATCGCGGCGATGACGGTCCTGCGCCTGGTCTATGCGGCCGTGCTCGACCTGCGCACGGACGAGGCCTACTACTGGACCTGGTCGAAGGAGAGCGTGCTTTCGTTCCTCGATCATCCCCCCATGATCGCCTGGTTTGTCCGCTTCGGCACGGCGATCTTCGGCGACACCAATCTCGGCGCGCGGTTTGCCGGCATTGTGGCGATGCTGGCGAGCCAGCTTCTGCTCGCCGACATCGTCCGCCGCGTCACCCATGATTTCAGGGCGATCGTGCTGGCACTGCTGTTGCCCGAGGCCGCGCTCTATTACGGCCTCTTGATGGCGAAGGTCGCGCCCGACATCGCGATGATCCCGTTTGCGGTCGCGATGCTGTGGTCGCTGGTGCGGCTGACCGAAAGCGGCGACGGGCGCTGGTGGCTCGCCGCCGGCCTGTTCGGTGGGCTTGCGCTGTTGTCGAAATTCACCGCGGTCATGCTGCTGCCGGCGGTTGTGGCGTTCATGCTGGTGCCCGCGTGGCGGTGGCGCTGGCTTTCCAGCCCCTATCCTTATCTTGCCGTCGTGATTGCGATCCTCGTGTTCTCGCCGGTGCTGATCTGGAATGACCAGCACGATTGGGCCTCGTTCCGCTTCCAGGCGGTGCGCGCCACTGCCGAGCATCCCTTCTCGCTCCGCACCTTGGGTGAGTTCTTCGCCCTGCAATTCGGCCTGGTCGGATTCGTGGTGCTGCCGGTGGTGCTGTCGGGCGTGACGCTCACCGCATGGCGCGGCTTTCGCACCCGCGAGCCGGTGGCGATCCTGCTCTCGACCGCGGTGATCGTGCCGTTCTTCTATTTCCTGTGGAAGTCACTGACGCTTCGGGTCGGCGACACCTGGCCGATGTTCCTGTGGCCCGCCGGCTTTGCCGCCACCGCCATCAACATCGCCATGCTGCCGCGAGAAGGTTTTCCGAAATGGATGATCCGCGCGACGATCTCCTGGGCGCGGATTGCCGTGATGTCAGGCATCGCTTTCGTCATCTGCGTGTTCGTCTATTATGTCGCGACGCCCTTCAATTTCATTGGCCGCACCGATCCGATCGGCGGCGAAGCCGGCTACCGCGAGCTCGCGGCGCGCGTCGAAGATCAATTGCAGAAGCAGGGCGCGACCTGGATCGCGACCACTGACTACCGCACCTACGCGATGCTGCGCTGGTTCTTCAATGGACGCGTGCCCGTGGTCCAGCTCAACGAGCGTGGCCGCTTCCAGGGCTTTCGCGATCCCGGCATGGACCGCATCCGGGATCGCGCCGGCATCTATGTCGTGCGCGAACTCGACAGCCAAATGCCGTTCCTCAATGCGGCAGGCGCTGTGCGCCAGCCTCTCGAACGTGTCGAGCGTGTCTGGCGCGGCATGGTGATGGACAGCTTTTCGCTGGAAAAGCTGATCGGCTATACCCCCGAACTCTCGCCGCCACCGGATTCGCCGCTATTCCGCTGGCGCGTGCTGGCGGGTGACCTGCCGCAGCATTTTGCGATCCAAATCAACAGTCGCGACAAGCGACGTTATGGGGAGAAACATGAGGATGTTTATTCGTATTGCAGCATTGGCGCTGTCGATCAGCGCGTTCGCGCTGCCGGCTAGAGCCGCCGATTACCCCGACCACGCGATCAAGATGATCGTTCCGTTCGCCGCCGGTGGCGGCACCGACGTGATTGCCCGCATCATCGCCAAGAGCCTGAATGAGAAATGGGGGCAGCCGGTCGTGGTCGAGAACCAGCCGGGCGCCTCCGGTGCGATCGGCACGCGTGCGGTGATGAAGGCGCCGGCGGACGGTTATACGCTTCTGATGGCCTCGACCGGGGCGTTGATGGCGGTCTCGGCCGGTGCCGACAATGGCGCGGCTTTCGACGTCAACAAATACCTGACGCCGGTCGTGATCGGTGCCGCGCCGCCCTACCTTCTGGTCGCAAGCCCAAACTTGCCGGTGAAGACCACCGCCGATCTCGTCCGCTACGCCAGGGAGAAGCCTGACGGCCTGACCTTCGGCTCCTCCGGCGTCGGCGCCGCTTCGCATCTATCGGGGCTGTTGTTCGCCAGCGAAACCGGCATCAAGATGTTGCATGTCCCCTACAAGGGCACCGGTCCGGCGGTGACCGACCTGCTCGGCGGCCGCATCGACGTGATGTTCGCACCGGGGCCAGTGGTGCAGCAGTTCGTGCAATCGGGCCAGCTCAAGGCACTCGGCGTCACCGACACGCAGCGCTCGAAATTCTATCCTGACGTTCCAACCGTCGCCGATGCCGTGCCCGGCTATGAATCGGTCGGCTGGTTCGGCCTGCTGGCGCCGCCGAACACGCCGCCTGACGTCGTCAAGAAGCTCAACGAAGTGATCGTCGCTGCGATGCAGACCCAGGAGTTTCGCGATCATCTTGCCACGCTCGGCGCCGAGCCGAAGCCGCAGACACCGGAAGAGTTCGGCCGCTACATCAACGCCGACGTTGCCAAATGGAGCAAGCTCGTGAAAGACAATGACGTGCAATTGCCGGGAGGAAAGTGACCGATGCGTCTTGCAACCTTTATCGATCCGTCGCGGGGCAGCGATGCCCGGTTCGGCATCGTCGTCGGCGATGGCATCGTCGATGTCGTTGCCGCAGCCGATGCATTGCGTCTCGCGGTGCCGGCAAGCTCGGTCAAGCAGGCGCTCACGACCGGCGCGCACACGCTTGCAGCGCTGAAGGCGCTGGTCGCGGCGGCTGAACGTGCGAAGCTGGTTCGGCCTGCAGCCGGCGTCAAATTCCTGCCGCCGATCGCCGATCCCTCGAAATTCTTCTGCGTCGGCAAGAACAACAAGAAGCATCGCGAGGAGCTTGTCGCCAACAAGATGCTGACGGAGATGCCGAACGAGCCCACCGGCTTCGTCAAGCTGGTCTCGACGATGTCGGGCGACGGCGACGAGGTGGTCAAGCCTGAAGACATCACCACGCTCGATTACGAGCCGGAGCTCTGTTACGTCGTCGGCAAGCGCGCCCACGGCGTCAAAAAGGCCGACGCGCTCGACTACATCGCAGGCTTCACGCTGATGAACGATGTCAGCGCGCGAGAGATCCAGAAGCGCGAGGTCGCCTCCGGCACGAGGTTCTGGACCGCCAAGAACATGCCGGGTTTCGCACCGGTCGGGCCCTACATCCTGACGCTGGACGAGGTCCCCGATACCGAGAACCTCTGGGTCACCTGCCATGTCAACGGCAAGGAGCGGCTGCGCTCGAACACTGGCGACTATCTCTACAAGATCGCCGACGTGCTGGAGCACTTTTCCCGCTACGTCGTGTTCGAGCCGGGCGACCTGATCGCGATGGGCGCCCCCAGCGGCGTCGCCGTCGGCCAGCCCAATGCCGCCGAGCTTTATCTGAAGCCCGGTGACGACATGGTGATTGGGTTCGAAGGCCTGATGTCGCTGCGAACGAAGGTCGTCGCGCCGAAGTAGCTCTAAACCCTTCTCCCCTTGCGGGAGAAGGTGGCGCGAAGCGCCGGATGAGGGGTTGTCTCCGCGAGTCACCGTGTTCGCGGAGAGAACCCCTCACCCAAGCGAGGTCATGGCCCGCGCCGGTGCAGCCCTCTCCCACAAGGGGCGAGGGCGCATCAACTGGCTCCGCGCTCTTCGTCGTCGCGTTTGCGCAGCAAGTCCTTTGCAAGATCAGCCAGCGCCGGCCTTGGCAGCGCGGTGAAAGGGAGCGGCCGCGTCACTTCGATCGCTGCCAGCCCGAGGCGGGCGGTGAGGAGGCCGTTGAGGACGCCTTCGCCGAGGCGCTGGGAGAGCTTGGCGGCGATGCCGTGGCCGAGCATCTGCTGGATCAGGCTGTCGCTGGCCGCCATGCCGCCGGTGATCGCCAGATGCGTGATCACCTGGCGCATCAGGCTGAACATGCCGAGCGCGCCGGGCCGGCCGCCATAGAGATAGGCCAATTGCCGGATCATGCGCAGCGCCGCCACGAACACGAACAGCACGTCGATCGCCGCGCGCGGGCTCACCGCGGTGACGACCGAGACGCGCTGCGCGGCAGAAGAGACCAGGCGGCGCGCCTCTTCATCGAGCGGCGTCATCAATTCGCGTTCGGCGAGCTTGATCATGTCGGCGCCGTCGATGATGTCGTCGGCATGGCCTTGCAGCGTGGCGCGAGCGCGCGCGAGCTGCGGATTCTCATGCGCGAGCTTGAGCAGGTCGTTCACGATCACGCGGCTCGCCGCGCGGTCGTCGCTGAGCACCACGTCCGCGGCGCGGGAATGGAGTTTCTCGATCGTCGCCAGCCGCGCCAATCCAAAGGCCTCGCGTCCGATGACAACGAGCAGCGCGACCGTCGCGACCACGGCCAATGCAAGCCCGACGAAGCCGAGCCCTTGGTTGCGCGCGAACAGGTCCTCGATCAGGTTGATGACGCCGAGCCCGGCGCCGAGCAGCATCAATCCGCCGGCTGCCGCCCAGAACACCGTGCCCCAGCGGAAGCCGCGGCGCGCCGGTACGAGCGGTGCATCGACCGGCACCGGCAGCAGCGCCGGATCCGGCTCCGGCGTGATCTGGATGGTGCCGCGGGCCGGCCGGCCCTTCTCGTCGGCGTCGATCACGATCACGGAGGGATCGTCGAGCTTGAAGGTCGCCGGCCGCCGGTGGGGCGTTTTCTCGCTCATTGCAGTCGGTCTCCGATCAGGAACTGGAGCGCGCGGTCAAGACGGATATGGGGCAGCGCGGGTTCCTCGTCACCCTCCCGCACCAGTTTAGGCGGTCGAAATCGCAGGAATCGGTAATCGGCATTGTCGGCGGTCGCGCCGGACAGGCCGCGGAAGGTGCCCCTGAACAGTTCCTCGGGGTCAACAGGCAGGTCGCCCGGAAAGGTCGCCACTTCGGTCTCGCCGTCGAAGGTCTCCCCGTTGGCGGTTTCGCCCGGCGCCGGCGTGCCCAGGATCGACGGCAGTTTCTCCCGGCCGCGCGCCACCTGCGCTTCGCGGGTCGCGCGCACCGCGGCCAGCGCCACCACGTCGATCGCGGCACCGGCATATTCGGCGCGGTCGGCGGCCTTCGCCACCGTGCGCCGCAGGATCGCTTCCAGCCGGTCATGGCTCTGGTGATGCAGGTGATCGGCTTTCGTCGCCGCGAACAGGATGCGGTCGATACGCGGCCGGAACAGCGCACTCATGATCGTGCTGCGACCGATGCGGAAGCAATCCAGGATGCCGGCCAGCGCCGCCTCGAGATCGTGCAGCGCCTCGGGCCCGGCATTGAAGGCGGCGAGCGCATCCACCAGCACGATCTGGCGATCGAGCCGGGCAAAATGATCGCGGAAGAACGGGCGGACCACGACGTCCTTGTAGGCCTCGTAGCGCCGCCGCATCATCGCCCACAGCGAACCGTCGGGCGCGGTGCCATCGATTGGAACTTCGAGCGGTGCAAAGGTCAGCGCCGGCGAGCCCGCGAGGCTGCCCGGCATCAGGAAGCGGCCGGGGGGCAACAGGCTCATGGCAAAGCGTTCGTCGCGGCAGGCGCGCAAATAGTCGGCGAAGAGCTTTGCGGACCTGAGCGCCGCCTGCTCGTTCTCGCGGCCATCGCCATCAAGCGTCTTCAGATGCTCATGCCAGGGTGCGGCGAGTTCGGCGCGCAGCGGCTCGCGTGACAACGCAAGGCTCTCCGCCGACCATTGCTCGAAGCTCTTGCTCAGCAGCGGCAGGTCGAGCAGCCACTCGCCGGGATAGTCGACGATATCGAGGGTGAGCGTGCGGTCCGCGCCATTTTGCCGCTGGTAGTCGATGACGAGGCGAAGCTCGCTGATGTCGGTGGTCGAGTTCGGCCAGCGCCGTTCCTCGACCAGGGTCCGGACATGGTTCTCGTAGTCGAAGCGCGGCACCGCATCGTCCGGCTGCGGCTCCAGACGCGCTCGGGCGATCCGGCCCGAGGCGTAGGGCTCGAACACCGGAAAACGGCCGCCTCGGGTCAATCCATGGATCAGCGCCGTGATGAACACCGTTTTGCCGGCACGCGATAGTCCGGTCACGCCGAGCCGCACGGTCGGGTTGAAGAAACTGTCGCCATAGTCCCAGAGCGCCCGCGCCGACAGGCGCGCTTCCTCGACGATATCGGTGAGACTGAAGGCCATGCAGGCGAGGAGCAACCCGGGCGGGAGGAAGGCAATGGACGGACGATAATCGGCAAAGTGGCGATTGAGCGACCAAAATCAAGCACTTCGTCAGCCCGGATGGGCGGAGCCGTTCATCGCCGGTTCAAAAAACAGCCACGACGATGGGGTATTAGATCGGCTAACCTCCCAAGGCCGATGTCCCCTCGCTCCTCACTGGTGCGCCGACTGGTCATGACGATATTCCGCCTGAAACAACTCGCCTCCAATTCGTTCCACGCGGCCGGTGCCGTGATCTGGAACTACGACCGCGCCGAACTGATCGCCGACGGCATTGTCCATGTCGTCGGCATCTGCTTCGGCCTGATTGCTGCCACCGTGCTGATCGTGCTGACGGCTGTCTACGCGACGCCGCGCGACGTCGCGGTGATCTCGGTCTATGTCACGGGTCTGCTCGCCATGCTGGTGCTGTCGGCGACCTATAATCTCTGGCCGGTGTCGCGGGCCAAATGGGTGCTGCGCCGCTTCGACCATTCGGCGATCTATGTGCTGATCGCGGCGACCTACACGCCCTTCATCATGGAGTTGAGGGAGAGCTACTTTGCGCTGGCGCTCCTGATCGGGGTCTGGTGCGTGGCGATCGTCGGCATCGTGCTGAAACTGACGCTGCCGGGCCGTTTCGACCGCCTGTCGGTCGGGCTCTATCTCGCCATGGGCTGGAGCGGCTTGATGCTCTATGATGCGGTGGTGAAGGTGCTGCCGGCGATGGCGCTGTGGTTCGTGGTCGCGGGCGGCGTATTGTACAGTCTCGGCGTGGTGTTCCACGCGTGGCAGCGACTGCGTTTCCAGAACGCGATCTGGCACTGTTTTGTCTTGCTTGGCGCGGCCTGCCATTATACGGCGATCCTCGACCTCGTGCTCGCGAGCTGAGGCGCTGACAACAACAAATCGGGAGGGGGCCATGCAGGTGGCAGAAAAAGTCGTGGTCGTCACCGGTGGCGGCAATGGCATCGGCAAGGCGCTGTGCGAGGCGTTCCATCGTGCGGGCGCCGCGAAAGTGGTGGTGGTCGATCTCGACCATGCAGCGGCCGAAAAGGTTGCGGCCTCCGTCGGCGGCGCGGCGTTCAAATGCGATGTCGGGCAGGAGAAGAATATCCTGCACGTGATCGAGGCGACCGAGCGGATGTTCGGCCCGATCGCGCTGTTCTGTTCCAATGCCGGGATCGGCGGCGGTTTCGATCCGCTCTCTGCGAATGCCGGCGGCACCTCGGATGAGCCCTGGGCGCGGAGCTGGGCGATCCATGTGATGGCCCATGTCTATGCCGCGCGGCATCTGATCCCGCGCATGAAGGCACGCGGCGGCGGCTATTTCCTCAACACCATCTCCGCGGCCGGCCTGTTGTCGCAGGTCGGCAGCCCCGCTTATTCCACCACCAAGCATGCTGCGGTCGGCTTTGCCGAAAACCTCGCGATCTCCCATCGCGCCGATGGCATCAAGGTCTCGATCCTCTGCCCGCAAGGCGTCGACACCAACATGCTGCGCTCGATCCCGAAGGGTCCGCAATCCGGCGACGGCGACCTCACCGCGGAGCAGGTCGCGCAGGACGCATTGCGCGGCATCGAGCAGGAAACCTTCCTGATCCTGCCGCACCCGCAGGTGCTCGGCTACATGCGCAAGAAGACCGAGAACTACGACCGCTGGATCGGCGGCATGGCCAAGATCCAGGCCAAGATGCGCGAAGAGCACGGGAAGTAGTCGGCCCGTCATTGCGAGGAGCGAAGCGACGAAGCAATCCATGGCTCCGCGGGTGGAGAGATGGATTGCCTCGCTTCGCTCGCAATGACGGAGAGAGGCTCTCCGCGCTGTCGTCTCGTCCCATAAGAACGGAGCCTGCGTTACAGATGTAGCCGCGCGCGGCTTGACCCGGGCATCCACGCGGGAGTTGAGTAGACGCGAACCAGAAATCTGCGAGGACGTCATGGATTTCGTCACGGTGCGGAACGGATCGATCAACCTGAATGTGGCTGTCGCCGGCCGCGGTCCCCTGATCCTCTGCGTTCATGGCTTTCCCGAGCTTTGGTACTCATGGCGTCACCAGATCGATTATTTCTCGAAGCGCGGCTACAAGGTGGCGGCGCTCGAGGTGCGCGGCTACGGGCAGAGCTCCAAGCCGCAGGAGATTGCCGCCTACAGCATGCGCAACCTGACGTCCGATATCGCCGCCGTGATCGATCAACTGGGTGACGGCAAGGCGATCCTGTTCGGTCACGATTGGGGGGCGCCGATGGTCTGGAATACGGCGCTGATCTACCCGGACAAGGTGAAGGCGGTCGCCGGCTTGAGTGTGCCGTATGTCCCGAGAGGCCCTGTCGGCTTTCTCGACGCGGTCAGGGCTGCATACAAGGACCGCTTCTTCTATATGCTCTATTTCCAGAAGGAAGGTGTGGCGGAAAAGGAGCTCGAGGCCGACATCCCCGTCGCTTTGCGAAAACTCTATTTCGCGATCTCAGGTGGCGCCCCGGTCAACAAGTGGCTCGATCACAAGCCCGTAGACGCGAAATTGCTCGACGGGATGATCGATCCGAAGCCATTCCCGGACTGGATGAGCGAGAAAGACCTGCAGGTCTATATCGACGCATTCCGCGCCGGCGGCTTCCGCGGCCCTCTCAATCGCTACCGCGTGCAGGACATCGATTTCAAGGAATTGGCGGAGTTTGCCGACAAGCCGGTGACGCAGCCGTCATATTTCCTGGCTGGCGAGCGTGACGCGGTTCGCGCGTTCATTCCCGGCATGGATCTCTACGCGAACCCCGGGGCTGCCTGCACCGATTTTCGCGGATCGGCGGTTCTTCCGGGCATCGGTCACTGGGTGCAGCAGGAAGCACCAGGGGAGACCAATGCAGCGCTGGAGCGATTCCTGACAGGCCTTTGAGCGGATGCGGAGGCCGCACCCGCGGCGTCACCGCTTCGTCCGCGCTGAATAACGCGGTCACCGGCTCACCCCAGGTACGGTGGGTCGCATGTGTGACGCACGTTGTTTTTGGGAGGAGCATGATGACCCTCGTTCTTGTCCACGGAAATCCTGAAACCGAGGCGATCTGGGACAATCTCGTCCCGCATCTGCGCGACCATCATGTTGTTTGTCTTTCTCCACCGGGATTTGGGTCCGCCATCCCTGCCGGCTTTGACTGTTCTATCGATGCCTATCGCGACTGGCTTGCGGGCGAACTGGAGAAGTTGCCGCAGCCGATCGATCTCGTGGGGCATGACTGGGGCGGCGGACATGTCGTGCGCATCGCAATGGACCGTGCGGGTCTAATACGATCTTGGGCGAGCGATATTCTGGGCGCATTCGACGCGGATTACGTCTGGCACGACCTGGCGCAGACCTGGCAGACGCCGGAAATCGGCGAGCAAGCAGTCGCGCAGACGGCAGCCATGTCGGTCGAGGCCCGAGCCCAACGGTACGAGAGCTTGGGCATGACCTCGGCGATCGCCAAGAAAGTGGCCGCTGGTGCGAACAAGGACATGGGCAAGGCAATCCTGGCATTGTACAGATCGGCCGCTCAACCTGTTATGCGGGATCTCGGTAGCAGCTTGCCCCGGGCAGCCGCCAAGCCCGGCCTGGCGCTGATCGCGACGGAAGATCACTACTGTGGCGGCGAGACGCTCGCGCGCCGTTGTGCCGAGCGCGCCGGCGCAAAGGTCGCGGTTTTGCAAGGGGCGGGTCATTGGTGGATGTGCCAGCAGCCAAAACAAGGCGCCGACGCGATCAACGCGTTTCTAGCGCAACTGAACTAAGCTCCGCTCGGCAGCAGCTTTGCGCGACGCTCCTGGCTGTAAAGGCCCGTAGGGCGCCTCATGGTCGAGCGAATTGAAAGCGCGCCGCCGCTTTAAATTGCAGTCTGCCGTGCCCAACTGATTGCGACTGTGGCGGCGTTCTTGAGCATCAGAACGTCAAAGCCAAGCCCTACGGTCGCGTAACCGCGCGCTATGGCAGATTGGACCTGCTGCTCAGTCAAAGCGAGTGTGCTCCTCGGCACATTGGCTGCAGTCGTAGCTCGCTCGAACCGCTCTACCGCTTTCAGGAAAATAGGACTGTCAAATTGGCCAGGGCAGCCTAGCTCAACCGAAAGATCGAGCGGCGCCAGGACCAAGACGCTGATCCCTTCGACGGCACAGATCGCCTCGATATTGTCAATCGCGGCCTTTGTCTCGATCAGGATGTTACAGACGACCGTGTCACCGAGCTTTGGTAGGTAGTCTTGAAAGGAGACGCCCCATCGGGAATGTCCGATAAATGGACCGAAGCCGCGCGTTCCGCGAGGCGGATAGCGTGTCATTGCGACACACTCGTTAGCCTCCTGCGCGGTGTTCACCTGCGGAAACACGATACCGGCAGCGCCCATGTCGAGCGCCAGCTTCACCATTGCTTCATCCCGCTTACCGACCCTGACAACAGGGCGACAATCGGTGCCCGCTGTTGATGCGATCATCGCATGAAGATTCTCCGGGCCTATTGCGCCATGCTCCTGATCAATGACGACTGCGTCAGCGCCTGCCTGCGCCAGCGCCTGCGTAACCACCGGCGACGGAATTGTGCAGATGAACGAAACACGGATTTTGCGAGCTTGTTCTGACATCTCAAGCGCTCCTTGAGCGAACAAATGAGTCTGCTACAAATAAACAGATCTTCCCCGGCCCCTCTATCAAAGCACAAGGCGTTCCGTTTGGGCTAGGGTCAATTCAGTGAAACGATCAGTGGAGCCTAGCTAATCGCACAGCAAGACCGCTACAGGTCATTTGCGCCGATTTTGGCGTATACGGGACATGTCTGCTTGGAGAGCAATCTCGGAAATGCCGCTCGTCTGATTTGACTTTGTTGAAGGCAGCGGCTGCGGCATCGTTCAAACGCCTTGGTTCTGGCCATAGCGCAGCTTCGATTCGGTGTCCTCGTTGCGGCTGGCCTGCAGAGCCCGTGCGTAGACCACAAGTCCATCGCGAACGGTCCTTCGCTCGGCCTCGCTGAGCCGCTCGAGTGCGCCGGAGACCTGTCGCCGGCCGAAATCATGCAGGGCGGAGAGGGTGCGCCGTCCCTTCGCCGTCAGCGATAGCTGCTTGATCCGCGCATCATCAGCGTCGACGGTCTCTTTCAGCTCGCCGCACTCGATCAGCTTGCGCACCATGCGGCTGACGCTCGATTTCTCCAGATGGAGGATGTCGGACAGGTCGGCCGAGGTCAGGGGACCGCGCGCGCCGATTTCCAGGATGGCGTGGACGGCCGACGGTGGATAATCGGTGGCGGCCAGCGTCTGCTCCATGAAGCCGAGCTCGCGCACCATCAGCCGCGAGGCCGCGCGAATGTCATCGATCAGGGACTGGTCATGAAAAGGCATGGCTTGACTCCGGCGTGATCGTTGTACCATACAACTATTGGCGCGACAACGGAGTCTGGCCCGATGAGCGAGGAACGAACCGGCGGTTTGAGTACGGCCGCGAACCGGATGAAGGGCAAGGTTTGCCTCGTGACGGGAGGCGGCAGCGGAATCGGTCGCGCCGCGGCGCTGAGGATGGCTGCGGAGGGGGCGGCGGCGATCCTGATTGCCGGCAGGCGCGAGGCGGAGATCGAATCCGTGGCGGCCGAATGCCAGGCGCTGGGGGCGCAAGTCCTGGCGGTCAGGACCGACGTCACCAGGGAGGACGACGTCGAAGGCCTGGTTCGCATCGCAGTCGAACGTCACGGCAGGCTCGATGCTGCCTTCAACAATGCCGGATTCCAGGAGCGGCGCGCCGGCATCGAGGAACAGGGCAGCGCCGTCTATGACGAGGTGTTCGACACCAATGTACGCTCGGTGTTCCTGTGCCTGCGCCATCAGCTTCCGGTAATGTTCGCGCAAGGCTCGGGCAGGATCGTGATCAATGCGTCGGTGAGCGGCCTCAGGAATCCGAACGCCGGACTTTCGCTCTATTCAGCGTCGAAGGCTGCGGCGATCTCGCTGATGCGCTCGGCCGCAATGGAGGCCGCGCCGCGCGGCGTCACGGTCAACGCGATCGCCCCCGGCCGTGTCGTGACCGACATGATGCTCCGCTCGGGTGTCGGCGACATGTCCGCCGTCGCGGCAGGATTGCCGCTGCGGCGCATGGGTAAGCCCGAGGAAGTCGCCGAAGCCGTGGTCTGGCTGCTATCCGACGCAGCGTCCTACGTGGTCGGCCACGTGCTTGCCGCCGACGGAGGATTCCTGGCGTCCTGAGCCGGGTCACTCAACGCGCACCATTCGGTGATGTTACAATCGTCGTGTAATAATCGAGCCCTGCAACGATAGCGCAATAGGGCCCGCCCACGATGATGCTGCGGCGATTGCAGCCCGGTTGCTGCCGGCCGGCATCATTCTGCAGCGAGGATCGGATGACCATAGCGGCTGAACCGTTCACTGCCGCGCAACCGGCGCCGCTCGCGGCGGGACTTCGCAAGACATTGATCCTTGCCTCGCTCGGTGGAGCCCTCGAGTTCTACGACTTCATCGTCTTCGTCTTTTTCGCCGATGTGATCGGCCGGCTGTTTTTCCCGCCCGACGTGCCGGATTGGGTGACCCAGCTCGAAGCGTTTGCGATCTTCGGCGTCGGCTATTTTGCGCGCCCTCTGGGCGGCGTCGTCATGGCGCATTTCGGCGACAAGTTCGGCCGCAAGCGGATCTTCATGCTGTCGGTGTTCATGATGGCGCTACCGACGCTCCTGATCGGCTGTCTTCCGGTCTACGCCGACATCGGATATCTCGCTCCGGTGCTGCTTGCGCTGATGCGGGTGCTGCAGGGAGCGGCGATCGGCGGCGAGGCGCCGGGCGCGTGGGTGTTCGTTTCCGAGCACGCGGGTGCTCAGCGTACGGGGCTCGCCTGCGGCCTGCTCGCATCCGGGTTGGTCGCCGGGATCTTGCTTGGATCGATCGTCTCCACCGCGATCCATGCCGCCTATTCGACCGCTGCAATCGCCAGCTTCGCCTGGCGTTTCCCCTTCCTCTTGGGCGGCTTTCTCGGCTTCGTCGCCATCTATCTTCGGCAATGGTTGAATGAGACCCCGATATTCCAGGCGATGCAGGCTCGCAGCGCCCTCGAACGTTCCTTGCCGCTCAAGATCGTCTGGCGACATCACCCGCGGGCGATCGCCATCTCGATGGCGCTCACCTGGATGCTCGCTGCGATCACCACCGTGGTGATCCTGATGGCGCCGGGCCTGATACGGAAGCTGGACGGCGTGCCTGCTCTGGTGACGTTCTATTCCACCGATTTCGCCACATTCGCCTATGGATTGTCGGCTCTGCTGACGGGGATCATGATCGACCGTTTCGGCACCCGCCGGGTGGCGGTGATCCTCGGTCCGATCATGATCGCAGCGGTCTACGGGCTGTTTTCGCCCGCCGCTGCCAATCCGGATTTCCTGCTGGCGATTTCCGTGCTGGCCGGCTTCGGAGGTGGGCTCAGCACGCTGGTACCCGTTACGCTGATGCGCGGATTTCCGGCGGCGATACGGTTCAGCGGCGCCTCGTTCTCCTACAACGTGGCCTATGCGATCGCCGGGGGAGTGACGCCCGTATTGGTCCAGGCGTGGTCTTTGAAAGACAGGTTCGGGCCTGCCCACTATGTGGCGCTATGTGTGGTCATCGGCATCGTCGCGACATTGATTTCCATTCGCTCGAACCTGTTGGCGAGCGATAACGCTGGTTTCTAAAGCGTTTTCGAGCGAAGTGGATACCGGTTCGCGTGAAGAAAGCGCGTCAAAAGAAGAATCTAGCGCCAGCTCCTCTGCGTATGGAGCAAGCGGCACGGCGGAATCCACGATCACCTCAATCAGGCTGGTGCTGTCATGCGTGAGGCTTCTGCGTGCCCCGGAAGCTCCGCGGCACGCGCCAGCTACCTAAGATAGCATACTCAAAGAGCGCTCGCGAACCGGTTCTCTTCCGATCTCGGAGTGATCGCCGGCGTGTGGGGGCCTTGCGCAGCTTCGGCCAGGGTGACCAGCGGCCGTCCGGTCAACCTGGTTTACGCAGTCGGGCAGGGGACGCCGGCCCGCGGCGGGCACTGGCTCCCGGCCGGGCGGGATGTGATAATGCGGGCACCCTTGGCTGGCCGGCCTCCGTCGGCCGTGTTATTGCGCCCGCTCGCGTCGTGGCGCCGAACCGGATCATGAATGACCGCGCTTTCCCAGGATATCGCCGCCGAGCTGAGGCGCAGGATCGACGAGCTCGAGCAGCAACTGCAATCCGGCGCCGCCGAGAATGCACGCCTGCAAGGCGAGCTTGCGATTGCGCGTGATCGGCAGAGCGCCGGCGCCGCGATCCTGCGCACCATCGCGGCCTCGCCCTCCGATGCCCGGCCGGTGTTCGAGGCCATCGCCTCCAGCTCCAAGCGCCTGCTCGGCGCCTTCTCCGCCACCGTGCTCCAGTTTATCGGCGACGAACTTCATCTGGTGGCGTACACGCCGATCAGCCCCGAGGCGGACGAAGGATTGAAATCATCGTTCCCGCGACAGATCGCCGACTTTCCGACCTTTGCCCTGGTCCGCGGTGGCAAGACGGTTCAATTTCCGGACAGCGAGGCCGATGACGTCCCGCAACTGAACAAGGAGTTGGCAAGGTTGCGCGGTTTCCGCAGCGTCTTGTTCATGCCGCTGATGAACAGGGGAACGCCCGTCGGCATGATCAGCGTCACGCGTGCCGAGCCCGGCGCGTTTGCCGCCGACCACGTGCAGTTGCTGCAGACGTTCGCCGATCAGGCCGCGATCGCGATCGAGAACGCGCGCCTGTTCAACGAGACGCGGGAAGCGCTGGAGCGGCAAACCACCACCGCCGATATTCTGAAGGTGATGGCAAGTTCGCCGTCCGACGTGCAGCCGGTGTTCGAGGCCATCGCGGCCAATGCCAATCGGCTGATCGGCGGCTTTTCGACCGGGGTGCTTCGCTATGCGGGCGGCGCCGCCCATCTGGCGGCCTTCACCCCGACCGATCCCGCCGGCGATCGGGCTCTGCAGGCGGCGTTTCCAATCCCCTTCGCTCAATTCCCGCCCTACCAGCTCGTGGCAGGCGGTACGGCAGCTCAACTGCCCGACACCGAGCTCGAGCCGGCCGCGCGGGACATCGCGCGTGCGCGCGGCTATCGCAGCATGCTGTTCGCCCCGCTGGTGAGCGAGGGCGAGGTCATCGGCATCATCATCACCACGCGCCGGGCGACCGGCGCGTTCAGCGAGCACCAGGTTCGGCTGCTGCAGACCTTCGCCGACCAGGCCGTGATCGCGATCAAGAATGTCGGCCTGTTCAATGCGACCAGGGAAGCGCTGGAGCGGCAGACCGCGACCGCCGAAATTCTCAACGTCATCGCGAGTTCACCAACCGACGTGCAGCCGGTATTCGACGCCATCGCCGACAGCGCGAAGCGGCTGCTCGGCGGCCAAACGTCGCTCGTCACGCGCGTTGTCGATAACATGCTTCATCTGGCCGCCCACACGGCGGGAAACCAGGCCGGCGACAGGGAGATCGAGAATTCGTTCCCCACGCCGCTCACGTCCTCGGGAATTCACAGCCGCGTCGCGCAGAGTTCAACCATCGCGTTTCGCACCGATATCGAGACCGAATCTGATGTCCCCCTGGCCGTCAAGGACATGGCACGCGCCAGAGGATATCGAAGCATCATTGTCGTGCCGATGCTGCGTGAAGGCGTTGCGATCGGCACGATCGGCGTTTCGCGCGCCGAGGCGGGAGCGTTTGCCGACAACCAGATCGCGCTGCTCAGGACATTTGCCGATCAGGCCGTGATCGCCATCGAAAATACGCGGCTGTTCAATGAGGTGCAGGCCAAGACCCGCGATCTGCAGGAAGCCCTCACCCATCAGACCGGCAGCGCCAACATCCTGAAGGTGATTGCGTCCTCGCCGACAGATGTCGGACCGGCATTGAAGGCAATCGTCGACAGCGCCTGCGTGCTCTGCGACGCCTATGATGCCGCCGTGGTGCTGAGGGACGGTGACGATCTGCGATTCAGCGCCCATCACGGGCCGATCCCGATTCCCCTTGAGAAATGGCCGATCAATCGCAACTGGACCGCGGGCCGTGCCTTCATCGAACAGACCCCGGTGCACGTCGCTGATCTCAGTCAGGATACTGACTTCCCGGAAGGCCGTGAGCTCGCGAGCCGGATGGGACACCGCACCATTCTGAGCGTGCCGCTCTTGCGCGAGAGCGAAAGCATCGGCGCGATCGTGCTCCGCCGCAACGAAGTGCACCCGTTCACCGACAAGCAGGTGGCACTGCTGCAGACCTTCGCCGACCAGGCGGTGATTGCGATCGGCAATGTGCGGCTGTTCGAGCAGGTGCAGGCCCGCACCAGGGAGCTTGCAAAATCCCTCGACGATCTGCGCGCCGCGCAGGATCGCCTGGTCCAGACCGAGAAGCTGGCCTCCCTCGGTCAGCTCACGGCCGGCATTGCGCACGAGATCAAGAATCCGCTCAACTTCGTCAACAATTTCGCCTCACTTTCCGCGGAACTCACAGGCGAACTGAGCGATTTGCTGGCATCAGCGTCACTCGCCGACAACATTCGCGGCGAGGTCGACGAACTGAGCGGGCTCGTGAAAGACAATCTGCAAAAAATCGTGCAGCACGGCAAACGCGCCGATTCCATCGTCAAGAACATGCTCCTACATTCGCGAGAGGGTGGCGGCGAGCACCGGCCGACCGACGTGAACGCGCTGGTCGAGGAGAGTCTGAACCTTGCCTATCACGGCGCGCGCGCCGAGAAGCCGCGGTTCAACGTTACCCTCAGGCGCGAGCTCGATCCGGACGCCGGCACGGTCGAGGTGTTTCCGCAGGAGATCACGCGGGTGCTGCTGAACTTGATTTCCAACGGCTTTTATGCGGTCGCCAAGCGCGGCAGCGAAAATGCTCCCGGATTTGAACCGGAGGTCAGCGCCAGCACACTCAGCCGTGGCGATTATGTCGAAATCCGCATCCGCGACAACGGCGTCGGCATTCCGCCCGAGGTAAAGGAGAAGATGTTCAACCCGTTCTTCACGACCAAGCCGCCAGGCGAGGGTACCGGCCTCGGACTTTCCATGAGCCATGACATTATCGTGAAGCAGCACGGCGGTACGATCAATGTCGAGACCGAGCCTGGCGAGTTTACCGAGTTCACCATCCTGCTGCCGCGCAGAAGCAATTTTTCGGATAGAATCAGAGGTTAGCCGTGAGTGTGATGGTCCTGGTGGTGGATGACGAGCCTGATGTGGAGACCTTGTTCCGCCAGCAATTTCGCCGCGATCTTCGGGCCCAGCGCTTTGTGATGGATTTTGCCGGGACGGCGTCCGAAGCGCTGACCCGCATTTCCGACGTCGGCGAGCATTCGCTGATCCTGATTTTCTCCGACATCAACATGCCCGGGATGAGCGGGCTTGATATGCTGCCAGAGGTCCGCGCCCGGCGGCCCGACGTTCCCGTGATCATGATCACGGCCTACGGAGACGCCGCGACGCGCAAGAGAGCGCTGGAGCGAGGCGCGGACGACCTGTTGACCAAGCCGATCGACTTCAGCCAGGTCCGCCAGGAGATCGACGCGAGGCTGGAACAATCCGCATGACCGCTACCATCCTCGTAGTCGACGACGAGCCCGATCTGGAGGCACTGGTGCTCCAGAAATTCCGCCGGCAGATTCGCGACGGACTGGTGAGCTTCGTCTTCGCGCGCGACGGGCTTGAAGCGCTCCAGTCGATCGAGCAGCATCCTCATGTCGATCTCGTGGTCTCCGACATCAACATGCCGCGCATGGATGGCTTGTCGCTGCTGGAGAAACTGCAGGAGGCCGAGGACAAGAAGTCGACCATCATCGTCTCGGCCTATGGCGACATGAGCAACATACGCACTGCGATGAATCGCGGTGCCTTCGACTTCCTGACCAAGCCCATCGATTTCTCCGACCTGGAAATGACGATCCAGAAGACAATGCGTCACATCGAGATCCTGCGCGAGGCACGTCGCCGCCAGATGGAAGCGGAGCGCGCGCACGCGTCGCTGTCGCGCTATTTCTCGCCCGAGCTCGCCAAGCGCCTCGCCGCCGGGGACGGCAATAACGACATGGAGGTGCGCTGGCGCGAGATCGCCGTGATCTTCACCGATATCACCGGCTTTACCTCGCTCGTCGAAACGGCGTTGCCCGAGGTGCTGGCGGAAATGCTCAACGAATATGTCGGCGGCCTGACGGATGTCGTCTTCGCTCATGAAGGGACGGTGGCGAAGGTGATCGGTGATGCAATCCAGGTGCTGTTCAACGCGCCTGGCGATCAGCCCGACTACGCGACCCGCGCCATCGCCTGCGCACAGGCGCTCGACGAATGGGCGGAGGCGTTTCGCGGGCGTTGGAAGCAAAGAGGCGTGAATTTCGGCGCCACACGGATCGGCGCGCACGCCGGCCCCGCGCTGGTCGGCAATTTCGGCGGCAACCGCTTCTTCGACTACACGGCCTATGGCGACACGATCAACACCGCCGCCAGGCTGGAAGCCGCGAACAAGGCGCTGGGCACGCGGATTTGCGTCAGTGACGCGGTCGCAAACGCGGCACAGGACTTCAAGGGACGACCGATCGGCGATCTTGTCCTGCGCGGACGCAGCGAGCCGTTGCGCGCCCACGAGCCGTTATCGTCGGCGGAATTCGATGCGCCGGCCACGACGCAATATGCGGTCGCCTTTGCCAAGCTCGAGTCGGGTGACGCTGCGGCCATGCCGGCTTTCGCCGCACTGGTCGGAACGCATGCCGACGATCCGCTCGCCAGCTATCATTTGAGGCGGCTGCTCAACGGCGCCAAAGGCATCCGCATCGAACTCCATTGATCAGGCGCTCGTTATGCGCCGGTAGCTTCCTCCATTTCGTCATCTCGACTGACCGGCGAGCGGTCGTTCCTCTTATGGACGGCTTGTCCGAGGAGCTTTCCGTTTCGGCGTCCGGAACCAAGTTCCGTTACATCTGAAACGTAACCTGCAAAGTGGAAATCGATCCGAATGACGATTCACATAGGACGTCGGCATTCAACGCTACGGCATCTGGCTTGTTGATTCTTGATGATCGATTACTTCTGACGACAGGGCCGTTGCATTGCCTTGTGCGAACATCGCGCTCTGAACGTGGTGCTGGAGCGTCGAAAATTGAAACGACGATCGTACGATTATGTCGTTGTTGGAGCAGGCTCCGCGGGCTGTGTACTGGCGAGCCGACTCTCCGAGGATCCTAATTCAACTGTTCTCTTGCTCGAGGCGGGTGGATACGATCGAAATCCGCTGGTTCGCATTCCGATCGGACTAGGGAAGCTTCATGAGTATGCGATCTACGATTGGGGCCTGATGGCCGAGCCTGATGAGAGGCTCAATGGCCGGGCGATTCCCGCCAAGCGCGGGAAAGTGTTGGGCGGGTCACACTCGATCAACGTGATGGCATTCACGCGCGGCGATCGTGCCGACTATGACGGCTGGGCTCGCGCGGGCGCCCAAGGATGGTCCTACAACGATGTTCTCCCTTACTTCAAACGTTGTGAAACGTGGCAGGAAGGAGAAAGCGTTTGGCGCGGCGGATCGGGGCCGATACACGTCGAGTTCTCGCGCCCAAGCGATCCGCTGTTCGACGCCTGGCTCGCCGCTGCGCGCGACCTCGGCTTCACATTCACGAACGACTTCAATGGAGAAACGCACGAGGGGTTCGGGATAATCCAAAATACCACCTGGAAAGGCCGTCGAGAGACGACAGCCTCAGCCTACCTTCGATCCGCGCTGAAGCGCGCAAATCTGGTACTTCATACCAAAGCGCAAGCGACTCAAATCGTTTTTGAGGGGACCCGAGCGGTGGGAGTGCGGTACGTCAGCGGTGGGCGAAGCGCCTACGTGATGGCGGATCGAGAGGTCATATTGTGTGCGGGCGCGTATCACACGCCACATTTGCTCATGTTGTCGGGTATCGGGCCGACGAAGCATCTCGCCTCTCTTGGGATCGAAACGCTTGTCGATCTGCCGGTAGGCCAGGATTTGCAAGATCACCTTGCTGCATGGTTCAACTGGAGCCGCCCCACGCCGGGTGCCTTCCACAGGACGATGCGCCTTGACCGAATTTCGCTAGCCCTGGTCCGAGCTTATCTATTTGGGACCGGACCCGGGACAATGCTTCCCAGGTATCTCTTCGGGTTCGTCAAGACCGATCCCTCGCTCGAGGCGCCGGACATCGAATTCATGTTTCGGTCGACGGCCGCGCAGCCCTACGTCTGGTTCCCGGGGATTCGTCCGGCTTTTGAAGACGGCTTTGCGATCCGTCCGACATTGCTGCATCCAAAAAGTCGCGGGGAGGTTTCGTTGAGATCGACCAACCCGCTTGATGCACCGAGAATCCGCAATGGATTCCTCGAGCACCCGGATGACCTTGCGACGTTGCTGCGTGGAGCAAAGATCGGTCTCGAATTGGCTGCTCATCCGGCGGTCGCCTCGCTGGCAGGAAAATCAGCCGGACCGTCGCGCGTCCAATCGGACGGCGACATTGAACAGTGGATTCGGAGCACGGCGATCACCGCAAACCATCCGTGCGGCACTTGCGGAATCGGTCGCGTCGTGGACAGCCAGCTTTCCGTCCTTGGCGCGACCTCGCTTCGGATCGTCGACGCGTCAGTCATGCCAACAATCGTATCTGGGCACATAAATGCATGTGTTCTCATGATCGCGGAGAAGGCCTCTGATCTGATCCGGCGCCAACAGGGACAGGTCCTGGAAAGCATGGCTTGACTCCGGCACGATAGTGGCCCAGGCGCCGCCGCCATGGCGTTTCTTCATTTGCAGGCAACAGGTCACTCGTGGTGATATCGGCCCATGAGTCCATCTGCACGATCGCCAGCCACGAGCGGCCTGCGCATCCGCAACATGCGGCCGGACGAAATCTCGATAGCCGTGGACTGGGCGGCGGCCGAAGGCTGGAATCCGGGTCTCGCCGACGCCGCCTGCTTCGCCGCGGCCGATCCGGAGGGCTTCTTCATCGGCGAACTCGACGGCGCTCCGGTCGCGACCGTCTCCTGCGTCAATTACGATGAGAGCTTCGCCTTCCTCGGCTTCTACATCGTCCGAAGGGATTTGCGCGGCCGTGGCTATGGGCTGCGCATATGGAACGCGGCCATCGCGCATGCCGGGGAGCGTGTGATCGGGCTCGACGGCGTGGTGGCGCAGCAGGAAAACTATGGGAAGTCCGGGTTCGAGCTCGCTTATGCCAATGTCCGTTATGGCGGCACCGCCGCGGCCCTCGATGTGCCGCAGGCAGATGTCGTCGCGCTCGCCGACGTCCCATTGGCGACCGTGGAGGCGTATGACGCAACGGTGTTTCCGGCTCGGCGCACCGCGTTCCTGCGCGCGTGGATCGGCTCGCCCGGACATGTCGGTTGCGCGCTCGTCCGGAACGGAGGGCTTGCCGGCTGGGGCGTGATCCGTCCGTGCCGGAGCGGCCGCAAGATCGGCCCGCTGGTGGCCGACGACCGCGCCGCCGCCGAGGTGGTTCTGTCGGCTTTGCTGGCCCGCGTGGGCGGCGGCGAGATTTTCCTCGACGTTCCCAGCGTCAACCGCGAGGCCGTCGCATTGGCGCAAGACTTGGGCCTTGCCCCGGTGTTCGAGACCGCGCGCATGTATACCGGCGCCGTGCCGCCATTGCGGCTGGAGCGGGTCTTCGGCGTCACCACCTTTGAGCTGGGCTAGCGCCCTCGCGCGCGGGTCCGCCTCGGGCCAAAAGCGGTGCTGAGGTCAGCCAGTAAAGGCTGGCAAAGGACGCAAATTATAGTAGCGTTGCGGTAAGAAAAATGGCCGCCAGGCCAGATACAAATAGTCGAAAAAGAACAGGGAGGGCTTCCAATGCAATATTTGAAGACCGCATTTGCGGCTGCCGCAGCAACTGCAATTTTTGCAGGTGCCGCTCTTGCGCAGGGTAAACCCCAGGAAATCAAGATCGGCATTGCGACATTCCTGTCGGGGCCGGCTTCCGTTTTCGGCGTTCCGGCCAAGGCCGCGGCGGAGATGATCGCGGAGGATCTCAATAAGAAAGGCGGCATCGGCGGCGTGCCGGTCAAGCTTTCGTTCATCGACGAAGGCGCCGGCGGCGAAGCATTGGTCTCGAACTATCGGCGCATCGTGCAGGACGACAAGGTTGACGCGACGTTCGCTGCAATCTCCTCGGGCAGCTGCAACCAGCTTGTTCCGGTCGCCGAAGACCTGAAGGTCATGAACTTCATGTGGGATTGCGGCGCTGCTTCCATTCTCGAGACGAAGAAGTATCGCTACAATTTCCGGACCCAGGCGAACGGCACTCCCGAGATGTTGGCGGTGCTCATCTATCTCCTCAAGACGAAGCCCGACTTCAAGACGATCGCTGTCGTCAATCAGGACTACGCGTGGGGTCGCGAAAGCTGGGAGATATTCTCCACTGCGTTGAAGGCGATGAAGCCCGACGTCCAGGTGGTTGCAGAGCTGTTCCCGAAATTCGGTGCGCCTGACTATTCCACGGAGGTCTCTCGCCTGCTGGCGCTCCGACCGGACGTCGTGCTCACGACCGCCTGGGGCGGTGACCTCGACACCCTGGTTCGCCAGGCGGGTCAACGCGGCCTGTTGCAGCAATCGACATTCGTGCTTGGTATCGGAGAATCGTCGATCCAGCGATTGGGCAAGGACCTGCCGGAGGGACTGATCGTCGGTGCACGGGGCGATCACTGGTTCCTGCACCCGGAAAAGAAGAACGACCCGGCCTTCAAAGCCTTCAACGAAGCGTTCAAGGCCAAGACCGGCGCATGGCCGATCTATCCGGTCTATCACATGGCGCAGGCATTCACGGCGTTGCAAACGGCCTATGACAAGGCCATCAAGGCGAATGACGGCAACTGGCCCACGCGGGAGCAGGTCGTGGATGCGACTGCCGGCACGGAGTTCGCAACCGGCTTCGGCAGGCCGGTCACGCTGAGGCCCGAGGACAATCAGGGTCTGGAAGCCCAGCTTGTCGGCGTCACCAAGTCCTTCCCGGGCTACGACTTCAAACTGCTCGACAATATGATGATCTTCGACCCGAAGGTGATCACCAACCCGGCGGGCGTGCGATCGGTCGAGTGGCTCAAGACGCTCAAGCCGGAATTCGCCAAGATGGACGTGCCGACCTTCAAACAATAGCACTCCAATAGCCGTCCTCCGGCTCTCCGGGGGACGGCCTGAAGGTCTCCATGAACTCGACTCTCGCCATACTGGCCGTCCTCGACGGGATCAGCTACGCCGCCCTGGTGTTCCTGGTCTCCGTCGGGCTCAGCCTGATCTTCGGCGTGCTTCGCGTGGTGAACGTGGCGCACGGCTCCCTGTATGCCTTCGGCGCCTATCTCGCCGCGACGTTCAGCATCAAGGTCGCGCCGCTGTCGCCATGGCTCACCTATCCCGCGCTGCTGGCGGCTTCCATCGTGATCGGCGTCGTTTGCGGCGGCTTCATTGAGCGCGTTCTGCTGCGGCCGCTATACGGAAGGGACGATGTCCTGCAGCTCCTGATCACGTTTGCGGCCTTCATGATCATGGATAATCTGCAGCGCTTGATCTGGGGCGTGCAGCCGATCTTCGCGGCCGAGCCGTTGAAGCTGCTGCCGAACGTGACCGTGTTCGGCGTGAACTACACGTCCTACCAGGTCATCCTGCTGCCAGCCGTGGCGGTCGCGACGCTGTTCGGCCTGCGCTACTTCCTGCGCCGCACCCTCGCCGGGGCCGTGATCATGGCCGTGACGGAGGATCGCGAGGCGTCCACGTCGATCGGCATCGACGCCAGGCGCGTCTATTTCGTGACGTTCATCATCGGCGCGAGCTTGGCGGCGCTCGGCGGGGCGCTTGCCTCGCCGACGACATCGCTCGTGCCCGGGATGGGCGCCGACATGATCGTGCTCTCTTTCGCGGTCGCCGCAACTGCGGGCCTCGGGCAGATCGAGGGCGCCGCTCTCACCGCGCTCATGATCGGGCTGACGCGCGCCTTTGTCATCTATCTCCAGCCGGAGTTCGAAGTCCTCGTGCCTTATCTGCTGATGGTGCTGGTGCTTCTGGTGCGTCCGTACGGACTGTTCGGCGCAACCCAAATGAGAAAGATCTGATGAGTGAGAAAGATCTGATGACGCGCCGCATCAAGCCGATCACGACGGCAGCAGTCATCTTCTTTCTGGTCAGCGCGGTCGCACCGCTGTTCGTGGCGAGCTGGGCGACGCTGTTCGCGCTTATCCTCGCGAAGGGCATCGTCGTGCTCGGAATCGTTCTGCTGCTGCAGGCGGGACAGGTATCCTTCGGACACGCAATGTTCTTCGCCATTGGCGCCTACACGTCGGCGTTCTGGGGCAAATATGTCGGCGGCGGCGATATCCTGCTTTATCTCGTGCTCGGAGGCATATCTTCCACCGTCTTTGGCCTGATTGTCGGTCTGTTCGTGGTTCGCTACCGGGAAATCTTCTTCGGAATGCTCAACCTGGCGTTCTCGATGGTGTTGTGGTCACTGCTTGAGAAGATGTTCCCCTACACCAATGGTGCTGATGGCATCCGCGTGGCGCGTCCCGGCTTGCTGGGATTTGTCTTCACGCCGGAAACCTTCCAATACGTCATTCTTTACGTGAGCCTTTTGATCGCGGCTGCAGCATTCTACGGTGTGCAACGCTACCTCGAGAGTCCGCTCGGGCATATGTTGCGGGCGATCAAGTCGAATGAGACCCGGCTCGAATATCTGGGAATGTCGGCCCGCCGCGTGCTGCTCATCGGCTACGTGATCTCCGCGTTCCTCGGCGGAATCGGCGGCACGCTGGTGGCAATCATCCAGCAGATCGCCACGCCGGAGTTTGGCTTCTGGACCAAATCGGGCGAGTTCGTGTTCATCGCGATCCTTGGCGGCGGAGCCCATGCTTTCGGTGCGTTTGCGGGGGCGGCGATGTTCGAGTGCGTCCGGTTCTATGCGGCTGCTCACCTCGCGGATTCCTGGCAGCTCATTCTCGGAGTCGTGCTGATCGTGATCATCCTTTACGCGCCGAACGGACTGATCGGTCTCAGGCAGCGATATCGCCAGTCCGGCAAGGGAGGGCGCTGATGGCCGACGTCCTGCTCTCTGCCAGGGACATCAAGATCCGCTTCGGCGGAGTCATCGCCGCTGACGGGATCAACCTTGACGTCCATGAAGGCGAGAACCTCGCCATCATCGGACCGAACGGCGCCGGCAAGACGACGTTCCTCAACATATCGACGGGCTATCTGCGTCCGCAGGCCGGTACGGTGACTTTTCTCGGCCAGGATATTACGGCGCATCTTCCGCGGACCATCACCAAGCTTGGCATTGCTCGCGCCTTCCAGATTCCGCAGCTTTTCCTCGACCAGACCGTCATGGAAAACATGCTGATCGCGGCGGCCTCGCGGCAGGGGTACCCGTCAGGCTTCAAGGCCCTCGCGCGATTGCCGGAGGCGTCCGAAATGGAGCGGCTGCTGGAGCTCGTCGGCGTCAGGTCTTATGCCGAGCGAACGGCGCGAGAGCTGCCCGAAGGGCAACGCAAGCTGGTTGATATCGCGCTTGCGCTCGCGCTGAAGCCCAGGCTCCTGCTCATGGACGAGCCAACCTCGGGCGTCGCGTCATCCGAGAAGCTCGAAATCATGGATATCCTCACCACCGCGCTCGCGAAGGAGAAGGTTACGTCGGTCTTTGTCGAGCACGACATGGACATGGTGGAGCGTTACGCCCACCGCGTCGCAGTGTGGAACGTAGGGAAGATCCAGAAGATCGGCACGCCGGCGGAGGTTCTGGCGGACCCGAAAGTCCAGCAGCAGGTAATCGGAATATGACGCCGGTGCTGAGTTTCGAGAATGTCAACGTCGCGATCGCCGATGCGCCGGTGCTGCGCAATGTCAGCTTCTCGCTGCAGCCCGGAGCGAGCGCCGCGCTCATCGGGCGCAACGGTGCCGGCAAGACCACGACCGTTCGCACCATCATGGGCTTCACCAAAGCCATCGGCGCGGTGCGGCTCGGTGGCGAGGACCTCGGGCCGATTCCGCCGCACCGCCGCCCGTCGCTGGGCGTCGGCTATGCGCCGGAGGATCGCCGCCTGTTTTCGGCTTTTACCGTGGAAGAGAACATCCTTCTGCCTGGTCGCGTCGCGAAGCTCTCTCCGGACGAGACACGACGAAGGCTGGAGCGGGCCTACTCCGTGTTGCCGGAGCTGAAAGAGCTTGCCAGGCGCCCGGCGGGATCGGTCTCGGGCGGACAAGGCAAGATGGTCGCGCTCGGTCGGGCGCTCATGCTGGGCACCCGGCTTCTCATTCTCGACGAGCCGTTTCAGGGACTTGCGCCTGTTCTCGCGCAGCGATACGCCGAAGCGCTTCGCCGGCTTCGTTCGCAGGACAAGGACATCACGATGCTGATTACGGAGTCGAATCCGAAGCTGCTTGAGACGTTTGCCGACGTCACCCTCACCATCGAACGAGGTGAGATCGAAGGCGATTGAAGCCAACAAGCTACGATCGTGACTCGGCTGACCGGCCGGAAAACGCTAGGCTTGTGGCTGGAACCGTGAAGGAGACGACACATGGCGCGCTATCCCGATTTCGTGCCCCAAGGTGTGATCCCGGCGGTGCTGCTGCCGTTCCAAGACGATCTGTCGATCGACGAGCAGAGCTTCCGGGCTCACTTGCGCGATGTCGCGGCGGTGCACGGATTGTCGGCGATCACGATCAACGCTCACTCCACGGAGGTTGCATCCTGCACGAGGGACGAGCAGCGTCGCGTCATGGAGATCGCGGCCGAGGAAGTCGGCAGCACTTTACCGATCATCCACGGGGTCTGGGCGGACGGCAGCCTGGAGGCGGCGCGGATCGCGCAGCAGGCACAGTCCGGCGGCGCTTCGGCGCTGCTGGTGTTCCCGCCGGCTCCGTTCACGCTTGGCCAATCGGCCGAGATGGCGCTGGCCCATTTCAAGACCATCCGCGATGCGTCTGACCTGCCGATGATCGTGTTTCAATATCCGTTGGCGACGGGGCAGGGCTATCCGGCGACGACGCTGGAGCGGCTTTTCGATGAGGTGCCTACGATCCGCGCCATCAAGGATTGGACTCCACTGGTGCCGCAGCACGAGAGCCAGATTCGCGCATTGCAGGGGCGCAAGCCTTCCATCAATGTGCTGTCGACCAACAGTGCATGGCTGTTGAGTTCCCTGGTGCTCGGCTGCAATGGCCTGCTGTCCGGCAGCGGCAGCGTCATCGCTGATCTTCAAGCCAGGCTCTATCGCGCGGTACAGGCCAACGATCTTGCGGAAGCCCGTCGGCTGAACGACCGGATCTATCCGTTGGCGCGCGTGTTCTATGCCGATCCCTTCGTCGACATGCACAACCGCATGAAGGAAGCTTTGGTGCTGCTTGAAAAACTTCCTCGCGCCGTGGTGCGTCCGCCGCTGGTCAAGATAACGGATGCGGAAATCGTGCGTATCCGGGCGGCGCTGGTGGAAGCAGGACTGCTCGACCAGGGAACAGTACTGAGGCACAACGCGGCATAGCGATTTGCGTGCCGGCCTATGGCCCGTCGGAGGCCAAGATGTGAATCGTCGGCCGATTGCCGAAGTTGCATAGGATCGCTTTCCCGCTCCCGATAGAAAAGCACACGAAGATTGCCCAGAATTCGGAGGAGCGCGCCTGCTGCCGATACTAGCAATCGCTGTGGGAGAGGACGAAGGAGAGCGACTTTGACGCAAACGATCATCTCAAGCGGCCGATCGTTGCCGCGCTCCTACATCAAGTGCACCTTCAGTGTCATCTCCGCAGCATTGACCCTGGCGCTGGCGGCTACGGTTGCGCAGGCGCAGACGTCCGGCGATTCCAAGCCGGCGTCGCTATCCACGCTGGAGTTCAACAGGAACTCCACGTCCTCATTGCCATGGTCGGACAATGCGGATTTCACAAACGCCAAGCGTGGCCTGATCGCGCGATTGCCTGATAGCGGTGTCATCAAGGACAAGAATGGCAGGATTGTTTGGGATCTCTCGAGGTTCGCTGGTTTCATCAAGGATGGCACCGCCGCGCCGGACACCGTCAATCCGAGCCTATGGCGTATGTCGCAGCTTCTGATGGAAGCTGGCCTCTATGAAGTGGTTCCAGGCGTCTATCAGGTGCGTGGCGCGGACCTGTCGAACCTGACCATCATCGAGGGTGAGCAGGGCATTACGATATACGATCCCTTGATATCGGCCGAAACCGCGCGCGCTGCACTCGACCTCTACTACCAAAACCGGCCGAGAAAACCGGTCGTGGCCGTGATCTATTCGCATTCCCACGTCGATCACGCTGGCGGCGTGCGGGGCATCGTCGACGAAGCCGACGTGAAGTCGGGCAAGGTCAGGATTTTCGCGCCCGAAGGTTTTCTCGAGAACTTCGTCGCCGAGAACCTGTTTGCAGGCCCCGCTATGGGACGCCGTGCGTCCTATATGTACGGAAACCTGGTTGCCCCCGGACCGGAGGGCTCCGTGACGGCGGGGCTGGGCGTCACGACATCGAGCGGCACAGTCACGCTGATCGCGCCGACAGATCTGATCACGAAGACCGGCGAGAAGCGCGTCATCGACGGCATTGAGTACGAGTTCCTGCTGGCGCCGGGCTCGGAGGCTCCGGCGGAGATGATGTGGTATCTGCCGAAGTTCAAGTTGATCAACACGGCCGAGGACGCCACGCGCACGATGCACAATCTCTATACGCTGCGCGGCGCCAAGACACGAGACGCGCGGCTGTGGCCGATGTACCTCAACCAGGCCCTTCAGATGTGGGGTGATAAGTATGATGTGCAGATCACGATGCACCATTGGCCCACCTGGGGGAACAACGAAATTACGCAGCTCCTGAAGGTGCAGCGCGATACCTACAAATTCATGCACGACCAGACCCTGCACTACGCGAACATGGGTTACACCATGAGGGAGCTGCCGGGCCTTGTGACGTTGCCTCAATCGCTCGCCAATCAATGGGCGAGCCAGGGTTACTATGGCACCCAAAGCCACAACGTACGTGCCGTCTACAATTTTTATCTGGGATATTTCGACGGCAACCCCGCGACCTTGAACCCGCTGCCACCGGTCGAAGTCGCAGGCAAGTATGTAGCGGCGATGGGGGGACCCGACGCTGTGATGAAGCTCGGACGCGAGGCATTCGAGAAGGGCGACTATCGATGGGGCGCCGAACTGGTGAACCATTTGGTGTTTGCCCAGCCTGACAATCAGGAGGCGAAGAATCTGCAGGCCGATATCCTGGAACAGATGGGTTATCAGGCGGAATCCGGCCCCTGGCGGGGCTTCTATCTGACAGGCGCCGATGAGCTTCGGCATGGCGTCAGGAAACGGGCGACAGGCAATCCAGCCAGCGCAGACATCGTTGCCAGCATGTCGCCCGAGCTATTGTTCGGTTACATGGGCGTGCAGCTGGATGCCAGGAAGGCGGACGGCAAGACGCTTGCGATCAACTGGATATTCCCTGACATCAATGAGAAGCACGCGCTCTTCCTGGAGAACTCCGTGCTCAATCATTGGCCCGATTACACCAACCCCAAGGCCGACGTCACCGTAACCGTGGATCGTGCCACTTTGACCAAGGTGTTGACCAAGCAGGTGTCGTTCGAGGACGCGGTCAAGACCGGGCAGGTCAAGTTTGCCGGTAACCAGGCGAAGTTCGGTGAGTTCATGAGCTATCTCGTCGATCTGAACCAATATTTCTGGTTCAACATCGTGACGCCATGACAAATAGCGTCGCAACGAGTTTGAGCGCGGAACGGAGACCTCTCACATGCCGCGGCTGGCAAATACTCTCTGACAGTTTTTGCTCAGTCTGGTCCTGTTCTGCTGCAGGCATTGTTGAACCGCGTTGTCATCCCCCAATTGCTTGCGACAGAAGCGCTGCGCATCGCGCCTGCAGGCCTGCTGCTCTTGTGGGGTGCCCATGTGCCCCTGAGCAAAAGATAGCGAAGTCTCACTCAGCAAAATGACGAGAACCAGAACAACAGAGCGCATGACGATCTCCGTATATTGATAAGCGCGAAACGTGGCCCCGCGTCCCTCGTTCTCGGTCCGTTGGAGAAACCGCGACGCTCATCGTACAAACGGGAAGAAATGGCAGTCGTTCCATCCCATGGAGCGATCAAAACAAGAATCTAGAGCTTCGGTTCTGATTCCATTGGAGCGCGATGAGATCAGGTCGAATTGCATCCGCGCTGGAGGCTGCGCTCCCTCTCCCGCTTGCGGGGGAGGGCTGGGGTGGGGGTGTCTCTGCGAGTCGTGCTGTTCTTTTGCGTGGAGAGAGCCCTCACCCGGCGCTTACGCGCCGACCTTTCCCGCAAGCGGGAGAGGTGAACGCGTGGACGGGCTGATTCAACGAAAACGCATCACGCTCTAGAACCGAAATGCTCCGGTGCCTTCGCATTGAGATCGCCCCGAGCGATGCGATTCCGATTCTGTCCACGACCCAGCAACACGAAATGATCTGCCAGGATGCAGTGTTCATGGATATGAACCGTAGCTGAACGATTGGGTATTATGTCGCAGTCCGGAACGCGGCGCTCTTTGTGGGATTGAACTCCACATCTGAGACGGAGTGTAACCATGAAGAAGTTAGCTATCGCGTTCGCTGTGAGTGCTGCCACTCTGATCGGCGGCTCGGCCGCAAATGCAGCGGATCGTCCATCGGAAAAGACCGGCAGTTATCAGAGCCAGTCCACTGATATAAGCGCCCGGGGCAGGGGCTATCACCACTATCACTACGGAATGCACCGTCATTACCCGCGCTACGGCTATCGCCATTACGGCTACCACAGGCATGGCTATCGTCCGTACTACAATAGCTACGGATATCAACGGCCCTACTACGGCGGAGGACCGGGCGTCACCTTCAGCTTCGGTAGCGGTGGCTATCGCGGCTGGTAGCAGAGAGCGAAAGCCCGCGTCGCCGCGGGCTTTCGCAGAGTCGATAGAGAGAGAAGATGCAGGCCAACCAGGGCGCGAACTCATTGACGCTATGAGTACGCGCCCTGGAGCGCGATGAGATCAGGTCGAATTGCATCCGCGATCGCTGCTGGGCTCCCTCTCCCGCTTGCGGGGGAGGGCTGGGGTGGGGGTCTCTCCGCGATTCACGCTGTCCGACCGTGTGGAGAGAGCCCTCACCCGGCGCTTACGCGCCGACCTCTCCCGCAAGCGGGAGAGGTGAAACGCGTGGACGGGCTGATTCAACCAAAACGCATCATGCCCTGGTTCGGCCTAACCCAACAAGCGGTCAGTAGTCCCAGAAGGCCGGTACCCAACGAAAGGCGTCGCCGGCGACCGCCACCCGGCCGACGGATGGGAACGGGAGGTGAGTGGCCACCAGCATCTCGCCGGTCTCGGCCAGCTCCCGCAAAAGACGGACCCGAACCCGTGCCGCTTCCTCGGGGTCGTGTTCGAAACCGTTGTGCCAGTCGGGTTGCTCGAACCCGACAGTAAACACGGCGTCGCCGGCGAACGTCAGCGCGTCGCCGCCGGACGCCAGGCGGACCACGCTGTGTCCGGGGGTGTGGCCGCCGGTGCGACGGACGACGACGCCCGGCGCCACCTCGTGCTCCTCATCGAACTGCCGCAACTGGTTGTGGTACTCCTTCGTGAACCGCTTGGCGGCCGACCGAAGCGCGTCCGGGAACCCCGGCGGCATGGCGGTGTGGGAAAAATCGGGCGACTCCCAGAATTTGACCTCGGCGGCCGCCACGTGGATCCGCAGATCCGGACGCAGCCGATCCTTCACCCCGTCGACAAGCAGCCCGCCAACGTGGTCCATGTGCATATGGGTCAGCACCACGTCGGTCACGGACGCAAGATCGATGCCGGCGGCCTCCAGTCGCTTGACCAACTGCCCGGCCCGCGGCAAGTGCAAGTCCGGGTCGGACCCTAGCCCCGCGTCGATGAGGATGGTCTTGCCGCCGCTCCGCACCACGACCGCGTTCAGCGCCCAGTCGAAAGCGTCCGGCGGCAGGAACATGTCGTCCAGCCAGGCCGCCCGGACGGCGGGGTCGGCGTTGTGTCCTAGCATTTTGGTTGGCAGCGGTAGCACCCCATCGCTGACCACCAGCACGTCAATGTCGCCGACCTGCAGCGCGTAGCGCGACGGAACCAGCTCGTCGAGCCCCGGTCTACCGAGGCGTGAGGTGTTGTCTAGGTTCATGTTTGTCTCCTGCTGACCGCCGCCTTACACACGGCATCGACGACGCTACGTTGAGGCGTGTTTGCGGTCGATTGGGTCGAAGGAGAGGGCGAACCATACCACGGTATAGGTCCTGTCGTTCAGGCTGCGGGCATCGAATAGCCGACAAACTCGTCATGACCCAGCTCGCCGAGCGCAACTCAGGGCCTTCTGGCGGGTGCAACGAACGGGTTGGATTCCGGGCTCTGTCGAAGATTCTTGTCGAAACACACATCAAGACGTTCAAGCGCTGCCGCACTTCCATCCAGCGGCAGACGGAGAGTCATCCCTTCGCCTCGAACCTCGAGAACGTTGGCGATTCGCAATCGTTCGTTGAACGGCGCGTCCGCCAGCGTGATCGTCACTGATTTCGATTCCGCCATGGCCTTCGCGTCGACCGAGCGCGAACCCGTAGACAGGCGAACGGAATAGGCTTTGCCCCGTTCAAGCCTCCATTTGGGCGAATCGAGAGATAGCAGAAGGCCTTCCTGGTTGCGTACGAACATGATGCCCAGACCATCGCTGGATCGCGTCATGGTGCAGTTCTCGAACTTATCGGCTTTATATGTTGTCGCTATCGTCCAAGGGCCGACGGCAAGCGTCTGGATGTCGGGCGGCTGTTGGGCGAGTGCCGGCTTAACGAGGATCGAAAGACAGGCAAACGCAATGGTCGCTCGCATCGTCGCCTCCATGAATGGTTGTGAATATCTGAGACAAAATGCAGTTGGCGGGAAAGATTAACGCGATCCGGCGTCAACGGTTCCGGATTGCAGCTTCTCTTCGTTCTTGACAAGTTCCCTCGCTTGCGCGCCACCATAGGCGCTCAGCAGCGCGCGGCCTTCGATTTCAATGAGGCAACGGAGTTCGCTCGGGAGATCGTCTACCTTGTAATAATCTGATAGATACGTGATCTCTGCATCAAGATCTTGAGTTCGATGACTGAAGACGAGCCCATCGACGAAATATCAATGATCGAAGCTCGGCTCGAGCACCTTGCCGGAGTCGCCGAGCGATGCAGAAAGATCATTTTGGTTTCGAAGGCGGCAATCGCAGGCGGTATCGTATTGCTGATCATTATGATCCTCGGCTTGTTCGGACCTAATCAAGTCGTTGCCATTGGATCGATAGCCCTGGTGCTGGGCGGAATCGTATCGCTCGGATCGAACGTCAGTACGTTGCAACAGACGTCGGCCGCCATAAGCGCCGCGGAGTTGGCCCGTTCCGAGCTGATCGACAGGATCGACCTCAAGCTGATCGGTGAGAGCGCACCAAGTTGAGGTGTGCGACCGCCTGAGATGGGTCGGCAGGCCGCGTGCTGCAGGGACGGCGTGCTGAGAAACGTCAGCTCCTCTGCGTGTAGAGCAGCGGCACCGCGGAATCCACGACCACCTCGACCAGGCTCGTGCCGTCATGCGAAAGCCCGTGCTTCAACGCAGCCGGAAGCTCCGCGGCTTTCGTCACGCGTACCGCGTGGCAGCCCATGCCTTCGGCGATCTTGACGAAATCGATATCGGGCAATTCGAGTCCCGGCACGTTACGCACCTGCATCACCTGGCTGAACGAGCGCATCGCGCCGTAGCCGAGGTTGTTCAGCACCACCACCGTCATCGGCAGCTTGCGCTGCGCCGCGGTCCATAGCGCCTGGATCGAATACATCGCCGAGCCGTCGCCGATCAGGCAGACGATGCGACAATTAGTGCGGCCGAGCGCCATGCCGACCGCGGCCGGCAGGCTATAGCCGAGGCCGCCGCTCGCCATGGTGTAGAAACTGTCCTGCCCGCGCATCGGCATGAACTTCTGCATCGCGAGGCGATGCGAGGGAGCCTCTTCCACCAGCACGTCATCCGGCCCCATCGCGGCGACAAGCGAATGCATCAGGAATTCGGCGGCGATCGGATCGCCGGGTGCGGGTGCCGGCGGCAGCACGCGGCCCGCGGGCACGGCGCGCTTGGTCTCGGGCAACAATTCGAGCAGCATTGCAAGCGATGGCTTGATCGTGCCGATGATGCTGTTGCCGACCGGCGTGAACGATGCTGCGTTTGCATCGTCGGTGATCTGGAACAGCGTGGTCGCGCCGTCGAAGATCGCGGCGTGGCCCTCGACATGGAAGGTGAACACCGGCGCGCCGATCACGACCACGAGGTCGTGCCCGCGCAGCGCTTCCGACAATTGCCCGGGGGAAGCGTGCAGGAAGCCGGCGAATTGCGGATGCCGCTCCGGGAATGAGCAGCGCGCCGAGAACGGGCTCGCCCACACCAGTGCTTTCGTCTTTTCCGCGACCTTGACCATGAGCTGGACGGCCTGCGCGCGGTCGACGGCGGGGCCGACCACGAGGGCAGGGTGCTTGCTTTCGGCGAGCGCCGCGACCAGCGCTTTCATTGCCGTGAGATCAGGCCCGATCTCGCGGCTGATCTCGCGCACCTCGACCGGTTGCGTCGGTCGGTTCCAGTCGTCGACCGGCACCGAGACGAAGGTCGGCCCGCAGGGCGGCTGCATCGCGATGTAATAGGCGCGCGCGATCGCGGCCGGCACGTCCTCTGGCCGCGCCGGCTCGACGGCCCATTTCACATAGGGCTGCGGGAATTCGGTGGCGCGCTCGGCGTAGAGGAATGGCTGCAGTGGCAGGATCGAGCGCGCCTGCTGGCCGGCCGTGATCACAAGCGGCGTCTGATTGCGGTAGGCATTGAAGACATTGCCGAGCGCGTGACCGACGCCGGCCGCCGAATGCAGATTGACGAAGCCCGCGTTCCGTGTCGCCTGCGCATAGCCATCGGCCATGCCGACGACGGAGGATTCCTGCAGTCCCAGCACATAGTCGATGTCGTCGGGCCAGTCGCTCAGGAACGGCAATTCGGTCGAGCCGGGATTGCCGAACACGCGTCTGATGCCGAAGGCGCGGAGCAGGCCGAACGTCGCGTCCTTGACCGTGACGGCCTTGCTGTTCGTGGCGGCGGGTTTGCGGGACGACATCAGGCGATTCTCCCAGTTTTATTTTTTCGTCATCGCGAGCGCTCACAATGACGACTTTCTACCACGTCGCAGTGCCCTTCATCGTCGGCTGCCCTTCCGAATTCGCGGTCCACAGGTCCAGGCCTTCGCCATTCTCATTGGCATTGACCGAGAACTCGCTGCCTTCGAACAACGGCTGCACGCCGCGATAGACGAACTTCTTCGGCGGCGTTCCGCCATGAAGCTTTGCCGCCAGTTCGATGATGAACGCGGCCTGCAGCGGCCCGTGGAAGATCAGGCCGGGATATCCCTCGACCTTGGTGACGTAGTCGCGGTCGTAATGGATGCGGTGGCCGTTGAAGGTCAGCGCCGAATAGCGGAACAGCAGCACCGGATCGGCCATGTGGCTCTCGCGGTGCTTCGCCACCGGCGGCGGGGGCGGCGCCTTCGCGGATGCGGCCGATGGCGTGCTCGTCATCTCGCGATAGACGATGTCCTGCCGCTCGCGGATCGCGAGCCCGCGCGGCGTCGTCACTTCGTGCTGGACGGAGACGAAGCACAGCGTGCCGGTCGAGCCGCTCTTTAAATTCACATCGGTGATGCGCGAGATCCGCTTCGGCTCGTCGCCGACGCGCAGCGCATCGAAGAATTCGAGCTCGCCGCCGGCCCACATCCGGCGCGGCAGCGGCACCGGCGGCAGGAAGCCGCCGCGGGTCGGGTGGCCATCGGGGCCGAGCTGCGACATCGGAAACACCGGTTGCGCCAGGCACCAATGCACCGTGAACGGCGCGGCATCGCCCGTCTTCGGCTCGCCGATCTCCTGGAACAGTGTCGCGCGCAGGCCCTTCACGAGCTGCGCGGTGACGATGTCGGAGGCTTCCTGGCTGCGGCCGATCCATTGCCGCAAGTGATCGAGGTCGAGTTGTTCGCTCATGACGATTTGGCCCGGGCAGGAGAGGATGTCGCGGCGCTGGTCTGCTCGCCGATCGCCGGCACCGCGCCATAGTGGCGCGGTTCGCCGACGACGATCGCAGCCGGCGCCGGGTAGGCGACGCGGCCGTTCGGCGTGTCGACCTCGATCCGGCGCAGATGCGGATGGTGCGCGAGATCGGCCATGGTGTTGACCTCGGCGAAAGCGATGTCGGCATCTGCCAATTTCTGCAACAGCTCGTCGCGCGTCAGCTTTGCAAAGGCGTCGCCGACGGTCTGGTCGGTCAGCGCACGGTTGCGCACGCGCTCGACCATGTTGGCGAAGCGTGGATCGTCCGGCAGCTCCGGCTGTCCCAGCACCTCGGCGCACAGCTTCTTCCATTCCCGCTCGCTCTGGATCGAGATCAGGATCTCCTTGCCGTCGCTGGAGCGGAACACGCCGTAAGGCGCGATCGAAGGATGGGCGAGGCCCATGCGCTGCGGCGGCTTGCCGTCCTCGGCATTGAGCAGCGGCACCGTCAGCCAGTCCGCCATCACATCGAACATGGAGATGCGGATGTCGGCTCCCTTGCCGGTGCGGCCGCGCGCGATCAGCGCTTCCAGGATCGCGGCATGCGCCGTCGCACCGGTCGCAACGTCGACGATCGACATGCCGACGCGCGAGGAGCCTTCCGGCCCGCCGGTGATCGAGGCAAGCCCGCTCTCCGCCTGTATCAGAAGATCATAGGCCTTGCGCTGCGCATACGGCCCTTCATCGCCATAGCCCGTGATGGTGCAGCAGATCAGCTTCGGATAATCCTTGCGCAGCCGCGCGAGCGTGAAGCCGAGCTTGTCCATCGAGCCCGGCTTCAAATTCTGCAACAGCACGTCGGCGCCCGCGATCAATTCTTCCAGCGCGCCGCGGCCTTCCTTGGTCGCCAGATCGACCACGACCGAATCCTTGCCGCGGTTGAGCCAGACGAAATAGCTGCTCTGGCCCTTGGCGGCGGCGTCATAGCCGCGGGCGAAGTCGCCCTCGGGCCGTTCGATCTTGATCACATGCGCGCCGGCATCGGCCAGGCGAGACGAGCAGAACGGCGCGGCCACCGCCTGTTCGACGGCGATGACGGTCAGTCCCTCGAGCGGCAGCATGCATCTCACCTCAGTAGGAGCGGGGCATGCCGAGCACATGCTCGGCGACGAAGGACAGGATCAGATTGGTCGAGATCGGCGCCACCTGGTACAGCCGGGTCTCGCGGAACTTGCGCTCGACGTCGTATTCCTCCGCGAAGCCGAAGCCGCCATGCGTCTGCACGCAGGCATTCGCCGCTTCCCAGGACGCATCCGCCGCCAGCATCTTGGCCATATTGGCTTCCGCGCCGCAATCGAGTCCGGCTTCATACTTGCGGGTCGCTTCCTTCACCATCAGTTCAGCCGCGCGCATCGAGGCGTAGGCTTTCGCGATCGGGAATTGGATGCCTTGATTCTGGCCGATCGGCCGGCCGAACACGACGCGCTCCTTGGCGTAGTTCGTCGCCTTATTGATGAACCATTTGGCGTCGCCGATGCATTCGGCCGCGATCAGGATGCGCTCGGCGTTCATGCCGGAGAGGATGTAGCGAAAACCCTTGCCTTCGTCGCCGATCAGGTTCTCCGCCGGCACCCGCATGTCGGTGAAGAATACTTCCGTCGTCGCGTGGTTCATCATGGTCCTGATGGGACGGATCTCCAGCCCCTTGCCCTTGACCTCGCGCATGTCGACGATGAACACCGACAGGCCGTCGGTGCGCTTCCTGGCATGTTCTTTCGGCGTGGTGCGCGCGAGCAGGATCATCAGGTCGGAATGCTCGGCGCGGCTGGTCCAGATCTTCTGGCCGTTGACGACGTAGTGGTCGCCATCGCGCTTTGCAAAAGTCTTCAGCGACGACGTATCGGTGCCGCTGGTCGGCTCGGTCACGCCAAAGGCCTGCAGCCGCAATTCGCCGCTCGCGACCTTCGGCAGATACTTCGCCTTCTGCTCGGCATTGCCGTGTCGCAACACCGTGCCCATCGTATACATCTGCGCGTGGCAGCCGCCGCCGTTGCACCCCGCGCGCTGGATCTCCTCCAGGATCGCCGCCGCCGCGGAAAGCTTCAGTCCGGCGCCGCCATATTCCTCGGGGATCAGCACCGAGAGATAGCCGGCCTCGGTCAACGCATCGACGAATTCCTTCGGATACGCCATCTGCCGATCGAGCTTGCGCCAGTATTCGCCGGGAAACTGCGCGCAGAGTTTTGCCACTGCATCGCGGATGTCGGAAAGGTCGTCATGTTGTTCTTGTGCGGTCATCGGAAATCACCGGCGCGTTCGTTTAAGGGATGGTGGATGTGAAAGGCGCGGCGGACCATTGTGGCGCCGGCGTAAACTCCCTATGCTCTTTTGTTATAGCGTATGAAGTAGCATTCCAAGATTGGCAAGCATGGATTTCCGCCAGCTTAGGACGTTTACCTGCGTCGCGGAACTCGGGAGCCTGAGCAAGGCCTCCGACACGCTGCGCATAGCTCAGCCGGCGCTGAGCCGGCAGATCAAGCTGCTCGAGCACGAGCTGCGCACTGAGTTGTTCACGCGGAACGGCCGCGGCATGGTGCTGACCGATGCCGGTCGCCTGTTGCTCGCGCGCACCTCCGGCATCGTCCGCCAGGTCGACCAGATCCGCGACGACCTCCAGTCGGCGCAGGGCCCGCCGTCGGGGCGCGTGGTGCTCGGCCTGGTGCCGACCGTGAGCTGCGTGCTTTCGGCGCGCTTCGCCCGCCGCTGCGTGGAAAACTTCCCCGGCATCTCGCTGCGCATCGTCGAGAGCTATAGCGGCCACCTGATCGAATGGCTGCACCGCGGCGAGATGGATATCTCGATCATCTACGGCCGCACCGCCGACCTGCATCTTGCGGTGCAGCCGCTCGGCCGCGACCAGATTGTCGCGGTCGGCCCTCGCGGCTGCGGCCTGTCGCGCAGGAAGCAGATCGAGATCGGCTGGCTCTTGCGCCAGCGCCTGGTGCTGCCCAGTCATTCGCATGGGCTCCGCGCCCTGATCGAGCACGCCGCGGCGCTCAAGAAGATCAAGCTCGACGTCCAGCTCGAGGCGGATTCCTTTCGCGTGCTCACCAGCCTGGTCGAGGAGGGGCTCGGCTTTGCGTTGTTGCCGCCTTCGTCGGTGCGGAGCGAAGTCGCCGACGGCCGGCTGGAAGCCGCGGCGATCGCAAAGCCGCTGTCGCGCGATCTCGTCATTGCCTCTCCGATCGACCGCCCGGCCTCGATCGCGACCACCGCCGTCACCACGCTGCTGCGTGAGGAGGTCGTCGCCTGCCGCAAGGAAGGCCTCTGGGACATCAAGCTGGCATAACGCCGTTGCGGTGCGTGCCAACAACGGAAGACTTAAGGTATGCCCGCGCGGTCTTCCCTTCGCATCTGGTGCAGGCTGTCATGCCGGCTTTTTATAGCGGCGAGACGAGTCCGTAGCCCGGATGGAGCGAAGCGCAATCCGGGGGCTTTTTCCGCGGACGGAACGGTCCCGGATTACGCTTCGCTCCATCCGGGCTACACGCTCCTTGCAATGACGGTCACCCCGGGATGCGCACCGGCAGGGCCTCATAGCCCTTGATGAAGCTTGAATAGATCCGCTTGGGGTCGCCGACCACCTCGATGCGGTCGAACCGCTTCAGCATCTCCTGCCAGATGATCTTCAATTGCAGCTCCGCGAGCCGCATGCCGACGCAACGGTGGATGCCGAAGCCGAACGACAGATGCGTGCGCGGACGCGGCCGGTCGATAGTGAACTCGTTGGGACGGTCGATCACTTCTTCGTCGCGGTTGCCGGAGACATACCACATCACGACGCGATCGCCCTTCCTGATCTTCTTGCCGCCGATCTCGGTATCTTCAAGCGCGGTGCGCCGCATATGGGCGAGCGGCGTCTGCCAGCGGATCACTTCCGGCACCATCGAGTCGATCAATTCGGGGTTTTCGCGGAGCTTCTGGTATTGGTCCGGGTTCTCGTTCAGCGCCAGCACCGAGCCGGTCATGGTGTTGCGCGTGGTGTCGTTGCCGCCGACGATGAGCAGGATGAGGTTGCCCATGAGGTTGTCGGGGTCCATGTGCCGCGTCGCGTCGCTATGCGCCATCATCGACAACAGATCGTTGCGCGGCGCCGAGTTGGCGCGCTCGTTCCAGAGTTTGGCGAAATAGGCGTAGCATTCGTCCATCTCTTTCCGCCGCTGCTCCGCCGATTCGACGATGCCGCTCTTGGGCAGCGCGGTGGCGACGTCGGACCAGCGCGTCAGCTTGCGCCGCTCCTCCCAGGGGAAGTCGAACAGCGTCGCCAGCATCTGCGTGGTCAATTCGATCGAGACCCGGTCGACGAAGTTGAAGGTCTCGTTGCGCGGCAGGCCGTCCAGCACCCTTTGCGAACGCTCGCGGATCAGCTTGGCAAGCTCGTCCAGATGCGTCGGCGTGAACATCGGCGACACCGTCTTGCGCTGCGCCGAGTGTCTCGGCTGGTCCATCGCGATGAAGCTCGGCCAGTCATAGCCGACCGGCATGTCGCGGATGCCGATGCCGCCCAGGCTCGCATCGGAGGAGAAGATGCCGTGGTTGGTGTCGACATGCATGATGTCGTTGTACTTGGTGACCGACCAATAGGGCTCGATCGGCGCGTTGGTGCAGTAATGCACCGGCTCTTCCTTGCGGAGCAGCTCGAACCATGGCTGCCAGGTGTCGTTCTGGAACAGCCTTGGCGCACCGGGATGGAAATCCTTCAGCGGCGTCGAATAGGCCTCCTCGCGCGCCAGGCGCATCAGTTCATTCTTGTCGACCCTGACTGAAGTCTGCACGTTCATTGCTGTCAGCTCCTTGAAAGCGCTAGCCTGCGATGCGGACCGGCAGCGTCTCATATCCCTTGATGAAGCTCGAATACACGCGCTTCGACTCCTCTACCACCTCGATCGTGTCGAAGCGCTTCAGGATCTCTTCCCAGATGATCTTCAACTGCAATTCGGCAAGTCTGAGGCCGACGCAGCGATGAATGCCGAAGCCAAACGAAATGTGAGTGCGGGGACGGGCACGGTCAATGATGAACTCGTAGGGGCGGTCGATCACTTCTTCGTCGCGGTTGCCCGAGACGTACCACATCACGACCTTGTCACCCTTCCGGATTTGCTTGCCGTGGAACTCGATGTCGGCGAGCGCGGTGCGGCGCATATGCGCCAGCGGCGTCTGCCAGCGGATCACCTCGGGCACGAAACTGTCGATCAAATCGGGATTTTGCTTCAGCTTCTCATACTGGTCCGGATTCCGGCTCAGCGCATAGATGCTGCCGGAGAGCGTGTTCCGCGTGGTGTCGTTGCCGCCGACGATCAACAGGATCAGATTGCCGAGGAAGTTCTTCGGGTCCATGTCTCGGGTCGCCGGGCTGTGCGCCATCATCGAGAGCAGGTCGCTCTTCGGCGGCTGCTCGATCCGTTCCTTCCACAGCCGCGAGAAATAGCTGGCGCATTCCATCAGCTCTGCCTGCCGCTCGTCCTCGGTCGCGACCAGCCCGCCGGCGCCCGGAAGCGTGGTGGCGACGTCGGACCAGCGCGTCAGCTTGCGCCGGTCCTCCCAGGGGAAATCGAACAGCACGGCCAGCATCTGCGTGGTCAATTCGATCGAGACCTTGTCGACCCAGTCGAACACGTCGCCGCGCGGCAAATTGTCGAGGCATTCGGTCGAGCGCTTGCGGATGTTGATCGCGAGCTCGTCGAGATGGGTCGGCGTGAACATCGGCGCCACGGTCCGGCGTTGCGCCGAATGCCGCGGCTGGTCCATCGCGATGAAGCTCTCGCGGCGCAGATCGGGGGCGATATCGCGGATGGTGATGCCACCAAGTGACGCGGCTGAGGAGAACATCGAATGGTTGGTCTCGATCTCCATGATGTCGTTGTATTTGGTCACCGACCAATAAGGCCCGAACAGGCTGTCCCGGCAATAGTGCACCGGTTCCTCCTGGCGCAACCGGTCGAAATAGGGCCAGAACGAATCGGTGCGGAACAGTTCGGGATCGCCGGGATCGAATTGATCCAGCGGGATCGAATAGGCCCGCTCGCGGGCGGCCTCCCGGGCTTCGTTCTCGAGGCGATTGATCGTCCCGTGCATAGTGCATCTCCTTGGATCGGCCCGGCCTGGTTGTTCCATCGGGCGCATTTTTGGGGAATTACAACCCGCCACGCCGCGCAGGGCAAGGGCGAGTTTGGCACATTTGGCCGCATCGGCGTCCACCTCGCCCCGCTAGCGGGGAGAGGTCGGATCGCGTCGCAGATGCGATCCGGGTGAGGGGAGCCTCCGCGAGTCGTTTTTCACCGTCTTCGCGGAGAGCCCCTCACCCCAACCCTCTCAGGGCGAGCTCTGCTCGTCCCGGCCCCGCAAGAGCGGGGAGAGGGAGAGAAACAGGCCCCGTGACAAGCCGCCACGCAGCGAATAAGCCTAGGGCAACAAGCCATTCTGGAGGCGCCCGACCATGATTCCCAACGCGCAACGGATGTTCAATTTCGACCTGGGCGAGACCGCGGATGCGATCCGCGAGACCGTGTGCGATTTCGCGAGCAACGAGGTCGCCCCACGCGCAGCCGAGATCGACCGCACCAACCAGTTTCCGCGCGACCTCTGGCCGAAGATCGGCGCGCTCGGGCTGCACGGCATCACGGTCGAGGAGGAATATGGCGGCTCCGGCCTCGGCTATCTCGAGCACTGCATCGCGGTAGAGGAGATCTCGCGCGCGTCCGCTTCCGTCGGCCTGTCCTACGGCGCCCATTCCAACCTCTGCGTCAACCAGATCCGCCGCAACGGCAACGAGGCGCAGAAGCGGAAATATCTACCCAAGCTGATCTCGGGCGAGCATGTCGGCTCGCTCGCGATGTCCGAGCCGAGCGCCGGAAGCGACGTGGTTTCGATGAAGACCCGCGCCGAGAAGAAGGGCGACCGCTTCGTGCTGAACGGCAACAAGATGTGGATCACCAACGGCCCCGTCGCCGACACGCTGGTGGTCTATGCCAAGACCGATCCCAGCGGAGGCCCGCGCGGCATCACCGCCTTCATCATTGAAAAAGGCATGAAAGGATTCTCTACCGCGCAGAAACTCGACAAGCTCGGCATGCGCGGCTCCGACACCTGCGAACTCGTGTTCGAGGATTGCGAGGTGCCGGAGGAGAACGTGCTCAGCGAGGTCGGCCGCGGTGTGAACGTCTTGATGAGTGGCCTCGACTATGAGCGCGCGGTGCTGGCGGCGGGTCCGATCGGCATCATGCAGGCCTGCATGGACGTGGTGATGCCCTATGTTCACGAGCGCAAGCAGTTCGGCCAGCCGATCGGCGCTTTCCAGCTCGTGCAGGGCAAGGTCGCCGACATGTACACCACGATGAACGCCTCGCGCGCCTATGTCTATGCGGTGGCGAAAGCCTGCGACCGCGGCGAGACCACCCGCGAGGACGCCGCCGGCGCGATCCTCTATGCCGCCGAGAAGGCGACGCAATGTGCGCTCGATGCCATCCAGCTGCTCGGCGGCAACGGCTACATCAACGACTATCCGACCGGCCGCCTGCTGCGCGACGCCAAGCTCTACGAGATCGGCGCCGGCACCAGCGAAATCCGCCGCATGCTGATCGGCCGCGAACTGTTCGAGAAGACCGCGTAGCCAGCGAGCTGCGTAGCCCGGGTGGAGCGAAGCGCAACCCGGGTCTGTGTCCGCGTTCACCAGCGCCCCGGGTTACGCTCCGCTTCACCCGGGCTACGGCCTGTCGCCGCAAATCGCCCTCGTCATTCCGGGGGGCGCCCCTCTTGGCGTGAGCCCGGAATCCATCTCTCCTCCTGCACAAGTGGTGCTTCGCGTCGCCCCGGAATGACGGGCACGGGGTACCTCTATCCATCTACCCGGCAGCTAAATCGCGTCGCGCTCGACTTCCCCCCTGAAATCTCGATCACACTTCCTTTGCTAAATCTGTGGTTCTGTGCGCGCCGCAGAGACTGCCTGGAGTTGATTCCCGTGAACGAGATGAGCTGGACCCCGATTGGGCCGCCGCAACCGCCGCCCCTGCCTGTCCCGCCGCCGATGCCGGTGGCGTTCACCGGCAGCCGCGGTGAGTTCTTCGCGCTGGTCAGGCGTGGCGCCATGCTCGAATTGGTCACGCTCGGGTTCTACCGGTTCTGGCTCGTCACCGACATGCGCCGTCACCTCTGGTCGAACACCGAGATCGACGGCGACGCCGCCGAATATACCGGCCGTGGCAAGGAGCTTCTGATCGGCTTCCTGGTCGCGCTCGCGATCCTGGTGCCCGTTTACCTCGCTTACTTCCTGGTCGGCCTCGAGGCCGAGCGCGCCCAGGCTTTCGCCAGCATTCCGCTGGTGGCGTTCTTCTATCTGTTCGGACAGTTCGCGATCTTCCGGGCGCGTCGCTATCGCCTGACGCGGACGGTGTGGCGCGGTGTGCGGTTCTGGATGAGCGGCTCGGGCTGGGCCTATGCCGGCCTGGCGGCGCTGTGGGGGCTCCTGGTCGTCGTCACTCTCGGCCTGCTGCTGCCGTGGCGCGCCGCGGCGCTCGAGCGCTACAAGATGCGCCATTCCTATTACGGCGACCTGCAGGGCAAGTTCGAGGGGCGCGGCTGGGAGTTTTTCAAGCGCGGCTGGTGGCTTTGGCTGCTGGTGCCGGTCGCATTCTATCTCTCGCCGCTCGCGCCCTTCATCTATGGCGCCTACAAGGCGGTCGAATGGCAATGGTGGTTGTCCGGCATCCGCTTCGGCGGTGTGCGGCTGGAATCGACGCTGAAGCGCGGCGCGCTGTTCGGGCTCTATTGCAAGGTGATCGGCTGGATCATCGTGCTCGGCCTCGTCTTCGCGGCCTGGCTCGCGCTGTCGGCCGTGCTGGTCGCCAGCATGGACGCAACGCCGCTCAAGGAATTCTTCGCGACGCAGGCATTTGCCAGGAGTATTCCGTTCCTGGTGTTCCTGGGCCTTGGCTATGTCCTGTTCGCGCTGGCTATCAACGTCGTGATCCGCGTCTATCTGATGCGCGATCTCTGGGTGAAGGTGCTGGGATCGACGATCGTCCATGGCATCGAGGCGACGGCCAACGTCTCCGCCCGAGGTGAACTCGCGAACGCGCTCGGCGAAGGTTTCGCCGACGGCCTCGATGTCGGGGGCTTTTGACCCATGAGCGGCGGGATGGACAGCGGGCTGAGCGCCGCCGTCTATTTCGACGGCACGTCGAGCAAGCGACGCATGGTCACGCCGCGTCTTGCCGAGGCGCTCGAGATTGAGGAGGACGGACAGCGGCTCGCCGCCTGGCCTTATGCCGATATTCGCCGCGCCGACAGTCCGTCCGGCAAGCTGCGGCTTTCCTGCGTATCGGCGCCGGCGCTGGCGCGGCTCGAGATCCGCGATGCCACGCTCGCGGCCGAGATCATCGCGCGCTGCGACAAGCTCGACGAGCATTTGCTAGGCGGCCGCGGTGTTGCGACCATCGTCGGCTGGTCGTTGGCGGCGACCGTGTCGATCATCCTGGTCGTGCTGTTCGGCGTGCCGCTTGCCGCCGACCGGCTGGCGGCGTTGGTGCCGGCCTCGTTCGAGCGACGACTCGGCGAAGTCGCCGACAGCCAGGTGAAGATGGTGTTCGGCGGCAAGCCGTGCGGCAACCCCGCGGGCCAGCGCGCGTTTGAAAAACTCGTCAACACGCTGCGCCAATCCGCCGGCATGGACACTTCGGTGCAATCGGGCGTGCTCTCGACTTCGATCCCGAACGCCTTCGCACTGCCGGGCGGCAGGGTCTATGTCCTGAATGGATTGCTCGCGAAGTCCGAAAATGTCGACGAACTCGCGGGCATCCTCGCCCACGAAATCGGCCATCTCCAGCATCGCGACGGCCTGCGCGGCATGATCCACAACGGCGGCACCTCGTTTCTGATCGGCCTTTTGTTCGGCGACATCACCGGCTCCGGCGCGGTGATCTTCGCCTCTCGGACGCTGGTGAACGCATCGCATTCCCGCGAAGCCGAACAGAACGCCGACAGTTTCGCGATCGAGACCATGCACCGGCTCGGCCGGCCGACCAAGCCGATGGGCGAATTGATGTTCCGCATCACCGGCAAGGAAGGCGACAAGGCCCTGTCGCTGATCGCAAGCCATCCCATGACCGAAGACCGCCTCGCCCGCATGGCCCGCGAAGACCGCCCCGCCAGCGGCCCACCATTGTTGACCGCGGAAGAGTGGCGCGCGCTGAAGTCGATCTGCAGCGCCGGCACCAGGCTCTGACGCTCATTGTCGTCATTGCGAGCGAAGCCAAGCAATCCATGCTTCCGCTCGCGGCGCTATGGATTGCTTCGCTGCGCTCGCAATGACGATGTGGCTAGCTTGGGTGCGACATAACAACCCGACAGGCAAATCAGCCAAAGTCTGTCCAGCCCTCGCAGAAAAAACATTCCGCTTCCGTCGTCGGGCAAATCAGTGATTTAACTCCGCGCGTCTCACGGCGGATGAGGGGCGGGTCGCGATCGTCACGAACGTTGCGGTGAGGTGCGGTGGACGCGATGGGTGTGACTGACGAGCACGCGCATCACGGACGGCGAAGTCGTGTGGTCCTGGCGCCCCGACGCTGGCGCTAAGTCCTGGGGGATGGAAACATCCCTAAGGGTGACGGTGGCAAGAAAGCCCGGTCACCGGGGAGAGCACGAAGTAAGCCGTAAACCATCGCGCAGGGAAAGCCGGAATGCT
>NZ_AUEZ01000052.1 GCF_000426245.1 Bradyrhizobium sp. Ai1a-2 | reverse complement strand
GCGTCCACCGCATCTCACCGCAACGTTCGTGACGATCGCGATGCGCCCCTCATTCGGGTGAGACGCGCGGAGTCATAGTGCTGATTTGCCCGACGACGGAAGCGGAATGTTTTTTCCGCGAGGGCTGGACACGCTTTTCCTGATTTGCCCGTCGGGTCGTTGTGTCGCACCCAATGCCCCCACATCGTCATTGCGAGCGGAGCGAAGCAATCCATGGCGCCGCAAGCGGAGGCGTGGATTGCTTCGCTTCGCTCGCAATGACGGAGAAAGCGTCGCCTTTCACCCGGCCGGTTCATCCGGATCGAGTGCGGCCTGGAAGCGGGCCGATGCATCGCTCGTTTCGCCGGTCGGACCAAAGACTGCGGCGGCCGTGATGTCCTTGGCGAGATGGGTGCATTCGAGCCAGACCAGGTTGAGCATCAGCGGCGGCAACTCGCGCGCCTGCTGCATGTCCTTGCAGCGGGCCTCCGCGCCTTCCATGCCCCACCATTGCTGGGCGACCGTCACGACTCTGCGGAAGTTGCGCAGGGTACCCGACGCCTTCGCGCGATCGACCCTGGCGAGCTGCGCGCAATGGTTCAGCCAGTTCAACCCGGCGATGATCGCGATCGCGACGTCATCGACCGCGCGTCCGGTAAAATCGATCACCGTATCCTCGTGCGGCTGCTGGCGCAGGAAGCCGTCGATCACCTCGGCCTGGCGCGATGGCTCCGTCAGGAGCGCGGAGTCGCGCCCGGGAATCATGGTCAGATAGCGCATGCCTTCCAGTCGCGTGTGGCGCCAGATTTCGCGCGGGGTGCCGCTGGCATCGTTCGGTTTGCGCTTGCAGGCGGGATAGACGAGATCGCCGCGGTCGGCCTTTTCGAGATATGTCGCGACGACCTTGTCGAGCCCCTGCAACAAGGCATCGGTACCAGCCCTGGCATCCAGGATCTCTTCTGACGGCACCTCTCTGCCCCAACCAAACAAGGCCATTACTTGTTTCCGGCGTGATCCTCTCCTCTTGCGAGTGTAGCACCGGTGCTGCCGATTGCACTGCGCCAATCAGCCGTATTTTTCGGCAAGGCCAAACCGGCGCCGGCGGGATACCGGCGGAACCCCGCTCGCTCTCCGGCGTTGCCAACATGGGAGGCGATGTCGAAGGTCGGGGCGACGGACAGGCTGAGAGATGAAGAACTTTTCCGACGCGGCATTCTCGCCGGAGGTGATCGAGATCATGACCAGGGCATTCGACGCGTCCGTTGCGGCCCTGCCCGATCCGGTCCAAGCCGCCCATGTCAACCTCATTGCCGAATCCATCCTGCGCACCGCCGATGCGGGCGAGCACGATGCTGCCGTGCTGCAGCGGATCGCGCTGATGGAGTTGCAGATCCGCGCCTGACGATCTAGAGCATTTTCGGTTCTGATTGAATCAGAACCGAAGCTCTAGATTCTTGTTTTGACGCGTTTTCTACGCAGATAAGTCTACGCAATCTGCGTAAACTTGATTGCTATGCGAACCGGTATCCACTTCGCTCGAAAACGCTCTACCGGTTGACGAGCCAGATGATCACGCTGAGCACAATGCTGAGCAGCAGCGACGTCATCAGTGGAAAATAGAACGAATAGCTCGATCCCTCGACATGGATGTCGCCGGGCAGGCGGCCAAGCCCGAGCTTGCCGATCACCGGCCACAGCAGCCCGGCGGCGAGGAGCAGCAATCCGAGGATGATCAGCGTGCGCTGCATCTGTCACCTGTTCGTAGCTGCGTAGGGCGGGCTAGACGGCGGATCGCGCAAAGCGTGGTCCGCCGGCGTAGCCCGCCGGTCTGGCGCAAGCGGGCGGCGGATTACGCCTCACACCTTCACTCGTTGCGCGACCTGCAAGTGTGACCGGCTCATCCGCCCTACGGTTCTCGACTATCCCCAAGGTCCGCGTGAGGTGGACGTGCGGCCCCATGGGCTGCGGGAAGGATAGCCCGCCCCGGCCGACGGTGCAGCACCACCACCGCCGAGCTCGGCGGCCAGTTGCTGTAGCGCCGCGATGCGGTTCTCGGTCGATGGGTGGGTGGCGAAGAGACTGTCGACGCCACGGCCCGACAACGGATTGATGATGAACATATGCGCGGTGCCGGGATTGCGCTCGGCCTCCCAGTTCGGCACCTGGTGCGCGGCGTTCTCGATCTTCATCAGCGCGGAAGCGAGCCACATCGGCTGGCCGGCGATGCGCGCGCCAAGATTGTCGGCGGCATATTCGCGGGTGCGGCTGATCGCCATCTGCACCAGCATGGCACCAAGCGGCGCCAGGATCATCAGCGCGATCGAGCCGACGATGCCCGGACCGCTGTTGTTGTTACGGTGGCCGCCGAAGAACATGCCGAACTGCGCCAGCATCGAGATTGCACCGGCGATGGTGGCGGTGACCGTCATCAAGAGCGTGTCGTGGTTCTTGATGTGCGCAAGCTCATGCGCAATCACGCCGGCGAGCTCCTCGCGGCTGAGCTGCTGCATGATGCCGGTGGTGACGGCGACCGCGGCATTCTCCGGATTGCGACCGGTGGCGAAAGCATTGGGCTGCGCCTCGTCCATCAGGAACACACGCGGCATCGGCAGGCCGGCGCGGTTGGCCAGCTCGGCAACGAGGCCGACGAGTTCAGGCGCGGTGCGCGCATCGACCTCCTGGGCGCCGTACATGCTGAGCACCATGCGGTCGGAATTCCAGTAGGTGAACAGGTTGGTCGCGGCCGCAACCACCAGCGCGATCATCGCGCCGCTGGCGCCGCCAATGAGATAGCCGACGCCCATGAACAGGGCGGTGAGGCCGGCCAGAAGAAGAGCTGTCTTGAAATAATTCATCGTTGTTTCCCCTGCGTCTTGGCGGAAAAACCACTGCTGCAGGCAGAACTTAGCTATGGATTTGCCTGCCTGTACCGCAAGATGGGTGGCCTGCGTCCCGGCGCCGCATTTTCCCGAAATCCATCGTTACGGCCGTCAAGCGAACCGCCAGGGGCGCAAGCCCGGCTGTGCTATCCTCTCATTATCACAATGGAGGAATGTATGCCCGTCTTCAAGCTTCCGCTCTCGGGTGACGTCGTGCAGAACATCAGCCCGTTCACCGCCTTTATGAGCCCGATCGGCAGTCAGTTTGGCCTCATCAACATTACACTTGGGAAATCTTCCGCACCGGACGTCGAGTCCGACGTGCTTTCAGACGTCGGCACTTACGGCAAGCAACTTGGTCAGATAAGCGATGCGCTGCTTGTCCTGATAGAGCGCCTGCCAAAGGAACTCAGGCTTGACGGTGAGCCTGCCATCGAAGCGTTCAAGAAGATGGTCGACCAGATTGCCGAGATCAAAGAGAAGCATCGTCGTCCCGCATTGCGTCCACAACCGCACGCTCGGCCGGGAACGGAGTACGCATGATCTTCTTCTAAGCAACGGGCCTCTTTATCATCCGAGCGCAGCGGATTACGCTGCGCTACTTTACCCTGCGAACCCCACGCTTCCCTCCTGCGGCGAGTTCTGATGTTCAAGACCCGATTTGCGATCGCGGCCGTCACGATGATTGCGGCGTTTTCGCCCTTGGCCTCGGCACAGCAATTGTTGCCGGCACCGGCCAGGCCAGCGCCGGCGGCGACGCGGCCTGCGACAGTGCCCTCCTCGCGCGCGGCGGCTTGCCATAATGGCCAAAGCTTCGAGCACTTCCTTGCCGATCTCAAGCAGCGCGCGGTGTCCGAAGGTGTGTCGCAGCAGACGATCGCGGAAGCCTCGCCCTACCTCGTCTACAACCAGGGCATCGTCAATCGCGACCGCGGACAGCGCGTGTTCGGGCAGATCTTCACCGAGTTCGCAGGCAGAATGGCTGCGCCCTACCGGATGCAGCAGGGGCAGCAGCGTATCAAGACCTATGCGGCGGCGTTCTCCCGCGCGGAGAAGGAATACGGCGTGCCGCCCGCGGTGATCGCGGCGTTCTGGGGACTGGAGAGCGACTTCGGCGCCAACATGGGCAATTTGCCGACGCTGCCTTCGCTGGTGTCGCTGGCCTATGATTGCAGACGCTCGGAGATGTTCCAGAACGAGACCATCGCAGCCTTGAAGATCATCGACCGCGGCGATCTTTCGGCCGATGAGATGGTCGGCTCCTGGGCCGGCGAGCTCGGGCAGACGCAATTCCTGCCGACGCATTATTTCAACTATGCCGTCGACTATGACGGCGACGGCCATCGCAACCTGCTGAGCAGCGGACCCGACGTTATCGGCTCGACTGCGAACTATATCGCCAACGGATTGAAGTGGCGGCGAGGCGAGCCGTGGCTGCAGGAAGTGCGCGTGACTGCTTCCAACTTTCCGTGGGACCAGGCCGATCTGACGAACAAGCTGCCGCGCTCGAAATGGGCGCAGTTGGGAGTGACCTATCCGGATGGAAGGCCACTGCCGAATGACGACATGCCGGCCTCGCTCTTGTTGCCGATGGGACGGATGGGGCCGGCGTTCCTGGCCTATGCGAATTTCGCCGCCTATACCGAGTGGAATAATTCGCTGATCTATTCGACCACCGCCGGTTATCTCGCAAGCCGCATCGCAGGCAGCCCGCCGATGCTGCGGCCTTCGGCACCGGTGGCACAATTGCCGTTCCACGAGATCAAGGAATTGCAGCAGCTGCTGGTGCGCGCCGGCTTCAATGTCGGCAAGGTCGACGGCGTGCTCGGACAGGCGAGCCGCAGCGCGGTGAAGGCGATGCAGATCAAACATGGATTGCCGGCGGATTCCTGGCCGACTGCGGAATTGCTGGCGCGGATGCGGGGGAGGCCCCAGCCGACGGAAGCGGCGATGCCGGCTCCACGCTGAAGCGCAATGCCGTTTAGTTAAATCGACGGCTGCTTGCCTCACCTCTCCCGCTTGCGGGGCAGGTCGGCGCGAAGCGCCGGGTGGGGGCTTTCTCCAAACGGTCGGACAGGGCGGTTCGCGGAGATACCCCCACCCCAGCCCTCCCCCCGCAAGCGGGAGAGGGAGGACCGCGCCCTTCGTGGATACACTTAACCTGATCTGATTAACCCGATCTGATTGTCCGCTGATCGGAAACGACGCCTCTGTGACACGACTTCCTCAGAGGTTGTTTTTGCTGCGCGCATCGTGATTTAGAACAAATCCTACTATGTTCGCCTCATGTGCCGCTTTTGACGCCAGTCAAACGACGGAACGCCGCGCGTTGCTAATCTGCACGGGAGGAATAGCTGGGGCATTGCGTCCATCGCCGCAATGCACAACTCTTCCCTGTCATTCATTTCTGGAAAGCCTCCCATGAGCCAATCCTCCAAATTGTTCGAGTCCTTCAAGCTTGGTCCGCTGACGCTGCCCAACCGGGCGGTGATGGCACCGTTGACGCGCAACCGCGCGGTGCCGTCGAGTTTCGTTCCGAGCCCGCTGGCAGTCGAGTATTACGCGCAGCGCGCTTCCGCCGGCCTCCTGATCACCGAGGCGAGCCAGATCTCGCAGCAGGGCCAGGGTTACCAGGACACTCCCGGCATCTATTCCAAGGAACAGGTTGCAGGATGGCGCAAGGTCACCGACGCCGTGCATGCGCGCGGCGGACGCATCTTCATGCAGCTCTGGCATGTCGGCCGCATCTCGCACACCTCGCTTCAGCCGGGCGGCGGCGCACCGGTTGCGCCATCGGCGATCCGCGCCAAGGGCAAGACCTTCGTCAACGGCGCTTTCGTCGAAGTCTCTGAACCGCGCGCGCTCGAGCTTGCCGAAATTCCCGGGATCATCGACGACTTCCGACGTGGCGCGGCGAATGCGATCGAAGCCGGCTTCGACGGCGTCGAAATCCATGGCGCCAACGGCTACCTGCTCGACCAGTTCGCCAGGGACGGCACCAACAAGCGCACCGATGCCTATGGCGGCTCCATCGAGAACCGCGCGCGGCTGATGCTGGAAGTCTCCAAGGCGGTCGCCGCGGAAGTCGGCGCCGAGCGCACCGGCATCCGCATCTCGCCGGTGACGCCCGCCAACGACGCCTCCGATTCCAACCCGCAGCCGCTGTTCGATTACATCGTCGACGGGCTCAATGCGCTGAAGCTGGTCTACATCCATGTCATCGAAGGTGCGACCGGCGGACCGCGCGATATCGCACCGTTCGACTATGCGTCACTGCGCAAGCGCTTCAAGCAGGCGTATGTGGCCAACAACGGCTACGACTTCGCGCTGGCGAACAAGGTGCTGGAATCCGGCTCCGCCGACCTGATCGCGTTCGGCAAGCTGTTCATCTCCAACCCGGACCTGGTCGAGCGCCTGAAGAAGGGCGCAGCCCTGAACGATTGGGACAAGAACACGTTCTATGGCGGCAACGCAAAGGGATACACGGATTATCCGACGCTGGAGGCGGCGGAAGCAGCGCAGTAGGCGCACGCGCCGTCATTGCGAGGAGCGACAGCGACGAAGCAATCCATGCTTCCGCGAGTGCGGATAGATGGATTGCTTCGCTTCGCTCGCAATGACGGAGGGCCCAATGTTTCTCTCCGCTGTCATTACGGGGCGCGCGTAGCGCGAACCCGGAAATGACGAAGGCCGGGATTGCTCCCGGCCTTTTGTTTTTCTCCGTCATGCCCCGCGAAGGCGGGGCATCCAGTAGTCACCGGCGCCGGTAATCGCACGGAGACGGCGCGGCGTACTGGATCGTCCGCCTGCGCGGACGATGACGGCTACACCTTACTTCGCCTCCGCGCGCTTCGGCGGGGTAGCGGGCCACGACTTGATCAGGGTGTCGTAGTCGACTGTCTCGCCCTTCGGCTTCTCGTTGGCGAGCTTGCGCTGGGGCGCGAGCGTGCCGTCCTTCTCGGCCTTGGCGTACCAATAGTCCGGCTTCTCCTTCTTGTTCAGCTTCGGACCGCAGGCGCCCTGCACGCCGGACTTCTCCAGACGCTCCATCACCGAGTCCTGGGCCGCGGCCAGCGCGTCCATCGCGGCTTGCGGCGTCTTCGCACCCGACGAGGCATCGCCGATGTTCTGCCACCAGAGCTGAGCGAGCTTCGGATAATCAGGCACGTTGTTGCCGGTCGGGGTCCACTGCACGCGCGCGGGCGAGCGGTAGAACTCGATCAAGCCGCCGAGCTTCGGCGCACGCTCGGTGAACGACTTGTCCCAGATGTCGGACTCGCGGATGAAGGTGAGGCCGACATGGCTCTTCTTCAATGACACCGTCTTGGAAACGATGAACTGCAGATAGAGCCAGGCTGCCTTGCGCCGGTCAGCCGGCGTCGACTTCAGGAGCGTCGCCGAACCTGCGTCCTGGTAGCCGAGCTTCATGCCCTCCTTCCAGTACGAGCCGTGCGGCGACGGCGCCATGCGCCACTTCGGCGTGCCGTCGGCGTTCATGACCGCAATGCCGGGCTTCACCATGTCGGCGGTGAAGGCGGTGTACCAGAAGATCTGCTGGGCGATGTTGCCCTGGGCCGGCACCGGACCCGACTCCGAGAAGGTCATGCCCTGCGCCTGCGGCGGGGCATACTTCTTCAGCCACTCCAGATATTTCACGATCGAATAGACCGCGGCCGGGCCGTTGGTGTCTCCGCCGCGCTCGACCGAGGAGCCGACCGGGCGGCAGCCTTCCATGCGGATGCCCCATTCGTCGACCGGCTTGCCGTTCGGGATGCCGCGGTCGCCGTTGCCGGCCATCGACAGCCAGGCGTCGGTGAAGCGCCAGCCGAGCGAGGGGTCCTTCTTGCCATAGTCCATATGGCCGTAGACCTTGACGCCGTTGATCTCCTTGATGTCGTTGGTGAAGAACTCGGCGATATCTTCATAGGCGGACCAGTTCACGGGCACGCCGAGTTCGTAGCCGTACTTGGCCTTGAACTTGGCCTTGTAGTCGGGATTGGTGAACCAGTCGTAGCGGAACCAGTAGACATTGGCGAATTGCTGGTCGGGCAATTGATAGAGCTTGCCGTCCGGCGCCGTCGTGAAGGACTTGCCGATGAAGTCGTTGACGTCGAGATAGGGATCGGTGACGTCCTTGCCCTCACCGCTCATGTAGTCCGACAGCGGGATGGTCTGACCGTAGCGGAAATGCGTGCCGATCAGGTCGCTATCGTTGATCCAGCCGTCATAGACGTTCTTGCCGGACTGCATCTGGGTCTGCAGCTTCTCGACCACGTCGCCTTCCTGGATGGTGTCGTGCTTGAGCTTGATGCCGGTGATCTCGCTGAATGCCTTGGCGAGCGTCCTGGCTTCATATTCATGCGTCGTGATGGTTTCCGAAACGATATTGATTTCCATGCCCTTGAAGGGCTCGGCCGCCTTCGCGAACCATTGCAGCTCCTTCATCTGGTCTTCCTTCGACAGGGTCGAAGGCTGGAATTCGCTGTCGATCCATCGCTGGTTGACGGCGTCGTCGGCGCGCGCCGGCGCGTTGACGGTGGCTGCGGCGGCGAGCAGCGCGGCGGCGCTCGTCATCGCGAGCCAACGGCTCCGCGTCAGGTTCCTTCCTCTCAAGTCTCGCATGGCAGTTCCTCCGGTTATGACGACTAATTAAAATCCAGGTCCGGGTTGGCCCCGGATCTGCTCTTCTTCACTTCCTCAGACGGTGCGGAAAATCACAACGGCCGTGGCAAGCGAAATCAGTGTGGCGAGCCACAGGCTCGAAACCTCGACGCTCTCCTCTCCGATGGACAGCGTGTAGATCGGGTCGGTGCCGACGACGCCGATCCAGACGAGATGGATGACGGCGGCGAGCACCAGCGAGATGAACAGACGATCGCCGCGCGTGGTCGGAATCCGCAAGACGCCGATCCGCTCGGCCTCGGGATACGCAACGGCGAGCCAGGTCATCACCAGCAGCGTGATGCCGAGCAGGACAAAGAAGATCGCCGTCGGCAGCGTCCAGGCCATCCATGCGATGCTTTCCATGGGATGCCTCCTACACGCGACCGAGCGCGAACCCGCGCGCGATATAGTTGCGGACGAACCAGATCACGAGCGCGCCGGGGATGATGGTGAGCACGCCGGCGGCGGCGAGCAGGCCCCAATCCATGCCAGCGGCAGAGACCGTGCGCGTCATCACCGCGGAGATCGGCTTCGCATCGACGGACGTCAGCGTGCGCGCCAGCAAGAGCTCGACCCAGGAGAACATGAAGCAGAAGAATGCAGCCACCCCGATGCCGCTCGCGATCAATGGCACCAGGATCTTGATGAAGAAGCGCGGGAAGGAATAACCGTCGAGGAAGGCGGTCTCGTCGATTTCGCGCGGCACGCTGGAGACGAAGCCTTCGAGGATCCAGACCGCGAGCGGAACGTTGAAGATGCAGTGCGCCAGCGCCACCGCCCAGGGCGTATCGAACAGGCCGATCGCGGAGTAGAGGTTGAAGAACGGCAGCGCAAAGACCGCGGCCGGCGCCATGCGGTTGGAGAGCAGCCAGAAGAACAGATGCTTGTCGCCGAGGAAACGGTAGCGCGAAAATGCGTAGGCCGCAGGCAGCGCCACCGAGATCGAGATCACGGTGTTGATGACGACATATTTCAGCGAGTTGATGTAGCCGGAATACCAACTCTCGTCGGTGAAGATGCGCATGTAGTTCTCGATCGTCGGCTGGTGCGGCCACAGCGTCATGGTCGAGACGATCTCGCTGTTGGTCTTGAAGCTCATGTTGATGAGCCAGTAGATCGGCAACAGCAGGAAGATCAGGAATAGCGAGATGATGAGGCGGCGGCCGGGAATCGTGCCCATCACACAGATCCCTCTTTTTGCGGGCGCTCGGCGCCGGCGTTGGTCATGACGGTGTAGAACACCCAGCAGACGATCAGGATGATGAGGTTGTAGACCAGCGACAGCGCGGCGGCCTTGCCGAGATCGAACTGGCCGAGCGCGATCTTGACGAGCTCGATCGAGATGAAGGTGGTCGAATTGCCCGGTCCGCCGCCGGTGACGACGAACGGCTCGGTGTAGATCATGAAGCTGTCCATGAAGCGCAAAAGCACCGCGATCAGGAGCACGCGGTTCATCTTCGGCAGCTGGATTGCGCGGAACACCGCCCAGCGTGAGGCGCCGTCGATCTGCGCCGCCTGATAGTACGCATCAGGGATCGACTTCAGGCCGGCATAGCACAGCAGCGCCACCAGGCTGGTCCAGTGCCAGACATCCATCACGATCACGGTCGCCCAGGCGTCGAATTCATTGGAGACGTAGTTGTAGGGGATACCCAGGCTGTTCAGCGTGTAGCCGAGCAAACCGATATCGGGACGGCCGAAGATCTGCCAGATGGTGCCGACCACGTTGAACGGGATCAGCAGCGGCAGCGCCAGGATCACGAGGCAGACCGCGACCGTCCAGCCCTCGCGCGGCATCGCCAGCGCGACGACAATGCCGAGTGGCACCTCGATGGCGAGGATGATGGCCGAGAACAGGAGATTGCGCCAGAGCGAGGCGAAGAAGCGCTCGCCTAGGTCGGTCGTGGGATCGAGCAATTCCTTGAACCAGCCGACGCCGTTCCAGAAGAACTGGTTGTTGCCGAACGTATCCTGCAGCGAATAGTTCACCACCGTCATCAGCGGCAGCACCGCCGAGAACGCCACCACCAGGAACACCGGCAGCACCAGGAACCAGGCTTTCTGGTTGACCGTCTTGTCCATCAGGCGACCCCCTCGACCAGGCGGCTGTCGGCATAGACGTGCACATGCGCGGGATCGAACACGAGCCCCGCCATGTTGTTGGGCACCGAAAATCCCGGCGGCACGCGCGCGGCGAACTTGGAATCGCCGACGCGGACGCGCGCAAACCGGATGCGGCCGAGATCGTCGATCCGCTCGATCGTCGCCGACAGCAGGCCGGACGCAGGCGGCGCGACGTCGACGAATTCCGGCCGCACCCCGATCTCGATCTTCGCGCCCGCGGGCAGCACGCCGTAATTGCGGTGCAGGCCGATGGTGTGGCCATCGATCCGCGCCTCGCGTCCATCGACATGCGCGGGCACGATGTTCATGCCGGGCGAGCCGATGAAATAGCCGACGAAGGTGTGCGCGGGCTTGTCGAACAGTTCGGCCGGCGTGCCACTCTGCACCACGCGTCCGTCATGCATGACGACGACGGTGTCGGCGAAGGTCAGCGCCTCCGTCTGGTCGTGGGTGACATAGATCATCGTCAGATCAAGCTCGCGGTGCAGCGCCTTCAGTTTCGAACGGAGCTGCCATTTCAATTCGGGATCGATGACGGTCAGCGGCTCGTCGAACAGGACCGCGGCGACATCGGATCGCACCAATCCGCGGCCGAGCGAGATCTTCTGCTTGGCATCGGCGGTAAGCCGCGTCGCCTTGCGATTGAGATACGGCGCAAGATCGAGCAGGTTGGCGATCCGCCTCACGCGGGCTGCTATCTCCGCCTTCGGCACGCCGCGGTTCTTCAGCGGGAAAGCCAGATTCTCGCCGACGGTCATGGTGTCGTAGATGACCGGAAACTGGAACACCTGCGCGATGTTGCGCTTCTGCGTCGACAGCGGCGTGATGTCCTTGCCGTCGAACAGGATCTTTCCGCGTGACGGCGTCACGATGCCCGAGATGAGATTGAGCAGCGTGGTCTTGCCGCAGCCGGAGGGGCCGAGCAGCGCATAGGCGCCGCCCTGCCGCCAGGTCATCGTCACCGGCTTCAATGCGAAGGATTCCGGCGGCGCGTCATTGCCGCTGTAGGAGTGGGCGAGATCGACGAGGTCAATGCGGGACATCAGGCATCTCCCTCAAGTGCGGCCAGGAGCTGCGACCAGGCGGTCGGCCAGATCGAACACGAAGACATTGTCGGGATCGAGCGCGACGTTAAGCGCCTGCCCGGGTTCATACTCATGCACGCCGTGCAGCACCGCGACCCAATTGGCGGAGTCGCGCTGCAAATGGATAAAACTCTCGGAGCCCGTGATCTCGGTGACGCTGACGGTGGCCGGAAACAGGTGACGGCCGGCGGCGCGTTTGGCGACTTCGAGCTGATGCGCGCGGAAGCCGACGCGATACGCGCCATCGGCAAGGTTTTCATAGAGACCGGTAGCGGGCGCGCGCGCGCCGCCGGCATAGTGCACGGTGCCGTGCCTCTTCTCGACATTGACGATGTTGAGCGGCGGATCGGAATAGACCTGGGCGACGCGCAGCGTTTCGGGCTGCCGATACACCCGCGAGCTGGCGCCAGCCTGCAGTACGCGGCCCTGCCACATGCAGATGGTGTCGCCGCCGAGCAGCAGCGCTTCCGAGGGCTCCGTGGTGGCGTAGACGAAGATCGCGCCTGACGCCTCGAAGATGCGCGGCAGTTCGGTGCGCAATTCTTCGCGCAGCTTGTAGTCGAGATTGGCGAGCGGCTCGTCGAGCAGCACGAGGTCGGCGCCCTTGACCAGCGCGCGCGCAATCGCGGTGCGCTGCTGCTGGCCGCCGGACAACTGCAGCGGCGTACGCTTCAGGAAGGGCTCAAGCCGCAACAGCTTTGCAGCATCGGCCACGCGCTTGTCGATCTCCTCGCGCGGCCGTCCCTGCACGCGCAACGGCGATGCAATGTTCTCATAGACCGAGAGCGAGGGATAGTTGATGAACTGCTGATAGACCATCGCGACCGAGCGCCGGCGCACGTCGATGCCGGTGACGTCCTTGCCGTCGACCAGCACGCGGCCGCTGGTCGGCTTGTCGAGCCCGGCGAGCAGGCGCATGATCGAGGTCTTGCCTGAAAGCGTCGGGCCGAGCAGCACGCTGAGCGTGCCGCGCTCGAGCGTCAGCGAGACATCGTGGATGGCCGGGATGCCGTCCACGGTGCGCGTGACGTGGTCGAGCGTGACGCTCATGGCCGTCCTCCCGCTTCGCGTAGCGGACGTTCGCCGGACAGGCGATGAGCGGCGATCCATTCGTCGAGCGCCGATATCTCGGCGGCCGACATCCTCAAACCCAATTTGGAGCGGCGCCAGACGACGTCTTCGGCGGTCAACGCCCATTCGTGTGCCATCAGGTACCTGACTTCGCTTTCCGTCAAGGTGGCGCCGAAGGACTTTCCGAGATCGCCGATCGATTTCGCGCTGCCGAGTACTTTTGTCGCACGCGTGCCGTAGGCGTGTGCGAGCCGGCTCGCATGCGTCTCCGTCAGGAACGGATAGTCGCGCACGAGTTCCGCAGTGAGCGCCTCGACCGCGGAGACATCCATGTCGCCACCTGGCAGCGGCGACTTGCCGGTCCAGCCCTCGCGGGCTTTTGCGCTGCGCAAATAGGGCGAGAGCCGCTCCAGCGCTTCCTCCGCCAATCGCCGGTAGGTCGTGATCTTGCCGCCATAGATCGAGAGCAGCGGCACGCCGCCGGCCGTATCGAGCTCGAACACGTAGTCGCGCGTGGCGGCCTTGGCTTCGCTCGCACCGTCATCATAGAGCGGACGCACGCCCGAATAAGTCCAGACCACATCCTCCGGCTTCACTCGATTCGCCAGATACTCGCTGACGGAGGCGCAGAGATAGCTGATCTCCTCCTCCGTCGCTTTCACCTTGGCGGGGTCGCCGTCATAGTCGCGATCGGTGGTGCCGATCAGCGAAAAGTCGTTCTGATACGGAATCACAAAGACGATGCGGCCATCCGCATTCTGGAAGATGTAAGCGCGGTCGTGATCGTAGAGCTTCTTCACCACGATATGCGAGCCCTGCACGAGCCGCACTTTTGCGCGCGCGTTGACGCCGGCGCCCGAGGTCAGCACCTCTTCGACCCATGGACCACCGGCATTGACCAACGCACGCGCATTCACCGTACGCCGCGCGCCGCTGCCGCCGTCCTCGACCGTGACGTTCCAGAGGCCGTCGGTCTGCCTGATCTCGACGGCGCGGGTGCGCGTGCATATCTCGGCGCCGCGATCGGCGGCATCGCGCGCGGTCAGCACGACCAGCCGCGCGTCGTCGACGAAGCAGTCGGAATATTCAAACCCTTTGACGTAGCGATTCTTGATCAGGGGCTTGCCGACCTCGTCGCGGGTCAGGTCCACCGAGCGGGTCGGCGGCAGCAGGTGCCGGCCGCCGATATGGTCGTAGAGAAACAGGCCGAGCCGCAGCAGCCAGGCCGGGCGCAGGCCGGCATGGTGCGGCAAGACGAAACGCAGGGGGCGGATGATGTGGGGCGCGATCTGCCAAAGGATTTCGCGCTCGATCAGGGCCTCCCTGACCAGGCGGAACTCGTAGTACTCGAGATAGCGCAGCCCGCCATGCACGAGCTTGGTTGACCAGGACGACGTCCCGCTAGCCAAATCGTTCATTTCGCAGAGAAAAACGGAATTACCCCGGCCCACCGCATCGCGCGCGATGCCACAGCCGTTGATGCCGCCCCCAATGATTGCGAGGTCGAAAATCCGATCCAACAGACGCTTCCCCGGCCGCTTGCGTTCGCTTTCGGCGATTTCGCTTTCGGATTGGATTAGATCACAACGTAAAACGAAAGCAAACCGAAAATGGGGAACCGGGGTCTACGAGTTGGTGATGGGGTGGTGATTGGCTAGTTCGACAGCGAGACCTCGCGCTCTTTGCGAGGAACGATAGCCACGAAGCAATCCATGGCTCCGCAAGCGGTGAAATGGATTGCTTCCGCCTACGCTTGTTGAGCTACGGCGGACAAGTCGCTTCGCTCGCAATGACGGGGAAAGAGCAACGCGCTCAGATCTATCCCCTCACCCTGAGGAGCCTGCGCGTCTCGAAGGGCGAGGCCGCCGGCGGTGCTAGACGCTCCGCAGCGTCACAGGTGCGGGCTCGGGTGTGGTGTCGTCGATATCGGCGGCCGGTTTGTCCATGGCTACGACGACCTCGATGCCGCGCGTGTGGCAGATGTTCGCCAGTCCTGCGGGGAGCGCAGTGTCGGTGATGAAGGTCTGGATCTGGCTGATATGGGCGATGCGGACCGGGGCGCTGCGGCGGAGTTTCGTTGAGTCCGCCACCAGAATCACGTTGCGGGCGTTGGCGATGATCGCCTGGGCGACCTGGACTTCGCGATAATCGAAGTCAAGCAGAGCGCCCTCCTCGTCGATCGCGGACGCACCGATGATCGCGTAGTCGACCTTGAACTGGCCGATCAGTTGCGTCGCGGTCGAGCCGACCACCGCGCCGTCGGCGCGCCGCACGGTGCCGCCTGCCACCACCACCTCGATGCGGGGATGACGGTAGAGCAGCATCGCGACATTGAGGTTGTTGGTGATGACGAGCAGACCCTCATGCGAGGTCAGCGCGCTCGCAACTTCTTCTGTCGTGGTGCCGATATTGATGAAGAGCGAGCAGCCGTTCGGAATGCGCGCCGCGGCTGCGGCCCCGATCGCCTTCTTCTCCTCGGCAGCGACGAAGCGCCGTGCCTCGTAGGCAAGATTTTCCACGCCGGAGGCAATGATCGCCCCGCCGTGGATGCGCGTTAACGAACGGCGGTCACAGAGATCGTTGAGGTCCTTGCGGATGGTCTGCGCGGAGACCTCGAAACGTTTGGCAAGGTCCTCCACCATCACGCGGCCAAAGGCACGCGCGAGGTTGAGGATTTCGGTCTGGCGATGAGTTAAGACGGGCACGGCGGCACCTTGGGCATGGAACGCCCTATCGTGCGGCGGTTTGGCGCCGTGGTCAACGCCGCCGCCTCACGTCCCCGCCTTGCGCGCCGCTGTGCTCCTTCCCCCTGAAAGGGGGAAGACGGGCCGCCGCTTTCGCAGGGGCGACGGAGAGGCCTTCCTGGAATCTACGATGCCAGCTTCAGCTCGCCGTCGGCGAGGCGGCGGGCGGCGCGTTCGGCTTCGCGTGCGTTGCGGAAGACGTGGCCTTCGAGCCGGTTGAACTGATGACTGGCTGCGAAGAAGCGATAGCCGCGCTCATCGCGTACGACGATCCCGGCCGGATTGGAGCCGACTTCGATTATGTAGGTATCAGACATTCCCAGTCCCGATTGAAGTGCGGGCCAATAACGGGAAGAGAGCCTGATTGTTCCTCAGGCCTCGCCGCCGAGTCATGCGAAAACCGATGCCCGGCGCCACGAAACGACCGCACTTTGCGCCGTTCTCCAGAGTGCCGAATCACCTGCTCCCGTGAGACGTGGGATACGAGCGGCTGATAACAATCATGTGTACGCGATGAGACGTCCTGGTTACGTCGCAAGCGTGGCGCCAGCGTGCTGGATCGGCTGCGGATTACCGTGGTCGTCGATCGAGACGTAGGTGAAATTGCCGTCGGTGACCAGGATCGATTGTCGTTCCTTGCGGCGCAGCACCCAGGCTTCAAGATGGACGGTGATCGAGGTGCGACCGATTCGCACAAGGTTGGCATGCACGGAGACGAGATCGCCGACATAGACAGCTTTACGAAAATTCATCGCCTCGATCGCGACAGTTACGGTGCGCGATCGCGCGACCTTGGAGGCGAACACGCCGCCGCCGAGATCCATCTGGCTCAGCAGCCAGCCGCCGAAGATATCGCCATTGGCGTTGGTATCCGCCGGCATCGCCAGCGTGCGGATGCAGAGATCGCCTTGCGGCTCGTTTTGCGCCATCGGAACGGTAGTGTCATTCACGTGAAATTCTCCCAGCCGGCATCGGGCGCGAAGCGGCCGCCGAACTTTTGCTCGAGTGCATGTAATGTCGACACCACGTTTTCGACGCCGCGCGTGCGCGCGTAATTCAGCGGACCGCCGCGGAACGGCGCATAGCCGGTTCCAAAGATCATCGCGCCGTCGACCACGTCGGCATTGCCAACGATGCCTTCGCGCAGGCAGGCGACGCAGACGTTCGACATCGGCAGCACCAGGCGATCGATCATTTCTTGAGTCGGTTCGATGGCCAACGCAGGAGCTGTTTTTTCCCGCTTGCCATCCTTCCAGAGATAGAACCCTTTGCCGGTCTTGCGGCCGAGCTCGCCCTTGGCGACCTTCTCGCGCAGCCAGGCCGGCGTCGGTGGCAACAGGTCGCCGAACTTCAAGCGCAGCATGTCGCCGACGTCGAGACAGATGTCGAGACCGACCTGATCGGCAAGCTCGATCGGCCCCATCGGCATGCCGAACTTCTTCGCCGCCGCATCGATCACCGATTTGTCGATCTTCTCGTCCAGCAGCAGCATCGCTTCCAGCATGTAGGGCGTCAGCGCGCGGTTGACCAGGAAGCCCGGCGAGCTCTTCACCGGCAGCGGCAGGCGGTCGATGGCGCCGACAAAGGCAAGCGCCTGTTTCAACAGTTCGGCGGCAGTGCCGTCGTGGCTGACGACCTCGACGAGCTGCAATCGCGAGACCGGATTGAAGAAGTGCAGGCCGAGCAAGCGCTCGGGCTTTTCGAGCGTCGCGCGCAGATCCTGCAGCGGGATGCTGGAGGTGTTGGTCGCAAGGATTGCGCCCGGTTTCATCTTCGGCTCGATGCCGGCGTAAATTTTCTGCTTCAGCTCGAGTTTTTCCGGCACCGCCTCGATGATGAGATCGGCGTTGCGCACGCCCTCGCCGTCCATGTCCGGGATCAGCCGATCGAGCGAGTCGCGCACATCCGTGCGCTTGCGGATGATCTTGCCGTAGAGATCGTCGGCGCGCCTGATCGCGCCCGCGATCGGCTCCGGCTTCATGTCCGATAGCGTGACGCGGAGATCCTGCCCGGCGCACCAGGCGGCGATATCGCCGCCCATCGCTCCGGCGCCGATGACGTGGACATGCGCGATCCTGTTGCCGCTGCCTGCGAGCTTCTTCATCTGCTCACGCAGGAAGAAGACGCGGATCAGGTTCTGCGCGGTCGGTGTCACCATCAATTCGGCGAAGGAACGCTTCTCGGCCGCGAGCATCGCGTGCTTCTCGCTGCCGTATTTCTCCCAGAGATCGATCAGCGCGTAAGGCGCGGGATAATGCGCCTGCGGCGCGGCCTTGGCGGCCTCGCTCCGCATGCGGGAGGCGAGAAAGCCACGTACCGGGCCGAAGTTCAGGAGCGTGTTGAGCGACCCGGGCCTGGCGCGCTTCAGGCGGCCGAATACCGCGTCCCTCACCGCGTTCTTGACATGTCGCTCCTGCGTCACCGCATCGACCAAGCCGAGCGCTTTGGCGCGCCGCGCATCGATGGTCTTGCCCGTCAGCATCAGGCTCATCGCCTGCATCGGATTCACGAGCCGCGTGAAGCGCACGGTGCCGCCGAGGCCGGGATGCAGGCCCAGCATCACCTCCGGAAAGCCGAAGCGCGCGCCATCAATGCCAATCCGCGACTGGCAGGCCAACGCGACTTCGAGACCGCCGCCGAGGCAGAAACCGTGGATCACGGCGACCGTCGGCACACGCAGCGCTTCGAGCCGGTCGATCACCGCATGCGCCCGGCCGATCTCGGCTTCGACCAGACGTGCATCGCTGGCGCCGCGGAATTCATTGACATCGGCGCCGGCGATGAAGCCGCTTGTCTTCGCCGAGCGGATGACGAGGCCGGTCGGACGCTGGCTTTCGAGCGAGGCCAGCACCGCATCGAATTCCTCGAGCACTTCGGCGTTCAGCGTGTTGGCGCTGGCGCCTTCGCGATCGAACAGCAGCCATGCGATGCCGTCACCGTCGCGCGTCAGCTTGAAATGCTTGTAGGGACCGGCTTCCGGCGCGGGCCCGAGTTCGAGCACGCGGTCGGCGAGGACGTTCATGATCGCAGAATCCATGATCACACCGTCTCTATCAGCATGGCGCCGCCTTGCCCGCCGCCGATGCATTCGGTGGCGATGCCGCGCCGCGTGCCGAGCCGCTTCATGGCGTTGACGAGGTGCAGCACGATGCGGTTGCCGCTGGTGCCGACGGGATGGCCGAGGCTGATCGCGCCGCCATCGACGTTGAGCTTCGCCCGATCGATTTCACCCGCCGCGCCGTCGAGACCGAGAATCTCGCGACAGAATTTTTCATCGTTCCAGGCGGCAAGGCAGCCGAGCACCTGCGTCGCAAAGGCCTCGTTCAACTCCCAGGTCTCGACGTCCTGCAAGCTCAATTCATTGCGCTTCAAGAGCGCGGTCGCCGACAGCACGGGGCCGAGCCCCATGATAGCAGGATCGAGCGCGGACCACTGGCTGTCGAGGATGACGGCCTTCGGCTTGAGCCCGTGCTTGGCCACCGCCTCTTCGGAAGCGAGGATCACCCAGGAGGCGCCATCGGTGATCTGCGAGGAATTGCCAGCGGTGACCTGGCCCCAGGGACGCTCGAACACCGGCTTCAGTTTCGCCAGGGTCTCTGGCGTCGAGTCCGGGCGGACGCCGTCATCGTGATCGTAGAACTTGCCGTCGCGCGAGAACGACGTCTCGACTTCGCCCTTCAGCCAGCCTTCGGCCTGCGCTTTCGCCAGACGCCGGTGGCTCTCGGCGGCGTAGACATCCGATTGCGCGCGGGTGATGCCGAAGAGATGGCCGACGACCTCGGCGGTCTGGCCCATGTTGAGCTCGGTGATGGGATCGGTGAGCCCGCGCTCCAGGCCGATGATCGGCTTGAAATAATTGGGCCGCAGCTTGAAGAACGCGGCGATCTTCGCACCCATGCTCTTGGCGCCGGCGAGGCCAGCGAACCAGCGCACGCCGGCATTGGGCCAGACCAATGGCGCGTGGCTCAGCGCCTCGGCGCCGCCGGCGAGGATAAGGTCGGCCTTGCCTTCGCGGATGTAGCGATAGCCGGTGTCGATCGACTGCATGCCGGAGCCGCAATTGATCTGCACGGTAAAGGCGACCATCTTCTCGCCCATGCCGAGCCGGAGCGCCGCGACCCGCGCCGGGTTCATCTCGTCGGCAATGACATTGACGCAGCCGAGGATCACCTGGTCGAAGCTATCGGGCGCAAACGGCTGCCGCGCCAGCAGCGGCCGGCCGCATTGCACGGCAAGGTCGACCGGCGTGAACGGCCCTGGGCCGGAGCGCGCCTTCAGGAACGGCGTACGGCTGCCGTCGACGATAAAGACCGGTCGCGCCATCAGCTCGCAGCCCTCTGCTCTCCCAACTCCTGGAAGAACTGATGCACATCGGCCGCCTTCCTGTAAATCGGCGACAGCGCCTCGGGCGCGAAATCATCGACCTCGATCACCGCAGCGACCGCCGCGCGGGCGGCTATGAGCTTGTCCGCATCGGATTGCGTGATGATGCCCTTCTTCACCGCCTCATCCGGATCGCGCAGGCGCACGGCGCGCATCTGCTTGGCGGTATCCTCGGTAGCGGTCACCAGGCGGAAGGCCTTTTCCAGCCGCGCCACGCCGCCGTCATCCTCGACGAAGGCGAGATCGGGCGTGACGCGATCGCGCGCGGCCGATGGCTCCAGCACCAGCGCGGCGCATTGATGCACGACGCGGTCGGACGGACCGAGCACGCGGGCGCCGAAGGGCTGAATCAGCAGCCCCAGGAATCCGGCCACGAAGCGGTTCGGCAGGTTGGCGAGAATCTCCGCAAAGCGGTTCTCGATGGTCTTGAAGCCGTTCGCCATGCACCATTCGAGCGCGGCAAAATCCTCCTTCTGCCGGCCCTCATCCTGCCAGCGCTTCAGCGCGGCCGAGAGCAGGTAGAGTTCGGAGAGGATGTCGCCGAAGCGAGCCGAGAGCATCTCCTTGCGCTTGAGCGCACCGCCGAGCGTGAGCAGCGCCATGTCGGCGCAAATCGCGAAGGCCGAGGAGTAGCGCGAGAGCTGGCGATAGAATTTGGTGGCGTCGCCCGCATCGGGCGCCGGCGCGAACAGGCCGAAGGTCCAGCTTCGGCCCACGGCGCGGAACATGGTCTTGAAGGTGTGGCCGACATGCTTCCACAACGCCTTGTCGAAGGCGTCCAGGCCCTTGGCGCTGTCGGCTTCCCCGAGCGCAGTCATCTCCTCCAGCAGATAGGGATGCGCGCGGATTGCGCCCTGGCCGAACACGATCAGATTGCGGGTAAGGATGTTGGCGCCTTCCACGGTGATGGCGACCGGTACCGCGCGATGCAGATTGGCGAGATAGTTCTGCGGGCCGTCGATCACGGCCTTGCCGCCGTGGATGTCCATGGCATCGTCGATCGCGGTCCGCATCCGCTCGGTGGCGTGCAGTTTCATGATGCCGGAGATGACAGCGGGATGTTGGCCCTCGTTCAGCGCGGCGCAGGTCAGCCGCCGCGCGGCGTCGAGCAGATAGGCGGTACCGACGATGCGCGCGAGCGGCTCCTCGACGCCTTCGAACTTGGAGATCGAAATGCCGAACTGTTCGCGAATCCGGGCATAGGCGCCGGTGGTGCTCGCGGCATAGGCGGCGCCGGCGGCCGACAATGACGGCAGCGAGATGCCGCGGCCGGCGGCGAGCGCCGTCATCAGCATCTTCCAGCCCTGCCCCAGCCGCTCCTTGCCGCCGATGATGTAGTCGAGCGGGATGAAGACGTCGCGGCCCCGGTTCGGACCGTTCTGGAACACCTGCATCGCCGGCAGATGGCGGTGGCCGATCTCGACGCCGGGCAGATGGGTCGGGATCAGCGCGACCGTGATGCCGAGTTCTTCCTGGTCACTGACGAGATGATCGGGATCGTAAGCTTTGAAGGCGAGGCCAAGCAGCGTCGCAACGGGCCCGAGCGTGATGTAGCGCTTGTGCCAGTTGAGGCGCAGGCCGATCACTTCGTTGCCCTCGAAATTGCCCTTGCAGATGATGCCGGTGTCGACCATCGAGGCCGCATCCGACCCCGCCTCGGGGCTGGTGAGGCCGAAGCACGGGATATCGCGGCCGGACGCCAGGCGCGGCAGCCATTTCTCCTGCTGCTCCCTGGTGCCGAAGCGCATCAGGAGCTCGCCGGGGCCGAGCGAGTTCGGCACCATCACGGTGACGGCGGCGGTCAGCGAGCGCGAGGAGAGCTTTCGCACCACCTCGGAATGTGCGTAGGGCGAGAAGCCGAGACCACCGAATTCCTTCGAGATGATCATGCCGAAGAATTTTTCGCGCTTGACGAAATCCCAGACCTCGCGCGGCAGGTCGCGCCATTCCCAGAAGATCTTCCATTCGTCGAGCATTTTGCAGAGCTCGTCGACGGGGCCGCTGAGGAACGCTTTTTCTTCTTCGGTCAATTCGGCTTGCGGATAGGCGAGCAGCTTCGACCAATCTGGATTGCCGGAAAAGAGGTCGGCGTCCCACCAGACGTCGCCGGCTTCCAGCGCTTCGCGCTCGGTGTCCGACATGGTCGGCATCACGCCGCGGGCGAACCCAAAGATCGGCTTGGTGATGAAATCGCGACGGAAACTCATGGCAGTATCCTCATGATCGACGGCGCGTTCCGGCATATTTTAGCGGAAAGTGGCCGACAGAAGTGAACACTTCGCTGGCAAATTGGCGCGAATTGACGCGGTCAAGATAACGACCGGACCGCGGTGTCAGTTCCGGATGAGAGATAGCGGAGGTTGCGAGGTGCACATCGCCCCGCTTGCGGGGGAGAGGTCGGATCGCATCCGAGATGCGATCCGGGTGAGGGGGAGCCTCCGCGAGTACATCTGCCAATCGTGTTCGCGGAAAGAGCCCCTCACCCCGGCCCTCTCCCCGCAAGAGCGGGGAGAGGGGGAGAGAGTCAATCCGGGCGGACCATCTCGAACATGTTCTCGGGCCGGATCTCGAAATAGTCGCCGCGGCGTCCGGCGCGGACGATCGGGCGGGCGGCGGCGGTCTGGTAGACGCCGTCCTTGATCATGGCCTTGTCGATATGGACGGCGACGACTTCGCCGAAGGTCACCCACGCCTGCGCCTTCTCGCCATTGGCGCCCTCAAGCTGGACGATCTGGGTCAACTTGCACTCGAAGGCGACAGGGCTCTCCGCCACCCGCGGCACGTTGACGAGCTTGCTCGGCGCCGCCGTCAAGCCCGCGATCGAAAACTCGCTGACGTCGTGGGCGACATGGGCGGCGGTCGCGTTCATCTGCTTCGCCAGGTCCATGGTGGCAAGATTCCAGACGAACTCCCTGGTCTCCTGGATATTGACGACGCTGTCCTTCCAGGAGGTGGAGGAGAAGCCGATGATCGGCGGAACGTAACAGAAGCCGTTGAAGAAGCTGTAGGGCGCGAGGTTGATGTTGCCCTTGGCGTCGCGCGAGGAGATCCAGCCGATCGGGCGCGGGGCGATGATGGCGTTGAAGGGATCGTGCTTGAGGCCGTGGCCGTTCTTCGGCTCGTAATAATGCAGGTCTTTCGCGGTCACGCTGGGCTCTCTCTTGTTGTCCGTAGCCGACGTTACTTATCACGCGGCGAGAGGCCAGCGATCACAAAATCGATCATCTGGTCGATGGTCGGCCCCGGCTTGGTGGCGCATTGGGCGATCATCTGGGGATGGAAGAAGCGCATCATCGCGGTGCAGGCGCAGAGCGATGCGAGCTGCACGTCCGGGGCGTCGAACTCGCCGGAGACCGCTCCCTGCCCGACCACCTGGCCGATGGTGGAGCAGATCATCTCCATATGGGCGGTGCAGACCTCCCAGTCCTCCTGCATCGCGATCTCGACCATCTCGTGCAGCTTGGAGTCGCCGACATAGCGCTCGGTGTTCATGCGGTTGATGGTCTTCATCAGGTCGCGCAGGCGGGTCGTCGCCGGGCCCGGCGACCCCGCAATCCGCTGCGCCTCGACCTCGACCTCGCCCATCAGCGTCCGCGCCACGCCCTCGTGGATCGCCTTCTTCGAATCGAAGAAGCGATACACGTTGGCGGGGCTCATCCGGAGCTCCTTGGCGATGTCGGCGACCGTCGTCTTCTGGTAGCCGATCTGGCGGAACAGCCGCTCAGCCACCACGAGAATCCGCTCCCGGGTGTCACTCTCGATATGTTCCGAAACCAGCGTCATTTGTCAGGACTCAATGATGTGTTCACTGTTCAACTATTCAGCGGCTTCAGCAAGCGGAATTGCCGGGCGTGCATTGCCGTCATGCTGCGCCGCCGAAGCGGCTGTCTCGCTTGCGCCGCTCTCGTCCAGGCTCTTGCGGAACCACAGGGCATAGAGGCCCGGCAGGTACAACAGCGTCAGGAAGGTCGCGACGAACAGGCCGCCCATGATGGTGATCGCCATCGGGCCCCAGAAGGCAGAGCGCGACAGCGGGATCATCGCCAGGATCGCGGCAAGCGCGGTCAGGACCACCGGGCGGGCGCGGCGGACGGTGGCCTCAACGATCGCCTCCTTGCGGGTCAGGCCGTGGGCGACATCGGTCTCGATCTGGTCGACCAGGATCACGGTGTTGCGCATGATCATGCCGGCAAGCGCGATCAGGCCGAGCAGCGCCACGAAGCCGAACGGCTGGTTGGCGACGTTGAGCCCGAGGGAGGCGCCGACGATGCCGAGCGGCGCCGTCAGGAAGACCAGCAACAGGCGCGAGAAGCTCTGCAGCTGGATCATCAGCAGCGTCAGCATCACCAGCACCATCATCGGAAAGAGCACGAAGATCGACGCATTGCCCTTGGCTGATTCCTCGAACGCGCCGCCCGGCTCGATCCGGTAGGCCGGCTCGAGATGGTTCTGGATGTCCTTGAGCTTGGGCGAGATCTGATTGGTCACGTCCGGGGCCTGCACGCCGTCGACGACGTCGGAGCGTACCGTGATCGCCATGTCGCGGTTGCGCCGCCACAGGATCGGCTCCTCATGCGCATACTCGATTTTCGCGATCTGCTGAAGCGGCACGGCGACACCGTTGCGTGAAGTGATCGTGAGATCGCCGACGCTTCCCAGATCCAGCCGCTCGGACGGCACGGCGCGGGCGACCACGCCGACCTTCTCGATGCCGTCGCGAATGGTCGTGACCGGCGCGCCCGAGATCAGCATCGACAGCGCCTGCGAGACCTCCTGCGGGGTCAGGCCGAGCGCGCGGGCGCGGTCCTGGTCGACGACCAGCTTCAGGTAGGGCGACTGCTCGTTCCAGTCGAGCTGCACGTCCTTGACGTTCGGGTTCTGCCGCATGATGTCGCGCACCTGGTAGGCGATGTCGCGCACCTTCTGGGCGTCGGGACCGATCACGCGAAACTGAACGGGGAAACCGACCGGCGGGCCGAAATTGAAGCGGTCGACGCGCACGCGTGCCTCGTTCAACGCGCCGTTCGCCACCGCATTCTCGATCTTGGCCTTGATGCGCTCGCGCGCCTCGACGTCCTTGGACAGGATCACGATCTCGGCAAAGGCCTCGTTCGGCAGTTGCGGGTTGAGGCCGAGCCAGAAGCGCGGCGAGCCCTGGCCGACATAGGCGGTGTAGGTCGCAATGTCCTTGTCGCCCTTCAGGAGGTCCTCCGCCTTCTTGACGGCCTTCTCGGTCACGTTGAACGCGGTGCCTTCCGGCAGGCGCAGCTGCAGGAACAGTTCGGGGCGCTCGGAGAGCGGGAAGAACTGCTGCTGGACGTGGCCGAAGGCGACGATCGAGGCGACGAACACGCCGACCGTGGACGCCACCACCGTGATGCGGTGATTGACGCACCACTGCACCACCGCACGCAGGCCGCGGTAAAGCCGGGTCTCGTAGATCGAGTGCGGATCGTGGTTGTGGTGCACCTTGATGTTCGGCAGGAGCTTCACGCCGATATAGGGCGTGAAGATCACCGCGACGAACCATGAAGCGACCAGCGCGATTGCGACGATCCAGAAGATGCCGCCGGCATATTCGCCGACCGCCGAATTGGCAAAGCCGATCGGCAGGAAGCCGGCTGCGGTGACCAGCGTGCCCGTCAGCATCGGAAACGCAGTGGATTCCCACGCGAACGATGCGGCGCGCATGCGGTCCCAGCCCTGCTCCATCTTCACCACCATCATCTCGACCGCGATGATGGCGTCGTCGACCAAGAGGCCGAGCGCGATGATCAGCGCGCCGAGCGTGATGCGATGCAGGTCGAGCGACATCGCGTTCATGACGATGAAGACGATCGCGAGCACCAGCGGCACCGACATCGCCACCACGATGCCAGTGCGCCAGCCGAGCGCGATGAAGGAGACGAACAGCACGATCGCGAGCGCTTCGATGAAGGAATGCACGAACTCGCCGACCGCATGCTCGACCACCTTGGGCTGGTCGGCGATCTGCTCGACATCGATACCCTGCGGCACCGCCTTCATGAATTCGGCGGTCGCCTTCTCGACGTCCTTGCCGAGCTCGAGGATATTGGCGCCCTTGGCCGTCACCACGCCGATGCCGATCGCGGGCTTGCCTTCCTGGCGCACGGTGAAGCTCGGCGGATCGACGAAGCCGTGAGTGACGGTCGCGATATCGCCGAGGCGGAACACGCGGCCGTTGCTCTCGACGGGGGTCTCGGCCACCGCCTTGGCGCCGTCGAGCGCGCCGGTGACGCGCAGCGGCACGCGCTGAGAAGAGGTCTCGACCGTGCCGGCGGGGGTCACGTTGTTCTGCTTGGCGAGCGAGTCGAACAGCGCCTGCGGGGTGATCCCGAGCGTGGCGAGCTTGGCATGGGAGAACTCGACGAAGATGCGCTCGTCCTGGGTGCCGTAGAAGTCGACCTTGGTCACCCCCGGCACGCGCAGAAGCCGCTGGCGGAAGCCTTCGCCCGCCTTCTTCAGCTGCGCATAATCGGCGCCGTCGCCGGTCATCATGTAGAGGATGGAGTCGACGTCGGAGAATTCGTCATTGACAACCGGGCCGAGGATGCCTTGCGGCAACTGGCCCTGCACGTCGACCAGTTTCTTGCGCAGAAGATAGAAGAGATAAGGCACGTCCTTCGGCGGCGTCGAATCGCGGAACGTCACCTGCATCGCCACGAAGGCCGGCTTGGAATAGGTCTGTACCTTCTCGAAAAACGGCAATTCCTGCAGCTTCTTCTCGATGGGGTCGGCGACCTGGGTCTGCATTTCGTTTGCAGTCGCACCGGGCCATATCACGGAGACGTTGACCACCTTCACCGTGAAGAACGGATCCTCGGCGCGGCCGAGCTTCTGATAGGAGAAGAAGCCGGCGGCGCCCAGCGCGATCATCAGGAACAGGATCAGGGTCGGATGGCTCACCGCCCAGCCCGACAGGTTGAAGCGCTTCATGTCACCCTCCAATATCCAAAACCGTTTGCGGCCGACGGATCAGAACGACAGCGACGCGACGACGCGGACCTTCTGGGCCGGGTCGAGCTTCTGCACCCCGAGCGCAACCACCTTCGCGCCCTCATCGACGCCACCGGCGATCACGACGCAATCGCTCTCGTAGGCCTTCACCTTGACCGGCTTCAGCGAGATCTCGCCGGCATCGTTGACGACGTAGAGCGAGGGATCGCCGCCCTGGCTGTACAGCGCCGACAGCGGCAGCTTCGCCACGCGTTCGGTCTCGGCGTCGGCCAGCGTCAGCGTCGCGGTCATGCCGAGCGAGACGTCGTCGCCGGCTTCCGGCAGCGAGAACTTCGCGAGATAGGTGCGGGTGGCGGGATCGGCCGACGGCGCGACCTCGCGCAGCTTTGCGGCGTATTTCTTGCCGGCTTCCGACCACAGCGTCACGGTGGCGAGGCCGGTCTTGGCGCGGCCGAGCAAAGTCTCGGGGATCGCGACCACCGCCTCCTTCTCGCCGAGCCGCGCCACGCGGATCGAGGTCTGGCCGGCGGCCACGACCTGGCCCGGCTCGATCAGGGTTGCGGTCACGACACCGCGGGTGTCGGCAACGAGCGTTGCATAAGAAAGAGAGTTCTTGGTAAGTTCGACCGAGCGTTCGGCGCGATTGAGGCGGGCGCGGGCCTCGTCGGCAGCCGCATGCGCCTGGTCCAACTGCGCATCCGTGGCCCAGCCCTTGGCGCGCAAATCCTTGGCGCGTTGCTCGGCGGCGGCAGCCTGCGCCAGCACGCCGGTGGCGGCGCGAAGCTCGGCTTCGGCCTGCTCGGCCTGCAGCTTCAGGTCGACTTCATCGAGGGTGGCGAGCGGCTGGCCGATATCAACGGTCTGGCCGACTTCGACGAGGCGCTTTGCGACCTTGCCGGCAACCCGAAAGCCCATGTCGCTTTCGATCCGCGGCCTGATCGTGCCGACAAAGCTGCGCTCCGGGGTCTCGGCCTCATAATGCACTTTGGAGACCAAGACCGGACGCCCGGGATCGGCTTTCTCGGCGACCGTTTCGTTGCAGCCGGCCAGCGAAATCGCCACCAGCGCCAGCAGCGCACCGGCTAAAAGCTTGTAGTAATTAGCAAAAATTGAACGGGCGAACATCGGTCTCTCCATCGGGCTGATGTCTGATGAAGAGTATTGATTGATCACTGACGAATGTCAATAATCATCAGTAAACACCAATTCGTGAGCCATCGCAGAATCGATCGGCCAAATGGAGAGCCATGGCGCGCGGTCAGGATGGTGGTGGAGCACACTACCCGCATGGCCGGACCGGCCTCGGATTAGGCTTGCGCTTCATCCGGGCCACGGCGTGGCCGATGGCTGGTCCGTAGGATGGGTAGAGCGCAGCGAAACCCATCGACGCTTGCGGGAAAGATGATGGGTTTCGCTGCGCTCTACCCATCCTACGAAGCTGCGCTACTTCGCGCTCGCAAACTCGGTCTTGGTTTCGTGGCCGCCGAGGAAGACCAGCAGCCCCGCAGCCAGCGGCAACAGCGAGAGCACGAGCAGGCCGGTCGAGGTGTTGCCGGTGGCGTCCTTGACCCAGCCGATCAGATAGGGCCCGCCGAAGCCGGCAAGGTTGCCGATCGAGTTGATCAGCGCGATCGCGCCGGCGGCGGCGGTGCCGGAGAGCCAGGCAGTCGGCAAGGTCCAGAACACCGCGAAGGTGCAGAAGATGCCGATCGCCGCGACCGTCAGCACGACCATGGTGATGATGGGATCGGTGAGGTAGCTGGAGACGCCGAGCGCGAGCGCCGTGAGCAACAGCGGCCCGCCGACATGGGCGACGCGCTCGCGGGTGGCGTCGGAGTGCCGCGCCCACAGCACCATCGCGATGGTCCCGAACAGATAGGGGATCGCAGTGACGAAGCCGGTCTGCGCGTTGGTGAGGCCGAAAGCCTTCACGATCTGCGGCAGCCAGAACTGCATGCCATAGAGCGCGCCGACGAAGCCGAAATAGATCAGGCTCAGCGTGATCACCTTGGGCGAGGACAGCGCCTCGCCAAGCGTGAAGTGCCGCACCGCCTGCTTGGCCGCCGCCTCGGCGTCAAGCCTGGCCTTGAGCCACGCCTTCTGCTCCGAGGTCAGCCAGTTGGCCTTCTCCGGCCTGTCGGTGAGATAGAACCAGGTGACGATGCCGAGGAGAACCGAGGGAATGCCCTCGATGATGAACAGCCACTGCCAGCCCCTCAGGCCCATCACGCCGTCAAGCCCGAGCAGGAGCCCGGAGATCGGCGCGCCGATCACGGTCGACACGGGAACGGCGACCGCAAACGCAGCCATGAAGCGGGCGCGGTATTCGGCCGGATACCAATAGGTCAGATAGAGGATGATGCCGGGGAAGAAGCCGGCTTCCGCCACGCCGAGCAGGAAGCGCAGCACAAGAAAACTCCACTCGCCGCTGACGGTCGCCATCAGCGCCGAGATGATGCCCCAGGTCACCATGATGCGGGCGATCCAGCGGCTGGCGCCGAATTTCTCCAGCGCGAGGTTGCTCGGCACCTCGAAAATGAAATAGCCGATGAAGAAGATGCCGGCGCCCCAGGCAAAGACCAGCGGCGAGAACTTCAGCTCCGCATTCATGGTCAGCGCGGCAAAGCTGAGATTGACGCGGTCGAGATAGGAGAAGAAGTAAGCCAGCATCAGGAACGGGATCAGGCGCGCCGAGATGGCGCGGATGGTCGAGGTTTCGATCTCACTCTTCGCACTCGCGGCGGAAGCAAGTGTGGTGATCTGGCTCATGGGTGTCCCCCCGAGGGCTATTATTGCTGTTGCAAGGGGGTTTTCAGCATCAGGCGCACGGTGTCAATCGGAATTGTGACGAGAGCTTATTCGCAGACGGCGTGGCGCGCACCGCCTCGGTGCGAGCTTGCGCCCGCTGGCGGGTCGGGCTTTAGCTCCGTCTCCCACAAGGCTTTCCCGTTCATGATTGTCCGCACCCTAGTTTGCCTTTCGACCATCATCGCCGGGCTGGCGCTGCGCCGGTTCGGCTTCGGCATGGGGCTTCCGGCCTTCGTCGTGAAGTATGGCGGCTCACTGTTGTGGGGGACGATGGTGTTCTTCCTGGTCGCGATCGCCGCGGCCGGATGGTCACGGCGGACGGTGGCCTTGATCGCGCTTGCGGTCGCGGTGGGCGTGGAATTGTTTCGGCTGGTGCATACGCCGTGGCTCGACGCCTTCAGGCTGGCGACCGCCGGCGCGCTCCTGCTCGGCCGCATCTTCTCGCTATGGAACATCGTCGCCTATGCCGCGGGGATTTTGCTTGGCGTGGCGCTGGATCGTCGTGCGATGTCAATCAAGGTGCGTAGGGCGGATTAGCGAAAGCGCAATCCGCCGCCCCCCGCAACGCTGGAGCGGCGGATTACGCCTTGCAACTGTGCACGTTGAACGACCGTGCATGTGGGCGGCTAATCCGCCCTACGCACTGTTCGTTATCGGCGTGCCTTGCGGGTCTTCTTGGCGGCCCTGGTCTTCTTCGCCGTTTTCTTGGCCGCCTTGGCCGAGCGCTTCTTGGCGGATTTCTTGCCGGCCTTGCTGGCCGACCGTTTCCTCACGGCCTTCTTTGCCGCGGCCGCCGTCCGTCTTCCGCTCGCTGCCGTCCGCTTGGATGCGGCGCGCCGCTTGCGCGGCGGAGCCACTGCCATCGGGGGCACCATCGGATCGGAGACGAGGCCATCGGCGGCGAGCGGGACATAGGTCGCCGTACGCTCGTCGGCCTTCGCGTCATCCTCGTCCGGCTTCAATGCGTCGCGCGCGGTGCTGGCGACGCCCTTCACTGTGTCCGTGATCTTGTCGAGTATCGATTTGTCCTTGCCCATAACGCCTCCCTAAGATGAGTCGCAAGGAAACTAACCGGCCGGAAGGCCGCCGGTTCCCGAGACGAAACTCAGGGCCGTGGCCCAATCCGCCGACCAGCCCGCATCCGTCATTGCGAGCGAAGCAATCCATTCGCCACTTGCGGAGGCATGGATTGCTTCGTCGCTATCGCTCCTCGCAATGACGAGCGGCACGGCCGGTAGCTCGCAATGACGGCAGGATCTCACAGGTCGTTGGCGAGCTGGAAGCGCTCGAAGCGGTGCAGCTCTTCCTCGATGCGGGGCTTGAGCGCCTTGCGGGCGCCTCGCTTGGCGACGCTACCGACCCAGCTCCACTTCTGCATCAGCAGCTTCTTGTTAGGCCGGTCGGTCTTCAGGTCGACGGCGGCGACGATCTCGTCGCCGACCAGGACCGGCAGCGCAAAATAGCCGAACAGGCGCTTGTCCTTCGGCACATAGGCCTCGAAGCGGTGGCCGTAACCGAAGAACAGTTCGGTGCGCTTGCGCTGGATGATGAGGGGATCGAACGGCGAGAGGATGTGGACCAAGGCGGGATCGCCCTCACCCGCCGGCTGCAGTGCTTCCGGGCGCGCCCAATGCTCCTGCTTGCCGGCGCCTTCGAGCGCGACCGGCACCAGCTCCCCTCGCCGCAGGCGCGCATCGATCAGGCGCCGCACCGACTTCTTGCTGGGCGCATCGAGATGGCAGATCGAGTCCAGGCTGACGACGCCCTGTGCGCGCAGCGCGCGGTCGAGCAGATAGGCGGTGAGCTCGCGCGCCGAGGCCGGCTTCGGCGGCTTGTCCCAGCCGAAATGCCGCGCCGTCAAATCGTAGGTCTTCAGCATGCCGTTGCGCTCGCTGATCGTGAGCGCGCCGGTGTAAAAGGCGAGCTGCAGCGCACGGTTGGACGGCTTGCGGCTCTGCCAGAGATGCTCCTTTTCCACCAGAACGTCGTCGTCGATGTCGCGGATGGTGAGCGGACCCTGGCGGATCAGGCGCATCACCTTGCGCATGTCGGCGGGCGTGACCGAATTGAACCATTTGTGGCCCTCGCGCCTGTGCTGCCGCATCGCCGGCAGGAAGAAGCGCAGATCCCCGGCCGGCACGTAAGAGAGAGCATGCGTCCAGTACTCAAAGACGCTCCGGTCGACGCTCTGGGCATGGCGGAGATCGGCACGGCGATAGTCGGGAATGCGGCTGTAGAGGATGTGATGGTGGGCGCGCTCGATCACGTTGATGGTGTCGATCTGCACATAGCCGAGATGTTCAACCGCAGCAGCCACCGCGGCCGGCCCATCGCCGAACGGCACTGGCGTGTCGAGCCTTTGGGAGCGCAGCCAGATGCGGCGGGCGTCGGTCCTGCTCAGGGGATGGGATGGAATCGGGCGGGGCATCGCCCGCAATGTAGAGCATGATCCGGAAAAGTGGACACCGGTTTTTCCGAAGAGATCATGCTCAAACAAGGAGGTGAGATCATGATTCGATCTCCAGGATCGGATTATGATCTCATTGATTCTGTCGCAGAGCACAGAAAAGGCCGCGCCAGGTGGCGCGGCCAAATTCCGGTCGTCGGTCTGATTACTTGCCCGCCTGGGCCTCCAGGTAGTGCTTGCAGGCGCCGCGCATGTTGCCCTTGCTCATCTCGCTATTGGCCTTGCTTATGCTCTTGGCCATCGCCATCTTGCCGGGCCCTTCCGGCATCGTGTTCATCGAGGCCGTCGACTTGGCCATGTTCTCCGTGGTGCAGGCCATCGGCTTGGCTGAAGCAGGCGCAAAGGCCAGAGCCGAGAACGCAGCAACCAGGATCAATCGTCGCATCGGAAAAATCTCCCTAGGAATGAAACCGGCATGACACCGGCCAATTGCGGTATGCATTGGCTCGCAGCCGCGTTTCCGGCGGAAGGTTATTTTTCCTGTATTGCAACGCGATGAAGCAGAGACGAGCTGCGACCAGCGGTCGCGGCGGTCAGCCGATCTATTGTACATAACGCAAAGGCGGCCCTCTCAGGCCGCCCTTTCTATTTCCGCGCCTGCCGGCGCATGACCACCGCGGATGGCGTCGTCACTAGAGCATTTTCGGTTCTGATGGAATCAGAACCGATGCTCTAGATTCTAGTTTTGACGCGTTTTCTTCACGCGAACCGGTGTCCACTTCGCTCGAAAACGCTCTAGGCGGCGGCCGATTTGAAGATGATACGTCCTGGCGTGCCGGACTTGCGGCTTGGCTTCATGGTGATCTCAACATCCTGCTCGAACACCGTCAGCATTTTCATCAGACTTCCCGCGGAGTAGTCCTCGAAATCACCGCGCAGCAGGCAGGACAGATCCGGCTGATGGATACCGATGAGCTTGGCCGCTTTCACTTGAGTAAGCCCGCGCTCTTTGATCAGCCGATGCAGTTCGTTCACGATATTGGCCTTTAGAAGCCGTTCTTCCGCGTTCGGCAAGCCGAGGTCTGCGAACACGTTACCGCTGCTCTGATAGGCTTCCACCTTTCGCTTGCTCATCATTCTTGTCCTTTGCCGTAGTGCGTTCGGTAGTGCGCTTCAGCGTCACGCAAACGCCCTTTGATCAGCTCGACATCCCGTTGCGGCGTCGCGATCCCTTTTCTTGCCTTCTTCTGGAAAGCATGGAGCACATAAACGGCATCCGCGAACCGGACCGTGTAAACCGTCCGGTAGGTATCGGTGTCAAAATCGTCAACAAGCTCCAAAACGGTTCGGCCGCCGAAGCCCTTCAACGCCTTTGCAGCTAGCGGCTCATCTCCGTTCTGCACCTGGTGCAGCGCATAGCCAACCCGGTTTTGCACCTTTGCCGGAAATCGCTTCAGATCCTTCAAGCTAGAACCGAGAAAGATGCAGGGCTTTTGACTTGGCGTCTTTTTCACAGGAACCGAATATAGGGGTATCCCTATAGATCGTCAATGTGATCTACATCACATTCGTAGCTTTGAACCTGACCTATCGTGGAAGCATCGAAGCGCCAGGCGAGCCAATCCGGCTGGCGCATACTTGAAGAGGATTTAAGACGATGACCCGCTTTCATGGACTTTCGATCCTGACGATCAGCGCCGCGCTGTCGATGACGGCGGGTCTGGCATTCGCCGGCGACAGCGTCGTTCGTGCGGACCAGATCGTAAATGCCCTCAAATCCAAACCGCTGACGCGCGGCCTGTCGGCCGGCCCGCAGCAGGTCGACACCGCGGCGATCGCCAGGGAGACGAAGTTCGTCGACAGCCTGCGCGACCGTCCGACCCGCTCGCTCTCGCTCGGCGAGCGCCAGGAGATTGCCGAGCTCGCTGCGACCAAGCCGCAGATCAACCTCGAAATCCATTTCGACTTCAACTCGGCCGAGATCAGCAAGAGTTCGACTCAGGCGGTGCAGGAGCTTGGCAAGGCGCTGTCGAATCCAAGCCTGAAGGATTCGACCTTCGTGGTCGCCGGCCATACCGACGCGGTCGGCAGCGAAGCCTACAACCAGGAGCTCAGCGAGCGCCGCGCCGACACGATCAAGAAATACCTGGTCGAGCATTACGGCATCGCCGGCTCCAACCTGGTGGCCGTCGGCTATGGCGAGAGCAAGCCGAAGGATCCGAACGCGCCGCTCGATCCGACCAACCGCCGGGTGCAGGTCGTCAACATGGAAGCCAAGACGGCGTCGCAGTGATGCAGTCGCCGTAGCCCGGATGAAGCGCAGCGCAATCCGGGAATGTTCGAGACATGGCGAGATGGACTCGGATTAGGCTTCGCTTCATCCGGGCTACGGGGCTAGAGCATATTCGGTTCTGATTGAATCAGAACCGAAGCTCTAGATTCTTGTTTTGACGCGTTTTCTTCACGCGAACCGGTGTCCACTTCGCTCGAAAACGCTCTAGTGCTTGTCGAGCATTTCCCTGATCCTTGCCGCGAGCACGGTCTGCGTCAGCGGCTTCTGCAACAGCGATACGTCGTCGTCGGGCCGATCCTGATCGCCGACGGCGTTACCCGCGTAGCCGGTCATGAACAGCACCTTCAAATCGGGCTTAAGACGGTGGAGTTCGTCGGCCAGTTCGCGGCCGTTCAGGCCGGGCATGATGATGTCGGTCAGCAGCAGGTCGACATGGAACCGCCCGGTCTTGAACAGCGCCAGCGCGGCCGAACCGTCGGCAGCTTCACGGACTTTGTAATTGAGGTCCTGCAGGGTCTCCACGAGGAAGGACCGCACGGTGTCCTCATCCTCGACCACCAGGATCGTCTCATTGCCGGGACTGCCGACAACCGGCGCGGTGGCATCCCTGACGGGGACGGCGGTTGCGAGAGGCGCCTGGTAGGCGGGCTTGAGATCGGGCGGCTCGCCTCGCGCATGGGTGAGAAGCTGCTGGGTCAATACCGCGGCCCTCTGCGCGCTGCTTGAGGCATTGCCGATCACGCGCACCAGCCGCTCACGCCTGACGCCACTGTCCGATTGCACGCTGCGCGCGGCGATTTCGAGGTTGCCGCTGATGACCGTCAGGAGATTGTTGAAATCGTGCGCAACGCCCCCGGTCACCTGCTGCGACTGCCGCAGCATGTCCTCGGCCTCGCGGAGCTGCGACGGCGAAGGCAGCGCCAACAGCTTCGGCAGCAGCGGCCACAGCATAACGGCGGTGACGATCGAGGCGACGGCCGTCAACAATTTGACGATGCCCTCGATGCCGTAGATCGGCACCCAAAGCGTGACAATCGACAGCACGTGGGTAAAGCCGCAGAACAGGATGAAAAGCGCGAAAGCCCAGAAGACCCAGCCGAACGCGACGTCGCGCCGCTTCGACACGAAGATGGCCAGCGCCACCGGAATGGAGAAATAGGCCGCCGCGATCATCGCGTCGGAGATGACGTGGAGCCAGATCAGTCCCGGCTCCCACAACAGGCAAATCCCGTGCGGTGAAAGCGTTGACGAATCGAAGAGACGCTGAAGGGAAGCGAACATGCCGGTCGTTCCACTGCCTTAGAGCAAATCGATGGACCCATCTTTGCATACAAAAATCCATAACGGGTTACTGCCCGTCAAGCCTCGCGGCCGCAGCTCAGATCCAGTTCTGGAACAGCATCAGGCGGTTGAAGGTCGCTATCGAGGTACCGATGAAGGCCGCGGAGACCGGCAGCATGGCCGCAAAGCCCAGCGCGCCGATGGCGACGAAGGCCCATAGCAGCCAGCCGGGAGCCCGGCCGCGGGTCAGCGCGTAGACCAGGGCAAAGCTCGCGGTGGTCGCGGCCGGCAGGTAGTAATAGAGGAAGCCGAGCGTGCGGGGCAGCAATGCCCAGGCGAGATAGGGGCCAAAATAGAACGCCAGCACCAGGAACGCATCCGCCCGCCGCACGATGATCCAGTCGCGCAAGGCCACAGTGAGCGCGGCCAGCGCCGGCCACAGGATCAGGGGATTGCCGAGCAGGACCACCGCCGCGATGCGGTCGCTACCGAGCTTGTCGAAGAGATACCAGACCGGACGCACCAGGAACGGCCAGGACGGCCAGGAGCTCATATAGGTGTGGCCGGCGATTGCGGTGGTGGTGTTGTCGGCAAAGATGCGGCGCTGCGCCTCCAGGATGTCGGGAAACGAAAAACCGTAGAGCGGAACAAAGCTCGCGAGGTAGACGATCGCGGGCAGCAGCACGAAGCATGCGGCGAAGTGATGGGGACGAAAATCAGGCCAGAGGTCGGGCCGGTACCAGTCCTCCGCCCTCGCGTCTGCAAACTGCGCGCGCCAGCCTTGCATCAGCCGGATCGCGGCGACGATGGCGATGCAGGTCGCGAGTACGAACAGGCCGCTCCATTTGCAGGCGACCGCGAGGCCGGATGCGATCCCGGCAAGCGCAAAGTAAAGCTGTGGCCGTGCCTGCCGGAAGCCATGGGCGAACGCCGCGATCGCGAACAGGCTGAAGGCGAGCGCGAAAATATCGAGCATCGCGATCCGCGACTGCACGAACAGCATCTGGTTGAAGGCGGCGATCAGCATTGCGGCGATCGCCGACGACTGCCGGGCGAACAACGCCAGTCCGCCGAGATAGACCGCAACCAGCGCCAGCGCCCCGAACAATGCGGCGGGATAGCGCCAGCCAAAAGGATTGTCGCCGAACGCCCTGATCGACAGCGCGATGAGCTGCTTGGCGAGCGGCGGATGCATCGGGTTGAGCATCGGCTCTCGCATCACCGGCTGCAGCATCTGCCGTGCCGCCGGCACGTAGTGCACCTCGTCGAAGTAGAACTTCTCCGGCGCGCTCACGCCGATCAGGAGCAGGAGATGCGCGACGACGAAGATGATGGCCGCGGTGAGAACGATGCGTGCGGATGAAATGGAAGGTGATTCTGGCACGATGTCTTCGGCGATCGCGGTGCAGCAACGACGTCAATTGTGAGCGTCGCCGATTTTTCTGTCCATCGCCTTGAACGTGTTTTGCACCAGTCGTGACCAAGCGCCGATGCGTAGGGTGGGCAAAGCGGAGCGTGCCCACCCTACGAATTCCCGCAATGCTTACGCCGCCGACTTGCCCTCATAGGCGCGACGCAGGCCTTCGATGTCGAGCTTGACCATGCCGAGCATGGCCTGCATCGCGCGCGCTGCACCGGCCTTGTCGGGGCCGCCGATATATTTGGGCAACACGCTCGGCACGATCTGCCAGGAGACGCCGAAGCGGTCCCTCAACCACCCGCATTGCTCGGCCTTGCCGCCGTTGGCGAGCAGCGCATCCCAGAGCCGATCGACCTCCGCCTGGTCGGCGCAGTCGATCTTGAACGAGACCGCGTGCGTATATTCCATTTTCATCCCGCCATTCAGCGCCATGAAGCCCTGGCCGGCCAATGTAAACTCCACCACCAGCACCGTGCCGGCCTTGCCGGCGGGACCGTCGATGATGTTCTTCTGGACTGTGTCGATACGGGAATCCGGCACCAGCGAAACATAGAGCTTGGCAGCCTCCTCGGCCTTACCGTTGAACCACAGGCAAGGGGAAATCTTGGACATGAGAAACTCCTCTCCGTGTGATCGACAATCAGGCGTTAGCGGTTGCAGCCTTGGCGGCCGCCTCGACATCCATCCACATCACTTCCCAGATGTGACCATCCGGATCCTCGAAGCTGCGGCCGTACATAAAGCCGTAATCCTGTTTCGGGCCGGGATCGGCGATGCCGCCCGCGCCGGTGGCCTTGCCCACGATATCGTCGACGGCGTCGCGACTATCGGCGGAAAGGCAGATCAGGACCTCGCTCGAGCTTCTTGCGTCGGCGATCTTCTTTGGCGTGAACTGCCGGAACTTGTCATGCGTAAGCAGCATGGCGTGAATGGTGTCGGAAAACACCATGCAGGAGGCGGTATCGTCAGAGAAATGCGGGTTCTTGGCAGCGCCGATCGCCTGGTAGAAGGCGGTCGAGCGGGCAAGGTCAGTAACCGGCAGGTTCACGAAGATCAGTTTGGACATCAGGGGCTCCTTCATGGGGTTCGGCCCGAGGACGAATGGGCGGGCGGGAGTCCGACAGAGGGGTGAAAGATTTTTGCGAGTAACCACCGTCATTGCGAGCGGAGCGAAGCAATCCACGCCTCCCGGGGCCGAAAAATGGATTGCTTCGCTCCGCTCGCAACGACGACAGGGACAAAGCGACCTTATGTCGCGATCGGTGTCGGCATGGTCAGGAACGACCGGGTCACGTGCCAGAACAATTGCCGGTTGATCGCGAGCACCACCGAATGGGCGGTTCCGGGGAGGATCGCAAACTGGCGATCACCGTTCGGCAGCCGGTTGAAGAACTCCTCGAGATCGGCGACCGTCGCAATGCCGTCATGTTCGCCACGGATCAGGAGCACCGGCGCCAGCACCTTTTCCGGATGCACCACCGGCAGATTGGCGGTCATGTCGAGATAGGTGCCGGTCGGGATCTGGTCGCCGAACTGCAACTCCGCGTCCGCCAGCGCTTCCATGACGGCAGGGTCGGAAGTGCCGGCCTTGTCGCGGGTCGCAATCGAGCGGATCATGTCGCGGTCGCGCTTGCGCATGTTGTGCGAACGGTAATAGTCAACCTGCTCGGCGCGCTTTGCCAGCGTCGGCGATCCCTCGCCCTTGTAGGTGAATGCCGTAAACACGAGGCGATCGATCCGCTCAGGCGCGGCCATGGCGTAGGCGCCGGCGCGCAGCGCGCCCGAGGACTCACCGACGAAATGGTATTTCTGCCGTCCGGTCGCACCGGCGACGACCGCGACCGCGGCTTTCAGGTCCTCGACGCCGCTTGCGATATCGGAATTGCCGGAGGTGCGGCCCGACTTGCCGTAGTTCTCGTGGTCCATGGTCCAGCAGTCGAAGCCATAACGGGCGAATTCATTCATCACGGAATATTCGCCCTTGGCGGGCACGCTGACGTCGAACACCCGCGAGGTCACCGACGAGCCGTGGACGAAAAACACCACCGGCCGCGACGGCTCTCCGGCTTGCGGCGCGCCGACCCGCTTGCGGTACATCCAAAGCGGGACATCGCCCTTCTTCGCCCAATACTCGCTGCTCCAGATCTCCTCCCCTTGCGCCGGAACCGCAGTCTCGGCCTGCGCCCGCGGCGCGCCGATTGCGCCGGCGGCAACACCGGCGCCGATGCCCTTGATGATCGTGCGCCGTGGGATCGTATGTTCGGAACGCGCCATGGCTCGTCTCCCCGGTATTTTCGGTTTCTTCGTCCGATCGCAGGTCAGGAGATTAGCAGCGTTGGCGCGGCGTTGCGAGAGAGCCGGCAATGATCGCGCCGTCTGCGCGCATTGCAAAATTCGGCGCACGAGTTTGTGAACATTGCCGCGGGAAGAAGTCGCGGACGCTTCGCAAAACTGCGCCTAGTCTTCGGTCCCGCGAGACCGGAGGGGAATCCGGCGCGATCCAGGGAGTACTTCATGAGCAGCAATCTCACCGAAGAAGAACTTGCAGCTTTGATGCCGTCGGAACTGTGCCAATATCCGACACCGATCCCGACCCAGATCGTCTCCAGCGACGAATTCTATCCCGACCCGCAGAACGAACGGCAGCGCGAGGTCGAGGCGCGGCTGCTCGCGATGGCCGATGAGATCGGCGCCAAGCAAGGCATGGACCGCCGGAGATTCTTCCAGACCGCGGCCGGCATGGCCGCCTCCTTCGTGGCAATGAACGAGGTCTATGGGCCGCTGTTCGCGGTGAGCAAGGCCGAAGCCGCGACGCCCGCAATGGCACAGGAGCGCGCGGACGCGCTGAAAGACCAGTTCATCATGGACATGCACACGCATTTCCTGCGCGACGACACCCGCATCATGGGCTTTGTCGAGATGCGCAAGGCGGTCGGCAAGGCCGGCTGGAACAAGCAGCTCAGCGACCACGAGCAGACCATCGAGGATCTGAAGTTCAACAACTACAAGAAGGAGATGTTTCTCGACTCCGACACCAAGATCGCACTGATCTCGTCGGCGCCCTCGGACATCGAGCAGGACTGGTTCCTGACCAACGAGCAGATGGCGGACGCACGCAAGAAGATCAACGACGAGGCCGGCTCGCGCCGGGTGTTCTGTCACGCGATCTTCACGCCGGGCCAGCCGGGCTGGCTCGACAAGCTCGATGCGGCGCTGGCGCTGAAGCCAGAATCCTGCAAGGGCTACACGATCGGCGACAACACCCACAAGGAGATCAGCCGCTATCCGTGGCGGTTGGACGACGAGAAGGTCGCCTACAAGGGCTACGAGAAGATGGTGAAGGCGGGCATCAAGAATGTCTGCGTGCACAAGGGATTGTTCCCGCCGGGCATCGAGAAGCAATATCCGAACCTGCGTGGCTTCGCCGATGTCGCCGATGTCGGGCAAGCCGCGAAAGACTGGCCGCAGCTCAACTTCGTCATCTATCACTCCGCCTATCGCCATGTCGGCGGCGACCCCAAGGTGGCGCTCGCCGAGTTCGAGCGCACCGGCCGCATCGCCTGGACGAGCGACCTCGCCGACATCCCCGCGCAGTATGGCGTCAACAATGTCTATGGCGATGTCGGACAACTGTTCGCCACCACACTGGTCGCGGAGCCGAACGTCTGCGCCGCGCTGATGGGCACGCTGATCAAGGGGCTCGGCGTCGACCACGTCTGCTGGGGCACGGACGCACTCTGGACCGGCGCGCCGCAATGGCAGATCGAGGGATTGAGAAGGCTCGAGATCCCCGAGGCGATGCAGAAGAAGTTCGGCTATGCGCCGCTCGGGCCCGCGGACGGACCGGTGAAGCGCGCGATCTTCGGCGACAACAATGCGAGGCTCTACGACATCCAGCCCAAGCGCGCGATGCTGGAATTGAAGGGCGACCGCTTCGCGATGATGAGGGCCGAGTACGAGAAGGCCGGGCCCGAGCCGTCGAACATGCGCTACGGCTACGTGGTGCCGAACGGGACGATTGATCACCGCGTGTTTGCGTAAATTGTAGCCGTCATTGCGAGCGCAAGCGAAGCAATCCATCTCTCCGCTTGTGGAGGCATGGATTGTTTCGTCGCTACGCTCCTCGCAATGACGGAGGTTGCGGTGCGAGATTCCGGATTCTCGCTTCGCGAGCCCTGGAGTGACGAGACTTACTTCTTCTCGTCGGGATGCCGGTGCACCGGATCGACCCACAGCACCGTCTCCGGCTTCTCCACCGGCTCGATATCGAGATTGATCGCGACCGCCTCGCCGTCGCTGCGGACCAGCACACATTCGAGCACTTCGTCCGGGCTGGCGTTGATCTCCTGGTGCGGCACATAGGGCGGCACGAAGATGAAATCGCCGGGGCCGGCTTCCGCGGTGAACTGCAGATGCTCGCCCCAGCGCATCCGGGCCTTGCCCTTCACGACATAGATGATGCTTTCGAGATGGCCGTGATGGTGCGCGCCGGTCTTGGCGTCGGGCTTGATGGTCACGGTACCGGCCCACAGCTTCTGCGCGCCGACGCGGGCGAAGTTGATCGCGGCCTTGCGGTCCATGCCCGCCGTCGACGGCACGTTGGGATCGAGCTGGTTGCCGGGAATGACGCGAACACCGTCGTGCTTCCAGCGTTCGTCGTGGTCGTGAGAGTGGGGGTGATCGTGGGTGCCGCTCATCTCTGCTGCCTTCAAAAGACTGTCGCGGCAACGCTACAGAAGATCGTGGCCATAGGCCAGACGAAACAGACGCTCTACTCGCGTCTGCCTGTCATGCCCGGGATGAGCCCGGGCATGACAGAGCGATTTGGACGTTTACTTCACGGCCAGCAATTCGACGTCGAACATCAGCGTCGCATTCGGCGGGATCACGCCGCCGGCGCCGCGCGCGCCATAGCCCAGATTGGGCGGGATGATGAGGGTGCGCTTGCCGCCGACCTTCATCGTGGCGACGCCCTCGTCCCACCCGGTGATCACCTTGCGCTGGCCGATCGGAAATTCGAACGGCTCGTTGCGATCCACCGACGAGTCGAATTTCTTGCCCTTCTGGCCGTTCTCGTAGAGCCAGCCGGTGTAATGCATGACGCAGATCTGGCCGGGTTTCGGCGAAGCGCCGGTGCCGACCACGCTGTCGATGATTTGCAATCCTGAAGGTGTCGTCACGGTTTTTCCTGCTGCTTGGGCCGATGCCATCTTCGACATGGCCGGAACGGAGATCGCGGCCGTGGCGGCCGCGATGGTCTTGACGATGGTGCGTCGAGTGAAGTTCATGTTACCACCTTTCGGATTGGCGCCCAGCATCAATAGCCGAGCGCGCAGCCGTCCTTGCGCGGATCGGAACCGCCGGTCAGCGTGGCCTTGTCCCAATCGATCCAGATCGCCTGCCCGCCACCGAGCGGAGGAACCACTCTGGTGGTCTTGTGCCCGATCTTCTTCAGGCCCTCGACGATCGCGGCCGGCACGCTGTCCTCGAGCTGATAGACGCCCTCGTAGTGCAGGCCGCGCGGCATATCGATCGCTTCCTGCACGTCGCAGCCATAGTCGAGGATGTTGGTCAGCACATGGGTCTGACCGACCGGCTGGTACTGCCCGCCCATCACGCCAAACGGCATGATCGCGCGGCCGTTCTTCGTCACGAGGCTCGGGATGATCGTATGCAGCGGCCGCTTGCCTGGCGCAATGCAGTTCGGATGCCCCGGCTGGATGCGGAAGCCGCCGGCGCGGTTCTGCAGCAGGATGCCGGTGTTGTTGGACACGATCGCCGAGCCGAAGGAATGCGCGATCGAATTGATGAAGGAGCAGACGTTGCGGTCCTTGTCGACCACTGTGATGTAGACCGTGGACGGATTCATCGGCGGCGCGACGTTGGGCAGCTCGAGCAGCCGGTCCATCCGGATGTTCTTGATGTATTCGTCGGCGAATTCCTTGGCCAGGATGCCGGCGACGTCGACATGCGCGTGGCGGGGATCGCCGATGTGCTGCTCGCGCATCATGTAGGCGATGCGCGCGGCCTCTGCCTCCAGATGGAAGCGCTCGACACTGAGCGCGGGGAATTTTGTCAGATCGAAACGCGAGAGGATGTTGAGCATCACCAGCATCGTGATGCCCGGACCGTTCGGCGGGCACTGCCAGACATCGTAGCCCTTGTAGATGGTGCCGATCGGCGCGGTGACCTCGGTCGAATGGTCAGCAAAATCGTCCAGCGTGTGCAGGCCGCCGATGCTGCGCAGCGTCCTGACCATGTCCTCGGCGATCTCACCGGTGTAGAAAGCCTTCGGGCCATCCTTCGCGATCGCGCGCAGCGTCTTGCCGAGCTCGGGCTGGCGGATCACGTCGCCGGCGACCGCGGGCTTGCCGTGCGGCAGCAGATAGCGCTCGGTGTTGGTGCCGTTCTTCAGCTTCTCGAACTGGTTCTTCCAATCGAAGGCGATGCGGGGCGCGACGACATAGCCCTCTTCCGCGGCCTTGATCGCCGGCTGCAGCAGCTTGTCGAGGCCGAACTTGCCGTGATCGTTCAGGATCGTCTGCCAGGCGTCGACGGCGCCGGGAATGCTCACCGCATGCGCCGAGGTGAGCGGCACCGAATGGATCTTGCGCTCCAGATACCAATCGGCGGTGGCGGCCATCGGCGCGCGGCCCGAACCGTTATAGGCCGTGATTTTGCCCTCGCCTCTCGGCTGCACCAGCGCAAAGCAGTCCCCGCCGATGCCGGTCGACTGGGGCTCGATCACCGCAAGCAGCGCTGATGCGGCGATCGCCGCATCCACCGCCGTGCCGCCCTCGCGCATCACGTCGATCGCCGCCAGCGCGGCCTCCGGGTGCGAGGTCGCCACCATTCCGTTGAGGGAGTGGACGGTGGAGCGGCCGGCGAAATGGAAGTTTCTCATTAAAGGTAGCTCACTTGGTTGTTCTGCATGGAAGTTCCCGGCGGGGCGGGAGCTACATGACATATTCATGCCGTTCTCGGCAATGGCTGGCATGCCAAGGCTGCGTTGCGCAGCGAAATCCGCCCCGACAAAGGGTTTTCGCTCGGCGACCCGCCTGATAAACCCTCGCCATGCAGCTGAAAGTCGCCGCCCTGTACCAGTTCGCCAGCCTGCCAGATTACCGGGAGCTGCGCGATCCTCTACATGCAATCTGTGCGGGTCTCGGATTGAAAGGCAGCATCCTGCTGGCGAGCGAGGGCGTCAATGGCACGATCGCAGGACGCACCGGGGCGATCGACGCCTTTGTCGGGGAACTGCGGCACGGCGCGCTGTTCGGCGGCCGGCTCGACAGGCTCGAGCTGAAATTCTCGGAAGCCTCCGCAATGCCGTTCCAGCGGCTGAAGGTGCGGCTGAAGAAGGAGATCGTCACGCTCGGGGATGCCTCCGTCGATCCGACGCGGCAGGTCGGGATCTATGTCGATCCGGCCGAGTGGAATGCGCTGATCGCCGATCCTGACACGCTTGTGATCGACACCCGCAATGCCTTCGAGGTCGCCATGGGTACGTTCGAGGGCGCGCTCGATCCCGGCATCAAGAATTTCGGACAGTTCAAGGATTTTGCCGCGCGCGAGCTCGATCCCGCCAGGCACAAGAAGATCGCGATGTTCTGCACCGGCGGCATCCGCTGCGAGAAGGCGAGCAGCTTTTTGCTCTCGCGCGGGTTCGGCGAGGTCTACCACCTGAAGGGCGGCATCCTCAAATATCTGGAGGAGATGCCGAAGCAAGACAGCCGCTGGCGCGGCGAATGTTTCGTGTTCGACGAACGGGTCGCGCTCGGCCACGGTTTGCGCGAGCGCGGCAACGGAGCGGCGCATGACTGACGCGAAGACGACTGATGCCAAGGCGCTTGCCGAGCGCATCGATGCGCTGGAGACGCGGATCGCTTATCAGGACGATACGCTGGAGACGCTGAACGAGACCATCACCGCGCAATGGAAGCAGATCGATGCGCTGACGCGGCAGATGGAGGAATTGCGCGAGCGGCTGCAGGAGGCCGAAAGCAATACGGCCGCCCCGATCAACGAGCGGCCGCCGCATTATTGAACATTGTTGGATGCCGTCGTCCCGGCCTTGAGCCGGGACTCATAACCACTGACGTTCGAAGAAGGCTCAGAACGCCGTTCCGAGCGTAGCACTAATCCTGTGGTTATGGGTCCTCGCCTTCGCGAGGACGGCAGCGGTTAGCGGAACACCGCCTTCACCTTTTCCCAGAGCGACTGGTCTTCGCGCTCGCCGTCGTGCTTTGTCGGCGAGGGCTGGGCCGCGCTCACGGGATCGGAGGCCGGGAAGGTGTGCTCCAGGCCAGCCTCGAGCTTCTCGTGCGTCTCGCGGTCGGCGGCGAGCGCCTCGCGCGGGTCATCGGCATGCTTGTCATGCGGCGCCGGATTGAATTTCTCAGCCATATGCTCCCTCCATTTGCGCCCAATCAACGCACTGTGCTCTCCGGCAGTTCCAGATCTGCCTTGGCCGGGCGCGCCGCGCCGTGTATCAGAAGCGTCAAAATGTCAGCCGTTTCAGCAGGAACCTTTCTTGTCCCAAGAATCCCGAGATTCCTCCAAGCCGCTTCTTGATGTGCTTGCCGGCAAGCGCCAGCCGGTCCCGCCGATCTGGATGATGCGACAGGCCGGCCGCTATCTGCCGGAATACCGCGAACTGCGCACCAAGGCCGGCAGCTTCCTCGATCTGTGCTTCACGCCGGACTATGCCGCCGAAGTCACGCTGCAGCCGATCCGCCGCTTCAACTTCGATGCGGCCATCATCTTCTCCGACATCCTCGTCATTCCCTATGCGCTCGGCCGCTCGGTGCGGTTCGAGGCCGGCGAAGGTCCGCGGCTCGATCCGCTCGATACGCCCGAGAAAGTGAACACGCTTGCCGCGGATGCGGACTTCACAAAGCTCGAGCCGGTCTATGAAGCGCTGCGCCGCGTGCGGCGCGAGCTCGACGACAAAATCGCGCTGATCGGATTCTGCGGCGCGCCGTGGACGGTCGCGACCTATATGGTCGCAGGCCAGGGCACGCCCGACCAGGCGCCGGCGCGGATGATGGCCTATCGGCACCCGCAATCGTTCGCCGCCATTATCGATACGCTGGTGGAGAATTCGATCCACTATCTCGTCGGCCAGTTGAAAGCGGGCGCCGACTGCCTGCAGCTGTTCGACACCTGGGCCGGCGTGTTGCCGCCGCGCGAATTCGAACGCTGGTCGATCGAGCCCGCGCGCCGCATCGTCGAGGGCGTGCGCAAACAGGTGCCGGGCGCCAAGATCATCGGCTTCCCCCGTGGCGCAGCCGGCATGCTTCCCGCCTATGTGGAAGCAACCGGCGTCAACGCCGTCAGCATCGACTGGACCGCGGAGCCAGCGATGATCCGCGAGCGCGTGCAGAGCCGAGTCGCGATACAGGGCAATCTCGATCCGCTCGCGTTGATCACCGGTGGCGAGGCGCTCGATCGCGCGATCGACGATGTGCTCGAGACCTACGGCAAGGGCCGGCTGATCTTCAATCTCGGCCACGGCATCCAGCCGGAGACGCCGATCGCCCATGTCGAGCAGATGGTAAAGCGGGTGCGGGCGTATCGGGGTTGACGGTTCCACACTCCGTCATGCCCCGCGAAGGCGGGGCATCCAGTAACCACCAGCGCCCGTTAAACTAAGGCCGGCGTTTACTGGATCATCCGCCTTCGCGGATGATGACAGCGGTGTTTGCAGGCGCGGCAGCCCGTAGATTACCGCGCATCCTCCAAAATCATATCGGATGCCTTCTCCGCGATCATGATCGTCGGCGCGTTGGTGTTGCCCGACATCAGGTCGGGCATGATCGAGGCATCGACCACGCGCAAGCCTTCGATGCCGCGCACCTTGAGGCGCTGGTCGACGACGGCCAGCGCATCGTTGCCCATGCGGCAGGTCGAGGTCGGGTGATAGACCGTTGAGCCAGTGCGGCGGCAGAAATCGAGCAGGTCCTCATCGCTGACTGTCTTCGGACCTGGCTCGACCTCCCCCGCGCAATAGGCCTTCAGCGCCGGTGCCGCCAGGATCTTGCGCAGGATGCGGAGCCCGTCGATGAAGGCGCGGCGATCGGTTTCGGTCGAAAGATAATTGATGCGGATTTCCGGCGGCACCGACGGGTCCGCGCTCCTGATGCGAAGCGAGCCGCGGCTTTCCGGGCGGAGCTGGCAGACCGAGGCGGTGAAGCCCGAGAAGGTGTGCAGGTTCTCGCCCATCTTGTCGGTCGAGAACGGGATGAAGTGGATCTGGATGTCCGGCGTCGCCAGTCGCGGATCGGTCTTGAAGAATGCGCCCGAGGTGCCTGCGGCGATCGTCAGCGGTCCGCGCCGCAAGGCCGCATAATGCGCACCCGCCCAGATGCGGCGCAGCGGATGATTGACGACGTCGTTGAGCGTGACACGCTGCAGGCAGCGCGTGATCAGCCGCACCTGCAGATGATCCTGCAGATCATTGCCGACACCGGGCTGGTCGAGCACGATCTCGATGCCATGCTTCTTCAACAATTCCGCCGGACCGACGCCGGAGAGCTGCAGCAGTTGCGGTGAGTTGTAAGCGCCGCTGGAGACCAGTATCTCGCGCCGCGCACGCGCCGTGCGGACACGTCCCTCCTGCTTGAATTCGACGGCGCGCGCACGGCGGCCCTCGAAGACGATGCGCTGCGCCAGCGCCGAGGTCTCGACATGCAGATTGCCGCGCTTCATCGCCGGGCGCAGATAGGAGAATGCGCTGGAGGCGCGGCGGCCGCGCCGCGTCGTGGTCTGGAAGAAGCCGGCGCCTTCCTGCTTCGCACCATTGAAATCGGGATTGGTGGGAATGCCGACCTCGGCGGCCGCCTTCACGAAGGCTTCTGACAGCGCATCGTGATGCCGCCAATCGGAGACTGGCAGCGGACCACCCGTGCCGTGATAATTGTTCGCGCCGCGCTGCTGGTCTTCCGCTCGCTTGAAATACGGCAGCACGTCGTCATAGCCCCAGCCGGCATTGCCGCGCTGGCGCCAGCGATCATAATCCTCGTGCTGGCCGCGCACATAGAGGAGACCGTTGATCGAACTCGAACCGCCCAGCACTTTTCCGCGGGGCTGAAAGACCTGCCGCCCGTGCAGTTCCGGCTCGGGCTCGGTCTGGTACATCCAGTTGACGGTTTTTTCCTTGAACAGCTTTCCATAGCCGAGCGGCACATGGATCCAGATGTTGGTGTCCTTGGGCCCAGCCTCGAGCAGCAGAACCGAGCTCTTGCCGTCGGCGCTCAAGCGATTGGCGAGCACGCAACCGGCGGAACCGGCGCCCACGACAACGTAATCAAATTCCAAACTGTCGCTGTTATTGTTCATTTGTTTCCCCCAATATTTTTCTGTGGTCGTACAGACAAAGCTACAATTTGAAAAGACTTATGGCCATGCGCCTGGGCCCGAGGGCCCTGACTTCCACGCTCAATTGGCGGCTCCGCCGGCCGCGCCACCCGATCGCCGCCAAGCGCATTTGTATCGATTTGTTAGCGATGCATCCGGGCAAGGTCATCACAACGTGTTGTTGCGATGTCCGCCCGGCCCATAGTTCATAGTTTGTCAAAGCTTTGCGGCGAGGTTCCGCCATCGGCGCCCGCCTTGGGGCCAAGCCTGCAGGGCGAGGGATGCGGACGTATCTGGGCTCATATTTCTCGAAGCTGTTCGCCGGCGATCTCACCGCATTCGGCGGACCAGCAACGGACGAGACAGTCGCCGGCTACATCCGCTCCGAGCAGGTGTCGCTTGTGCTCGGCCATGCGGTCGGTTTCATGCTGGCCAATGCATGCAACGCGATCATACTTGCGATCGCGCTCTGGCGCTCGGCGGACTGGCTTGATGCCACCATCTGGACCGCGGCCGTGGCCGGCGGCACAGCATGGCTCGGATGGCAGTCACGCACGTCGCAACGAATCGCCAAGCCGCAGTTCGTCTCCCGCCGCACCATGTATCGATTGGTGCTGAACGCATTCATGCTGGGCTCCGCGTGGGCAATCGTTCCGGTGGCGTTCTTTGCCAACGCGTCCAACGGCGGCCAACTTGTGATTACCTGTCTTTGCGCCGGAATGCTTGCCGGCGGCGCGCTCGCCTTTTCCACCATCCCGATCGCCGCCATCGCCTTTACCGCGCCGATCTTTCTCGGCTGCACGATCTGCCTGTACAGGATAGGCGATTTGGCCTACCTGCTGGTCGCAATCCTGCTCGCGAGCTATGGCTTCGTACTGTTGCGCGCCGTGTTCGTCAATTCCTTCGAATTCACGCGGCGCATCATCACCCAGCTCGAAGCTGAGCGGACCGTGCGGCGGGATCCGCTGACGGGCCTGCCCAACCGTATTGCCTTCAACGAAACCCTGGAGGCTGCGCTTAACCGGCTGGCACGCACCGGCGAGGAGTTTACCATCCTGCTGCTCGATCTCGACCGCTTCAAGGAAGTGAACGACAAGTTCGGCCATCCTGCCGGCGACGAATTTCTGGTGCAGGCGGCTGCACGATTGCAGCGCTGCACTCGCGCGACCGAGAATGTTGCGCGCATCGGTGGCGACGAGTTCGCGCTGATCATGACCAATCTGACCAGGCCGAAAGAGGCCTTCGAGATCGCCGAGTGTTTCGTTGCCTCCTTCGACGATCCGTTCGTGATCGATGGGCGCGAAGCGGTCGGGGCGACCAGCGTCGGCATCGTGCTGGCGCCGCGCGACGGCAACACGCCCCATGACCTCATGAAACATGTCGACATCGCGCTGTATCGCGCCAAGAAGGCGGGACCCGGCACGATCTGCTTCTTCGAACCCGGCGACGACAAGTCGGCGCGCGATCGCCTGGCGTTGCGACGGGATCTGGAAGGGGCGATCGAGCGGGACGAGTTGTTCCTGGTCTATCAGCCATTCATCGAGATCGGGGAAGAACGCATCACCGGGTTCGAAGCGCTGCTGCGCTGGCAGCATCCCGAGCGTGGGCTGGTGTCGCCCAGCGACTTCATTCCGATCGCGGAAGAGACCGGGCTGATCCACCAGATCGGCGAATGGGTGGTCCTCCGCGCCTGTTTGACGCTTGCGGAATGGCCCGACGACATCCGTGTGGCCGTGAATTTCTCTGCGGTGCAATTCAACAATGCCGGCATCCTGCAGACGATCGTGCAGGCGCTTACGCAAGCCGGCGTGCGCCCCGATCGGCTCGAGATCGAGATCACGGAATCGATGCTGATCGCAAAATATGGATCAGCCTTGTCGATCCTGAACTCGCTGCTGGATTTGGGGGTGACGGTTGCGCTCGATGATTTCGGCACCGGCTTCTCGTCGCTGACGTATTTGCGCAAACTGCCCTTCAGCCGCATCAAGATCGACCAGTCTTTCATTCGTGACATGCTGGTACAGCCCGACTGCGCCGCGATCGTCAAATCCGTGATCGGGCTCGCGCAGGAGCTGCGCATCGGCGTGGTGGCGGAAGGCGTGGAGACAGCCGACCAGCTTGAATATCTGCGCCAAACGAATTGCGACGAAGCCCAAGGCTATTTCATCGGCCGGCCGGTTCCGGCCGAACAGATTCCCGCGCTTCTTGGCGAGAAGCCGCGCTCGACCCACGCCGCCTAGTTGGACTCTGCGCCGTTCCCGCTTGCTCCGGCCACATAAGTCCGGTCAGCCTGTCCACCGTGATGACGCAGCAGACCTTCGGCGTACGCTGCTCAGTGTTTCAAAGCAGTCAGATTTTTCGCGACTGCGAAATGGCATCCGCAATACCAGGGCTAGCTACCTCGACGTCGCGAGGCGCATGGTCGCATCGTGGAACTCGACATCACAAAAAATCGATTTTCGATTGACGGCAGTGATCGAGCTCGTCAATCTCCGCCGCCATGGACGAGATCCGGTTGAGTTTTCGTGAGGGATTTGGCGAGGAACGGCCGCGAAGCCTGACTTCGGCGGTGCAGGAGCGGCTGCGCGCGGACATTCTTGCGACCCGGCTGTTGCCCGGCCAGAAGCTCCACATCGCAGGTCTGGCAAAGCAGTTTTCCGTCAGCCTTGCCGCGGTGCGCGAGGCGCTGTCGCGGCTGGTGGCGGATGGATTGGTGCAGGCCTCCGACCAGCGCGGCTTTCGCGTCAGCCCGGTCTCGCTGGCCGATCTCGCCGACGTCACGCAGACACGGATCGATATCGAGGGATTGGCGCTACGGCGTTCGATCGAGCGCGGCGACGCGGCCTGGCTCGCGGCCGTCGAGGCCGCCTGGGAGGCCCTCAGGGCGGTTCCCTACCGCTATCCCGATCAGCCGGGCGTGCACTATGAGGAATGGGTGGTGCGCCACCGCGTCTTTCATCGCGCGCTCGTCAATGCTTGCGGCTCGCGATGGCTGCTCGGCTTTCGCGACGAATTGCACGAGCAGAGCGAGCGCTATCGCCGGCTGTCGATCCGGCGCGAGGTCGGCAAGCCGCGCGATGTCGAAGCCGAGCATGCCGCGATCGTCGAAGCCGTGCGCAGGCGCGACGCGGACGCCGCCGTCATCGCATTGTCCAAGCATTTCACGATAACCATGGAATTCGTCGAGCTCGCCGCGCCCCGGATCTCGGAGGTGAACGGCACGAACTGAAGGCCGGGAACAGTTCCCGAAAAACAAACAGCCATCCTGGAGGAAATAGAACCATGCCCATTTCCCGCCGCCATGCTTTGGCGTCGCTCGTCGCCGTCACCGTGCTCGCCGCGCCCTTCGCCGCGTCTGCGGCCGAGACGATCCGTGTCGGATTGCCGACCAAGACCTATTGGCCGACGACGATTGCCGAGACCGCCGTGCGGCAAAAACTGTTCGAGAAGGAAGGCATCAACGCCGAACTGACTGTCTATCGGGGTGGGGCCGAGACCTTCGAGGCGATGGCGGCGGGTGCCGCCGACATCATCCTCGATCCGCCCTCGCTGGTATCAGCCGGGCGCAAGAAAGGCGTGATGTCCAAGATCGTCGCCAACGCGGCGATGGGCGCCTTCGGCTGGCAGTTGATGGTCCCGGTAAAGTCGACGCTCGACGTCAAGGATCTGAACGGCAAGAAGGTCGCGATCACCTCGGCCGGCTCCGGCTCCGACCTGCTCGCGCTGTGGACCATCCAGGATCGCAAGATCGATTTCACCCGTGTGCCGGTCGGCGGCGGCGGATTGGTGCCGAACCTGCTCGCCGGCAATGTCGAGGCTGCCGTGGTGTATTCGCCGCTCAGCTTCCAGATCACGAAATCCGGCGAAGCCCGGCCGATCCTTGATTTCGCCAAGGAAGTGCCGGCCAATCTGAACGGCGGCTGGATCGTGCTCGACAAGTATGCGGACTCCAAGCCGGAGGTTGTGCAGAAGGCGTTGAACGCGCTTTACGGTGCGCTTCAATTCATGCGGGCCAACCGCGACGTGACGGTCAAGCTCATCGCCGAACTCTATGACATGCCGCCCGAGATCGCGGCGCTGGAATATGAGAATACGATCATGAAGCTCGAAACCAGCGGCGACATGAGTGCGCCCAATATCCCCGGCGCCGTGCAGAAGTCGCTTGATCTCGCCAAGCTCGGCGGGCTGAAGGATATCGTGCCGGTGGAAGAGGTGATCTCCACCAAGTTCAAGCCGGTGCCGACGAAGTTCTGAGATGCAAGGCACGCTTGCCATAAAGCTGGCGCGGATCGCGATCGTGGTCGCGATCTTTGCGCTGTGGGAATTGTTGTCGCGCGCCGGCATCATCAATCCCCGGCTGCTGCCGTCGGCATCCGACACGCTGGTGACGCTCGGCGATCTCCTGCAGCGCGCCGCCGTGCGCAAGGATCTGATGGTGACGGCGAGCGAAGTGCTGGCAGCTTTCGCGCTCGCCGTCCCCTTCGGCGCGCTGATCGGATTCCTGATCGCGGAAAACCGCTACTTTGCGGAAGTGGCAAAGCCGCTATTGTTCTTCGCCTTCAGCATCCCGAAATCGATCTTCCTGCCGATGTTCATCCTGGTGTTCGGCGTCGGCTTTTCGCAGAAGGTCGGGTTCGGCTTCTTCTCGACCATCTTCATCGTGATCATGTCGACCACGACGGCGGTGGAGTCGGTGAAGGTGGAGCATTTGACGGTCGCCCGCTCCTATGGCGCAACGCCGGCGCAGACCGCGTTCCGGGTCTATCTGCCGAGCATGCTGCCGGTGCTGCTGGAGGCGTTGCGGATCTCCATGATCTTCAACCTCACCGGCGTGATCCTCGCCGAGATGTACGCCTCGCGCGACGGCATCGGCCACCAGATCGCGACCTGGGGCGAGAACTTCCAGATGAAGCAATTGCTGGCAGGCGTGGTGATGGTCGCGGCCATCGCGATGACCTTCAACGAACTGATCAGATGGGTGGAAACGCGATGCAGCCATTGGCGAACGTAACACCGCTAAAGCCTCCGCCTCGCGCCGGCGCGATCGAGGTCAAGAATGTCGGCCAGGTCTTCAAGACCTCGACGCAGGACGTGGTCGCGCTCGACAGCGTTTCGCTCGAGATCAAGCCGGGTCGTTTCGTCGTGCTGGTCGGCCCGAGCGGCTGCGGCAAGTCGACTCTTCTGATGATGATGGCGGGCCTGCGCCAGCAGACCACTGGCACCATCACCATCAATGGCGCGCCGATCCCCAAGCCCGACCCGGACCGCGTCGGCGTGGTGTTCCAGGAAGCAAGCCTGTTCCCCTGGCTCACCGCTGAGGAGAATGTCGAGTTTCCACTGGCGTTGCGCGGCGTGGCGAGAGCTGAGCGCCGCACCAAGGCGCAGGAGGCGCTTAAGCTGGTCGGGCTCGACGGTTTCGGCAAGCGTCATCCGCATGAATTGTCCGGCGGCATGAAACAGCGCGTCTCGATCGCGCGCGGCCTGGTGCAGGATCCGCCGGTGCTGTTGATGGACGAGCCGTTCGCCGCGCTCGACGAGCAGACACGGATGACGATGGGCGACGAATTGCTGCGCATCTGGTCGGCGACCGGCAAGACCGTCGTGTTCGTCACCCACAGCCTGACCGAGGCGGTCTACCTCGCCGACGAAGTGATCGTGATGTCGGCCCGGCCCGGCCGCATCGTCGACCATCTGCAGGTGCCGCTGCCGCGGCCGCGCACCTACGAGATGCTGAGCGGCGATGCCTTCGGCACGCTGCGCGACCGCATCTGGCGGCATATCCGCAAATCCGCGTGAGGCAAGAAGCCCATGAGGCAAGGATGAGCGCGAAGACGCTGCGACATCTGATCGTGATCGGCCTGATCGCGCTGTGGGAAATCCTGCCGCGTACCGGCCTCATTCCGGAACTGTTCCTGCCGTCGCTGTCCTCGACGCTGAGGGCCGGATGGAACGAGGCGCCGGAATACGGTCACGCGCTGGCGGTGACGCTGTATGAGGTCGCGATCTCGATGGCGTTCGCCTGCGGCGGCGGCATCCTGCTCGGCGCCATCGTCGGCAGCCTGCCGAAACCGCGCGTGCTGATCATGCCGATGGTCTCGAGCCTCTATGCGGTGCCGCTCGTGATCCTCTATCCCGTATTCACGGTGTGGCTCGGCATCGGCACGGAATCCAAGATCGCTTTCGCCTCGATCTACGGCTTCCTGCCGACGATGCTCGCCACCGCAGCCGGGATCCAGACCATCGACCCGCAGCTCATACTTGCCGCGCGCAGCATGGGCGCAACGATGAGCCAGCGCCTCGTCCGCGTCATCATTCCCGCCGCGATCCCGACCGTGCTGTCGGGCCTGCGCGTCGGCGGCGCGCTGGTCATCGTCGGCGTGGTGGTGTCGGAGATGCTGATCTCGTCCGCTGGCATCGGCTATCTGATCTCGCGTTACCGCACCATCCTGGACAGCCCGCATGTCTTTGCCGGCGTGCTGCTGGTGCTGTTCATGGCGATGGCCTTCAACGCCGCGATCAAGTGGATCGAACGCAAGGCCGCGATCTGGCAGACCGGCACCCGCGCCGGCCAAACCGCCGCCGACGACATCGGGTCCGGCGCCGTGCAGCCGGCGACGTAAGGAATGCCAGCGTGTTCGACCTGACATTGAGTTTCGACAATGGCCCCGAGCCGGAGGTCACGCCGCGCGTGCTCGACATCCTGCGCGAGCGCGATATCAAGACGACATTCTTCGTGATCGGCGAGAAGCTCGGCGATCCCGCGCGACGCAGCCTTGCGGCCCGCGCCCATGACGACGGCCACTGGATCGGCAACCACACCTTCACCCACAGCATTCCGCTCGGCGTGCAGCCTGATGCGAATACGGCGGAGAACGAGATCGGCCGCACGCAGGCCGCGATCGGCGCCCTCGCCCATCCGCAGCGCTGGTTCCGGCCGTTCGGCGGCGGCGGCAATCTCGACAACCGGCTGCTCAAGCCATCCGTGGTCGATTACCTCACCCGCAACAAGCATAGTTGCGTGCTCTGGAATGCGATCCCGCGCGACTGGGACGATCCGGAAGGCTGGGTCGAGCGCGCGCTCGATCAATGCCGTTCGCAGCCCTGGACGTTGATGGTGGTGCACGACCTGCCGACCGGCGCGATGGACCATCTCGAAGATTTCCTCGATCGCGCGGAGGCGCTCGGTGCCCGCTTCCGCCAGGACTTTCCGCCCGACTGCGTCCCGATCCGCGCGGGCGAGATCGTGTTGCCTCTCGACGCCTACGTTTCCTCCATCGAAGAAAGAGTCAAATCATGAAGATCGCAAGTTTCAAGGCGGCCAATGTCGCAAGCTACGGCATCGTCACCGACGCCGGCGTGATCGACGCCGGCAAGCGGCTGAAGGACTTTCCCACGCTGAAGGCGCTGCTTGCGAAAGGTTCGCTCGACGAGCTGAAGAAGCTGCAGGGCGAGCGCGCGGATTACGCGCTCAAGGATGTCGAACTGCTGCCGACCGTACCGGATCCCGACAAGATCCTTTGCATCGGCGTCAACTACGCCACGCATCTCGCCGAGAGCGGCCATCCGACCCCGCCGCATCCCATGATCTTCACCCGCTTCGCCAACAGCCAGGTCGGCGCCGGCCAGCCCATGATCCGGCCGCTGGAGTCCGAGCGTTTCGACTATGAAGGCGAGATGGCCGTCATCATCGGCAAGGCCGGCCGGCGGATTTCGCGCGAGGCCGCGCTCGGGCATGTGGCGGGCTATGCTTGCTACAATGACGGCAGCATCCGCGACTGGCAGCGCCACACCTCGCAATTCGCCCCGGGCAAGAATTTCGTCGGCACCGGTGCCTTCGGCCCGTGGATGGTGACGACGGACGAAATCCCCGACATCAGCAAGCAGAGCATCGCCACCCGCCTCAACGGCGTCGAGGTGCAGGCCGCGCCGATCTCGGACCTCGTGTTCGACGTTCCTGCCCTGATCGCCTATTGCTCCACCTTCACCGAGCTTGCACCGGGCGACGTCATCGTCACGGGCACCACCGGCGGCGTCGGCGCTTATCGCAATCCTCCGCTCTGGATGAAGGAAGGCGACGTGGTCGAGGTCGAGATTTCCGGCGTCGGCGTCTTGCGCAATCCCGTGAAGGACGAAGTCGCCGCCGCGGCAACGCGCGCAGCCTGAAGCCAAGAACAACAAGGAGAAATTCCGTGAACCTCCCGACGCACCTTTTGCCGACCACCGTGGTCGGCAGCTACCCGCAGCCGGAATGGCTGGTCGATCGAGCCATGCTGTCGAAGGTCGTGCCGCGCACGCGCCTGCACGCGATGTGGCGGCTGCCGGCCGAGCACCTGGAAGAGGCGCAGGACGACGCGACCATCGTCGCCATCAGAGACATGGAACGCGCCGGCATCGATATCCTGACCGATGGCGAGATCCGCCGCGAAAGCTATTCCAACCGCTTCGCGACCGCGCTCGAAGGCATCGATGACGAAAAGCCCGCCATCATCACCGCCCGCACCGGCAGTACGCCGACGCCAGTGCCGCGCGTGGTCGGCCCGGTGAAGCGCACGCGCGCCGTCGAGCTGCATGACATGCAGTTCCTACGAGAGAACACCGACCGCGCGGCCAAGATCACCCTGCCCGGCCCGTTCACCATGAGCCAGCAGGCCAAGAACGAATTCTACAAGGACGACGAGGAACTCGCGATGGCGTTCGCCGAAGCCGTCAACGCCGAGGCGCTCGAGCTGCAGAAGGCCGGCGCCGACGTGATCCAGCTCGACGAGCCCTGGGTTCGCAACAATCCGGACCTCGCCAAGCGCTATGCCGTGAAGGCGATCAACCGCGCCCTTCAAGGCATCACGGTGCCGACCGTCGTCCATCTCTGCTTCGGCTATGCGGCGGTCGTGCCGGGCTCGAACAAGCCCGCCGGCTATTCCTTCCTCGGCGAGCTGAACGACACCACGGCGGACCAGATCTCGATCGAGGCCGCGCAGCCGAAGCTCGATCTCGGCGTGCTCAAGGAGCTGTCGTCGAAGAAAATCATGCTTGGTGTGCTCGACCTCGGCAATCCCGAGATCGAGTCCGTCGAGACGGTCGCCGGACGCATCCGCAATGGCCTGAAGCAGGTGCCTGCCGAACGCCTCGTGGTCGCACCCGACTGCGGCATGAAATACATGCCGCGCCACGTCGCATTCGGAAAGCTGAAGGCGATGTGCGACGCCGCCGCGCTGGTGCGGCAAGAGATCGGCGGTTAGCTCGAATTGCATCCGCAGTGGATGCTGTGCTCCCTCTCCCGCTTGCTTGCGGGGGAGGGCTGGGGTGGGGGTATCTCCGCGATTGACACTCTTTGAGTGGAGAGAGCCCTCACCCGGCGCTCACGCGCCGACCTCTCCCGCAAGCGGGAGAGGTGAAACCAACCCGCGGCGGCTTCTACGACTGCGACGCCGAGCGCGTGACTGCGGCCTGCGGCGGGCGGTCGTTGAGCCGGACCACGACGACGATACGCTTGATCTCGCCGTTGCGGTAGGCCTTCAGGAAATGGTCGTAGTTCTTGATCGAGACGCAGCCGTTGGAATCGCCGTTCGGGCCGAGCATGTAGGGGTGGGCAAGGAGGCCGGCGCGGCCGAACGTGTCCGTGCCATCGACCGGGGTCATGCGCAGCGCCGGCACGCCGTGAAACAGCTTCTCGCGCGGCTTCATCTCGTAGATGCCGGGCGGCGTCGCGCCGGCGTTGCGGGCAGTCACCCGGGAAGGATCATCCATCAGGCTGCCAAGCCCCGAATGCGCCTCCAGCTTGGTGCCATCGGGCATGTAAACGACCCGCCCCGTGATGTCGTAGACGGCGGTGGTGCTGTCATAGCCCAGCGTCGTCAGGCTCGGCCCGGTGCCGGGAAGAATTCCGCCATTCGGCTCGAGGGACGCCAGTTGAACCCGCCCCGGCACCCAGTCGGTGATCTTCTGCCAAATGGAGCGTTCCTCCACCTGCGCGACGGGTGCCGGCGCGGGGGGCGGATCGTTCTTTGCCAGCAGGCTGGCCTCGACCGGACGGGACCGCGGCAGTGGAATCGCGGCGACCGTGGGAGATTGCGACGGGCTGGGCGAGCTGGATTCTTCGGGCTCGTCAATCTGGCTATCACGCAGCTGCTCGCCCAGCGAACCCTGGATATGGGCGAATTCCGCGTTGAAATCAGTCCGCCCGCGAAGCACCGGTCGCGAGGGGTAGTAGATGAAGGCGGAATCGAGCGTGGAGCGCGCGCCGAACCGATCGTTGAAGGAAATCGCTGCGGTCGTGTTCGCCAAGGCCGAACTCCGCAGCAAATCCAAGGGGTTGATCTCTGCGATCCAGGCGGCAAGGGCAGACGCCAACGCAAACGAGGCGACACAAAACGTCGCCTTGCCCACCCATCGAGCGCCACCCCGCGGGCGCTCGCCTGCAGTTGTCCCACTATGACCCATCTAACCCCGTTCGGCGTATCGGAGCCTCTGACGGGCCCCGGATTGGATTCACCGAATTGACTTAGGGATATCACGGAACAAGACTTGGGCACAATCGAGACCAAATCCCCGGTCACCCCCTAAAAGTGATACCGGAAAGGCCTCTGCAAGCCTCGGTTTAGGGAGCCAGATACCGCAGCAGCTCCGGGTCATCCCTGACGTCGGCGGCCGGGCCCTGGAGCGCGACGCGGCCGCGGTCGAGGACATAGGCGTAATCCGCCACCCGCAGCGCAAGGTCGAGATGCTGCTCGACGATGACGACCGCGATGTCCTTTGCCAGCTCGATCAGCCGCTCGGTGATCTCCTCGATCACGCCGATCCAGACGCCCTCGGTCGGCTCATCCAACAGCAGCAGCTTCGGGTCGCCGAGCATCGCGCGGCCGATCGCCAGCATCTTGCGCTCACCGCCCGACAGCGTCCCGGCAGGCTGGTCGAGTCGCTGGGCCAGCTTCGGGAAGATCGCCAGCACGCGGTCGATGGCGGCGGTGTCGCGATTATAGAGTGCGCCGACCGCGAGATTGTCGCGCACCGACAATCGCGCGAACACCGAATGCTCCTGCGGCACATAACCGATGCCGAGCCGCACGCGCTCCTCGGTCGGGCGGCGGCCGATATCCTTGCCATCGAACTTGAGCTCGCCCCTGGACAGGCCGAGTTCGCCGACGATGGTCTTCATCAGCGTGGTCTTGCCGGCGCCGTTGCGGCCGAGCACGGCGACGCCGCCGCGCCAGGGAATGCCGATATTGACGTCGAACAGGACCTGGCTGCGGCCATAGCCGGCGTCGAGATTGATGATATCGAGGAACTGGCTGTCAGGCACGGCGCAGATAGATCTCCTGTACGTCCGGGCTCGCCTGGATCTCGGCCACCGTGCCGCTCTCCAGCACGCGGCCCTGGTCGAGCACGGTGAGCCGATCGCAGATGTCGCGGATGAAATCGAGGTCGTGCTCGACGATCACGAGCGAGCAATGCGACTTGATCGGCTGCAACAATTCGCCGGTGACCCGCCGCTCCTCCAGGCTCATGCCGCCGGTCGGCTCGTCGAGCAGCAACAGCCGCGGCTTGCCGGCCAGCGCCATCGCGATCTCCAGCCATTGCTGTTGGCCATGCGACAGCGTCGCCGCCGCATCATGGGCACGATCGGCGAGCCGGAATTGCGTGAGCATCGCCATCACCTGATCGTGCAGTATCCCGCGGGTACGCGACAGCACGAGATCGAGCAGCGAGCATTGCGCCTGCAGCGCGAGCAGGATGTTGTCGTAAAGCGTCAGCGACGGCAGCACGCTGGTGATCTGGAATTTCAGGCTCATGCCGGCGCGGGCGCGCTCGGTCGGCGACAGCGTGGTGATGTCGCTGCCCGCAAAGTGCACGGTGCCTTCGGTCGGCGTTTCGGCGCCGGCGACGCATTTCATCAGCGTGCTCTTCCCCGAGCCGTTCGGACCGATCAGGCCATGAAACTCGTTCTCGGAGACCGTCAGCCCGGCGCCGTCAAGCGCGGTCAGCTTGCCGAACACCTTCTTGATGCCGGTGGCTTCAAGGAGCGGCATGGCTGCTCCCCTTTGCTTTTCCGCCAAAGCTGCCGACGCGCTCGCGTTCGCCGAGCACGAAGCTGATCAGGCCGAGCGGACGGAACAGGATCACCAGCAGCAGCAACACGCCGAGGATGATCGGCCAGATGTCCCGGTAATTGTCCGACAGCCAGAAGCTGACGCCCTCGATGATCACGGTGCCGATGACGGCGCCGATCAGCGTGCCCGATCCGCCGAACAGGACATAGAGCACCACTTGCGTCGAGATCACGACGCCCAGCATGTTGGGCCAGACGAAACCCTCGTGAAACGCATATAGCCCACCGGCAAGGCCCGCGATGGCGCCGCCGACGGCAAACACGATCGCCTTCAGATGCTGCGCCTTGTAGCCGAAGAAGGCGATACGCTGCTCGTTCTCGCGCAGACCCGCGAGCGCAAGACCGAATTGCGAGCGCACCAGGAAGCGGCACAGGAGATAGACGACCAGCAGAATGCCGAGCACGAGGTAGTAGTAGACCGGGCCTTCCGTAATATCGGTGCTGCCGAGCGACATCGGCGGGATCGACGGAATGCCGTTCTGCCCGCCGAGATAGTACCAGCCGCGCGCCAGCCGATCGGCGGCATAGGATCCGGTGAGCGTGCCGAGCGCGACGAAGATCATGCTCGACGGATTCTTGCCGAGCAACAGGAAGCCGCCGAGCAGGAGCGAGAATATCAACCCGATCAGCATCGCCGCCGGCAGCACCAGAAAGATCGAGGTAACGTTGAGATCGCGTGCCAGCAGCGCCACGCCGTAGCCAGCCGAGCCGAAGAACAGGGCCTGGCCAAAGCTCATGATGCCGGCATAACCCCAGACGAGGTCGAACGACAGCGCGAACAGCGCGAGGATGATGACGCGAGTGGCGAAGACGGTCAGGTAATCCTGCAGCACCAGCGGCAGGAACACCGCGACCAGCAGCGCCAGGATTTCCACGATCGGCAGGACCCTGCGCGGCGTCGCGGCCTGTGACGCCGGCGCGGCGGCCGCGCCGCGTTCAGCCTTTGAGATGTCCGGCTGTTCGTCGATCCCCCGACGAACAGCCTGCTCGGTTGCGCCCATTCCTGACTCAGCATTCCTTGGGGTCGACGAGCCCGCTGCTGCGGGCCACGATATCGTACACGCCGCCCTTGGCGACAGCGGTGTACATGTTCATCTTGCAGTGCCGCTTGCCCGGCACCATCTCGGCGGGACCGCCCGGCCCTTCCGCGATCTTGGCGTGATCGAGCGCAGCCGCGACGGAATCGCGATCGATCTTGCCGGCCTCCTTCACGGCGGCTGCCCACAGCTTCAACCCGCGATAGGTGCCGGTCGCCGCGCTGCCGGCAGCGAACAGGAAATTGCCCGGGAAGTCCTTCTCATAGGTCGCCTGGATCTTGGCGCTGATCGGATCGTCCTTGGTCAGCACCTTGAAATAGTCGAGGCAGCTCGCAAGGCCCTCGATCTCGTTGGCCTGGTTGATGTTGAGCGTGTTCTCGTCATAGTAGACGCAGGACAGCCGGCCGCCATTCTTCAGGAAGCCAGCTTCATAGAGCTGCTTGAAGAAGGGACCGACGCCGGGCGGAATCACCGTGTTGAAGACGACGTCGACCTTGTTGGAGATGATGCGGTTGACGGTGGCGCTGAAATCGACCTGATCGAGCGGGTAATATTCCTCGAAGATCACCTCGCCGCCATTGGCCTCGATCACTTTGCGCGCATAGACGTTCAGCGTGTGCGGCCAGACATAGTTGGCGCTCGGCAGCGCGAAGCGCTTGCCGCCGTTCTTGATCAGCCAGGGGATGAACTCGTCGCATTGCTGCGCCGGCGTGGGCCCGGTGCAGAACAGATAGGGTGTACACTCCTTGCCCTCATAGAGCTGCGGATAGATGTAGAGCGTCTTGCCGCGGGCGACGATCGGGTCCTTGATTGCGTTGCGCATCGAGCTCGTGATGCCGCCGAGCACGAGATCCACCTTGTCGCGCTGGATCAGTTTGCGGACGTTGCCGACCGCGACCGATTCATTCGATGCGGTATCTTCGATGAAGAGCTCGATCGGACGGCCGAGCAGGCCGCCGGCATCGTTGATCTCCTTGACCACCATCTTGGCGGTGTTGGCGTCGGCATTGCCGGCATAGGCGATCGGCCCCGTCAGGTCGGTGGCGATGCCAACCTTGATCGGGCCTTCGGCCGCATTGGCCCATTCGGGACGGATCACCCAGCTTCCCACGCCGGTCGCGATCGCGGTGGAGGCAAAGGCAAAGTTTTGCAGGAACCGACGCCGGCTCAATTTCAAATGATCGCTGAGCATGAGACTAAACCCCTTTTCCCGAAAGCAGGCCTTGCGGCCGGAATTTGATGAAGACGATGGCAAGCACAAAGACGAGGATGTCGGCGATCACGGGCGCCATCACCCATGGCAATGCCGCGCTCAGCGTGCCGATCACGGCCGCGCCTGCCACCGGGCCAATGAACGAACCGACACCGCCGACCATGACCGCGACAAAGCCCTGGATCAGGAAGCGGATGCCGAGATCGGCGAACAGGCTGAACACGGGAACCAGCAGCGCCCCGGCCAGCCCTGCAAGCGCCGCGCCAAAAGCAAACGTGGTGCCGTACATCGCGGCGGTGGAAATGCCGGACGCCCGCGCCAGCGCCGGATTCTCCAGCGTGGCCCGTACCCGCAGGCCGAAAGTGGTGCGCGACAGCAGGAGATAGCACCCGATCATCACCAGGACCGTCACCACGATGATGGTGAAGCGCCATGCCGAGATGTGGACGGTGCCGAGATCGATCGAGCCGCCGATCGGCTCCGGCACCGAGAGATAGAGCCCGCCGATCAGACCGCGGACGCATTCGCGGATGATCAGGCCGAGCGCATAGGTGCCGAGCATCGCGACGATCGGGGCTGCGTAGAAGCGCCTGATGATCAGCGCCTCGAGCACGAAGCCGAGCGCACCGACCAGGAACGGCGCGGCCGCCATGCCGACCCAGACCGGGATGCCGTGGCTATAGGCGAGATAGGTGATGTAGGCACCCAGCAGGACGAACTCGCCCTGCGCAAAATTGAAGATGCCCATCATGCTGGCGATGATCCCGAGCCCCAGCACGACCAGGACGATGATCGCGCCGAAGCTCAGGATTTCGAAAGCGGCGACGAATGCACTACCCATGCATCGCGATCCGGCCGAAGTGCAACGATAGCTCCCTCACATCTTCTTCCAGTCGCCGGACTGCTCGAAGGCATGTGCGGCGCGGTAGATGGTGGATTCCTCGAAGTGGCGGCCGACCAGCATCAGCCCGACCGGTAGGCCATCAACCATGCCGCACGGCAGCGACATCGCCGGATGATGGGAGATGTCGAACGGCGCGGTGTTGGAGATCATCTCGAATGCGCGCGCGACATATTCCTCGCGGCTGACATTCGCAGGCGGCAGCGCCGTCGCCTTCATCGGTGTGGTCGGCAACAGCAAGAGGTCATAGTCCTTGAACATCGCGTCATAGGCGGCCGTCAGCCGGCGCGAAATATTGACTGCCTTGCCGTAATAGCGTGGGCCGAAGGTGTTGCTGACGTAGGTGCCGAACATCAGCAGCATTTTCGTGGTCTCGGAGAGCGAATCCGCCTGGCGCCGCCAGCCGCGGTGGAAATCCATCAGCGAGGTCGAATAGAGGTCGGAACGGCTCAGGCCATAGCCGTCGCCGTACATCATGGTCTGCGTCATGCCCTCGGTTCCGATCGGCATCCAGATCGCGGGACCGAGCAGATGCATCGGAATGGAGATGTCGCTGATGGATGCGCCGAGGTCCTTGAAGCGCTTCGCCGCCTCGCGAACGCTTTCGTTCACCGCGGGCTCCGCTCCGGCCTGCTCAAACCCTTCCTTGAGCACGCCGATCTTGAGCCCCTTCACGCCCTGGCCGAGCGCCTTGGTATATTCATCGACCTTCGGCGCCTTGATGCGAGGATCGTAGCCGTCGTCGCCGGCGAGCACCTCGAGCAGTAGCGCATTGTCCTCCACCGTCGCCGTCATCGGCCCGGTGTGATCGACGAAGATCTCGATCGGCATCACGCCCGTATAGGGCACGAGCCCCCAGGTCGGCTTCATGCCATAGGTGCCGCAGAACGAGGACGGCATGCGGATCGAGCCGCCCTGGTCGCCGCCCATCGCCATGTCGACTTCACCGAGCGCCACCACGACACCGCTGCCCGACGACGAGCCGCCGGCCGAATAGCCCATCTTGTACGGATTATGTACCGGCCCGGTCGAATTGGTGTGGCTGCCGCCGGAGATGCAGAAGGATTCACAGTGCGTCTTGCCGACGATCTCGCCGCCGGCATCCAGTATGCGCGTGACGACCGTCGCGTCGAAATCCGGGACATAACCTTCGAGCGTCGCCGAACCGTTCATCATGGGCACGCCGGCCAGCATGATATTGTCCTTCAGCGCGACCTTCTTGCCCTTCAGCTTGCCGCTGTCTGCGCCCTTCACCGTCGCCTTGCGGTACCAGGCGTTGCGCGGATTCTCCTCCGGGCTCGGCCGGTAGCCAGGCGTGCGCGGATATTTCACAGGCGGCACCTCGTCGGGCATCGCGGCGACGAGGTTGTAGGCGTCGACCGAGCTTTGCATCAGCCCGCGGAACGAAGCGACGTCTTCGTCGGAAAGCGCGAGGCCGCATTGCGCGGCGACCGCGCGAAGTTGCGTTGGGGTCGGAAGCACGACGGACAAGACACTCTCCCTGGAAGCTTGATGTTGCGCGCGACTGCGAAATGCATGCGAAGAGCATGCGGGTCCCACCCGAAGCCGCGGGCAGTATTACAGACGGAAATATTTTCCTTTTCAAGGATTATTTTAGACGGCTGCGCGCGGACGCAAGTTCTCTGGTGCGTCAGATCGTCTTGATCAGTCTGAAGTCGAGGCCGTCGGCTTCGGCGAGATACATCGGCATCTCGGCGCGGCCGTTGCGAATGGTCACCGGCCCGCGCGCGCCGCTATAGACGATGTTGCGACCCGCGGTGAGCAGCGGCTTGAACGCGAGCGAGCCCGCGCGCTCGGCCGCGGCCTGCAGGAAGCGCAGGCCCTCGTAGTTGGATTGCGCAACCGAACCGATTGGCGGCGCCGTGGGTCCGAAGGTAGCGTGATATTGGCTGAGGAAGTCGTCGTTGGCGCGCGAGCCGACGCCGATGAAGTAGCCGGAAGCGCAGAACAGGTTCTCGGTGTTGTTGGCGCCGATGCCGAGCAACACGGTCTCATCCATTGCGCCGGCCAGCCTGAGCGTCGTTGCCGCAAGGCCGCTCTCGGCAAAGGCGCGGTTGAAAGTGATGCTGTCGGTGCCGATCAGCGAGATCAGCACGACATCCGGACGCGCGGCACGGATACGGGCGAGATGAGCGGAATGATTGTCCTCGCCGACGGGGACGAACTCCTCGCCGACCACCTGCCCGCCGGACTCAGCGATATATTTCTTCACCGCGCGATGCGATTGCCACGGCCAGACATAGTCGCTGCCGATCAGATACCAGCGCGAGGCCTTCTTGACGTCGGCGAGCCAGTGGATCGCCGGTCGGCTCTGCCAACGCGGCGTCTCGCCGATCGCCATCACGCCCGGCGTGCGCTCGCCGCCTTCATAGACCGGCGTGTAGATATAGGGCACCCGGCCACCGGTGACCTTGCGCAACGCGACGCGGACCGCGCTGATATGCGAGCCCATGATCACGTCGACCTCGTCGAAGGCGACCGCCTCCGAGGCGCGGCGCACGACATCCTCGATCGGGCCGCCGGCATCCAGCATGGTCAATTCGATTTCGCGGCCCAGAATGCCGCCGCGGCGATTGATCTCGGAGACCGCGAGCAACACCGCGTTGGTCGTAGCCGGCCCCCAGATTCCCGGCGAACCGGAGAAGGTGAGGAAGTTCGCGACCCTCAACTTGTTGTGGGCGCCGCCGCGCTTGCTGGAGCCGACGTCAGCGGGGTGCCAGGACGGATCGGTGGTCGGCGCCGACAGGCCTCTGAACACGAAGGGCGGCATGGGGGCGCCGCCGCTGTTGACGCTGACTGTTGAGAGCACGCCCACTCCTGTCCGACACTTCGCCCATCTTTTGTTCAAACATGATCTTCGCGCAAACGCTCCGCGTTTGTCGCGAGGAAAACCGGTACCCATCTTTCCCGATCATGCTTCGAGCGCGACGCTTCGCTGCGCCCGCCGCCGGTTTCCACCCGTTCGACAAATATCCTAGGCGAAAATATTGAAACTTCAACAATTGCCATGCATATAGAACGGGCAATCAGCGCCGTTCATTCGCTCATCAGGGTCAAAACAAAGTCTTCAATCGTGGCCAAACCGCCAAGCCAAAATACCCCTCTCACGGAACATCTTGCTTACCTGCTCGCGCAAGCCAACCGGGAAATCAACCGGCAGCTCGAATCGCGGCTGGCCAAGGAGGGTGTGCCGGTCGAGCAGTGGCGAATCCTGAAGGTTCTCTTCGATGGCAACGGACGTTCGATGGGCGAGCTCGCCGACGCCGTGCTGCTCAACCACCCGACGCTGACCAAGATCGTCGACCGCATGGTGTCCGACGCCCTCGTCTACCGCGTTCAGGACCCCAAGGACCGCCGCAAGGTGCTGATGTTCTGCTCCGAGCGCGGAAAAATCCTGTGCCAGCGATTGAACTCGCTGGCGATGAGCCAGGAAGCGCACATCGTCGAGAACTACGGCAACAAGTCCACCAACGAATTGAAGCGGCTGCTGGAAAGCCTGATCGACAGCGCGAATTGATGCGCGAACTTGTAGAGCCGTAGGGCGGGTTAGTCTTACTGCGTCATGGGTTTTCTTCGTCCCTTTGAAGCAGCGACGCCGCCGCAACAAGGACATCGCGGTAAGGTTTTGATGAGCGCCTGGATCAGGCGCATGCGCATGGTTGCGATCGAGTTTGGGATGTGGCGCTCAGGCCGCGCGGGCGGAGCCTCTGGGTCGATAATTGTCGGGTAAGGGAGGTACCTGGACCGGCGCGGCGGAACGAGGTCGTGAGGGGGGAATCGTCGCCCGTTCGGCGATCAGAAAGCCGTAAGCTGCGATGCACAGGGTTGCGTGATGATGGAAGCCACGCCAACCGCGTCCTTCGTAGTGACCGA
>NZ_AUEZ01000051.1 GCF_000426245.1 Bradyrhizobium sp. Ai1a-2 | reverse complement strand
CGGAACTCTACACGGCCTCACCGCGTCCCTACGATGGGCTGCCCGAGCTGGTCTATCCCTTCCACGACCGCGACGTGCTCGTCACAGCTTGCGGACGGCTCTGCCTGCACCGCAAGAGGATCAACATCTCAACTGTGCTGGCCGGTCAGCGGCTCGGCATCAAGGAAGTCGATGACGGCATTTGGCTCGTCAGCTTCATGCACTATGATCTGGGATACTTCGACCTGGAGCAGAAAACCCTGCAGCCCCTCGACAACCCGTTCGGCACGAGGTTGTCACCTATGTCCTAGGTACGTTCTGTTACCTATCTGTCCGGGCTGGACACACGTAGCCCGTGGTAGCGGGGGAGGGACTCGAACCCCCGACCCCAGGATTATGATTCCCGTGCTCTAACCAGCTGAGCTACCCCGCCACGGCGGCGCCGTTGCGGCATTGAGATGCCGCGGCGCGAATGCGCGGCATATAAGGAGTGGGCAGACGGCCTGTCAAGCAAAGCAGGCCGTCGGCCAAGTCCCCCGCCAAATAGCTGCAAAACGGGACTATTTTGGCCGGACCGAGGGATCGCCGCCGGGGCTGCCGGGCGGCGGAATCACCGGGGTATTGCCGCCATCGGGCGGGGGCGCGTGCATTTCCGGGTCGACCCCCGAAGGCGGGCACAACACGCCATCGGACCGCGCGAGTTTTTCGCCAAGCGGCTCGGATCGCTGGCCGGTGGTGGTATCCGGCTTCGCGTTTGGATTTGCCGGGTTTTGCATCGGCGTGCAGTTCTCGCCGCGTTGCGGCTGGGGCGGCGCGGTCTGCGCCGGGGGCGTCGTCGGCGCAGGCGGGGCCTATGCGACCGCCGCGCCGGACACCGCCATCAGCACACCAAAAAAGAGAAGTGACTGGTTCATCTGCATGCGAGGAAAACCGCGGACGCGCGCGGAGGTTCCGCACCAACCAGAAACACGTTCACGATTTGCGAAAGCGGATCAGCGAAAAGTGGCCCATCGGCGGCATCGGGCGCCGTTCCGCAAGGGTGACGCCGCCATGTTTCTTGGCCCAGTTGGCGAGCCGCGCCCATGGAAATTCCGGGCGCCAGCCGAGCCTTCGGGCGAGCGGCGCAAAGGCCAGTTCGAACAGGCGCCGCGGCCCGCTTTCGGCGCCGATATGATTGACCAGGATCAGTTCGCCGCCAGGCTTCAGCACGCGGATGAAATCATCCAGCGTCGCCTCGGGATCCGGCACTGCCGTGATGACATATTGCGCCACCACCGCATCGAAGAATGAATCCGGGAACGCCAGGTTCTTGGCGTCCATCACTGCCAGCGTCTCGACATTGGTCAGGCCCAGCGCGCGCACGCGCTGCTGCGCCCGCCGCAGCATCGGCTCGGAAATATCGACGCCGCAAAGTCTGGTGCTGCGCGAATAGTCTGCCAGCGACAGCCCCGTGCCAACGCCAACATCGAGCACGCGACCGCCGATCCGGTCGGCTTCCGCGATCGTCGATTGCCGGCCCTGATCGAACACCTTGCCGAACACGAAATCGTAGATCGGCGCCCAGCGCCCATAGGCCTTTTCGACCCCCTCGCGGTCGATATCCCCAGCCATCCCCTGCCCCGAATTTATGTCAGCGCACGGCCTCGGCGAGCGGCCGCGCCGCAGCAGCGACATTCCTCGCGGCTGCGCTCTTGATGAATCCACCACCGAGCACGCGCGCCTGGCCTGACGGCGCGTCGTAGAACACGCAGGCCTGCCCTGGCGATACGCCCTCTTCGCCGGCAACGAGCTCGACCTCATAGCCGTGATCGGTCTTGCGCAGCCAGGCCGGCTGCGGCGCGCGCGTCGAGCGCACGCGCACGAACATCTCGATGCCTTCGCCGATGACGCGATCGAGCGCGCCGTCGCCGATCCAGTTGACGTCGCGCAAGAGAATGCGATCCATGCGCAGCGCTTCGCGCGGGCCGACCACGACGCAGCGGCTTGCCGCATCGAGCCGCACGACATAAAGCGGCGCGCCGGTCGCGATCCCCAGCCCCTTGCGCTGGCCCACGGTGAAATGAACGATGCCTTGGTGATGGCCGATCACCTTGCCGTCGAGATCGACAATGTCGCCGGGCGCAACCGCGTTCGGCTTCAAGCGGCTGATGATGTCGGTGTAGCGGCCGGTCGGCACGAAGCAGATGTCCTGGCTGTCCTGCTTGTCGGCGATCTCGAGACCGAAGCGGCGCGCGAGTTCGCGAACCTGCGGCTTGGTCATGTCGCCGAGCGGAAAGCGCAAATAGTCGAGCTGCTCGCGCGTGGTCGCGAACAGGAAATAGCTCTGGTCGCGATCGGCGTCGGCGGCGCACACCATCGCCCGCGATCCGTCGACGAGGCGCCGCGAGGCGACATAGTGCCCGGTCGCGAGCACGGCGGCACCGAGCTCGCGCGCGGTCGCGAGCAGATCGCGGAACTTGATCGCACGGTTGCACTCGATGCACGGCACCGGCGTCTCGCCGAGCGCGTAGCTGTCGGCAAAATTGTCGATCACCGATTCACGGAAACGGCTCTCATAGTCGAGCACGTAATGCGGAATGCCGATCCGCTCGGCGACGTTGCGGGCATCGTGGATATCCCGGCCGGCACAGCAGGCGCCCTTGCGATGGGTCGCGGCGCCGTGGTCGTAAAGCTGCAGCGTGATTCCGACCACGTCGTAGCCTTCCGACTTCAACAGCGCAGCCGTCACCGATGAGTCGACGCCGCCGGACATGGCGACCACGACCCTCGTATCCTCGGGACGGCCTTCGAGATCGAGACTGTTGCGCATGGAAGAGGTCATCGATTTCTATCGCGAGCAGCCATTGCCCCCGCGACCAGCGTTAAAAAGCGGACTTTGCCCAGAAGGCTTTGAAGCATCGCCGAAAAAGGCTGAGTTGCCTCCTCGGGGCGCAGGAAAAGCCACCCTTTAATATAGGCGGTATCGCCGCGAAGCAATCAACCGTCGTTGGAAGAGATATAGACGGCAAATCTTGCCGCCGGGCAAAAAAGCGACCGCCGCGAGACAGTTCCAAATTCGACGCTTCCTCCGTAAACCACTGTAATCTAAAGGTATTTTTTCGACACCTCGCTGGCCCGCTCCTTGCTGATAGGGAACTGAAATTCCATCCCGAGGGTCGTTCGTGGTCAACGTCGCGCAAGAAGCATTGGCAGGCATGTCGTTTCAGGCCAATTCGCCGAGGTCGGCTCGGCCCGATTCCGGCCCAGCGCCCGGAAATGACAGTTTTGGCGCGCTAGTCGACGGCAACACGGCGGCCCGCGACAATCGCCCCGACGACAGTTCCCGTGAACCACCTGCATCGGCACGCCGGAACGACGATGCTGCTCCGGCGGCGGACACGAGGTCGCGCGATGACGGCGCGGGCCCTGACCGGCCCGAGCGGAACGATGTCGATGCGCGTAACGACGCTGGTTCCAGCGACCGGGCCGACAAGCCCGATCAGCCTGGTTCGAAATCCGACACGCCGAAATCCGATTCGGCAAAGTCCTCGAAGCCGAAGGACGATGCTCCGACCAAGGACGACGCCAAGGATGGTGAAGAGTCCAAGCAGGACAACGACGGCACTGCTGCAACCACGGTGATCGCGGCGACGGTGTCCGCAGTCGTCGCCAGCCCCGCCAATGCAGCGCCCGCAACCCCGCCGGTATCGGACACAGCCACCGCCCCGCTCGCGACGGCCGCCGCGGCCATCGCGGCCGTAGCGTCGGTCGCGGGTACAGCTCCCGCGGCGGCCAATGCGGCCACGACCGACGCCCAAGCCGATGCCCAGGCGAACGGCAAAGCCCCACCCGCAGTTTCTGATAGTGCACTGGCAGTTGGCGACACCGCCGCGATCGACATCGCGCTGTCTGCTGCGGCCGCTTCGCCGACGCCGCAGGCGAAGGCCACAGCCCAGTCAAAGCCGACGCTGACCACGAAGGACGCCATCCCCACGTCAGGCGAGCAAGACAGCACAACAGACTCCGCGCCGGCCGACGCACCGACAGGCATTGTCCCGGATATCTCCCCGCCAGCCGCGGCGGCCGGCAAGCAGAAAGCCGAGCACGCCTTTGTTGACGCGGTGAAGGCGGACGCCTCAGGCAATTCCGCGCAGACGCCGGCCGCAAACGCCGCAAGTCACGCGCAGGCGGGCACGGCCAATGCGGCGCAAACGCTCATCGCCTCCGACAACAGTGCCCAGGCGGCCGCGCTGATCCAGCCGCCGGCGCCATCCACGCCCACAACGCCGTCGGCCAATTCGCAACTGACCGTGACCGCCGCGACGACGCACAGCAATGCGGTGCCGGTCAGCGGCCTCGCGATGGAGATCGCCGCCTCAGCCAAGAGCGGCAAGAGCCGTTTCGAGATCCGGCTCGATCCGCCCGAGCTCGGGCGCATCGATGTCCGCATCCATGTCGACAACAATGGCCAGGTGACATCGCATCTGACCGTCGAGCGGCCGGAAACGCTGCAGATGTTGCGCCAGGACGCCAACCAGCTGCAGCGCGCGCTGGACAATGCGGGTCTTTCGACCGGCAATAGCGGACTGCAGTTCAGCCTGCGCGACCAGTCGTCGTCGGGGCAGAACGGCGGCCACCAGCCCAATCCCAATGCGCATCGCCTGATCGTCAGCGAAGAAGACAGCGTGCCGGCGACCGTTGCTGGCCGCAGCTATGGCCGCATGCTTGGCGCGAGCGGCGGCGTCGATATTCGAGTCTAGAGCATGATCCGGAAAAGTGGGAACCGGTTTTCCGAGAAGATCATGCTCAAACAAAGAGATGAGATCACGATCCGATCATGATCGGATCATGATCTAGAGGAGACTGCCATGGCAACCGACGTATCCATGCCGCCGCCGGTCGTATCGGCACCCGGGACCGGAACGGCCACGGGCAACAACAACGCGTCGTCCCAGACGTCGGGCATCGCCGACAACTTTCAGACCTTCCTGACGCTGCTGACGACGCAATTGCAGAATCAGAACCCGCTCGATCCGCTCGACACCAACCAGTTCACTGCGCAACTCGTGCAGTTCGCCGGCGTCGAGCAGCAGCTCAAGATGAACGATCAGTTGAGCTCGATCGTCGCCCTGGAGAAGAGCGCGCAGTCGACGCAGGCCCTGATCTATGTCGGCAATACCGTCGCGGTCGACGGCAGCAAGGCGAATTTCAACGGCGCGGCGACCTGGAACATCAATTCGCCGAAGGACACGAACGCCACCATCACGATCACCGATTCGACCGGCCAGACCGCCTATTCCGGCACTTTTTCGCTGAAGTCGGGCGGCTCCAGTTTCGTCTGGGATGGCAAGGGCAATGACGGCACGCAATGGCCGCCGGGCGCCTACACGCTGACGGCGACGGGCAAGGACTCGTCCGGCAACACCGTCGCGATCTCGACCGAAGTCCAGGGCATCGTCGACTCCGTGGACCTGACCGCCACCCCGCCGCTGCTCTCGATCGGTGGCGAGACCTATACAACCGACCAGATCAAGCGGGTCATTCGCCCGAGCACTGGCAACGGCGGCAATGGCAACGACAATGGCTCAGACTCCGGTTCTGAGAACGGCTCCGGCTCTGGCGATGGGTCCGGATCGACCTAGAGCTATTCGGTTCTGATGGAATCAGAACCGAAGCTCTAGATTCTTTGTTTTGACGCGTTTCCTTCACGCGAACCGGTACCCACTTCGCTCGAAAACGCTCTAATCCGCCGCGATGGCTGCGATGAAAAGCGCGCAGGCCGCCGTGGAGGCGACCGTCCGCACGTGATTCCAGAATGTCCATTCCTTGAGATACCGCGCCCATAGCAAAGCCGCCTCAGCGCTCGCCGGATCGGCCGCCGCCAGCGCATTGTTGAGTGGGACGTTGAAGATCATCGTCACGACGAACATGCCCGCCACGTAGACCGCGCCGCCGGCGAGCATCGCCGCCGCGCCGGGCTCGCCCAGGCGGAAGACCGCGACCACGGCGAGGATCGCGCTCACCAGCGTCGTCCCGAGGAAGAGCGGCATGAACGGTGAGCGGACGATGTCGACATTGATCGCATTCATGGCCGCGAGGCCGGATGCCTGGTCGATGCGGCCGAGCGCCCTCATCACAAAGGTCGAGAACGCAAAATAGAGCCCGGCAAGCAGGCCACAGCCGATCGCCAAGAACCAGAGCAGGAACGGCACGACAATCTCGCCCACGGGCGACCTCGCTTCCGCTGGGTTGTGGTTTGACCCCACCGGGCACCCGTCGGCGCCGGCCTGGCCGCTTTCCCACACTGGCACAGGTGCCGGGGCGGAGCCACCTTACCGGCATTTCCAACGCGATTCGTATTGCAAGCTTGCGCTTAGGTAAATTTTAAGCCGACACGCGTAGGTTGGCAGAGTGAGTTCAGTGGTCGAGAGTTTGTGAGTACGCCATGACAGAACCCCATCGCCCGAGGGTGAAATACGTCATCGGGCCTGACGGCAGTCCGCTAACCATTGCCGACTTGCCTGCGCCCGGTACAAAACGGTGGGTCATTCGCCGGAAGGCTGAAGTTGTTGCCGCAGTGCGTGGTGGTTTGCTTTCCCTGGAGGAAGCCTGCAGCCGCTATACGCTGACGGTTGACGAATTCCTTTCCTGGCAATTTTCCATCGATCAGCACGGCCTGGCCGGGCTGCGCACCACCCGTATCCAGCAATATCGACAGTAAGCCCTCGAAACCAATCGAATTTGATGAAAACCGGCGTCGCTTTGCGAAGCCGGTTTTTTTCATGTCCTACTTTCTGCCGCGGTTCTTAACCGACGTTAACCAGATGGAAACCATAGCCTAGGCAATAATTGCCCAGTCGGACCCTCCGAGGGCCGAAACCCCTGGGGGCGGTTGGTGCAAAGTCTGGTTGCTTTCCTGAAGGGCCTGGGCGCGGCCCGGTTGGCGGCGATGGTCGCGGTCACGGCCGCCCTCGTCGGCTTCTTCGCCTTCGTCATATTGCGCGTCACCACGCCGCAGCTGACCACGCTGTTCACCGATTTGAGCGTCGAGGACTCGTCTTCGATCGTCAAGGAGCTGGAGCGGCAGGCGATCCCGTTCGAGCTGCGCAATGACGGCGCCGTCATCATGGTGCCAAAGGACAAGGTCACCCGTCTCCGCATGAAGCTCGCCGAGGGCGGCATGCCCAAGGGCGGCGGCGTCGGCTACGAGATCTTCGACAAGTCGGATGCGCTCGGCACCACGAGCTTTGTCCAGAACATCAACCATCTGCGCGCCCTGGAGGGCGAGCTCGCCCGCACCATCCGCGCCATCGACCGCATCCAGGCCGCGCGCGTGCACCTCGTGCTGCCGGAGCGGCCGCTGTTCTCCCGCGAGACGCCGGAGCCGTCGGCTTCGATCGTGGTGCGGGTGCGCGGCACCCTCGAGCCGCAGCAGATCCGCGCCATCCGCCACGTGGTCGCCTCCGCCGTCAACGGCCTGAAGCCGCAGCGGGTGTCGATCGTCGACGAGGCGGGCCAGCTGCTCGCCGACGGCGCCACCAGCGATGCCGACAACTCGGTCGGCGACGAGCGCCGCGCCGCTTTCGAGAAGCGGATGCGCAAGCAGGTCGAGGACATCGTGTCCTCCGTGGTCGGCCAGGGCCGCGCCCGTGTCCAGCTCTCCGCCGATTTCGACTACAACAAGATCACCCAGACCTCCGACAAGTTCGATCCCGAAGGGCGCGTGCTGCGCTCGAGCCAGACCCGGGAAGAATCCAGCCTCACCGCCGACAACAGCGGCCAGGTCACGGTCAACAACGAGCTGCCCGGCAACCAGAACCAGGACAATGCCGCGCGCGCACGCGACCAGAGCAAGAAGAGCGAGGAGACCAACAATTACGAGATCTCCCGCACCACCAAGACCGAGGTGACCGAAGCCGGCCGCGTCAATCGCATCTCGGTCGCGGTCCTCGTCGACGGCAGCTACGGCAAGAACGAAAAGGGCGAGATGGTCTACCAGGACCGTTCCAAGGAGCAGCTCGACCGCATCGCCGCCCTGGTGCGCTCGGCGATCGGTTTCGACCAGAAGCGCGGCGACCAGGTCGAGGTCGTCAACCTGCGCTTTGCCGAGGCGCCCTCGGTCGCCCCGCTCAACGAGCCGACCGGCCTGCTCGGCATGCTGCAGTTCACCAAGGACGACGTGATGTATGTGATCGAGCTCGGCGTGATGATGCTGCTCGGCCTGGTCGTGCTGTTCATGGTGATCCGCCCGCTGGTCAAGCGCATCCTGGCCAGCGAGGTCGTACCCGCCCGCGCCGAGGCCGCGGTGCCCGCACTGACCGACGCGAGCGCGCAAGCCGGCAATGAAGGCGGACACGGCCAGGCGCTCCTGACCGGCGGCGGTGCCGCGCACATGATCGACGTCGCCCAGATCCAGGGCCAGGTCCACGCCCAGGCCGTGAACCGCGTGGGCGAACTCGCAGAACGCAATCCAAACGAAACCGTCTCCATTGTTCGCCAATGGCTGACCGAGCCTGCCGAGACCTGAGATGGCCAGCGTCCCGCAAACCGCAAACGCCCAAGACATCACCAGCGTCATCTCGACGCTGTCGAGTCGGCAGGGCGATCGTCCGAAGAGCAAGCCGATCTCCGGCCCCAAGCGCGCGGCGATCCTGATGCTTGCGCTCGGCGAGAAATACGGCGGCAAGGTGTGGTCGCTGCTCGACGACGACGAGGTCCGCGAATTGTCGATGGCGATGTCGACGCTCGGCACCGTGGAAGCCGACGTCGTCGAGGACCTGTTGCTCGAATTCGTCTCGCGAATGTCGGCCTCCGGCGCGCTGATGGGCAATTTCGACGCCACCGAGCGGCTCTTACAGCAATATCTGCCGGCCGACCGGGTCACCGGCATCATGGACGAGATCCGCGGGCCCGCGGGCCGCAACATGTGGGAGAAGCTCTCCAACGTCCAGGAAGAAGTGCTCGCCAACTACCTCAAAAACGAATATCCGCAGACCATCGCCGTGGTGCTGTCGAAGCTGAAGTCGGAGCACGCCGCGCGCGTGCTGGCGATCCTGCCCGAGGACATCGCGCTTGATGTCGTGGGTCGCATGCTGCGGATGGAGGCGGTGCAGAAGGAAGTGATCGAGCGCGTCGAGCAGACGCTGCGCACCGAATTCATGTCCAACCTGTCGCAGACCCGCCGCCGCGACGCCCACGAGGTGATGGCCGAGATCTTCAACAATTTCGACCGCCAGACCGAGACGCGCTTCATCACCTCGCTGGAAGAAGAAAACCGCGAATCCGCTGAACGCATCAAGGCGATGATGTTCACCTTCGACGACCTCGTCAAGCTCGATTCGGGCTCGGCCCAGACGTTGATGCGCCATGTCGACAAGGAGAAGCTCGGCATCGCGCTGAAGAGCGCCAATGAGGAAGTGCGCAACTTCTTCCTGGGCAACATGTCCTCGCGCGCCGGCAAGATGCTGATGGATGACATGGCGGCGATGGGACCGGTGCGCCTGCGCGACGTCGACGAGGCTCAGGCGCTGCTCGTCAATCTCGCCAAGGACCTCGCCGCCAAGGGCGAGATCATGCTGACCAAGAACCGTGCCGACGACGAACTGGTGTACTGATGGCCGCGCCCGCAAAATTCCTGTTCGATACCGACTTCTCGGCCCCCGCCAAGTCGCGCGAGCGTGCAGCGACCCCCGCCGAGATCGCCCAGAAGATCGCGGAAGCCGAAGCGCGCGCCTATCGCAACGGCTACGATGCCGCCCAGCGCGAGGCGAAGGTGGAGAGCGACCGCCGCGCCGCGCTCGCGCTGGAAGAGATCGGTCTTGCGATCAAGAACATCGCGTCGCGCTTTTCCGGTATCGAGGCGCGGATGGAGACCGAAGCTGTCGACGTCGCGGTCGCGGTCGCGCGCAAATTGAGCAGCGAGCTGATCGCGCGCGAGCCGCTCGGCGAGATCACGGCAATGGTCTCCGACTGCTTCGCACACCTGGTCTCGACGCCCCACATCGTGGTCCGCATCAATGACGCGCTCTACGAGGGCGCGCGGGAAAAAATCGAGCGGCTGGCCGCACAGGGCGGCTTCCAGGGCCGCCTCGTGATCCTGGCCGAGCCGACAATCGCGACCGGCGACTGCCGGATCGAATGGGCCGACGGCGGCATCGTGCTGGAGCGCGCGGCGATCGAAGCCAAGATCAACGAAGTTGTCGGACGCTACATGGCGTCCCGTGACCAACGGCCATGAGGATCGAGCCAAAGGATCGACGATGAGTGACACCGACACACATGTCCCGCTCCCCGACCTCAACTCGGCGGACGCGCCAAGGGCCAACGACGATGTGGGCTATAACGAGGACGAACACGCTTCGCGCATCGCCTCCGACCTCGAGGCCGTCTTCGACGTGCCGGTGCAGGTCTCGGCCGTGCTCGGCCGCTCGAAGATGGATGTCGGCCAGCTCCTGAAGCTTGGGCCCGGCACCGTGCTCGAACTCGATCGCCGGGTCGGCGAAGCCATCGACATCTATGTCAACAACCGCCTGGTGGCGCGCGGCGAAGTGGTGCTGGTCGAAGACAAGCTCGGCGTGACCATGACCGAAATCATCAAGACAGAGCGTACCTAACCTTTAACGGATTCGGCGCGGGATGGACGCGCGCGGGAGACAGGAGACACTCATGCGGCTTCTCATCGTCGGCACCCTGAGGGGACAGCTCACGACCGCCACCAAGATCGCGATGGACAACGGCGCCTCCGTGACGCACGCGGAAGGCAACGAGCAGGCGATGGCGGTGTTGCGTGGCGGCAAGGGCGCCGACCTGCTGCTGGTCGATGTCGGCCTCGACATCCGCGACCTCGTGATGCGGCTGGAAGCCGAGCACATCCACGTGCCGATCGTCGCCTGCGGCATCTCCAACGATGCCCGCGCCGCGGTGGCGGCGATCCGCGCCGGCGCCAAGGAATACATCCCGCTGCCGCCCGAGCCGGAGCTGATCGCCGCTGTGCTCGCCGCGGTCGCCAACGATTCCCGCGACCTCGTCTATCGTGACGAAGCCATGGGTCGGGTGATCAAGCTGGCGCAGCAGATCGCGGGCTCGGACGCCTCCGTGATGATCACCGGCGAGTCCGGCACCGGCAAGGAAGTGCTGGCGCGCTACGTCCATTCCCGCTCGGCGCGCGCCAAGCGGCCGTTCATCTCGATCAATTGCGCGGCGATCCCCGAGCATCTCCTGGAATCCGAATTGTTCGGTCACGAGAAGGGCGCGTTCACCGGCGCGATCGCCCGCCGCATCGGCAAGTTCGAGGAAGCCACCGGCGGCACGCTGTTGCTCGATGAAATCTCGGAAATGGATGTAAGGCTGCAATCGAAATTGCTGCGCGCGATCCAGGAGCGCGTCATCGACCGCGTCGGCGGCACCAAGCCGGTGCCGGTCGACATCCGCATCATCGCGACCTCGAACCGCAATCTCGCGGACGCCGTGCGCGCCGGCACCTTCCGCGAGGACCTCTTGTTCCGCCTCAACGTCGTCAATCTGAAGATCCCGCCGCTGCGCGACCGGCCGGCCGACATCCTCGAACTGGCGCAGCATTTCGCGAAGAAATATGCCGAAGCCAACGGCGTAGCGGCGCGACCACTGTCGACCGAGGCGCGGCGGGTGCTGACTACGAACCGCTGGCCGGGCAATGTCCGCGAGCTTGAAAACACCATCCACCGCTCCGTCTTGATGGCACAGGGCGACGAGATCGGCCCTGATGCCATCGTGACCCCGGATGGCGACCGCCTCGACCTCGCCAAGACCGCGCCGGCGGTCGCTCACGCCACCCTCGCGGCCGAGCAGGTGACGCGCGCGCTGGTCGGCCGCACGGTTGCCGATGTCGAGCGTGACCTGATCCTGGAGACGCTGAAGCACTGCCTCGGCAACAGAACCCATGCCGCCAACATCTTGGGCATTTCGATCCGCACGCTGCGCAACAAGCTGAACGAATATGCCGACGGCGGCGTGCCGATCCCGCCCGCCGGGTCGGGCACGGCCGACTACCAGCGCCTGGCCACGGCGGGGTAGCCTGGGGCCATCACCACCGTCATTGCGAGCAGAGCGAAGCAATCCATAGCGCCACAGGCGGAGACATGGATTGCTTCGTCGCTTCGCTCCTCGCAATGACGGAGCGATGCGACTGCTTTCGCTATGAATAGCTCGGCGCGTCCGGCTTGCGGAAAATATGGATGGGGTCGCCGGGCGTAAACTCGCGTCCGGTGAAGGCAACATAGGCGTACAGCGCGAGATAGGCGATCGCGAGCGCACCGATGCCGTAGAAGACCCAGGTTGCAAGTCGTTTGATCAAGCCCATGACGCGCGTCGTTCCTTCCGCCAATAGAAGACTGATGCCTTCTATTGCGCGAGAAGACAAAACGCCACGGCCGGCGTCATCGTTCCCGGAACAAGTAGCCCGGGTGAAGCGCAGCGTAACCCGGGGCCGCTCCCGATCGCCGACGCAAAGCCCCGGGTTGCGCGTTCCGCTCCACCCGGGCTACGAGCTGATGTCAGCGCAGGTGCACGCCGCGTGCGGGCACGCTGACGTCAGCCAGCTTGGCGGCATCCTCGTCCTGGTCGACGGCGACATAGCGCCCCTGCCAATAAGCGAGCGCCGCGGTGCGCGAAGAGACCTGCACATCGAGCACGCGGCCGATGACGATGGCGTGCGAGTGGCGCTCCACGATGTCCTCGACCTCGCAATCGATCGCCGCCAGCGCGCCGACCAGAAGCGGCACGCCGGAAGCGCGCGTCGTCCATTGGGCTCCGGCAAAGCGCTCGGCGCCTTTCAGCCCGCCTTTGCCGGTGAAGCGCTCGGCGATCTCGATCTGGTCCGAGCCCAGGATGTTCACGCCGAAGACGCCGTGGCGCTTGACCAGCGGCCAGGACGATGCGGCGCGGTTCAGGCTCACGATCAGCGAGGCCGGCTCGACCGACAACGAGGAGACAGAAGTCACCGTCATCCCGGAGATCTCCTTGCCGCGCCCCGCCGTGATGACGCTGACCCCGCCGGTCAGATGGCGCATGGCGCCACGGAATTCGTCGGAGGTGACCACGGGATCGATCGCGATGTTGCGGACGGCGGAGTTCATGCAGGCCTCACAGGTCGTCGGAACCGTCTTCGGTTCCTTCGAGGAGATTCTTCAGGATCGCGCCCTCGAGCGCCGCCAGTTCGGCAGAGCCGCGCTCGCGCGGGCGTGCGATGTCGACATTGAAATCGTGTGCGATGCGCCCATTTTCAATGACCAGCACCCGGTCGGCCAACGCCACAGCTTCCGAGACGTCATGCGTCACCAGGATCGCGGTGAAGCCCTGATCACGCCAGACCCGTTCGAGCAGCCGCTGCATCGAGATCCGCGTCAGCGCGTCCAGCGCCCCGAGCGGCTCGTCGAACGCCAGCACCCGGGGCTGGCTGACCAGCGCGCGAGCCAATGCGACGCGCTGCTTCTGGCCGCCCGAGAGCACCGAAGGCCATTGCCCGCGCTTGTCGCCGAGGCCGACCTCGACCAGCGCCTTCTCGGCGCGCGCCTGCGCATCCGCCGATGAGCGCTCGCGCCCGAGGCCGACTTCGACATTCGACAGCACGCGCGCCCATGGCAGGAGCCGCGGCTCCTGGAACATGACGCGGATATCCTCGGCGCGTGCCTGCTCGCCGAAACTGATGCTGCCGGCGGTCGGCTTCTCCAGCCCCGCGATCAGCCGCAACAATGTGCTCTTGCCGCAGCCGCTGCGGCCGACAATCGCGACGGACTGGCCGGCGGGAATGTGCAGGTCAATGCCGCGCAGCACCTCATTGTCGCCGAAGGATTTGCGCAAGCCGCGAATAGTCAGTGACAGCCCGCGCGACGGCACGTCGGGAGCATGGCGGAACTGGCGCGCCTCCTCGACGAAATCCTCGCGCGCGACAGCTTCAGCACCGAGCGAGCGAAAACGAAGAACTTCCTGCATGTGTCTTCCTCAGTTCCTCAGTGTTTCTGGAAGGCCGGATGCCAGGACAGCGTCAGCCGCTCCAGCGCGCGCGAGGCGCTGTCCGCAAGCTTGCCGAGCAGCGCATAGATCAGGATCGAGAGCACGACCACATCGATCAGCATGAACTCGCGCGCCTGCATCGCCATGTAGCCGAGCCCCGAGGAGGCCGCGATGGTCTCAGCCACGATCAGCGTCAGCCACATGATGCCGAGCGCAAAGCGCAGGCCGACGAAGATCGACGGCAGCGCGCCCGGGAAGATCACGCGGCGAAACAATTCGCCGTCGGTCATGCCATAGATGCGGCCCATCTCGATCAATTGCGGATCGACGGTGCGGATGCCGTGCAGCGTGTTGAGATAGATCGGGAAGAACACGCCGAGCGCCACCAGGAACAATTTCGCGGACTCGTCGATCCCGAACCACAGGATCACCAGCGGGATCAGCGCGAGGTGTGGAATGTTGCGCACCATCTGCAGCGTGGTGTCGGTCAGTTTCGCGGAGAGCTGCGACAGGCCGTTGGCGAGGCCGAAAGCGAAGCCGATGGCGCCGCCGATCAGAAAGCCGATGCTGGCGCGCCAGAAGCTGACCCAGATGTTGCGGATCAACTCACCCGACAACAGGAGCTTCCATCCCGCCAGTGCGACGTCCGTCGGAGCCGGCAGCACACGCGCGGGCACAAAACCGGTGATGCAGGCAAGCTGCCAGATGACGATGATGGCGAGCGGCACGATCCAGGGGATCAGGCCGTCGGCCCGCGGCAATCTGGGCGCGCGGACGCGCGGGAGGCTGTCGATGAGGCTCATGATTCCGATACCTGCTTTTGCGGCCGATAGTCGTTGCCGATGGTCTCGCCGAACGGCCCGGTGTTGACGCGGATCGGCGTCACATTGTCCGGCCGCTCCAGCGAGAGCAGCGGGAACACCAGTTCGGCGAAACGATAGGCTTCTTCGAGGTGCGGGTAGCCCGACATGATGAAAGTATCGATGCCGAGATCCTGATACTCCCTGATCCGCGCCGCCACCGTCTGGGCATCGCCGACCAGCGCGGTGCCCGCGCCGCCACGCACCAGGCCGACGCCGGCCCACAGGTTCGGGCTGATCTCGAGCTTGTCGCGGCGGCCGCCATGCAGTTGCGCCATGCGCTGCTGGCCAACCGAATCCATGCGCGAGAAGATCTTCTGTGCCGCAGCCACCGTGTCGTCGGTGACGTACTGGATCAATTCGTCGGCGGCCTTCCAGGCTTCCGCATTGGTCTCGCGCACGATCACGTGCAGGCGAATGCCGAAGGAGATCTTGCGGCCGCGCTTGTCGGCAACCGCCTTCACGCGCGCAATCTTCTCCGCCACCTCTGCCGGCGGCTCGCCCCAGGTGAGGTACTTATCGACACTATCCACCGCGACATCGATGCCGGCATCCGAGGAGCCGCCGAAATAGAGCGGCGGCCGCGGCGACTGGACCGGCTGGAACAACAGACGGCCATCCTCGATGCGGATGTGCTTGCCCTCGACATTGACGGTCTTGCCGGCGAGCAGGTCGCTATAGACGTTGAGGAACTCGCGCGTCACCTCGTAACGCTCGTCATGCGCCAGGAAGATGCCGTCGCCCTTGTTCTCGACGGGATCGCCGCCGGTGACGACGTTGATCAAGAGCCGTCCGTTCGAGAGCCGGTCCAGCGTCGCGGTCATGCGGGCGGCGACGGCGGGCGACTGCAGGCCGGGCCGCACTGCCACCAGATAGCGCAGCCGCTCAGTCTGCGGCGCGACCGCGGAGGCGACCACCCAGGAGTCCTCGCAGCTTCGCCCGGTCGGCAGCAGCACGCCGTAATAGCCGAGCTGGTCGGCGGCCTGCGCGATCTGGCGCAGATAGTTGAAGTTCACCTCACGGCCGCCGATCGAGGTGCCGAGATAACGGCCGTCACCATGGGTCGGCAGGAACCAGAGGATGTTGGCGTTGGGTTGCTTGGTCACGATCCGGACCTCCGCGCGACGTCTGAAATCTTGATGGGTTTCGGCAACAGGCCGAGGGCAAAGAACGTGTCCGCCACCTGCTGCTGGTCGGCGATCACGGAATCGGGTAAGGGGCTTGATGCCGTAGGACTGGCGCTTCAGCGCCACCTCGACCACCGGCACCGAGAGGCCGATCGACGGCGCGAGCTGCTCGGCGACTGCATGGATGTCGCCCTTGGCCCAGTCGTCGACCTCGCTCAATTGCGCGAGCACGAGATCGACGATCTTCGCATCGCTCTCCAGGAACTTCTTCGAGGAGAAATAGAACTGGTAATTCGAGACGATGCCGGTGCCGTCGGCGAGCGTGCGCGCGCCGGTCGCAGCTTCCGCCGCGGCCTGGAACGGATCCCAGATCACCCAGGCATCGACCGCGCCGCGCTCGAAGGCGGCGCGTGCGTCGGCAGGCGCGAGAAACACCGGTTCGATGTCGGAATATTTGACGCCGGCCTTTTCCAGTGCCTTCACCAGCAGGTAGTGGACGTTCGAACCCTTGTTCAGCGCGACCTTCTTGCCCCTGAGGTCGGCGACCGACTTCAGCGGGCTGTCCTTCGGCACCAGGATCGCCTCGCCCTTCGGCGCAGGCGGCTCATAGGCGACATATTGGATGGGCGCACCGGCGGCCTGCGCGAAGATCGGCGGCGCTTCACCGGTGTTGCCGAAATCGATTGCGCCGACATTAAGCGCCTCGAGGAGCGGCGGTCCGGACGGGAATTCGGTCCACACCACCTTGTAGCCAACCGCCTTCAGCTTCTCCTCGAGCGTGCCCTTGCTCTTGAGCAGCACCAGCTTGCCGTATTTCTGGAAACCGATGCGGACGGTTTTCTCCTGTCCGTACGACGCGCTGACGGCGGCGGCGACGATGCTGACTGAAAGCACCGCGCTGGCGATCCAGCGTTGGATTAAACGCCTCATGCTGACGTTCCCTTGGTTCGAATGGAATTGGGTTCGAATGAGAATCAGGTCTGTGTGTTGCGCCAAACAATGTCGCGGATCGTGATCTCTCTCGGGATCAGGCCGAGCTTGAAGAAGCGGTCGGCCACGCCCTGCTGCGTCGCGACGATATCGTCGGTGACGGGGCCGATCCTGAACGCGGCCCGCTTGGCGGCGATGATCTGGATATCCAGTGGGATTCCGGTGACGGCACTCAGCGATTTCGCGACCTCGTCGCGATGCGCCTCGGCCCAATTCGCCGTTGACGCGAGGACGTCGATAACCTGTTGCAGAACAGGTCCGTGATTCCTCGCGAAGTCACGGTTGGCGATGAAGAACGAGTTGGTCTTGGTGATCTCATGGGCGTTGACCAGGATGCGGCCGTTCTGCTTGGTCTCGCCGATCGCGAAATAGGGATCCCAGATCGCCCAGGCGTCGATGCTGCCATTGGCGAACGCAGGTCCCGCGTCGGGCGGCGTCAGATAGACCGGGGTAATGTCGCTATAGGTGAGGCTGGCCTTTTCCAGCGTCTGCACCACGATGTTGTGCGCGCTGGAACCCTTGGTGAAGCCGACGCGCTTGCCCTTGAGATCGGCGATCGCACGGATCGCCGAATTCTGCGGGACCAGAATGCCCTGGCCATTGGTGATGGGCTGGCCAGCCGCGTAAACGATGGCCGCGCCGGCAGCTTGCGCAAAGACAGGCGGCGAGTCGCCGACCGCACCGAAATCGACGCTGCCGACGTTCATGGCTTCCATCATCGGCGGGCCCGACGAGAACTCGACCCATTTCACCTCGATGCCGACCGACTTGAAATGATCTTCCAAGGTCGCGCGCTGTCGCGCGATAACCAGCACGCCGCTCTTCTGGTAGCCGATACGAATTTCCTTCACCGCCGCTTCGGCCCGTGCGCGCAAGGGCAGCGCAGCGACGGCTGCAGAGCCGAGCGACAGCTTGAGGAACTCACGGCGCTTCATTACAAAATTCTCCCGACGATCGAGCGCGTTATCGGCGCACAATCAATGCGACGTTCGGGAATGATGGGGGGCGCGAATGAAGCTGTCGAGCACCCGAAAAAAATAGCGATGCGCGCACTGCCATGCAGGCACCGGACGCGCGGTTTCTTTCAAGGCGCGGATTGTGCGTAGCGAAATTTTTCCTTCACAAAATCGGGATGCAGCAGCAGCTCTCCGCTGTCATCGTCCGCGAAGGCGGACGATCCAGTAACCACCACCGCCGGAGCGTGAGCCGAGGCGCCGCGGCGTACTGGATGCCCGCCTTCGCGGGCATGACGGTGTAGTGTGGCGCTGCCTAGAATCTCGTCAGCCGGTCGCTGCTGCTTTCTGCGCCGGCGAACCGGGGTTAATCGACAGCTTGCCATACCGGTCCTTGAACGCGTCGGTGTCGATTTCCTCGAGCTTGATCTCGCCGCTCATCACACCCTGCTTCCACGCATCGTGTTCCGGATCATGCTGGAACTCCGGCATCACTTCGCTTGCGAACAATTCGAGCGACTCGCAGATATGCTCGTGCGTGTTCTTGCCGGCCTGGTTGAGCAGGATCACCTGGTCGATGTGGGAAGTACGGAAACGGCGCAGCTTCTTGCGGATGGTTTCAGGCGATCCGATCAGACCGCCGCGCAACGCAGCTTCCTGCGCTTCGGGATTGTCGCGCTTCCACCTGTTGTACTCGTCCCACATGTTGACGGTGCCCGGCGCAGGCCGCTGCCGGTTCTGCGACGCGCCATAGTAGCGCAGCGCGAACTGAAAGAAGGTGGCGCCGTCGGCGCGGGCGCGCGCTTCCTCGTCCGTCTTGGCGCACATGAAGAACGACACCAGCGCCATGTTCGGATTGATCTGGTAGTCGGCGAGCTTCTTCAGCCGCTTCGTGATCGCGTTGTAATAGGCATGCACCCAGGCATGCGCCGCGTCCGCGCTGACGAACTGAAAGCCGAGCGCGCCGAAGCCGTGCTGCCCGGCGCGCTCGATGGTCGGCAATTGCGAGCACGCCATCCAGAGCGGCGGATGCGGCTTCTGCACCGGCTTCGGCACCACGTTGCGCAAGGGGATGTCGAAATATTTGCCGTGATGCTCGGTGCCGACCTTGGTGAACATCGGGAAGATCGCCGAGACCGCCTCTTCGAACACCTCGCGCTTGGTCTCCATGTCACGGCCGAACGGCGTCAGCTCGGTGATCGAGGCGCTCTCGCCCATGCCGAACTCGCAACGGCCGTTGCTGAGGAGATCGAGGACTGCGACCCGCTCGGCGACGCGCGCGGGATGGTTGGTCGTGAGTTGCAGGATGCCGTGCCCGAGCCGGATGTTCCGGGTGCGCTGGCTTGCCGCAGCCAGGAACGATTCCGGTGCCGGCGAGTGCGAGTATTCTTCAAGGAAGTGGTGTTCCACGACCCAGGCATAGTCGTACCCGAGCCGGTCGGCGGTCCCGAGCTGCGTCAATGCGTCCTGGTAGAGCCTGAGCTCGTCGGCCTCGTTCCATGGACGCGGCAGTTGCAGCTCGTAGAAGATGCCGAATTTCATGGCGTCGCTCCCGTACTTATTGTTTGTTTGCCTCAGTGTATTGCCGGGGCACGCGAAGTCCAGCCTTTGCCAATTCCGGGTGGCGGAACATGCGCACTGCAACCAAACGGTAACCTTGCCGGTTGCGGAGCCGCCGAATCCGCTCCGCGCGTATACAATGTTGGCGCGCATTGATCTGGATCAGTGCTAAAATATTGCAGCACCGTTACTTCTAAGGAAGGCAACGAGGCCTTCCCCCGCACAATCTGAATTGAAGCGAGACGACGTATGTCGGCAACCAGCGACGATGCGAGCGCGAGACCACGCCGCAGGCGCATGGAGATCTTTGCGTTTCTTTTTCTGACGGCAGTTGTGATGCCTGCTTTGGCCGTGGCCACAGTGGGCAGCTATGGCCTTGCTGTGTGGATCTACCAGATGATCGCGGGCCCGCCGGGCCCTCCCCCGCCACATTGACCAGCCGACCTCTCAAGGAACACCCGACATGATCAGAGCTCAAACCAACATCGATCGCCGAGCACTCATCACGGGCCGCGTCCTGCAAACCGACCCTGTCGTGCCGCCGCCCGGTGGCGAGATCGCCAGCATCCTGGTGCAGACCCGGCCTGACCGGCTCGATGCCACCGAGGCCGCGATCACGGCACTGCGCGGCTGCGAGATTTACGGCCGCGATGAGAAAGGCAAGCTCGTGGTCGTCGTGGATGCGCCCGATGTGGGCTCGCTCGGCGCGACCCTCAATGCGATTTCCGCGCTGCCCAACGTCTATTCCGCCTCGCTCGTGTTCCACGCCGTCGACGCCGATACCGTGTGATGACACGTGATCGGACGCCCCTTGATGAAGGGAAGGAAACGCCATGACTGCCCCCAAACTGGATCGCCGCCAGGTCCTGAAGCTGGAAGCCGCCGCGATGGCGGCGCTCGCCGGAGGCATGCCGGTTGCGGCAGGTGCCGCCAACCTCGTCACCGAGCGCGCCGAGAGCGAATTGAAGTGGGACAAGGCGCCGTGCCGCTTCTGCGGCACCGGCTGCAGCGTGATGGTCGCGACCAAGGACAACCGCGTCGTCGCCACCCATGGCGACATCAAATCGGAAGTCAATCGCGGTCTGAATTGCGTCAAGGGCTACTTCCTCTCCAAGATCATGTACGGCCATGATCGCCTGACCAAGCCTTTGCTGCGCAAGAAGGACGGCAAGTACGACAAGGACGGCGACTTCACCGAAGTCTCGTGGGACGAGGCCTTCGACGTGATGGCGGAGAAGTTCAAAGCGGCGCTGAAGAAGCGCGGACCGAGCGGCATCGGCATGTTCGGCTCCGGCCAATGGACGATCTTCGAAGGCTACGCCGCATCGAAGCTGTTCAAGGCCGGCTTCCGCTCCAACAACATCGATCCCAATGCGCGGCATTGCATGGCCTCCGCCGCGGTCGGCTTCATGCGCACGTTCGGCATCGACGAGCCAATGGGCTGCTATGACGACATCGAGGCCGCCGACGCCTTCGTGCTGTGGGGCTCGAACATGGCTGAGATGCACCCGATCCTGTGGACTCGGGTCGCCGACCGACGCCTCTCCGCGCCGCATGTGCGCGTCGCCGTGCTTTCCACGTTCGAGCACCGCTCGTTCGATCTCGCCGACATCGGGCTGGTGTTCAAGCCGCAGACCGATCTCTATCTGCTCAACGCGATCGCCAACCACATCGTCAAGACCGGGCGGGTCAACAAGGATTTCGTCAACAAGCACACGCTGTTCAAGCGCGGCCAGACCGATATCGGTTACGGCCTGCGGCCCGACCATCCGCTGGAGAAGAAGGCGACCGGCCGCGCCAAGGCCAACGATGCCCAGGACATCAGCTATGACGAATACGTCAAGTTCCTCTCGGATTACACGCTGGAGAAGGCGGCCGAGATGGCCGACGTCCCGCTCAACCGGCTGCAAGCCCTGGCCGAGCTCTATGCGGATCCGAAGGTCAAGGTCACGAGCTTCTGGACCATGGGCTTCAACCAGCACACCCGTGGCGTCTGGTGCAACAACCTCGTCTACAACATCCACCTTCTCACCGGAAAAATCTCCGAGCCGGCAACAGCCCGTTCTCGCTGACCGGGCAGCCATCGGCCTGCGGCACCGCGCGCGAGGTCGGCACCTTCTCGCACCGCCTGCCGGCAGACATGGTCGTGACCAACAAGGAGCATCGCGCGAAGGCCGAGCACATCTGGAAGCTTCCGGAAGGCACCATCCCCGACAAGCCCGGCTATCACGCCGTGCTGCAGAACCGGATGCTGAAGGACGGGCTGCTCAACGCCTACTGGATCCAGGTCAACAACAACCTGCAGGCCGCCGCCAACGGCAACGAGGAGACCTATCCCGGCTATCGCAATCCCGAGAACTTCATCGTGGTGTCGGACGCCTATCCGACCGTGACGGCGCTCGCCGCCGACCTCATCCTGCCGGCCGCGATGTGGGTCGAGAAGGAAGGCGCCTATGGCAACGCCGAGCGCCGCACCCACACCTGGCACCAACTGGTCTCGGCGCCGGGCGAGGCGCGCTCCGACCTCTGGCAGCTCATGGAATTCTCCAAACGCTTCAAGGTCGAGGAAGTGTGGCCGGAAGAACTGATCGCGAAGATGCCGGAGTATCGCGGCAAGACGCTGTTCGACATCCTCTACCGCAACGGCCAGGTCGACAAATTCCCGGTCACCGACATCGAGGCCGGCTACGTTAATCAGGAGGCCAAGGCCTACGGCTTCTATGTCCAGAAAGGCCTGTTCGAGGAGTATGCCTCGTTCGGACGCGGTCACGGCCACGACCTCGCGCCGTACGACACCTATCATCAGGTCCGCGGATTGCGCTGGCCGGTGGTCAACGGCCAGGAGACCCGCTGGCGCTTCCGCGAGGGGCTCGACCCCTATGTCCAGCAGGGCAGCGGTGTGCAGTTCTACGGCTTTCCGGACGGCAAGGCGCGGATCTTCGCGCTGCCCTACGAGCCGGCGGCGGAATCGCCCGACAAGGACTTTCCGTTCTGGCTCTCGACCGGCCGCGTGCTGGAGCATTGGCACTCCGGCACCATGACCCGCCGCGTCCCCGAGCTTTACCGGGCTTTCCCTGAAGCGGTCTGCTTCATGCACCCCGACGATGCCACTGACCTGAAGCTGCGCCGCGGCGACGAGGTCAAGGTGGAGTCCCGCCGCGGCTTCATCCGAGTCCGGCTGGAGACGCGCGGCCGCGACCGGCCGCCGCGTGGCCTGGTGTTCGTGCCTTGGTTCGATGAATCCAAGCTCATCAACAAGGTGACGCTGGACGCGACCGATCCGCTGTCGCTGCAGACCGACTACAAGAAATGCGCCGTGCGCATCGAGAAGGTGACGACGACATGACCGGAAAGTCCGCTATCGTTGTTCTCGCCGTTGCGCTTGTCGCCGCCTCGAGCACGTTGCTCGCACAAGGCGTCACGTCCAGCCTGCGCGGTCCCACTCCGCTCAACGAGGAGGGACCGGCGCCGCCGATGACGCCGATGCGCAACACCGCGGAACGGGAGATCCGCAACTACCCGGAGCAGCCGCCGGTGATCCCGCACTCGATCGACGGCTACCAGGTCGACATGAACGGCAACAAATGCCTGTCCTGCCACGCCCGCGCCCGCACCGGCGAATCGCAGGCGCCGATGGTGAGCATCACCCATTTCATGGATCGCGACGGCCAGTTCCTCGCCTCGGTGTCGCCGCGACGCTACTTCTGCACGGAGTGTCACGTCCCGCAGAATGTCACGACGCCGCCGGTGACCAATGATTTCGTCGACATCGACAGCATCCTGAACCGCCCAGCGCCGGGTGGCCACCGATGAGCGACGTCGACAAGGCGCCCCGCCAAGGCTGGTTTGCGCGGGCGTGGAGCTTTGCTCTCGAATTATGGGACGTGCTGATCCGGCCGAGCTCGGTGTTCGGGCTCGGCGTGCTGGTGCTCGCCGGCTTCGTCGCCGGCGTGATCTTCTGGGGCGGCTTCAACACCGCGCTGGAACTGACCAACACCGAAAAATTCTGCACTGGCTGTCACGAGATGCGTGACAACGTCTTTGCCGAACTGAAGTCCACGATTCACTTCACCAACCGCTCCGGCGTGCGCGCAAGCTGCCCGGACTGCCATGTCCCGCACAATTGGACCGACAAGATCGCTCGCAAGATGCAGGCCTCCAAGGAAGTCTGGGGCCACATCTTCGGTAGCATCGACACCCGCGACAAGTTCGTCGACAACCGCCTCGAGCTCGCGCTGCACGAATGGGCGCGGTTCAAGGCCAATGATTCGCTCGAATGCCGCAACTGCCACAGCGCGCAATCGATGGACATCACCAAGCAGTCGCCGCGGGCGAGCGTGGCGCATCAGCGCTTCCTGTTCACGGGCGAGAAGACCTGTATCGATTGCCACAAGGGCATCGCGCACCATCTCCCGGACATGCGCGGCGTTCCCGGCTGGCAGTAGTCTGGGTATCCCGGGGCGCCAGCCGGCACCTTGCGCCGGCGGCGTGAATGGCTAGGTTGAGAGACCGAGTCGTGGCGGGCGTCGCCCGCCCGTCCTCTCCTCCGCCGAGACCCATGACCACCTTTACGCCGCATCAGGATTCCGCGCTCCAAGCCGTCGCCGACTGGCTCAAGGCAAAACCCGGCAGGAACGGCACGCCGCCGATCTTCCGCCTGTTCGGCTATGCCGGCACCGGTAAGACCACGCTGGCGCGCCACATCGCTGAAGGCGTCGACGGCGAGGTCAAATTCGCGGCGTTCACCGGCAAGGCCGCGCTGGTGATGCGCAACAAGGGTTGCGAGAGCGCCTCCACCATCCATTCCCTGATCTACCGCGCCCGCGAGTCCGGCGTCGAGCAGCCGACCTTCGAATTGTGGGACGACGCGCCGGCATCAAAGGCAAAACTGATCGTGATCGACGAGTGCTCGATGGTGGACGCCGAGCTCGGCCGCGACCTGATGTCGTTCGACTGTCCGCTGCTGGTGCTCGGCGATCCCGCGCAGCTTCCGCCGATCCAGGGCGCCGGCTTCTTCACCAATGCCGAGCCCGACGCGATGCTGACCGAGGTGCACCGGCAGGCGCAGGACGATCCGATCGTGCGGATGTCGATGGACATCCGCGAAGGTCGCGAGCTCGAGATCGGCCGCCACGGCGAGAGCGAGGTGGTGCCGCGCAACGAGCTCGATCCCGAGCGCGTCATGAACGCCGACCAGGTGCTGGTCGGCCGCAACAACACCCGCCGCGCCTACAACATGCGGATGCGGCAGCGGCAGAACATCGAGGATCCCCTGCCGGTCGCCGGCGACAAGCTGGTCTGCCTGCGCAACAACCGCAAGAAAGGCCTGTTCAACGGAGGTCTGTGGCGGGTGAAAGCGCGCGCGCAATCGAAATCCAAGATCATCACCATGCGCGTGATGCCGGACGAGGATTTCGGCCACAAGGTCACCAAGGTCTCGGTGCGCGGCGAATGCTTCGGCGGCGCGATCGAGACCATCCCGTGGGAACAGCGCAAGCCCTACGACGAATTCGACTACGGCTATGTGCTCACCGTGCACAAGTCGCAGGGCTCGCAATGGGACGACGTCGTGCTGTTCGACGAAAGCTTTGCGTTCCAGGACAGCCGCGCGAGGTGGCTGTACACCGGCATCACCCGCGCGGCGAAGCGGCTCTCCGTGGTGGTGTGACCCCTCTCCTCCGTCATTGCGAGTGCAGCGAAGCAATCCATTTCACCGCTTGCGGAGGCATGGATTGCTTCGTCGCTTTCGCTCCTCGCAATGACAGCTGGGTTCACAGACTCGTGTCCGTCCGGCTGTAACAAACCCGTCCCCTGCCCGTATCTTCGGCATCCAGGGGGAAGACCGCCCGATTTCCGAAACCCGGCTTCCGTTCTAGACTGGCCCCGCCCTCCCATCCAAAGAGGAAACCATGTCCCCTCGCCCGTTCCGCCGTCTGTCGCTCGGCGCTGCCGCCCTCGGCGCGCTGGCCATCGCCTCCTTCGCCGCGGTCCCCTCGCGCGCCGCTGAGGACGCCGTGATCATTCCCGCTCCGACGGTCGATGCCAAATCCGCCGATGGCATCCAGACCGCGGTGCTCGCGGGCGGCTGCTTCTGGGGCGTGCAGGGCGTGTTCCAGCACACCGCCGGCGTCGTCAGCGCGGTTTCCGGCTATGCTGGCGGCACCAAGGCCACCGCAGACTACAACACGGTCTCCAGCGGCACGACCGGGCACGCGGAATCGGTCGAGATCAAGTACGACCCGAAGCAGGTCTCCTACGGCAAGCTCCTCCAGATCTACTTCTCGGTCGCGCACGACCCGACGCAGTTGAACCGCCAGGGTCCGGACACCGGCACGCAATACCGCTCGGCGATCTTCGTCACCAACGACGACCAGAAGAAGGTGGCGGAGGCCTATATCGCCCAGCTCAACGCCGCCAAAGTCTATAAGAAGCCGATCGTGACCAAGGTCGGCACGCTGCAGGGCTTCTATCCGGCGGAGGCCTATCACCAGGACTACCTGACGCTGCACCCCAACCAACCCTATATTGCGTATAACGACATCCCGAAGGTCCAGAACCTGAAGAAGATCTTCGCGGAGAACTACATCGAGAAGCCGACACTGGTCGGCAACACCAAGGTCACGAATTGAGCGACACAGTGGCCGTCATTGCGAGGAGCGAAGCGACGAAGCAATCCATTGCCTCCGCGAGTGGACGGATGGCTTGCTTCGCTCCGCTCGCAATGACGATTTAACCATGGGAGTTTTCATGTCCGACACCAAGACCCCAGACAAGGTCGTCAAGAGCGACACCGAATGGCGCAAGGAATTGACGCCGATGCAATATGCGGTGCTGCGCGAGAAGGCGACCGAGCGTCCCTTCACCGGCGAATACGAGCATGATCAGCGCAAGGGCACGTATGTCTGCGCCGGCTGCGGCCAGACCTTGTTCGAGTCCGATGCCAAGTTCGATTCCGGCTGCGGCTGGCCGAGCTTCACGCAGCCGTCCGCGGAGAGCCATGTCGACGAGGAGACCGACTTGAGCCACGGCATGGTCCGCACGGAAGTGCTCTGCTCGAAATGCAGCGGCCATCTCGGCCACGTCTTCCCCGACGGCCCCGGCCCGACCGGTCTGCGCTATTGCATCAACTCGGCCGCGCTGAAGCTGGAGCCGAAGTAGCTCACCACTCCGTAGCCCGGGTGGAGCGAAGCGTAACCCGGGACCGCTCGTTATGCTGATAGACGTGTCCCGGGTTACGCTTCGCTCCACCCGGGCTACGCCGCGAGCTTGCCGCGCTCCATCGCCAGCTCGGCCTCCAAGCTGGCAATATCCCGATAGATCGAGGCCACCGCGAGCACGCGGCCGCTTCTCTTGTAGCGCACCACGCAATCCCGCGCGGCGATATCGCCATCGACTTCGATCTCGTCCCACTTCTCGGCGTGGCCCACATAGTTGATCGGCACGTCGTAGTGCTGGCTCCAGAAGAACGGCACCGCGTCGAACACTTCGCGTTGGCCCAGCATGTTGCGCGCGGCGGCCTGGCCCTGGCGCTCTGCCACCACCCAGTGCTCGACACGGATGTTCTCGCCGGAATGCGGATCCGGCCAGCGGGCGATGTCGCCCGCCGCGTAAATGCCTGGGCTGCTGGTTTCGAGATAGGCATTGACGGTGACGCCGCGATCGATCGCAAGTCCTGCCTTTTCGGCCAGCACGAGGCGCGGCCGCACGCCGACGCCTATCACGACGAGATCGGCGTCGAGTACACCGCCGCTCTGCAGGCTCGCGCGCTTGCCGTCGATCGCGGTGACGGTGTCGCCGAGATGAAAGACAACGCCGTGCTCTTCATGCAGGCTGCGGACGAAGTCGCCCATGTCGGGCCCGAGCACGCGCTCCATCGGCCGCTGCTCCAGCCCGACGACGTGGACCTCGATATCCCTCGCCAGCAACGATGCCGCGACCTCGAGCCCAATGAAACTTGCACCGATCACAACCGCGCGGCGCGCGCCGCTCGCGGACGCGATGATCGCGCGGCAGTCATCCAGCGAGCGCAAGAGATGGACATGGGGCTGGTCCGCGCCCGGAATCAGGAGACGCACCGGCTCCGCGCCAGTCGCCAATAGGAGCCGGTCGTAGGGCATGGCCTTGCCGTCGGCGAGCACCACCTGGCGCGCGGCGGGCTCGATCGACGCAACTTTGGTCTTGAGCCGGAGATCGATCGCGGCGTCGGAATAGAAATCGTCCGGGCGCAGCGGCAGCCAATCCTCCGGCGCGCTGCCGGCAAGATAGTCCTTCGACAGGTTCGGCCGATCGACCGGCGCTGCCGCCTCGCCGCTCAGCATCACGATGCTGCCGCGATAATCCTGTCGTCGCAGCATCTCGGCGGCGGCAAATCCCGCGGCGCCGCCACCCACGATCACGATGCGGTTGGGCGCATCGATCACGCCTTTCACGCTGGGCTTGGGCTGTTCGCGCTTCTCACGGACGAAAATGCGCTCGCCCTCGTGCTCGACCTTCCAGACCGCGAGCGCGTTCAACGCCGGAGCGCGCGACGCCTCGCCGGTCCGCAAGTCGAAACACGCGTGATGCCAGGGACAGCGGACGCTTTCGTCGACGACGAGGCCTTCCGCGAGCGGCCCGTGATAATGACTGCAATGGGCGTCGATCGCGAAGATATCCGCCCCCGAACGCACCAGCAGCACGTCTTCATCGCCGACATGGCCGAGCAGGGTGGTGCCTTCAAAATCGGAGGGCGCCACGCCTTGCGACAGATCGGGACCGGAGGGTTGGGCTTGCTGGTCGGCCATGATGTCCTCCGCTTGGTTTGAGACGTGAAGCCTATCCCGCGAGTGCCGCCTTCACGAGGCCGCTGGCCTTGGCGAAATCCATCTGACCGGTGTACTTCGCCTTCAACGTGCCGATCACCTTGCCCATGTCCTTGACGCCGACAGCGCTGGTCTCGGCGATCGCGGCCGATATCGCGGCCTTCACCTCATCCTCCGACATCTGCTTCGGCAAGTAGGCCGAGATCACCGCGATCTCCTCGCGCTCCTGCGCGGCAAGCTCGGCGCGGCCGCCCTTGTTGTAGAGCTCGACCGCTTCCTGGCGCTGCTTGATCATCTTCTGCAGCACGCCGAGCAACTCGGCATCCGAAAGCGGCGGCTTGCCCTGGCCGCGCGCGTCGATGTCGGCGTTCTTGATGGTCGAATTGACCATGCGCAGCGTGGAGAGCTTGCGCTCCTCCTTCGCCTTCATGGCGTCCTTGACCGCGTTGTTGATGTCGTCGCGCAGCATGGCCTTATCCTTGAATGGTCAAACCTTCCATCTAGGCAGTTTGCACCGCCAGAACAACCAGCTTCGTAGCCCGGGTGGAGCGAAGCGTAACCCGGGACACTGTCAAACGTCGATGAGGCATCCCGGGTTGCGCTTCGCTTCACCCGGGCTACGCAGCTAGCTCCGCAGCCACTCGATTAGCGCGTTTGCGGTCGCTTCGGGTTGTTCCGGCTGCGGCAGGTGCCCGCAATCGGGCAGGATCACGAGCCTGGCGCCTGGAATGCCGTTCGCCATCTCGACCGAGAGCGAATTCGGGATGGTATGGTCCTCGTCGCCCGTCAGCACGAGGGTCGGACACTTAATCCAGGCGAGCGTCGGCCGCGAGTCGGGCCGGCTGATCAGCGCCGTCTGCTGGCGGATGAACCCCTCGACCCCGACATCCTCGCCCATGTCATGGACGAGCTGGCGCAGGCTCACATCCTCGCGCCGCGACGGATGCACGAAGCCCGGAAACAGCTCATCCAATACGCCGCAGAAATCGTCGCCTTTGGCGCGGGCCATCATGCCGCGGCGGCGCTCGGAGGCCTCTGGCGTATCGGGACGGGCCTGGGTGTTGATCAAAGCCAGCTTTGCCACCCGGTCCGGGGCCTGGCGCATGATCTCGAAGGCGATGTAGCCACCCATCGAATGCCCGGCCAATGCGAAGCGCGGCGGCGCTTCCGCCAGGATCCGGCGCGCGATTGCCCCCATATGGTCGTCGCGGATGTGGTTGGCGACGGTGACCGGCCCGAATCGCCACAACGCCGGCACGACAGGGGCAAAGATCCGCGGCGAACAAACGAGGCCCGGGACGAGCAGGATAGGCATCGTGTTGTCCATGCAGGGCTCCGAACCGGGCAATTTGGCAGGAAACGAGGTTGCGGCGGGAACCCTAGCTTAAAACCCCGGAACCGCCAGTCAAATAGCCGCAAAACCCGTGTGAATGGATGCCCTTTCGCTTTGACGCGGCAGGATGTGGGAACTATGTAAGGGGCTCATGACCACATCCGAAAACGCTTCAGCCTGGCCGGACCACAAACCGACCGCGCTCCTCGTGCTCGCCGATGGCACCGTGCTGGAAGGCTTTGGCCTCGGCGCGGAAGGCCAGGCCGTCGGCGAAGTCTGCTTCAACACCGCCATGACCGGCTATGAGGAGATTTTGACCGATCCCTCCTATGCCGGGCAGATCATCACCTTCACCTTCCCCCATATCGGCAACGTCGGCACCAACGACGAAGACATCGAGACGGTGAACATGGCGGCAACGCCAGGCGCGCGCGGGGTCATCCTCCGCACCGCGATATCTGATCCCTCGAACTACCGCGCCACCCGCCATCTCGATCAATGGCTGAAGGCGCGCGGCATCATCGGCCTGTCGGGTATCGACACCCGCGCGCTCACGGCGCTGATCCGCAACAAGGGCATGCCGAACGCCGTCATCGCGCATTCGAAGGACGGCAGGTTCGACCTGCACGGCCTCAAGGAAGAAGCGCGGGAATGGCCCGGCCTCGAAGGCATGGACCTGGTGCCGATGGTGACTTCCGGCCAGCGCTTCACCTGGGACGAGACGCCCTGGGAATGGGACAAGGGCTACGGCCGGCAGACCAATCCTGAATTCAACGTGGTCGCGATCGACTACGGCATCAAGCGCAACATCCTGCGCCTGCTCGCCGGCGTCGGCTGCAAGGTCACGGTGGTTCCGGCGACCACTTCGGCCGAAGACATCCTGGCGATGAACCCGGACGGCGTGTTCTTGAGCAACGGTCCAGGCGATCCCGCCGCGACCGGCAAATATGCCGTGCCCGTCATCCAGAAGGTCATCGATTCGGGCACGCCGACCTTCGGTATCTGCCTGGGCCACCAGATGCTCGGGCTCGCCGTCGGCGCCAAGACCAGGAAGATGCACCAGGGCCATCATGGCGCCAACCATCCGGTGAAGGACGAGACCACCGGCAAGGTCGAGATCACCTCGATGAACCACGGCTTTGCCGTGGACCAGGCGACATTGCCCGCAGGCGCAACGCAGACCCACATCTCGCTGTTCGACGGCTCCAATTGCGGCATCCAGCTCGACGGCAAGCCGGTGTTCTCCGTGCAGTATCACCCGGAAGCCTCGCCGGGTCCGCGCGACTCGCATTATCTCTTCAAGCGCTTCGCCGACCTGATGCGCGACAAGAAGCGCGCATAGGAACGTAGGCGGCCGAAACCGGGTTGTAGGTAGAGCGAAGCGAAACCCATCATCTGACTGCTTGCGGCAAAAGTGATGGGTTTCGCTTCGCTCTACCCATCCTACGGGAGCCTCCCATGTCCGTCGTCAAGGCCGATGCAAAGCCGCTCACGATCGTCTTCGAGGATGACGGCCTGGTGCCGAACAACCCGCTGCCGTTCCTGGTCTACAAGGCTAGCGTCGACGTCGACAACGACCACCCGGAGAAGACCATCGAAGGATTGTTCGGCGCCAATGGCTGGGGCGCGATGTGGCGCAACGGCGTCTACGACTACCTGCATTATCATTCGACCATGCACGAGGCGCTCGGCGTCTCCCGCGGGAATGCGCGTGTGCAATTCGGCGGCGAGCGCGGCAAGGTGCTGGAGATCTCCGCCGGCGATGTCGCGATTCTGCCCGCCGGCACCGGGCACAAGCTGATTTCCTCGAGCGATGATTTCTGCGTGGTCGGCGCCTATCCGCCGGGACCGCCGATGGAGATCACGCGTCCGACGCCTGAAAATCACGCCAAGGCGCTGAAGACGATCCCGCAGGTCGCGACACCCAGGACCGATCCGGTGATGGGCGAAAACGGGCCGCTGGTCAGCTTGTGGAAGCGAGGCTGATGGTGCGGCAGACTGGTTCCCATTCTGCGCTTGTGCTACATACATGCGCGTGGGAGTAGACAATAAAGCCATCATTCAACAGCCAGCTCGATAGCATTTGATTCAATAATCTGCCCGCAGACGCCGTCAGGCGTTTCGTGCAGCACGCACCGTACGCGCTCTTGCATACGCACTTCGAAGTCGAAGCATCCAACCTCTGGAGCTGAGCCAAAGCGGGCCCACAAATCACGACAGCATATTATCAGTTGAGGAGTAGTCGATATGTTTCGAGGAATTCTGACGCTGACTTTGTCTCTCGGCCTGGGCGCGGCGGCTGCGCCTGCGGCACTGGCGCAACAGGCGGCGCCTGCAATCACCGAGCAGGAAGCCCACGCCATCGCGGTGGACGCCTACATCTACTTCTACCCCATGCTATCGATGGATCTGACGCGGAAGCAATTCACCAACGGCACCACCGATTTCAAGGGGCCGATGAACACCTTCGTCAACGTGCCCGAATATCCGCCGGCGAACTTCAAAGGCGTAGTGCGCTCCAACTTCGACACGCTCTATTCCGTCTCATGGCTCGACATGACCAAGGAGCCGGTGGTGATCTCGGTCCCCGATACCGATGGGCGCTACTACCTGCTGCCGATGCTGGATATGTGGAGCAATGTCTTTGCATCGCCGGGCTGGCGAACGACGGGCACCAAGGCCGGCACCTTCCTGCTGACGCCGCCCGGCTGGCGGCCGGATCTGCGCGACAGATTTGTCGACGAGTTCAAGCTTCCAAAGGACACGCAACGGATCGAAGCGCCGACGCCCTATGTCTGGGTGATCGGCCGTACCAAGACGGACGGCCCGGCGGACTACGATGCGGTCCACAAGATCCAGGCGGGCTACAAGGTCGCGCCACTCTCCGAATTCGGCAAGACGCCCAAGCCCATCGAATTCAAGCCCGACCCGAGCGTCGACATGAAGACGCCGCCGAAGGTCCAGGTTGATACCATGACGGCCGGCGTGTATTTCGCCTATGCAGCCGATCTGCTCAAGCTTCACCCGCCCCATATCACCGATCAGCCGATCATCGCGCAGATGAAGAAGATCGGTATCGAGCCCGGAAAGAACTTCGACATCGGCCGGATCGATCCTGTCCTGCAGCGCGCCTTCGAGACCGCCCCGCAGGATGCGCAGAGGCTGATGGCCTGGAAGGTGCCGACGCTGGCAAGGGTTGCGAATGGCTGGTCGATGAACACCGATACGATGGGTGTTTATGGCAACTACTATCTCAAGCGTGCCATCGTCGCGCAATTGGGGCTCGGTGCGAATCTGCCCGAGGACGCCATCTATCCGCTCAATCTCGGCGATGAAACCGGCAAGCCGCTCGATGGCGCAAGCAAGTACACCATCACGTTCGAGAAGGGCGCGGCGCCGCCGGTCAATGCGTTCTGGTCGATCACTCTCTACGATCCGGAAGGCTTCCAGGTCGGCAATGTACTGAACCGCTTCGCGGTCAGCAGCTGGATGCCGTTCAAGTACAACCCAGATGGCTCGCTCGATCTTTACTTCCAGAACGAAAGCCCGGGCAAGGACAAGGAAGCCAATTGGCTTCCGGCGCCGAAGGGCCCCTTCAACCTGACCATGCGCCTCTACAGTCCGAAGTCCGAGGCGCTGACCGGAAAATGGAATCCGCCGCCCATCGTGAAGACGCAGGCAAGTTTGGGATTGTCGGCACAGTAAATCTTGCTCTAGATCGGCTCGCCCAACCGATTGGGCGAGCTGATCAGGCGGCTGGCGCGCAATACAGCCGATAAAGCGTCTGAAGGATTTCGCGGACCTCCCCGCTCGCCAATCGGTAATAGATCGTCTGCCCATCCCGCCGCGTCGTGACCAGGTCGAGGGCACGCATCTTGCCGAGGTGTTGCGACAGCGCAGCCGAGGACAGCCCCACGATCTCGGCCAGCTCACCGACCGATCTTTCGCCGTCGAGCAGATTGCAGAGCACCATCAATCGTTTTGCGTTCGCCATCGCGGTCAGCAGGCGCGACGCCTCCTCGGCCTTCTCTTCGAGGTCGACGATGGCCGTATCCGGGATCTTGCGTTTGGCTTGATTCTTCATGCTTGAAATATTAGAATATTCGAATATAATAAGCAACTGAAATTAGGCTGACGGATCCGGTTCGCAGCCACCGCACTTTCGGACGCCGTCCCGTCTCCATGGCGGCCCATCGAAGGAGCAAGACAAGATGCAGACCACCTTCACGCCGATCACCGCGCTGCTCGGCGGAGCCTTGATCGGCCTTTCCGCCGTGGCGTTGATGGCGTTCGCCGGTCGGATCGCGGGAGTGAGCGGCATCGCCGCCCACCTGCTTCCGCCGTTCAGCGATCAGGACTGGCGCGGCCGCCTCGCCTTCATTGCCGGGCTCGTCGCCGCGCCCGTCGTGGTGCGTGTCGCGACCGGCAGCCTTCCGCCGCAAGCCATCGAGACCGGCGGCATTCTTTTGGCCGTCGCAGGCCTTTTGGTCGGCTTCGGTTCGGTATGGGGCAGCGGCTGCACGTCCGGCCACGGCATTTGCGGCGTATCACGGCTCTCGCTTCGATCCATTCTCGCCACGCTGATCTTCATGGCGACCGGATTTGCGACTACCTTCATCGTCCGGCATCTCGCATGAGGCCCGCCATGACTGTCCTGATCCAGTTCGTCATCGGCCTGACATTCGGACTCGGGCTCTTGATCTCCGGCATGTCCAATCCGGCGAAGGTCCTGAACTTCCTCGACCTCGCAGCGATTCGGACGGGATCGTGGGATCCCAGTCTCGCATTCGTGATGCTGGGCGCCGTCATCGTCACGTTTATCGGCTTCAGGCTCGTGCTGAAGTGGCCGCGCCCCATTCTTGCGCGTACATTCCATCTGCCGAGCAAAACCGATTTCGATTTGCGCGTGATCGTCGGACCAGCGATTTTCGGGGTAGGCTGGGGTATCGCGGGCTTCTGTCCCGGTCCCGCCTTCGTGGCACTTGGTTATGGATCGGCGGCGTCGATCCAGTTCGTGATCGCCATGCTGGTCGGAATGGCCGGCGCCCGCGCGCTCGCCGACCGGCAGCCGGCGCTTGCCGGATCACTTTACGAGTAGAGGAGCAGCCCATGTCCGACATTCCGCACACCGTCGACCTCTCCGTGAAGCCCGAGGTCACCGCGTTCTTCGATCCGGCGACCAACACCGTCAGCTACGTGGTCAAGGACCCCGGCTCGAAGGCCTGCGCCGTGATCGATTCCGTGATGGACATCGATTACGCCGCCGGCCGCATCGCCTACCAATCCGCCGACAAGATCATCGACTACATCACGCAAAACGGCCTCAAGCTGGAATGGCTGATCGAGACCCATGTGCATGCCGACCATTTGTCTGGCGCGCCCTACATCCAGGGCAGGCTCGGCGGCAAGATCGGCATCGGCGAGAAGATCACGGTCGTGCAGGAGACGTTCGGCAAGATCTTCAACGAAGGCACCGAATTCCAGCGCGACGGCAGCCAGTTCGACCGCCTGTTCAAGGATGGCGACACCTACCAGGTCGGCGCGATGAAGGCTTTCGCGCTCTATACGCCCGGCCATACGCCCGCCTGCATGACGCATGTGATCGGTGACGCGGCCTTCGTCGGCGACACATTGTTCATGCCGGACGGCGGCTCGGCGCGCGCGGACTTTCCGGGCGGCAACGCCCGCGATCTCTACCGCTCGATCCAGCGGATTCTGTCGCTGCCGAGCGAGACCCGCCTGTTCATGTGCCACGATTACGGCCCGAACGGCCGCGAGATCCGCTGGGAGACGACGGTCGCGGAGCAGCACGCCCACAACATCCACGTCCACGACGGAATCACGGAAGACGAGTTCGTGGCGACGCGCGAAGCGCGCGACCGGACGCTGCAGATGCCCAAGCTGATCATCCCCTCACTGCAGATCAACATGAAGGCCGGCAAGCTTCCGCCACCGGAGGCCGACGGCAAGCGATACCTGAAGGTGCCGCTGAATCTGCTGTAGCAGGCTTGACGACAGCGCGGCTGCGTATTCGCCGCCGTTGGCACTCATTGCTCCCGTCGTCGGCAACGCGGGAGCCCCCTGGAGCATTGACATGGCTGCGCTATCGGCGGCGCAAATGGCGCTTGGCTCGATTTCCGGCTCGCTGGTCGGCCTTTCACTAGGGCTGGTCGGTGGCGGCGGATCGATTCTGGCGGTCCCTCTGGTCATCTATCTCGTCGGCGTTCCGAATCCGCATGTTGCAATCGGCACCAGCGCGGTCGCCGTGGCCGCGAACGCCGCGGTCAATCTGGCCAACCACGCGAGAGCGGGCCATGTGAAATGGCCCTGCGCGACAGTCTTTAGCGTGGCGGGCGTTGCAGGTGCGTTTGGCGGCTCAACGCTCGGCAAGATGCTGGATGGCCAGAAACTGCTGCTCATTTTCGCGCTGCTGATGCTCGTCGTGGGCGCGCTTATGTTGCGCAGGCGCGCAGATGAGGGCGACTTTGCCGTGAAGCTCGGCCATGACAACTTTCCAGCTCTCGTGGGCTTTGGCCTCGCGACAGGTGCCCTGTCGGGCTTCTTTGGAATCGGCGGCGGTTTCCTGATCGTCCCTGCCCTGATGCTGGCGACCGGAATGCCGATCCTCAACGCGATCGGTTCTTCGCTGGTCGCGGTCACGGCGTTCGGACTCACGACCGCGTTCAACTACGCCCTGTCCGGCCTGGTCGACTGGGGGCTTGTCATCGTTTTCCTGGCGGGTGGCGTTATCGGAGGCCTGATCGGGGGGCAACTCGCCAAGCGGCTCTCCGACAAACGAGGTGTGCTCAACAACCTCTTCGCCGCGCTGATCTTCGCCGTTGCGGTCTATATGTTGTATCGAAACTGGATGGCGCTAAGCTTTCAAGGTTAAGCCGGCTGCCGCCAATCCCGCCGCGTGGCCGCGCCCGACCGGTCAGGATCGGGACGACGACCAGCTTGCATGCCGTTACGCCGCGTTGCTGCCTTCCTGGCGGCTGGCCTCGAACAGGAACCAGGTGCGTCGCTCGGTCTCATCGACGAGATTGCGCGCCTTCCGCATTGCGGTAGCGATGTGCTTGTTGTCTTCCATCAATTCGCGCAGCATCTCGCGCGGCGGCACGTAATCCTCGTTGTTGTCCTTGATGGTCTGCAGCTTGGAGACCTGGCTGATCGATTTCAGCGTGGCTCCGCCGATCTTGCGCACCCGCTCGGCGAGCTGATCGGTGGTGGCGAAGATCGCGTCCGACTGCTCGTCCAGCATCAGGTGATAATCGTGGAAATGCCGGCCGCTGACATGCCAGTGGAAATTCTTGGTCTTCAGGTAGAGCGCGAAAGCATCCGCCAGCAGCGTATTGAGCGCCGCCGAGACCTTCTCGACCGCCTCGTTGGGCAGATCGGTCGGAGTATCGAGGTCGGGAGAAATTTTGTCGGATTTTGGATCAGGCTTGGCTTTGCTCACGTTGAACCTTCCTGTTAGGACACCGGACACCGGCGGCCCGAACTCCTGGTCGCCGGCCCCTCTAACGCATCATACAGATGCCGGTTCCTATGCCGGAACCCCAAGTTTTGCCGGGCACCCAGCCGATGGACGAATGGATCGACTATTACGATTCCACGCATACGATTTATGTCAGCAAGCTGCATCGCGACCTGCATTTTCAGATCATTGCGCGGGATATCATTGCCTATATCCCCTCGCACGACGCCGTCGTGCTGGACTATGCCTGCGGCGAAGCGCTGTCCGCGGGCCAGGTGGCGGATGCCTGCGCCACGCTTTATCTGGCGGAGCCCGCGCCGGGCGTACGCGGGCGGCTGACCGCGCGGTTTGCGCCCAACGCCAAGATCAAGGTGCGCTCGCTGGATGACGTGCCGCAGATGGCCGAAGGCTCGGTCGATCTCGTCGTCATGAACTCGGTCGCGCAATATATGACGGCGGAAGAGCTGGACGCCGCATTCGCCGTCGTTCGCCGCCTGCTCAAACCCTCCGGGCGATTCGTGCTTGGCGATGTCCTGCGACCCGAAGTCGGCATGGGCAGGGACGTTCTCGCGCTCGTGCGCTTCGGCGCCCGGCACGGCTTCCTCAGGGATGCCATGCTCGGGCTGATCAGCACGGCGCTGTCGGACTATCGGCAATTGCGCACGCGGATTGGCCTTCAGCGTTACGGCGAGGAGGAGATGCTGAAGAAGCTCGCGGTCGCGGGCTTCATCGCCTCCCGCGCGCCCCGCAATATCGGCCACAATCCGTGGCGGCTGACGTTCGTGGCACAGCATGCCCATCCGCCGCGTTAGGGTTAACCCCGGGTAAGCGTGGCTCGCGCCCGCGAAATGGGCAATGATCGCCTTGGCCCGGTGGCGGAACAGCGTCGACGCGGGAGCGGTGCATCGCTCTTTATCCTGGTTCAAATCCAGGCCGGGCCTCCAGCCTTCGCCGCTCCACGGCTTCGGCTCGGCAAGCCCTTTATCCAAGCAACGTAGACCGAGTGGAGCGCCGGCGTGACCCTGGCTCCGCTCGAACTTCCCCTTCCCCCTGAAAGGGGGAAGGTCGGGATGGGGGTCAAGCCACGGGCGCAGGCGCTAGTGGAGTGATCCCCACCCGGTTTGCGCTTGCAGCGCAAACCGACCTCCCCTTTTCAAGGGGAGGTGGACGCGGACGAGCCTTGCGCCGGCAGGCGACAGCCTTGCGGTAAAATTGCCGGTTGACGGGGCCTTTTTCGGGGTTTCGCAGGGCAAAAATCTGGTCTAAAGACCACCCGCGCGCGAGGGCATCCCTCACGCTGTGGCTATAGGGACGCGCGGCAGCGCGCCCTTTTTTTGTGCCGAAATTGCTGTTCCCGCGAGAGCTGATGCCCAAACGAACCGACATCTCCACGATCCTGATCATCGGCGCCGGTCCCATCGTGATCGGCCAGGCCTGCGAATTCGATTATTCCGGCACTCAGGCGGTGAAGACGCTGAAGGAAGAGGGCTACCGCATCGTCCTGGTCAACTCCAATCCGGCGACGATCATGACCGATCCGGAACTCGCGGACGCCACCTATATCGAGCCCATCACGCCCGAAATCGTCGCCAAGATCATCGAAAAGGAGCGCCATGTCGTTCCCGGCGGCTTTGCGCTGTTGCCGACGATGGGCGGCCAGACTGCACTGAACTGCGCGCTGTCCTTGCGCAAACAGGGCACGCTGGAGAAATTCGACGTCGAGATGATCGGCGCCACGGCTGACGCCATCGACAAGGCGGAGGACCGCGGCCGCTTCCGCGAGGCGATGACCAAGATCGGCCTGGAGACGCCGCGCTCGACCCAGACCAAGACCCTGCCGGACGCGCTGCGTGCGCTCGACCATATCGGCCTGCCCGCCATCATCCGCCCGTCCTTCACCATGGGCGGCACCGGCGGCGGCATCGCCTACACCAAGGCCGAGTTCATCGAGATCGTCGAGCGCGGCATCGACGCCTCCCCCACCGACGAAGTCCTGATCGAGGAAAGCGTCCTCGGCTGGAAGGAATTCGAGATGGAGGTGGTGCGCGACAAGAAAGACAATTGCATCATCATCTGCTCGATCGAAAACCTCGATCCGATGGGCGTGCACACCGGCGACTCCATCACCATCGCCCCGGCGCTGACGCTGACGGACAAGGAATACCAGATCATGCGCGACGCCTCGCTCGCGGTGCTGCGCGAGATCGGGGTGGAGACCGGCGGCTCCAACGTGCAGTTCGGCATCAACCCCGCCGACGGCCGCATGGTCGTGATCGAAATGAACCCGCGCGTGTCGCGCTCCTCCGCGCTCGCCTCGAAGGCGACCGGCTTTCCGATCGCAAAGGTCGCGGCCAAGCTCGCGGTCGGCTACACGCTGGACGAGATCGCCAACGACATCACCGGCGGCGCGACACCGGCCTCGTTCGAGCCGACGATCGACTATGTCGTGACCAAGATCCCGCGTTTCGCGTTCGAGAAGTTCCCGGGCGCCTCCAACACGCTGACCACCTCGATGAAATCGGTCGGCGAGGTGATGGCGATCGGCCGCACCTTCCAGGAGAGCCTGCAGAAGGCGGTGCGGGGACTGGAGACCGGCCTGACCGGCCTCGACGAGATCGAGATCGAGGGCCTCGGCCAGGGCGACGACAAGAACGCGATCCGCGCCGCGCTCGGCACGCCGACGCCGAACCGCTTGCTGCAGGTGGCGCAGGCGATGCGGCTCGGCTGGTCGAACGAGGAGATTTTCAACTCCTGCAAGATCGATCCCTGGTTCCTCACCGAGCTGCGCGGCATCGTCGAAATGGAAGCCAAGGTCCGCACCCACGGCCTGCCGCCGAACGGCTACGGCATGCGCATGCTGAAGGCGATGGGATTTTCGGATGCGCGCCTCGCCGTGCTGACCGAAACCACGGAAGCCGAGATCACCGCCAAGCGCCACGCGCTCGGCGTCCGCCCGGTGTTCAAGCGCATCGACACCTGCGCCGCCGAATTCGCCTCGCCCACGGCCTATATGTATTCGACCTATGAGGCGCCGTTCGCAGGTCTTGCCGCCGATGAGAGCGATCCGTCGGACAAGAAGAAGGTCGTCATCCTCGGTGGCGGGCCGAACCGCATCGGCCAGGGCATCGAGTTCGACTATTGCTGCTGCCATGCCTGCTTCGCGCTCGACGACGCCGGTTACGAGACCATCATGGTCAACTGCAATCCGGAGACGGTATCGACCGACTACGACACCGCCGACCGGCTCTATTTCGAGCCGCTCACGGCCGAGGACGTGCTCGAGATCATCGCGACCGAACGCAAGAACGGCACGCTGCACGGCGTGATCGTGCAATTCGGCGGCCAGACCCCGCTGAAGCTCGCTCGCGCGCTCGAGGCTGCCGAGGTGCCGATCCTCGGCACCTCGCCCGATGCGATCGATCTCGCCGAGGACCGCGATCGCTTCAAGCGCGTGCTCGACAAGCTCCGCCTCAAGCAGCCGAAGAACGGGATCGCCTATTCGGTCGAGCAGGCGCGCCTGGTGTCGGCCGATCTCGGCATGCCGCTCGTGGTGCGACCGTCCTACGTGCTCGGCGGCCGCGCGATGCAGATCATCCGCGACGAGAACCAGCTCGCCGACTACCTGCTCGGCACCCTGCCCGAGCTCGTGCCGGGCGACGTCAAGGCGCGCTACCCGAACGACAAGACCGGGCAGATCAACACCGTGCTCGGCAAGAACCCGCTGCTGTTCGACCGCTATCTTTCCGATGCGACCGAGGTCGATGTCGACTGCCTCTGCGACGGCAAGGAAGTCTTCATCGTCGGCATCATGGAGCATATCGAGGAGGCCGGCATCCACTCCGGCGATTCCGCCTGCTCGCTGCCGCCGCACTCGCTCGATGCCAAGACGCTTGAAGAGCTCGAGCGGCAGACGCGCGAGCTCGCGCTCGGCCTCGACGTGGTCGGCTTGATGAACGTGCAATATGCGATCAAGAACGGCGATATCTACGTGCTCGAGGTCAATCCGCGCGCCTCGCGCACGGTGCCGTTCGTCGCCAAGGTGATCGGCACGCCGGTCGCCAAGATCGCGGCGCGCATCATGGCCGGCGAGAAGCTCGCCGATTTCAATCTCAAGAAGAAGAAGCTCGAGCACGTCGGCGTGAAGGAATCAGTGTTTCCCTTCGCGCGCTTCCCCGGCGTCGACACCGTGCTCGGACCGGAGATGCGTTCGACCGGCGAGGTCATGGGCATCGACCGCTCTTTCGAAGTTGCGTTCGCCAAGAGCCAGCTCGGCGGCGGCACGCGCGTACCGCGCAAGGGCACGGTGTTCGTCTCGGTGCGCGAGACGGACAAGAACCGCATCACCGATGCGGTCAGTCTGCTGCATGGGCTCGGCTTCAAGGTGATGGCGACGTCGGGCACCCAGCGCTTCCTGACCGACAAGGGCGTGCCGGCGGAGAAGGTTAACAAGGTGCTGGAGGGCCGGCCGCACATTGTCGACGCCATCACCAATGGCGACGTCCAGTTGGTGTTCAATACCACCGAGGGTCCGCAGGCACTCGCCGACAGCCGTTCGCTGCGGCGCGCTGCCCTCTTGCATAAAGTGCCGTATTACACCACTCTTTCAGGGGCTGTGGCGGCCGCCCAGGGCATCCGCGCCTACCGGGACGGGGACCTTGAGGTCCGGACGCTGCAGAGTTACTTTTCCGAGAACTGACCGTCAGCCTCGGCCCAAGATTCACTCCCAAGGGCCCGCTAAACGGTTGGTAATGAAGCCGATACGGCTGGAACTCACCGCCCGTTTGGATGTTCTCCCGGCCCCTCAGGGGCCGAGAATGGCTAAGCGGACGGACTGGCGTTTTGAGCCGTGATGGCCGGAGGTCAGCGCAATCGTAGCAACGCCAGCCCGCGCGCCGCTGCGGTTCGCCCCGATTTGAAGGATGAGAGATGATGGAAAAGGTTCCGATGACCGCGTCCGGATATGCGGCTCTCACGGACGAATTGAAGCACCGTCAGTCGGTGGATCGTCCGCGAATCATCGAGCACATTGCCGAGGCGCGATCGCATGGCGACCTCTCGGAAAACGCGGAATATCACGCCGCGAAGGAAGAGCAGTCCCATAACGAAGGCCGCATTGCGGAGCTCGAGGACAAGCTCGCGCGCGCCGACGTCATCGACATCACCAAGCTCTCCGGCGACACCATCAAGTTCGGTGCCACCGTCACGCTGATCGATGAGGACACCGAGAAGAAGGCGGTGTGGCAGCTCGTGGGCGAAGTCGAGGCCGACGCCAAGAAGGGCCGCATCTCCATCACCTCGCCGCTGGCGCGCGCGCTGATCGGCAAGACCAAGGGCACGACCGTGGAAGTGATGGCGCCCGGCGGCGCCAAGGCCTACGAGATCACCAAGGTCGAGTGGCGCTAGATCTATTCCGCTTCGCGCATTCCAAAGAGGCCGCGTCTCCCGACGCGGCTTTTTTGTTGCTGTAGCCCGGGTGGAGCGAAGCGCAACCCGGGACACCAGCGTGAGCATTTGCGAGCGGACCCGGGTTACGCTGACGCTCCACCCGGGCTACCCGTTACCGTTAACAGGATTGTGAGTGGAACCGCTGTCGCATGCCCTCGTCTCCGGCACCTGAGGTTGATTATGCTTCATAACTATCGCGAGGGGACATTCCGGTAACGGCGCCGGCTTTGGTTCGACACAGGAACTGCGTGCGCAGTTCTGCGTATCGTGCTGACTGGCTGTGGGCAGCGACGCTCGCTCGCGAGAGGAGCATTCGCCGCGGACAATGTGCGCGGCAATTCACCAGAGGGGGTAGAACACATGGACCAGATTTTCTCGAAATGGCAGCCGCTCGCGCTCAGCCTGTTTCGCTTCATCACCGGGCTTCTGCTGTTTCAGTACGGCATCGCCAAGATCTTCAAATATCCGGCCATTCCCTATTTCGCCGACATCCCGCCACTGATCATGGCTGCCGGTCTCCTCGAACTCGTGCTCGGCGCGCTGCTGATGATCGGCCTGTTCACGCGGCTGTCCGCGTTCATCCTGTCAGGCGAGATGGCCTTCGCCTATTTCCTCGGGCACATGTTCAAGAACCCGTCCGCGCCGGTGTTTCTCCCGCTGCTCAACAACGGCACCGCGGCAATCCTGTTCTGCTTCGCCTGCCTCTACCTCGCAACCGCCGGCGGCGGCCCGATCAGCGTCGACGCAACAAGGAAGAAGTAGCCTTCCCTCACCTCCCCTTGAAAAGGGGAGGTCGGTTTGCGCGTGCAACGCGCAAACCGGGTGGGGATCATCTCTCTCCACGAGCGCCGGTGCCCGTGGCTACCCCCCATCCCGACCTTCCCCCTTTCAGGGGGAGGGAGAAGAAACCTCACCCCGCCTTCGCATCCAGCGGCACGGCAGCCTCATATTTCGAATTATGCAGCACCAACGATGTCCTGACATTGCGCACGTGAGGCGCGGCGGTGAGTTGGGTGACGAAATTCTGGAACGTCGCCATGTCAGGGGCGACGCATTTCAGGATGAAATCCACCTCGCCCGACAGCATCCAGCATTCCCGCACCAGCGGTTCCTTGCGCACGAAATCCTCGAACGCGCGCAGATCCGCGTCCGCCTGGCTCGACAGGTGCACCGCGGCAAACACCGTCACGTCGAAGCCGAGTCGCTGCGGGTCGAGCAATCCGCGATAGCCCAGGATATAGCCCGCTTCCTCCAGCGCCCTGACGCGGCGCAGGCAGGGCGGCGGCGAAATGCCGACGCGCTTCGCCAATTCCACATTTGTGATTCGGCCATCGGCCTGGATTTCGGCGAGAATCTTAAGGTCAATCTCGTCAAGATTCTTAGACACGCGGGTCCGGTTCCCAAGAGCTTGGAGGATTTGGTGGTTCTGACGGCAACTCTCATAGCCCAGTCGGCTCAACATGCGCAATTTTATTGCGCGTGCAGTGCAGGATTTGATGCGGTTCCGGGGAAAAATAGCTGATATGGATTGCAATTCTTGCATAGCTACCCAGATATATTAGAGTTGGATTTGACTCTGGCGGCGCCGCCGCACTGCCTTTCCAGGCGCTTTCTGCACAAGTCCTGACAAAAACTCCCCTGCGAAGGGATTCGCCTATGCCTGCTCCAATCCATGCCAAGGTCGTCATCATCGGGTCCGGTCCGGCCGGCTACACCGCGGCGATCTATGCGGCACGGGCGATGCTGGAGCCGGTGCTGATCCAGGGCATCCAGCCGGGCGGGCAGCTCACCATCACCACCGATGTCGAGAATTATCCGGGCTTCGCCGACGTGATCCAGGGCCCCTGGCTCATGGAACAGATGGAGAAGCAGGCCGCCCATGTCGACACCAAGATCGTCACCGATCTCGTGAGCAAACTTGAGCTGTCGCAGCGGCCGTTCCGCCTGACCTGCGATAGCGGCGATGTCTATCTCGCCGAGACCGTCGTGCTTGCCACCGGCGCACAGGCGCGCTGGCTCGGGCTGCCGTCGGAAGAGAAATACAAGGGTTTCGGCGTCTCGGCCTGCGCGACCTGCGATGGCTTCTTCTATCGCGGCAAGGAAGTCGTGGTGGTCGGCGGCGGCAACACCGCGGTCGAGGAGGCGCTGTTCCTCACCAACTTCGCCTCGCAGGTCACCATCGTGCATCGCCGCGATCATTTCCGCGCCGAGCGCATCCTGCAGGATCGCCTGTTCAAGCATCCGAAGATCAAGGTGGTCTGGGACAGCGCCATCGACGAGATCCGCGGCGCCGAGAACCCGACCAAGGTCACCCATGTACGCTTGAAGAACGTCAAGACCGGTGCACTGACCGAAGTGCCGGCCGACGGCGTCTTCATCGCCATCGGTCATGCGCCTGCGACAGACCTCGTCAAGGGCCAGATCAAACTCAAACCCTCCGGCTATGTCGAGGTCGCGCCGAATTCGACTGCGACTTCCGTGCCCGGGCTGTTTGCCGCCGGCGACGTGGCGGACGAAACCTATCGCCAGGCGGTCACCGCCGCCGGCCTCGGCTGCATGGCAGCGCTCGAGGCCGAACGCTTCCTGGCTTTGCGCGCGAGCGATCGCGCGGCGGCAGAATGATCATGGCTAGAACACGCGATGGATTTACGGACATGGACTGGGACAAGCTGAAGGTGTTTCACGCAGCGGCGGAAGCGGGAAGCTTCACGCATGCCGGCGAGCAGCTTGGCCTCTCGCAGTCGGCGGTCTCGAGGCAAGTCAGCGCGCTGGAGCAGGAGCTATCGGTCTCGCTGTTCCACCGCCACGCCCGCGGCCTGATCCTCACCGAGCAGGGCGACCTGTTGTTCCGCACCGCCCATGACGTCTTCATGCAATTGCAGGCGGCGCGGGCAAAGCTCACCGACAGTCGCGAGCGGCCGAGCGGCGACCTCAAGATCACGACGCCGCCGGCGCTCGGCATCAACTGGCTGATCCCGCGGCTCGACGAATTTACTGCGCTGTATCCGGACATCCGGATCTCGCTGATCGTCACCGACGAGGATCTCGATCTGTCGATGCGTGAAGCCGACGTCGCGATCCGCACCCGCAAGCCGACGCAGCCGGACCTGATCCAGCGCAAGCTGTTCTCGATCGGCTTCCACGCCTATTGCTCGCCGGAATATATCAAGCGCTTCGGCACGCCGCGCACGCTCGACGATCTCGACTCGCACCGCATCATCATGCTCGGCGACTCCCAGGTTCCGACACATCTGCAGAACCGGGCCTGGCTGATCGATGCCGGCCGCAACGGCTCCGGTCCGCGCGAGCCCTACTTCAAGGTCAACAACATCCTTGGGTTGGTGCGCGCTTGTCAGCAGGGCCTCGGCATCGCTGCGCTGCCGGATTACCTGGTCGAGGAAGACAGCCGCCTGGTGCAGTTGTTCGGCGAGTCCGACTCGATTCAGCTCGACACCTACTTCGTCTATCCAGAAGAGCTGAAGACGGTGGCGCGCGTGCAGGTCTTCCGCGACTTCGTTGTCAGCAAAGCGCAGCGCTGGCCTTCGTAAATCGCTTGTTTTCATAGAGGCCCCGGACTCCGCATGTCTGACATGCGGCTCGGACGGTTGCTGCATGGTGCCGATGGGGATCATAGTACTCGTGCGCTGAGCGGTCGCGCCACGCTTATGTCCCCCTCCTCCAGTGGTGCGGAAGCTCAGTAATCCCTCTTGGAAGGTGATTGTGTCGGCCTCACGTGGCCAATACCTTAAGCCGGGCTCGATCGAGCCCGGCTTCTTTTCGTGTTTTGCCCTCAACCGTGCATTTGACAACCTCTGGCTGTCCCAGCAGTATCGCAACACGATCACGAATTCGTGCGCAGCTTCGTCGTCGAAAAAAGCTCCCCATGCGGGGAGCCGAGATCGACGCGCGCGATAGAGTTAAATCGACCGAACCGATCCCGAAGACCCCGCCGCCTGGACGGGGTTTTTTATTGGTCCCGTCTCCGGCGTTTCACGCACCCCAAGGAGAAGGACCATGACTGATCTATCCGACCCACTACAGGGCCTGTGGCTGCCCCTGATCACGCCATTTCGCGACGGCAGGCTCGACGAGCCATCGCTGCGCCGTCTGGTGCGGCACTACGCGAGCGGCCCGGTCGACGGGTTGATCCTCGGCGCCACATCGGGCGAAGGCATGTCGCTCGACATCAGCGAGCTCGAACGGCTCGTGGCGCTGGTGCGGGAGGAGATCAACGATAACAGGCGTTATCTGCCGATCTGTCTCGGCCTCTCCGGCGCCAGCACCGCCAGGATCAAGGATGTGCTGGACGAGACGGCCGCCTGGCCGATCGACTTCTATTTGATCCCGAGCCCCTATTACATCAGGCCGTCGCAGCGCGGGCTGCTGCAGCACTTCACCGCGCTGGCCGATCATGCCTCGTGGCCGCTCCTGATCTACAACATTCCGTACCGGACCGCGGTCAACATCACCAACGAGACGTTGCTCGCACTCGCCGAGCATCCGAACATCGTCGGCATGAAGGATTGCTGCGCCGACCGCGCGCAATCGATCGACTTCCTGAAGCGGCGGCCTGCCGGCTTCCGCGTGCTGACCGGCGAGGACGCGCAATATTTCGACGCACTCAGCGACGGCGCCGACGGCGCGATCCTGTTGTCCGCGCATGTCGAGACCGAAGCGTTCGCCTCAGTGCGTTCGCTGTTGAAGCAGGGCAAGCGCGATGCCGCATCGGCGGCGTGGCAGAGCATCGCCGAGCTGACGCGCCTGTTGTTCGTCGAGCCGAGCCCCGCGCCGGCCAAGCATTGGCTGTGGCGCACGGGCTTGATCGACAGCGCGGAAGTGCGCCTGCCGATGGTGGAGGTAAGCGCGGAGCTTGCGGCGCGTCTTGATCGCGAGATCGAGCGTCGCGCACCAGCCTTGCTGGCAAGCGCGTAGAGCACTATGAGACAAGCTCAAATTGCTTCCGCGATGCGCGCTGCGCTCCCTCTCCCGCTTGCGGGGGAGGGCCGGGGTGGGGGTGCTTCCGCGATGGGACTTTGCGTGGGGAGAGAGCCCTCACCCGGCGCTGCGCGCCGACCTCTCCCGCAAGCGGGAGAGGTGAAGGAAAGGCGCGCCGTCAATCCAGCTTCGCCCTTGCGAGGCGGAGTGCGTTGCCGATGACGCTGACGGAGGACAGCGCCATCGCTGCGGCGCCGATGATCGGCGACAGCAGGATGCCGAACACCGGATAGAGCACACCGGCCGCGATCGGCACGCCGGCGGCGTTGTAGACGAAGGCGAACATCAGGTTCTGGCGAATGTTGCGCATGGTCGCGACCGACAGCCGCCGCGCCCGCACCAGGCCGCGGAGATCGCCGGTGAGCAGCGTCACGCCGGCGCTCTCGATCGCGACGTCGGTGCCGCCGCCCATGGCGACGCCGACATCGGCGGCAGCCAGCGCCGGCGCGTCGTTGACGCCGTCGCCGACCATCGCGACGACACGGCCCTCGCCGCGCAGCCGCTGCACCACTTCGCTCTTGCGGTCCGGCAGCACGCCTGCCTCGACCTCGTCGATGCCGAGCCTTTTCGCCACCGCACGCGCGGTGGTCGCATTGTCGCCGGTCAGCATCACGACGCGCAGACCGTCGCCGCGCAGCGCCGCCAGCGCGTCCCTGGCCGACGGCTTGACCGGATCGGCGATCGCGATCACGCCGGCCGCGCGCCCATCGACCGCGACATAGATCGCGGTCGCGCCGTCCTGCCGCGCGGTCTCCGCCGCCGCATCGAGTGCTGATGTCGCGATCTTCAATTCGCCCATCAGCATGGCATTGCCGAGTGCGACCTGCTTGCCTTCGATCGTGCCGGTCGCGCCCTTGCCGGACGGCGAGGTGAAGGCGCTGACCTCGGCAAGCGCAAGCTGGCGCTCCTTGGCGGCGTTCAGGATTGCAAGCGCCAGCGGATGCTCGCTGCCGCGCTCGACGCTTGCGGCAAGGCGCAGAAGCTCGGCCTCGTCGAACTCCGTTGATGCGAGCACGCCGACCACCTTCGGCTTGCCCTCGGTGAGCGTGCCGGTCTTGTCGAGCACCAGCGTGTCGATGCTCTCCATCCGCTCCAGCGCCTGCGCATCGCGGATCAGGATGCCCGAATGCGCGCCGCGCCCGACGCCGACCATGATCGACATCGGCGTGGCGAGGCCGAGCGCGCAGGGACAGGCGATGATCAACACGGTGACGGCGGCGACCAGGCCGAAGGTGAAGCGCGGCTCGGGCCCGAACACCGCCCAGGCGGCGAACGCCAGCACCGCGACCGCGATCACCGCGGGCACGAACCAGCCGGCGACGCGATCGGCGAGCCGCTGGATCGGCGCGCGCGAGCGCTGCGCCTTCGCGACCATGTCGACGATCCGCGCCAGCATGGTGTCGCGACCGATCTTCTCGGCGCGCATGACGAAGCCGCCGCTCTGGTTGACGGTGCCGCCGATCACCCGGTCGCCCTCGTTCTTGGAAACCGGCATCGACTCGCCGGTGACCATGGATTCGTCGAGCACGGCGCGGCCTTCGATGACGACGCCGTCGACCGGCACCTTTTCGCCGGGACGCACGCGCAGGCGATCGCCGACTGCGATCGCCTCGATGGCGACGTCTTCATCGCCATGCTCGGTGATGCGCCGCGCCGTCTTCGGCGCCAATCCGAGCAGCGCGCGGATCGCGCCCGAGGTCTGCGCGCGCGCCCGCAATTCGAGCACCTGCCCGAGCAGCACCAAGACCGTGATCACGGCGGCCGCTTCGAAATAGACCGCGACCTGGCCGTGCATGTCGCGGAAGGCCGGCGGGAACAGATGCGGCGCCAGTGTGCCGACCACGCTGTAGACATAGGCGACACCGACACCCATCGCGATCAGCGTGAACATGTTGAGGTTGCGCGTCACCAGCGACTGCCAGCCGCGTACGAAAAACGGCGCGCCGGCCCACAGCACCACCGGCGTCGCCAGCACGAACGAGATCCAGTTCGCCCATCCCATCGGCACCAGTTCGATACCCAAGGCGTGGCCGGCCATTTCGATCGCGAACACCGGCAGCGTCAGCACCAGCGCGATCCAGAATCGGCGCGTCATGTCGACAAGCTCCGGATCGGGCCTGTCATCGAGCGTCACCTCTTCCGGTTCGAGCGCCATGCCGCAGATCGGGCAGCTGCCGGGGCCGACCTGGCGGATCTGCGGATGCATCGGGCAGGTGTAGATCGTGCCGGCCGGCAGCGCCGGCTCGCTCTCGCGGGGCTTCAAGAATTTCTCCGGCTCGGCCACGAACCGTTCGCGGCAGCGCGCGCTGCAGAAGAAGTAATCCTGTCCCTTGTGGCTGAAGCGATGCTTGGCCGTGGCGGGATCGACCTTCATGCCGCAGACGGGGTCGGTCGCGAGCGCACCATTGTCGTCTGCACCACCATGCTTGCCGCCGCAGCAGCCAGCCGCCTGCGCGCCGTGGTGATGATGCGCGTGCTCCTCATGCGCGTGACCTGCCTGTGCCATGGCGAATTCTTTCCGGCCGGAGCGGCCCTTGAAGTCTATACCCTATGGGGGTATATGGACGCTATGCGCCACGAGATCAAGAGTTCCTGCCTGAAACGGCTCAAACGGATCGAAGGTCAGATCCGCGGCCTCGCCAAGATGGTCGAGGACGACCGCTACTGCATCGACGTGGTGACCCAGATCGGCGCCGCACGCGCCGCGCTGCGGCGGGTCGAGGAGGAAGTCCTGCGCGACCATGTCGCCCATTGCGTCGAGCACGCGATCTCCTCCGGCGACAAGGCCGACCAGCGCCGCAAGATCACCGAGTTGATGGACGTGATCGGCCGCGCCGATCGGTGATGCTCTCGCTTCCCCTCGAACAGCGAGAATCGCGGGACCATCCCAGCCTTCCCCCTTTCAGAGGGAAGGAGCGCAGCGGGTAAGCGGCAGCGCAGTCACCTCCCCTTGAAAAGGAGAGGTCGGTTTGCGCGTCAGCGCAAACCGGGTGGGGATCAGCTCTCTCCGCAGGCGAAGAAGAGCCCGCCGCGCCGTGGTTAATCCGCGGTAGCACCTGTGGTCAAATGCGAGCGAAATTGCGAGCAGGAACTTAAAAGCATTCGCGTATCGATCGCCCCGCCAAAGAATATGGGGCACATCGTGCACAAAGAATTTGATCAAATTTCAGAGCAACAGCAATTTACGACCGAAGACATCCTCTGGGCGCTCGGCATCTGGTCGGTGATCCTCACCCTCTCGCCCGTCATCATCTTCTACGTGCTGATGGTGGGATGAACGTCCATCGCGCACTCCGTCATTGCGAGCGCAGCGAAGCAATCCACTATGCCACTCGCGGCGATTATGGATTGCTTCGCGGAGCCTGTCATCGGACGGCGCTACGCGCCGACCCGGTGGCTTGCAATGACGCGCCATCCACCAACAAAAACGCGCGGAGGGCCGCGCGATTTTGTCAGTCTGGAGGGCCTATTCGCGACTAGAGCGTTTTCGAGCGAAGTGGACACCGGTTCGCGTGAAGAAAACGCGTCAAAACAAGAATCTAGAGCTTCGGTTCTGATTCAATCAGAACCGAAAATGCTCTAGGCCGCCTGCTTGTGCATCGCGCCGCTTGCCGATGCCGCGCCGCGGATTGCCTTGATCGAACGTTCTATCGCGGCCCACAGCCGGCCGACCTCGGCCGCCGCGCGCCCCTCGGCATCGTACTCGCGGGCGCCTTCACCATGGCTCAGCGCCATCAGCAGATCAGCGCGATTGGTGATCTGTCCGCTCCACACCGGTGCGCGGAATTTCGCCAGCGACTCGCGCGCGATCGTGACGATCGGGCTTTCGACGCTATCGCGCTGGGCCGGCGCGCCGTTGATCACGACCGCATAGGGCTTGCGCGATGAACGGCAGTTCTGGATCGTTTCCTGCACCGCGTTGACGTCGAACACGCCAGGCCGCGCCGGAATGATCACCATGGTCGCATTCTTGATGGCATCGTCGACGACGGCCGACAGGTTCGGCGGCGTGTCGATGAACACCCACTCGATCCCCTCGCGCTTGGCCGCAGCCACGATGCCGCTCACGGAATTGACGGCAGTCTTGATCGGCGGTTCGTTGGTGCCGCGCAGCTTGTGCCACAGCGTCAGCGAGCCCTGCGGATCCGCGTCGATCAGCAGACAGGGCTTGGTCGATTTGTGTACATGGGCAGCCAGGTGAGCAGCCAGGGTGCTTTTGCCCGAGCCCCCCTTACGCGAAGCAAAAACAATCACGTTCATTACGTTGGCCTCCAGATTGACCCCAGGCCTCGAAAATGAATCAGCACGATGATTCGCGAAAGCAGAAATTTGCGAATAATACGGCGGTAACCGCAAATTGCCGGAAAACGTTGTTGTTTGAGTCACACCTTGCGATGCACACAACCGACAATAGAAGCGAACGCGCGTTTTTTCAGCGAATCACGGCGCGTTTTTTGCGCGCTGACGCTCGGTCCACTTGCGCTCAACCCACCCGAGAGTCCGCGCGGTCGGCTTTTGTAACACTGGCACGTCCTGCGCGAACAAAACGAGTCCAAGCGGCAGCATCCAGAGCCCGAGCACCGGCAGGAAGCTGAAGACACCGCCGAGCATCAAGAGAATGGCGAGCGGCATCCGCGCGTAGCGCGACGACGGCCTGCGCAGCCACGCGAAAAACCGCGCGGGCCGCGGCGGCAGCTTGCCTTCGAACCAGGCAAAGTGCCGGTCTATTTCCATTCTGTAACGTTCGCTCACCGGATTCTCCTCGTGCGAGAAGATGTTGACGAGCGAGGGCGCTGCAAGGCGTCAGTCTGTCGCGCGCGCAGGGCTTGAAACGACGTTCGTCCGACTCGCGCCGCGGAATCGCGTTGCTCCGCGGCTGGCGATGTGGCGCTCCAGAGCGTTTTCGACCGAAACGGCCATCCATTCGTGTGAAGAGAACGCGTCAAAACAAAATCAAGTGCTTCGGTGCCGAAACAATCAGAACCTAAGCTCTATTCAGGCCTGGCGCGTCGCCGTTCCCTGCGAGCCCGTCGTTCCTCTTCCGGGTCGGCACCGAAGAACACCCGGCACGGCGGCGAGAGCTGCGCCTTGTTGCGGACCATGCAGGCAGTGATCATGTCGACGTCAGGAATAAATGCGCCGCACAGTCGCATCGCATCCGGCGAGCAAGCCTGCTGCTGCTCGGGCGTATAAGCGGCGCCGGGTCGCGGCCACATCGCGACGAATACCGTCGCGGCCAACAGCAAACCGAACCTGAAATAAGTGGAGCCGACAATCGTCATTGTTCCTCTCGCATCGCGTTCGCGGGAATAGTCGGTGAAGGCTGTTGGCTTGGCAAGCCAAGGGGACGGGAACATCACAGCTGAAGCACGGCACAGCGTCAGCAGCAAGATGGCCGGATCAAGGAAGGACGATGGCCATGGTGAGTGTCCCCAGTTTTGACGCGCATTGAAATTGTTCACTTATTTTCGCGGAGGATGCTTCGCGTCGCCCATTTTTTGTCGAAGCATCTCGTGACTTGTGACGAAGGCGATAACCGCGCCATCAGAGGCTGCAGCATTTCGCCGGAAACGGTGTGAGTCGATTGATGATAAGGTGAAAAACGCGAGACTGCGTTCACCATTCATCACAAGTGTTGGCGCCGAAATGCGCTTTGCAATTTCGCAGGTAAACACGCGACAAAGGTTGGAAGCGAACTGGACGCTCTGACGCGCACGACGACGCGCAACACCGCTCGCGTCGCGGCGTCGGATGATGGCGGACGCCGCCGCTCCGCCACCCGATCCGCCTCGCGCCATGGCTCAGCCCTGCGCCGACGCGTTCTCCACTGCCAGCAGATCCGCGTATTTCTTTTCGAAATCCCAGATTTTCTGGAAGCCGATCATCTTCACGAAGTCCTGGAAGGCCCATAGCGGCGTCTCGACCAACCTTCCCTCGGCGTGAGCTTCGTAGACGTCTTGAAGCGCTTTGGCAGCCGCAAACAGTCCCGCCGTGGGGTAGATCGCGGCGCTGAAGCCGATCTCCTCGAGCTGGCCTTGAGGAAGTATCGGGGTTTTGCCGCCGTGAAGCTGGTTGGAGACCAGCGGCGCGTCGACGGAGGCACCGATCTTCTTCATCTCCTCCACGGATTCCGGTGCCTCGATGAAGATCGCGTCCGCACCGGCCTTAGAGTATGCGACCGCGCGCCGTATCGCTTCGTCCAGCGATACCGCCGTCCTTGCGTCCGTTCGCGCCAGGATCAGGAATTCCTTCGAGGAACGCGCATCGCAGGCCACCTTGATCTTGTTCACCATCTCTTCGGTCGAGATGATGTGACGATTGGGAGTGTGCCCGCACTTTTTTGGAATCTGCTGATCCTCGATCTGGATCATCGCCACGCCGGCTTTCTCGTAACCGCGCACGGTATGATGGACGTTCAGCAGGCCGCCATAGCCGGTGTCGCCATCCGCAATGACTGGCTTATCAACGACCTGAGCGATCGCCGTCGCCCGGTCGAGCATGTCGGTATAGGTCGCGAGGCCGGCGTCCGGATATCCCAGATAGGATGCGACGGTGCCGAAGCCCGTCATGTACAGCGCCTTCGCATTTGTCTGGGCCGCGATTTTCGCGGACACCAGATCGAAGATGCCGGGCGCAGCAATGAACTCTCGCCCGTGCAGCATTTCCCTGATCGTTTTCTTAGCCATGTTGATCTCCCATGCGGCCGCTCGCGCTGATGCTTGGGACGAGCTGGGCTGACAGCTCGAGCGCGAGGCGCGCCATCTCACCTGCGGGATAATATCTATATTGTAATAGCTATATTAAAGTAGCCACCACCATCACGATGCCGTGCGTCGGCTCGCGCGAGATCTGCGGCTGGGATAGCTCTACGCAGGGCAGCGCGGAATCGTTCCAGTGCGGCGTCAGACACGGCGCGGACCCAACCGCGGCTTGTGATACCGAAGATAGCTATACTATTATAGCTATATGAAAAGCCGAGTTCCTCACCGAGAGACCGCGACGTTCCGCAACCAGTTCATGAATCTCTCGCGCCGGCTGCGCCGCGAAGCACACGCTGACGACCGCTCCTGGGTGCGGTTGCAGTTGCTTGGGGCCATTGAGCGGGCCGGAAATGCGGCCACGCCGACCATGCTCGGCGAATCCGAGAACATGCGATCCTCGAACCTGGCGGCCGCGCTTCGCGAGCTCAACGCGGAAGGACTGATCATCCGGATGCCCGACGCCGAGGACGGTCGCAAGGTGAGAGTCCGCTTGAGCCGAGCCGGCCGGGAAGCGCTTCATAAGAACGTCGCCCGTCGCGAGCAGTGGCTCGCGGCCGCGATCGAGCGATGCCTGACCAGGGAAGAACGTGCTTTGCTGTTCAAGGCAGGAGAACTCCTGGATCGCATCGCCTCATTTGGCGGGACCGATTCCGGAAAGTGATCGTCTTCGCTACCCGATCTGTATCCAGATTGCGTCGGGCCGTGGCTCCAAAACGGTATCTTGCGAGCGAATCAATCCGTTGCGATGCCGCGCACGGCTATCGAACGAGGGTCGCCTCGCCGATCCAGCGCTCTTCCCAGAGATAGAAGCGATCATTCGATCCGAGCGCCAGAACTGCCTCTTCGCGACACAAGAACACGAAACCCAGACGTCTGCGTTCGCCCGGCATCATGGCGCGTTCGAGTAGCGGATAGCCATTCCAGCCCTCGTCAACGCTCTTGTCCTTGGCGCATTGGCAGCCCCAGCCAAGCCTGACCGGCCCAGTCCGACCACCTGCCGCGACCGGATAGAGATACAGATCCACAGTCAAGTCGGGCGTTACCGAGTGCAAGGCGTTCAAGTAGGAGGTCTCGCGACTCACAGGCACACCTCAGATTCAGATGATGTGTGAACCAACTTGGTACGCTGGCGCCAACGTCTACCGACATGGAACGGCAGGCCCAGTTGCGCCCCTGGCTTTTCGCGCTTCCCCTTAACCCCGCAATTTGTTTTTCAACGAAGACGTGCGGGCGCATGCCGAGGTGCTGCAAGTTTCCGCTGTGCGGGGCGGAAATGGTCACGGTCTCATGCCGACATCTAGCCGGCGACCTCGTTTGGACAGCGTTGCTGTCTAATATCTGCCGCCCTCTGCACCTCGCAAGTTTCAACTCAAAAAAGGCCTTGCGCGAGAAGGAACCGGGTGCCACTGGCTGCATTTCTAGACATACGGGCCACTTGGTACGTCAAGTTGACCCTTTCACAAAAAACTTCGAAGGAAGCGACCATGCCACGGGTGAAGCAAGCTGCAAAGCAGGCGCGCACAACCAAAGCCTCCGCCGTGACGGCACTGAGTGCGGCCGGACTGGGTCTTTCGCTGACGGGGAGCGCATCCGCATCCACGATACCCGCCGCTGATATCCCGCGATCCGATGACATGTCGCCCAATCAGCGCCTCGTGCTCGGCGACGAGGAAATGGCCGACGTCAGCCTCGCCACCTTCTATCTCTTCGATAAGGAAAACGTTGGCAGCGACATGCAGCTGGCCGCCGTTGTTGTTCGCGGCTGCCGAGGTTGCGGCGGTTGCCGTGGATGCCGCGCATGCCGTGGCTGCGGGGGTTGGCGTGCCTGCGGAGGTTGCGGCGGTTGCGGCGGCTGCTGCGCACGCTGGGGCCGATGCCGCTGGTGCTAAGTACCGCGACGTAGCGGATCAACGACGAACTTCCTGCTCATGACAACGCCGCGGCGTGGCCGCTGGCGAACGCCGGAGGCTGTCAGGGATGTCGTCGTGGAAGTAGTCCCTGGTACAGTTGGGTGGGCTCGAACCACCGACCTCCTGTTCCACAGACAGGCGCTCTAACCAACTGAGCTACAACTGCATCCTAGGGCGAGGCCACGCAAATGGGCCTCGCGAATGGGCCGGAAACTAGGTGCAACGCCCCGCTTTGGCAAGGCCGAACAAGGCGGTTTCCCGCTTCCGAATACCCGTAGCCCGGATGAAGCGAAGCGCAATCCGGGAACGGCGTGACGTTTGGAAAGACCCCGGATTACGCTTCGCTTCATCCGGGCTACGTCACCAAAACAAAAGGCCCGGGCTCGGTTGCCCGGGCCTTTCGATGATTTTGTCTCGATCAGGCAGCCGGCTTGTAATACTTGGAGGCGTTGGCCTTGATCGGCTCGGCGGTCTGGTTTGCGACCCGCTGGCTGAGTTCGGTCAGTTCCTTGGCCTGGGCGCTGAAGGTCTCAAGGGTCTTGCGGGTCTGTGCGGTCCACAATTCCAGCGCCTCGGAGGGCGTCTTGGCTCCGAGCAGTTCCTGGGCGAAATCGAGCGCCGAGGTGGTGTTGGCCTTCACGAACTCCATCACCTTCGAGGTGTATTCGCTCGCGCCCTTGCTGGCGCTGGTGAAGACTGCCTCGATGGTGCCGTTATGGGCCTCGGCGGCGTCCTTGAACTTCGCGTAGTTGTCGCGTGCCTGGGAAACGCCCTTTTCGGCGAACGCGCGCATCTGCTCGGGAACTTCGAACGGAACGATCGAAGCAGAAAATGGATCAGTCGAACTGGTCATCGCATGCATCCTTCGCAACGGGGTAAAGTCGGTGACCCCATCGCGAACGCCGCCGGCCCGTGAGGACCGAGAACGGTCGAAATTGGATCACGCTGCCTAGTTCCTAGTTCACGGAATGCCCTGTCCCTGGGCAGGACAAGTAAACCTCCTTATCATGTCAATTTTGTGCAACGCAACGTTAAATCGGTGCGACGCCGCATTTCTCGGCCTAGGTTTCCGACTGGCGGTAAATGCGGCGCAAAACCTCACGATTTCGGCTTGATCGCGTCCATAGCGGCACGGCCGACGATCTGGCCCATTTCGCTCGCCTGCTGCGCCAGCGCGCGCATCTGGCCCTGCACATATTCGCTGTGCAGCCGCATCACTTCGCTGACGTCCTTGGCCTTCACGAGGGACTCCGCATAATCCAGCGACGCCTTGACGTTGTTTTCGGCGTAAGTGAACGCCTTGCTTGAAATATCCTTGGCGCCGGCGCGAACCGTGGCGCTGTGTTCCTCCAGCGAGCCGGCTGCGTCCTGTGCGCTGGTCAGAAACTTCTCGAGTGTCTTGCGAGCCTGCTCGACGCTCGCCTCCGCCATCGATCGCACGTCCTTTGGAATCTCGAAACGGTCCCGCGCATCGTTGCTCATGGTCCACTCCTTGTTTCTCTGTCGGGCCTTTGTGGCCCTTTCCTCCCGTTCGGATCGCATCAGCCTACCGTCAAAAGACCTCGCCCGAATGACGTAAGCTTTTTTGTCGTCGTGAACTTTTGACGCAGGTTTGCAAGGTATAACGCTGAAGCAGGCTTGATCGTTCGGCCAAGTTAACGTTATCGCGGCGTTGGATCGTGGGACTTTGGCGAGGCTGTGGACCTGCCGCGTCGCACTTGCGATACTAACGGTCTGTTAAGGCTGTCATCGTTTGGCCGCCGATTTCTTCCAGCCATCGGCGAGCGAGAAGCGAAAGCGTGCGGTCAAGTGGTCGCGATGAATAGTGCGGAATTCCAGTTGCAGGGCCTCGGCGATCCGCGGCTGGCCGTGCATGCGACGAGCGCCCTGCCCACATGGCTGTGGTCGATCGACGGCAAGCGGATATTGTGGGCCAATCCGGTCGGCGCGCAGGCGTTTGGCGCCGAGACCGGCGTTTCGCTTTCGACGAAGATGTTCGGGCCGGCCGACCAGCATCGGCGGCAGATCGCGAGGCTCGCCGGCCGCCTGCCGCAAAACGGCGCGGTAAGGCTGGAGCGGCTGCGCGGCTTTGCCGCGCCGCCCGGAATGCTCGCGACCTGCGCCTGTTCGCGGCTCGAATTCGCCGATGGCCGGCATGCCGTCTTGATCGCTGCCGCGAGCAACGCGATCAATCGAACGATGCCGCTGCTCGAGCGGCTCGCGCGCCTGGTCCGGGGCGTCGAGATACCGACGGCCGCATTCACGCGCGACGGCATGTTCGTCGGCGTCAACGACGCTGCGCGGGCGCTGCCCGGCTTCCGCAATCTCATCGAGGCCGGCTTTGATGCCGCGCGCGAGGACGCGCTCCGGCACGGCCGGGTCGAAACCTCCGTCAGCATCGGCCACATGGTGTGGCAGCGTGTCGGCAGCGGCGCGGATGTCGGCCTCATCGCGATGATCGTGCCCGCGGCCGCAGAGCCGGAGCCTTCCCCGCCGGAAACCGCGCCCGCCTCGGCGGCCAGACAGCCGTTCTACGAGCAGCCCGCGCTGTCAGGAGAAGCGCCGGCCGAATTCGCGCTGTTCGACGCGCTGGATCCAGAGCCTGAGGAAGGCGAACCATCGCCCTTTGTCGAGGTGGTCGCCGACGAGCCGCCGGCGCTGCTCGCGACGCCGTTGTCCTACACGACGCCGGACGGACGCGCGCCGGCCGGTGCGTCCGAGAAAGCGCCGTCATGGCATGACGAACCGATCCCGAAGACGCGCCGCTACCCGCTGCGCTTCATGTGGCAGATGGACCGTGAAGGCCGCTTCTCGCTCGGCTCGGACGAATTCACCCGGCTGATCGGCGTGCAGGCGGCGACCGGCTTCGGCCGGCTGTGGAACGACATCGCGGAGAGGTTCGGCCTCGATCCCGAAGGCCGGGTGATGAAGGCCTTTGCCAGCCAGGATACCTGGAGCGGCATCACGCTGAACTGGCCGGTCGATGGCGACGGCCGGTTGCCGGTCGAATTGTCCGGCCTGCCGATCTTCGACAGCGCACACAATTTCGCCGGCTATCGCGGCTTCGGCATCTGCCGCGATTTCGACGCGCTGGCGCGGCTGGAGGCGTGGCGCCGCTACGAATTTTTCAGTGGACCGCCGGCCCAGCCACTGTCCGCCGACACGATTCCGGCCGAGCCTGAGCGATTGGAGGTGCGAGAGGCGCCGCGCCCCGAGGTCTCCGGCGCGGCATCGTCGATGGAGCCTGCCGCGGCATCTGTGACTGAGGCGGAAGTGCCCGAGCCGAAAGCGTCCGAGACTTCACAACAGACCGATTTGGAAACGACTTTGGATACGCCCGACGACATGCCAACGGAAACGCCGGTCGAGGCGCCCGGCAACGTGCTGCCATTCCGTCCGCCCGGCGAACCGAGGCCGCCGTCGTTGACGCCGGTCGAGAACAACGCCTTCAACGAACTGGCGCGGCAATTATCGGCACGGCTCGAAAGCCAGCTCTCCGCAAGCCCGACGCCATCCGCCACCGACGAGCCGGTGTCCGAAGCTCCACCACCGCGTGCGGAAGCGTCCGAACCAGCCTTCGAGGCGCCAATCTTGGAGGCGCCGAGCGTGGAGGAGCCCGTCACCGCCGCGCCGGAATGGCTGACCGAGCCCGCGCCGCCGCCGAGCGGAGAAGCCGGGCGCGATCGCGTGCTGCTCGACCTCATGCCGGTCGGTGTCCTGATCTACCGGCTCGACCGCCTGCTCTATGCCAACCGCGCGTTCCTGGAGCGGATGGGATATGAGAGCGTGCGGGCGCTGGAGGATGCCGGCGGACTCGATGCGCTCTACGTCGAGGCCGGTGTCCCGGCCGCGAGCAGCACCTCCGACACCGGCACGCCGGTGAGGATCGCGGCGGCCCCGCCGCATGGCGATGTCGACCATCCGAGCGCGGAGGCCCGCCTCCACACGATTTCCTGGGACGGTGAGTCCGCGCTCGCTTTGATCTTCTCCGAGCGGCGCGACGAGGGCGCGGCCATCGCCGCGGCGATCGCGGACGCGCTACCGCCGCCTGTGCCGCCGGGAGCTGGCCTCGCCGATGCCGAAGAGCTCGGCGCCATCCTCGACACTGCGGCCGAGGGCGTCGTGATGATTGATGCCGAGGGCAACATCAATTCCTGCAACCGCAGCGCGGAGGCGCTGTTCGGCTATGACGGCGACGAGCTCGTGCAGCGCAACCTCGCCGACCTGTTCGCGGCCGAAAGCCAGCGCGCCATGCGCGATTATCTCGAGAGCATCAAGGGCGAAGGCGTCGCGAGCCTGCTCGACCACGGCCGCGAAGGGCTCGGGCGCGTGCGCCAGGGCGGCCTGGTGCCGCTGTCGATTACCATGGGCCGAACCCGCGCCGACGGGCCGAACTTCTTTGCGGTGTTCCGCGATTTGTCGCAGGCCAAGAAGACCGAGAGCGAGTTGCGCGAAGCCAAGCGCCTCGCCGAGCGCGCGTCGACCGCGAAGGCCGATATGCTGGCACGGATCAGCCACGAAGTGCGCACGCCGCTGAATGCCATCATCGGCTTTGCCGAAGTGATGATCGGCGAGCGTTTCGGCACGCTCGGCAACGAGCGCTATCTCGAATACATGAAGGACATCCGCGCCTCCGGCGAGCACGTGCTGGCGATCATCAACGATCTGCTCGATCTGTCGCGGATCGAGACCGGCAGGCTCGATCTCGCCCTCACCGACCAGAACCTGAATGAAATGGTCGAAAGCTGCGTCGCAGTCATGCAGCCGCAGGCCAACCGCGAGCGCATCATCATCCGCACCTCGCTTGCGCATATGCTGCCGCCGGTGCTGGCGGATGCACGCGCGCTGCGCCAGATCACGCTCAATCTGATCGGCAATTCGATCCATCTCGCCAATGCCGGCGGCCAGGTCATCGTCTCGACCGCGTTGTCCGATTTCGGCGAGGTGATGCTGCGTGTCCGCGATACCGGACAGGGCCTCAACGACAACGAGGTCGCCGCCGCCCTCGAACCGTTCCGCACGCCGGCGCCGTCCGACCAGACCACCGAAGGCGCCGCGGTCAGCCTGTCGCTGACGAAGGCCCTCGTCGAGGCCAACCGCGCCAAATTCCACATCAAGACCGGCGGCCGCTCCGGCACCCTGATCGAAGTCGCCTTTCCCCACGCGGCTGCAAGGGCGTAAGCACACCCCTGTAGCCCGGGTGGAGCGAAGCGCAACCCGGGGACGCCTGCGCCCGCGTTCGCGAATGCCCCGGGTTACGCTTCGCTCCACCCGGGCTACGGCGCTGCGGGGATGTGTCGCGTCCGGTCAACGTCCTGCGGCACAATTATTGCTCGTTTTTCCCGGACTTGAATGCAGTGGTGCTCTTCACGCCTAATTTCTAAGCATCATTATTGTCGATTGGTCCCATGCGCTGCCTGGTTGTCGCCGATCTGCATTATTCATTGCCGCAGTTCGACTGGCTGCTGGCGGCCGCGCCGCAATTCGATCTCGTGATCTTCGCCGGCGATGCGCTGGACATCGCATCGATCGTCGACTTCCGCGCCCAGATCGTCGTGGTGAAGAAATATCTCGCGCTGCTCGCGAGCCGCACCCGCGTCATCCTCTGCTCCGGCAACCACGATCTCGACGAGCGCAATCCGGACGGCGAGAAGATCGCGCGCTGGGTCGGCGACGTCAGGGAGTTCGGCATCGCCTGCGACGGCGACAGCCTGACCATCGGCGACACGCTGTTCACGGTATGCCCGTGGTGGGACGGCCCGCTCGTGAAACAGCGGCTCGACGCGCAGCTTCGCGACGCCGCCGTCAACCGGCCGGCCAAATGGATCTGGGTGCATCACGCGCCGCCGGCGAATTCGTCCACGAGCTGGGGCGGCAAGCGCTTCTTCGGCGACGTCGAGCTGGTGCAATGGATCGAGCGCCATCGGCCATCGATGGTGATATCAGGCCATGTGCACCAGTCGCCGTTCATTCCTGATGGCTCGTGGTTCGACCGTCTCGGCGCGACCTGGGTGTTCAACACCGGCCGCATGCCGGGCCGCCCGCCGACCTACATCGTGCTCGATATCGACGAAGGCACTGCATTCTGGCTGGCGCCGGGCGCGGAGCAGACCATCGACCTCAACGGCTCGCTGCAGCCGGCCGCGCGGATCGAGAACCCGCCGCCCTGGCTCACATCCTTGGGTCTGATTGCCGATCCGATCCTGGCGCGACCTGCATCGGCGGCAGGTTGATCATGCTCTGCAGGATCTCGCCGACCATCGCCAGATGCGTGCCATGGTCGGCATATTGGTGCATGAGGTCGGCGAGATAGGTGGTGGCGACGTTGAGCCGCTGCGCGAGCAGCCGGGCCAATAGCAGCGCGACTTCCGGCTGCTCGCGCAGGAAAGCCGCCGCATCATCGAATTCATAGAGCAGCGAGTCGGAGGCCGCACGCACGGTCGCGGTGTGTGGCTGATCGAGCAGCACGCTCATCTCGCCGAGCACAGCGCCGGGCTCGGAGAGCATCGCGACCACGCTGTCGCCCTTGATCACTTCGAGCCGCCCTTCGATCAGCACGAACAGATGCCCGGTCTTGCCGCCCTCATGCATCAGAACCGTGCCGGCCGGCGCCTGCCGCCGAACGCCTCCACCGCAATAATCCAGGATCGCGCGCATCCGATGGTCACCTCTCCGCAACAAAGACTAGGCGCGGAGCGCGCGAAGGGGAAATGCATTAGCTGGGCGCGCTGCCCAAATTGTCGGCAAGGTCACGCCGGCGTCGAGCTGACCGCCGGCAGGAAATCGCCGATCGTATCGAGGAAGACCTCTGGCGCCTGCAGTTGCGGGACATGCGCGCAACCCGGGATGATCTTGAGCCGCGCATCCGGCAGGCCGGCTGTCAGTTCATGCGACATCGGCGGCGGCGTCGCCTCGTCGTGCTCGCCGACCAGCACCAGCACCGGCAGCTTCACGCCTTGAAGCTGCGGACGCAGATCGAGACCCGCCAACGCCTCGCAGGCGGCGCGGAAGACGTCCGGGTCTGTGCGCAGGAAGGCCTCGCGGCGGTCCCGCATCAATTCCGGATGCTGCGCCTGAAACTCCGGCGCGAACAGCCGGCGCATCGCGACATCGGTGATGGCCGCCACCCCTTTCTCTTTGGAGACGGCGGCCATGGCACGGAACGCCTCGCGCCCCGGCTCCGAGAAAGCCGCGCCGCAATCGGCTAGGATCAGCCGGCTTGCGATCGCCGGATGCCGGATCGCCATCTGCAGCGCGACGAAGCCGCCATAGCCATTGCCGAGCACGATCGGCGCCACACCGTCGGCGGCCTCCTGCAGCGCCTCCGCCATGCGGTCGGCCACCGCGGCAAGCCCGCCGTCAACCGCGCGCGACCGGCCGAAGCCCGGCAATTCCGGCACGATCACCCGAAACGCCTTCGACAGCTCAGGCACGATCGCATCGAAGCTCGCGCGATCCGACAACAGCGAGTGGAGCAGGACCAGCGGCGGCCCTTCGCCTGCCTGCGCTGCGTTGACGGTGCCGTTGGCAAGAAGCCGATCCATTCCCGCTCTCTTTCCTAAGCCGCGTTTCGCGATTCCGGCGCCCCGGCGGGACGCCAATACCAGCCCCATGGATAAATCAGATTTCATATATTTCAAGCCTTTGGGACTTGACGTGATATTTCACAATGGCAAGATTAGGACCATGAACGAGCCGAAATCCATCCTACTGCGCGATAATATCTACGAGCGCCTGCGCTCTGATATTTTAGCATGCCATCTTGCACCCGGCGATGATATGCGTGAGCAGGATCTGGCCGAGCGCTACGCCGTGAGCCGCCAGCCGGTCCGGGAGGCGCTGCTGCGGCTCGAGCGCGAGCATCTGGTCACGGTGCAGCCGCGCCAGGGCTACCGGGTCAATCCGATCTCGCTCTCGGACGCGCGCGACCTGCTGCGCTTCCGTCTGGCGCTGGAGCCGGCCTGCGTGGCGGAAGCGATCGAAGGCGCATCCGACGCCACGCTGAAGGCGCTGGACCAGTTCCGCGAATTCTCCGGCAGCCATGAAGACTTCATCACCTACAACCGCGCCTTCCATTCCGCGCTGGCCCATGCCTCCGGCAACCGGCGGATGGCGGCAGCGCTGTGCGACCTGATCGGACAGGCCGACCGTCTGGTCCGCGTCAGCGTCGCCAATGTGAAGGACCATGACCCGACCCGGCTGGTCGCCGAGCACGCCGCGCTGATCGGGGCGATGCAGCGGCGCGAGACGCGCACCGCCGTCCGCATCATCAAGGCCCACATCGTCCAAACCGAAAAGCGCGTGCTGCCGGCGCTCAAGCGTAACGCCGTCATCGTCGTCGAAGAGAGGTAGCCATGAACATTCCATCCAAGCCGGCGTCGATCGACGTCGAAATCCACGGCAACTTCGTCGACGGCCGCGAGATCGAGGCCGGCAGTGGCGAGATGCTCGACGTCCGCAATCCCGCGACCGGCGACGTCATCGCCCGCATTCCGAACTCGACCGCCGAAGACATCGACCGCGCCATGAAGAGCGCGCGCGCCGCCTTCGAGGGCAAGGCGTGGGGCGGCATGGACACGCGTTCGCGGGCGAAGCTGATCAACCGGCTGGCCGACGCGTTCGAGGCCAATCTCGATTCGCTCTATCGCCTCGAAACCCTCAACAACGGCCGCCCGGTCAACGAGACCCGCGCGCAGCTCTCGCGCCTGCCGGATTTCTTCCGCTACTTTGCGGGCCTTGCGCTATCGCGCCGCGACTCCGTGATCCCCGTCGAGGGCTCCTACCTCAACTACACGCTGCGCACGCCGATCGGCGTCGTCGCCAATTGCACGCCGTTCAACCATCCGCTGATGATCCTGTGCAAGTCGCTGTCGGTGGTGCTGGCGACCGGATGCGTCACCGTGGTCAAGCCGTCGGAATACACGCCGCTGACGACGCTGAAGCTGGCGCAGATCTTCACCGAGGCCGGCCTGCCGCCCGGCGTCTTCAACATCGTGCTCGGCCTCGGCCAGAGCGCCGGCAAGATGCTGGCGGAGCATCCCGATATCAACAAGCTGGTGCTGACCGGCGGTACTGAAGCCGGCCGCATCGCCGGCAGCGCCGCAGCGAAGGTGTTCGCGCATCAGACCATGGAGCTCGGCGGCAAGACGCCGGTGATGGTGTTCGACGATTTCGACGTCGACCGCGCCGTCAACTATGCCGCATTCGGAGCCTTCATCGGCGCCGGCCAGACCTGCGTCTGCGCCTCGCGCCATCTGGTGCAGGCCTCGATCTATGACGAGTTCGTCGCGAAGCTGCAGGCCAAGACCCGCACCATCCGCATCGGCGATCCCTTCGATCCGGCGACCCAGCTCGGCCCGGTGATCTCGGCGCGGCAGCGCGACCGCGTGCTGACTTATTCGCGCTACGGCCACGAGGACGGCGCGCGGCTCGTCACCGGCGGCGTCGCGGCCAAGGTGCCGGGCCATGAGAACGGCTACTTCGTCGAGCCGACCGTGTTTGCCGACGTCAGGTCGGACATGCGCATCTTCCAGGAGGAGGTGTTCGGTCCCTTCACCTCGGTGACGCCGTTCAAGGACGAAGCGGACGCGCTGCGGCTCGCCAATGATTCCCCGTTCGGCCTTGCGGCTGCGATCCGCACCCGCGACGTCGCCCGCGCGCACCGCGTGGCCGCCGCGGTGAAGGCCGGCATCGTCTGGATCAACGACCATCACCGCCTCGATCCGGCCTCGCCCTGGGGCGGCGTCGACGATTCCGGCATCGGCCGCGAATGCGGCACCGAGAGTTTCGACGATCATTTCAACACCAAGAGCGTGATGGTCGCCACCCACGACCAGCCGTTCGACTGGTACCGCGACACGGCAAACCAGCGCCGCCTGAACTGATCATGATGATTTTGAGCAGAAGCGACGACGATCTCCCTCGCCATTCTTCGTCGTCATCCCCCGCGCAGGCGGGGGATCCAGTAAACGCCGGCAGTTGTGGTTCGACCGAGACGCCGGTGTGTACTGGATCGTCCGCCTTCGCGGACGATGACAGCGGAGTTCTCCCCGCAAGCGGGCCGACGTGGACCGGAGTTCGCTTCGGCATGCGGAGTCGCATCATCACGCATTAGCAATTTCTCGCGGCCATCGCCCAACAGAAGGCGGCCGCATCAAGAACAACAGTAAGGAGGAAGCGTATATGTCGACTTCGGTCAACGCGGGCAGCCGTCTCGATCGGTTGCCGATCGGCCCATTCCACCGCCGGATCATGCTGCTGATCGGCATCGGAATGTTCTTCGACGGATTTGATATCTATATCGCCGGCACGGTGCTCGGCGTCACCTTGAAGACCGGGTTTTCGACCCTGGCGGAAAACGCCGCATTCATCTCGGCGACATTCGTCGGCATGATGCTCGGATCGTTCGGCACCGGCTTTCTCGGTGACCGCTACGGTCGCCGCTTCACCTACCAGTTCAATTTGCTGCTTTTCGGTATCGCCTCGCTCGCGGCGGCGTTCGCGCCGAACATGATGTTCCTGATCGCCTGCCGCTTCGTGATGGGCGTGGGCCTCGGCGCCGAAAACGTCGTCGGCTATTCGACGATGACCGAGTTCGTGCCGGCCCGCACGCGCGGCAAGTGGCTCGGCTTCACCGCGGTCTGCGTGGTGACCGGCCTGCCGGTGGCTCTGCTGGTCGCCTCCGTCGTCGTGCCGATCTTTGGCTGGCGCGCGATGTTCGTGCTCGGCGGCGTCGGCGCACTCATCGTCTGGTATCTGCGCAAGTCGCTGCCGGAATCGCCGCGCTGGCTGGAAGCCGTCGGCCGCACCGCGGAGGCGGAAGCATTGATGCAGGCAATCGAGAAGGAGGCCGCGCAAGGCCAGCCGCTGCCTGCGCCGGCGGCTGCCGCGACGGTGCCTGCCTCGCCTGACCTTGGCACGCTGTTCACCCCGCCGCTGCTGTCGCGCATGATCGTCGGCGCGGTCTGCCTCATCACCATCAACACCCTGCTCTACGGCTTCGTGACATGGCTGCCGGTGTTCTTCATCAAGCAGGGACTTTCGATCGCGACGTCCTTCGGCTATTCGCTGCTGATGGCGCTGGGCGCGCCGGTCGGCTCGGCCATCGGTGCATTGACCGCGGACCGCTGGGGCCGCAAGCCAACCATCATCGGCGCGTCGATGATCTCGGTCGTGCTCGGGATCATCTATCCCTTGATCTCCGACCCCTTCCTGCTCCCCGCCGTGGGCTTTGCGCTCACCGTTCCGATCTACGTGCTGGTGGCGCTCTTGTTCGGCATCTACATCCCCGAACTGTTCCCGACCGAAGTGCGCCTGCGTGCCTCCGGGATCGTCAACACGCTCGGGCGCGGCGCCACCATCGTCACTCCCTTCCTGGTGGTGACGCTGTTCGAGGCGCGCGGCGTCGCCGGCGTGATGGCGCTGATGATCGGGCTCCTGGTCGTGCAGATCATCACGGTGTGGGGACTTGGCATCGAGCCGCGGCATCGCAGCCTCGAAGAGCTGAAGAAGGACGAGACCGCTCCGGCTCTGGTGAAGCAGGTGACGTGAGAGAAGGCTGTCACTCCGGGTGCGATGCATTGCATCGCCCCGGAATCACGCCTGCGCATAAGCTGGAATCACTCTAAATCACGCCGTTCGCGACATCGGGTCGCGGACATCTCGCCGTCGCCTGCGCTAGGCACTCCGGTACCGCGTGACATCCTGCCGGAGCAGCCTCATGATCAATCTTCGCGTCCTCGCCGCGTCAGCGGCGGTGCTGTGCCTGACCTTGCCCGCCATCTCGACCGCATCGGCCGACAATGGCGAAGTCAATGTTTACACCTATCGTGAGACCAAGCTGATCCAGCCGCTGTTCGATGCCTTCACCAAGGACACCGGCATCAAGGTCAATGTCGTCTCGGCGAGTTCGGGACTTGAGCAGCGCATCAAGGCGGAAGGCGCCAACAGCCCGGCCGATGTGCTGCTCACGGTTGATATCGGCCGCATCGACGAAGCCGTGCAGGCCGGCGTCACCCAGCCGATCAAGTCGGAGGTGATCGACAAGACCGTGCCCGCGCAATATCGCGATCCTGACGGGCATTGGGCCGGCATTTCCATGCGCGCACGCGTGATCTATGCCTCCAAGGACCGGGTCAAGCAGGACAAGATCACCTATGAAGAGCTCGCCGACCCCAAGTGGAAAGGCAAGATCTGCATCCGATCCGGCCAGCACATCTACAACAACGCGCTGTTCGCGGCCTACACGGCCAAGTACGGCGAGGCCAAGGCCGAGGAATGGCTGCGCGGGGTCAAGGCCAATCTCGCCCAGAAGCCGTCAGGCGGCGATCGCGAGGCCGCGCGCGACGTCGCCGCGGGCAAATGCGACATCGGCATCGGCAACACCTATTACTGGGCGCTGATGATGAACAATGATCCCGATAAGAAGCCGTGGGCGGAGGCGACCCGCGTCGTGCTGCCGACCTTCGAGGGCGGCGGCACCCACGTCAATCTTTCCGGCGTGCTACTCGCCAAGCATGCGCCCAACAAGGCCAACGCCGTGAAGCTGATCGAATGGCTCGCCGGCGAACAGGCGCAGCAGATGTATGCCGACCAGAACTACGAGTATCCGGTTCGTGCCGGCGTCGCCGTCAATCCCACCATCGCCGGCTACGGCACGCTGAATGCCGACAGCCTGCCAATCTCGAAGATCGCGGCGAACCGCAAGGCGGCGGCAACGCTGGTGGACAAGGTCGGCTTTGACAACTGACCTCTCCGCTTCGCCCCCTCCCCCGACTGCAAGCGGGAGAGGTGACTCCAAGGGCCGCTCCGCGGCGATGTTGGCGAACGTGAGGTGCCGATTCTCCCTCTCCCGCTTGCGGGAGAGGGTTGGGGCGAGGGCTCTCTCCATCGCGGGACTCTTCGTGTGGAGAGAGCCCTCACCCGGCGCTGCGCGCCGACCTCTCCCGCAAGCGGGAGAGGTGAAGGTGAACAGTCAGTCCGGCCAATCGTCCCGACCAAGCACGACGCGACGCGTCTACGCCGGGCGGATCGCTGCGGCGATCGCAGTGGCGACTGCGGCGCTTGTCGCCGCTCCCGTCATCTCGATCCTGTCGCTGGCCATGCAGCCGGCGCCGGAGGTGTGGCACGACCTGATCAACTACGTGCTGCCGGCGGCGATCGTCGACACCGCGCTCCTGCTCGCCGGCGTCGCTGCGCTGACGCTCCTGCTCGGCGCCGGCACCGCGTGGCTGATCTCGCGCTATGATTTCCGTGGCCGCCGCACGCTGCTATGGCTGATGCCGCTGCCGCTTGCGGTCCCGACCTATCTCGCGGCTTACGTCTATGCCGATTTGTTCGAGCCGCTCGGGCTCGTCCATCGCACGCTCGCGATCTGGCTGCCGCTCCGTGACGCCGTGGGCTTGCTGCCCAATCTCCGCTCCCTGCCCGGCGCGATTGTCGTGATCGGACTGGTGCTCTACCCCTACGTCTATCTGTCGGCGCGGGCGATGTTCCAGTTTCAAACCGCCGAATTTGCCGAGGCCGCAAAGACGCTCGGCGCCGGCAAATGGACCGTGTTCTGGCGCGTCTCGCTGCCGATGGCGCGGCCGGCGCTCGCGGTCGGCGTGGCGCTGGTGTCGCTGGAGACCTTGAACGATATCGGTGCCAGCGAATATCTCGGCATCCGCACGCTGACCGTCTCGATCTTCACGACCTGGCTCAATCGCGGCAGCCTCGCCGGTGCTTCGCAGCTCGCCTGCCTGATGCTCGCCATCGTCGCCGGCCTGGTCATCATGGAGCGCTACGGCCGCCGCAACACCAATGCCGAACTCGCCGCCGAGAGCCCGCGGCTGACGCCGCGCACGCCGCTGGTGGGTGCAAAAGCGTGGTCGGTGTTCGCGGCGTGCCTGCTGCCGGTGCTGATCGGCTTTATCGTGCCGCTGCTCTATCTCGTGCATCAAAGCGTCAAACGCGGGCTGCTCGCCAATTTCGATGCGTCGCTCTGGCGCCACGCGTTCCACTCGGTCGCGTTCGCAAGCCTGGCCACGCTGCTGGCGCTGCTGCTCGGGTTCTCCACCATCATCGCCCATCGCTGGCGGCCAAGTCCGTTGCAGCATATCGCGATGAACATCTCGCAGGCGGGCTACGCACTGCCCGGCCTCGTGATCGCGCTCGGCCTGCTCGCGCCGGTGCTTGCCGTCGACAACGGGCTGAATGCGCTCGCGACGTGGACTGGACGATCGCTGCCGGGATTGATCCTGATGGGCTCGGGCTCGGCCGTGGTGATGGCCTACGCGATCCGCTTCCTGGCGGTGCCGACCGGCCTGATCAAGGCCGGCTTCGAGCAGATCCCACGCGACTATGACGAGAGCGCACGTGCCGTCGGCGCCGGCCAGGCAACGATCCTGCGCTGGATTCACCTGCCGCTCCTGAAGCCCGCACTGTTCGGCGCCGCCATCATCGTCTTCGTCGATTGCCTGAAGGAGCTTCCCGCAACGCTTCTGCTGCGCCCTCTGAACGTCGAGACGCTGTCGACCTCGATCTACCAATTCGCCAGCCGCGGCAGTTTCGAGGAAGGCGCACTCGCAGCGCTGCTCATCATCGCCGCCAGCATCGGCCCGGTGGCCTGGCTGACGCGCTTCTCCGACGTGCCGAACGGACCGGCGTAAGAACCATCCTCGTCATTGCGAGGAGCGTAGCGACGAAGCAATCCATGTCTCCGCATGTGGCGCTATGGATTGCTTCGCTCCGCTCGCAATGACGATGTGGAGGCGGTGAGTGCGACAAATCAACCCGTCGGGCAAATCAGGACGAAAGTCTGTCCAGCCCTCACAGAAAAAACATTCCGCTTCCGTCGTCGGGCAAATCAGCACTATGACTCCGCGCGTCTCACCCGAATGAGGGGCGGCTCGCGATCGTCACGAACGTTGCGGTGAGATGCGGTGGACG